>CALRKB020000025.1:0-67619 GCA_943367755.1 Rhizobium sp. Q54 | reverse complement strand
GCGATCGCCTGTGAGCAATATGCAGCACCAAATGCCACGATCGTATTTCAGAATTTAGCATCTCAGGATGTTTGCCAAGGTTTTAACTACCTTAAAAGCAAGGGATGGCAAACTAGGATTTACCAAACCGCATCCACAATTGGTGTAGCATGGCAAGGCAAAATTGAGCCAGTAAATCATCGGAGCGATCCAAATATCTTGGTGGCATTACCAAGTCATCAGATCTGGGACACTACCAGAAATCCATGATAGCTCTAGCACACGCAATGCAGGCAAAGATTCCAAAACGCCTAGCGATTTTCGCAACTTGTTGGCGTATTTCGTCGCTGGCATTCACATAATACAAATCAGTCGAATTATGTAGTTTAGACATTTACCCCCGTGGACATTTGACTACATAGCTTACTTCCTATTTATTGAGCAGATCTGGGGCAAAGAAGGTAGGGCGCTCTTCCCTAAGATTGCGCTCGGACCCTTGTGAATTTAATGCTTCATCGCTCACAATTCTAAACTGTAGCTTTGGCCCTGAACTAGCAATCCTAATAATTGCACCATCGACAATAGGGGCAGTATCAATGCGCTTGTCTTCAAGATAGGTACCATTTGTGCCCAGACTTACTACCTCCCAGCCAAAATCATGAAAGCGCAACTCAGCATGATGGCGAGAAACTACGGAGCTATAGAGGATAACGTGATTGTCGCTAGCACGTCCGATCCGAATTATCGGCTCGGCTGAGAATTTCCAAGTTTGCATGGTGACAGCTTGGAGTGGATGTAGCAAATGTAAAGTGATCACTGGTAATTTGCAGGGTTGCTAGGTCAGTTGTAAACAGTCTGAGATAATAAAATTCTATCATCTACTCCCCTCTATCGCTAGGTTGACTCTCGATCGCTGCTTCTGATGACAATACTAGATTACGCAGTTTGTGCAGCGTTTGCACAGACACATCTTGCCATAGGCCGCGCTGATGTGCTTCTAACATACGCTCTGCCATATCCCTTAACGCCCAAGGATTTTTAGCCTCTATAAATTCTTGAACTATGGGGTTAAATAAATAGGCTTCTGCTATACCTTGATACATAAAGTCAGCAACGCAATTAGTCGTAGCATCATAGGCAAATAAATAGTCAACTGTAGCAGACATCTCAAAGGCACCCTTATAGCCGTGGCGCATGACGCCCTCAATCCACTTGGGGTTGATGACGCGGGAACGATAGACGCGAGCGATCTCGGTACTGAGCGATCGCACCTTAGGGTTTTGTGGCAACGCGTGGTCACCAAAATAAGTTTGAGGGTTTTGACCAGTTAGCGATCGCACTGAGGCGGTCATACCACCTTGAAACTGGTAGTAGTCATCGGAGTCGAGCAGGTCATGCTCGCGGTTGTCCTGGTTATGCAAAACGATCTGTAAATTACTTAATCTTTGCCGCAATGCATCAGGTGCAGTAGCCGCATTGCCGTAACCTGTATAGGCATAGCTGCTCCAGTTGATATAAGCCTCGGCCAAGTCTCGATCGGTTTCCCAATTTTGGCTTTCAATTAGTCCCTGCAAACCTGCACCGTAGGCACCAGGCTTAGAGCCGAAGACACGATATTGGGCTTGGGCGATCGCCGCTTCCGGTTTTACTCCTTGCTGTGCAAATATCTCACTATCTCGCTGTATATTTGCCCTGAGTGGATTCATATGTTCGGGTTCGTCGAGTTGACTAACCGCTTCTACGGCGCTTTGAAATAGACTAATTAAGTTATCAAAGCCATCACGAAAGAAGCCGGAAATTCTCAGCATCACATCCACGCGTGGACGCTCAAGAATGCTTAAGGGCATGACGCGAAAATCTACAACTCGCCGTGAAATGCCATCCCACACTGGCTCCACCCCAATTAGAGCTAGTGCTTCAGCAATATCATCACCGCCTGTGCGCATGGTGGAAGTTCCCCAAACTGATAAACCTAAGGTACGAGGATATTCTCCATGTTCCTGGGTATAGGTTTCTACTAATACTTCAGCACTGCGTCGTCCCACATCCCAGGCTGTTTCTGTGGGAATAGCTCGAATATCAACGGAATAGAAATTGCGTCCGGTTGGCAATACATCTAGCCTGCCTCTGGTGGGTGCACCGCTAGCACCACTGGGTATATATTTACCATCCAATCCCTTCAGGAAATTATCGATCTCTTGATCGGTTTGACGTAGGGAATGATAAATGGAACTGAGCAGATCTATTGACTCTAATGAGAGCAGTGGATTTATATTTCTCAAGTTTCCATGAGTTGTAGATTCTGTATTCGGCATCAGTAGAAATTTATCGACGATCTCCGCCGCATAATTCTCGATCGCGGCGATCGCATCACCAATTATCCTGCATGTTCCATCGAGATATGGCAGTAATTCCTGTGGCACATCGGTAAATACTTGGCTGGGATCGGCAGTGAGGGGATCGAAGTCGAGTTGAAGCGATCTCGCTATGGATTGAGTAATTCCCAATTTTCCATTACCTGGATTGCGAGCGATCGCCACAATTAAATCCCGTAGTTGCCTGCCTTCTGGACATTTACCAAAGACATGTAATCCATCGCGGATCTGTGCTTCTTTGAGTTCGCATAGATATCCGTCTGTTTGGATGAGAAGTTCAGAGAAGGGGGTTTGGCGGGTGGTTAATTGGGAGTTGGGGATGTCGGGGATGTCGGAGAGATTAAGCATTTGCTCGACAATCTTGGCGTTAAGTGAAGGCTTTCCGGGCAAATGCTTAACCCGTACTTGAGGTTGGATTTGGAGGTCGTGTTCTAGATTCTCTTGGGCGATTAGTTCGAGAATTTTCTCTTGAATGAGCTTAGTGCGACTGGGATTGAGGTTTTGGGCTTCGTGATATTCGTCAATTAGATGCTCTAGCTTTTGCAAGCCACCATAGGTTTCAGCGCGGGTCATGGGGGGAGTGAGGTGGTCGATAATCACAGCTTGGGCACGTCGCTTTGCCTGCGAACCTTCACCTGGATCGTTGACAATAAATGGATAGAGATGGGGCATCGCTCCTAATACTGCCTCAGGGAAGCAATTTTCGCTTAAGGCGATGCCTTTACCTGGTAGCCATTCCAAATTGCCGTGCTTGCCAATATGGGCGATCGCATCGGCTTGGAAGATATGGCGCAACCATACGTAAAAAGCAAAATAGGCATGGGTTGGTTCTAGATCTGGGGCGTGATAGTTCAAGCTCGGATCGCGATCGTAGCCGCGTGCAGGTTGAATTCCCACAAAGATATTTCCCAATTGGATACCCGGAATCGCAAAACTGGCATTGGGAAGATCGGATTCCGGCTCCCCCCATCGCTTCAACATCTGCTCTCTCACTCCTAATGGCAAAGCATCAAAAAATTGCTGATAGCTGATAGCTGATAGCTGATAGCTGATAGCTGACTTTCAGGATCGTTAGTTACACCCTGCGTCAGGCGAGTAATTAATTCATCACTATCTTTAGGGATATCGATCGCACCATAACCATTAGCTTGCATTGCTTTGAGAATCTCAATACAACTGGCAGGTGTATCTAAACCAACGCCATTAGCTAGTCTGCCATTGCGGGTAGGATAATTAGCTAGGATTAAAGCAACTTTGCGACCGCCTATGGGTTTGCGGCGTAACTTCACCCAGTTAGCAGCTAGATCGGCGACAAAATTAATGCGATCGCGAACAGGTTCGTAGATTGTGATGTCCGTTTCGAGGGATTCACTACGTTGCTCTACTGACTTAAACGATACCGCCCGCGTAATAATGCGCCCATCCACTTCTGGCAGAGCCACATTCATGGCGATATCGCGGGGTGCGAGTCCTAAACTGCGATTTTGCCATTGTGACTGCGTGCTACTACTGCATATTACCTGCAAGATCGGTACATTTAGGGTGCGCCAGATACTGCCCTTATCTTCAGCTCCAGGTTTGGTGAGCGAAAAGCTAGTTGTATTTAGAAGTACATCAATATTACTGAAATATGCTTCTAAAGCAGTTTCCAAATTGGAATCTTGGAGCGAATAGATAAATACTGGGATTGGGGTAATGCCGCGATCGCTAAGTGCCTGACACAGCGCATCAACTGGAGCCAGGTTTCCTGATAGGTAATGGGCGCGATAGAAAAGAATGCCTGCTTGTGGGAAATTTGGGTGAGTAGGGTATGGGTATAAACCAATTTTAGGGATTTCGATTGGTGCGGGTGGTTGGAAGCGCGTGCCAAGATAGCAGTCACTGAGAAATTGGATGGCAGCGATCGCATTATCAACACCACCATTAAGAAAGTAGCGCCATAGACGATCCACAACACTCAAAGGGACATTAGAATGACTGGCTAACGCTGGGTCGAACTGGTCATCACCTGGAAGAACAATTAATTTTTGATGGCTAGCCGCTAACTTACACACCTCTAGCCCGTAAGACCAATAGCTGCGACCTCCCAGCAGTCTTAGCACGATTACATCTGCGTGTGCTAATACCTGATCGGCGTAGGTGTCAATCGTCAATTCCTGTTGCAGGTTGAGCAGGTTGGCCACCCTTAGGTTTGGGCAGTCCGGTGGTAGGGATTTTGCGGCGATCGCTAGCGTTTGGATGTCGGTATCAGCAGCAGTCAAAATGACGATCGGTGCAGGAGTTTGCTCGACAAATACAACTCCCTCTTGTTCTGGAGACCATCCCCCTGGTAATGCGGCTATGCGATGCAAGGTAAATTTTTGAAACTGTCAACCGACTATTATCGATGAAGACTGGCAATTTTAAGGAATCTATAAGATTTAGCTATAGCTTTAAGAGACAAAACTTATTATACTTAACTTAACTTAACAAATAGGCGGCGGCACGCATCCTGCTAAGGAATCGCGCCGTACTAATAATTCTATAAATTTTGATTTTGAAGATGAAATTAAGCAATATTGAATGGTCTAAGACGGAAGAAACAGTGGCTCAATCAGCTTTTAACAAGGCATATGAACGGGAGATTAACTTCTTAATCGGGGAAGTTCGAGCTAAAGCGGGCACCGTCATTAAGCTTGAAGACATCTGGAATTTGCATGATTACCTAAGTGCGAAACGGCACGATATCGATGGCAAGTATGACTACAGCTACTCTGCCCTCATCTTTGTTTTTGCTCAATTAGTTAAAGAGGGCTGGCTGAGCCTGAATGAGTTAGAGGGTCTTGATAAAGAAAAGTTATCTAAAGTCGCAGCTCTGACTCACATGTAAGAGGGAAATCTCTAGTGTTCTTCCATTTAGCTTGCGCAGCGTAGGCGATAGTCGGCCATTCTAAAGTTGATATTCTTATCTGGTGCAGTTTGGAACTCTAAATGGAGACCTAACTGTTCCGACTGCAGCAGATTAAGGCATCGAATCGGATCGGCTCCAACGACAGTTCAGAAGGCTTGATTCCTGTAAAAGGGATTGGTTCTCCCAATAAACCAAGTAGCAAAGTCCGAAGAGTAGGACTCTGCCATGAATTTACAGATGTTATCAAACATGCTGTGGCTCTATGCGATCGCCTTGAAATAGATAATTTGGGTTATTTGGAAGCGATCGCACTTGGGAGTATCTCAACCCAAAATCTTTTCCTATGTGTCGTAGGTAACTTCTGTAATCTCTAGATCCTGCTTATCGCCAGCAAAGGGATTTTCTGGAGTGAGGAAGAGCATGCAATGACATTCCTTGCGCTCGCGCATGGGTACACAGGGACAGTTCCAGTAGCTAGACTTTACCTCTGCTTCCTTATCTTCGTAGAAACGACAAGGACATAACGGTGACCCTAGCTCATCTTTATGCTTGGCTAAGCCCTCAATCACGGCATTAGTAATTTTATGGTCTTCACAAAAATACGTGCCCGTACGCTTCGCATAGGTTTCAGAAAACTTGCGCATGGCTTCAAAACTTTTGTTTGTAGACTTATTTTTACCGCGTAAAGATTCTTGAGGTGGCGTACTTGTCATGGCATCGTAAAGGTGTATCTATTTAACCTACGTATAACATGAAATCGGTTCCAGTTTACTTGTAGCATCAAAATTTATAGATTATTGTCTATCATAAAGTGTCTAAGCATAAAGCTTGTTTGCGGTCTTCTGCAGCTGTTCTAATGAGTGTGGATCTTTGGCTGTGTTGTAAGCGAGAATTGAGACCTATGTTAAATTGTGGGATCTTGAACGGATAGTCTAATGCCAAAGAAACGCGTCTTATCTGGTGTTCAACCAACAGGCAACTTGCACATCGGTAACTACCTGGGTGCTATTCGTAACTGGGTGGAAAGCCAGGTAAATTACGAGAATTTCTTTTGTGTGGTTGACCTGCATGCAATTACGGCACCGCACAATCCCAAAGAGCTAGCTGAAAACACGCGCCGCACGGCGGCTCTTTACATTGCCTGTGGTATCGATCCGCAGCGATCGACCATATTCGTGCAATCGCATATTTCTGCCCACGCCGAGCTAACCTGGTTGCTCAACTGCATCACACCGCTTAACTGGCTGGAACGCATGATCCAGTTCAAAGAAAAAGCGATTAAGCAAGGCGAAAATGTGAATGTGGGTTTGTTAGATTACCCAGTATTAATGGCGGCGGACATTTTGCTCTACCAAGCGGATCTTGTTCCCGTCGGTGAAGACCAGAAGCAACACCTTGAGCTGACCCGCGATATTGCGATCAGAGTTAACGATCGATTTGGTGACGATCGCTCTACACCCCTGCTCAAACTCCCAGATCCCACGATCCGCAAAGAAGGCGCTAGGGTAATGAGTCTTACCGATGGTTCCAGCAAAATGTCTAAGTCCGACCCGTCAGAAATGAGCCGCATTCACCTGTTGGATGATGCCGATGCGATCGCCAAAAAAATTAAACGCTGCAAAACCGATGCGGTGCGCGGTCTGGAGTTCGATAACCCCGATCGCCCGGAATGCCATAACCTCCTATCGCTTTATATGATTCTCAGCAACAAGACCAAAGAGACAGTACAGGCAGAATGTGCAGATATGCGGGGCTGGGGGGATTTTAAGCCATTGCTAACAGAAACGGTGATTAGCAGCTTGCAGCCAATTCAAGCTAAGTATTATGAGGTGGTAAATGAGCCAGGGTATCTGGATGGGGTACTCAAAGAAGGACGAGAAAAAGCAGGTGCGATCGCCTTTGATACTTTAAAACAAGTTAAATCAGCTTTGGGCTTCCTGCTACCTTAGGCTTTTCAGCTACAAAATCTATGAAGCATTAAAATTTCCGATTCAGAATTTGGCGATCGCCACTTTAGAGATTAATTTGGTAATACCCAAAGTTATTTGCAGTTAAATGGTGTAAATATGGTGCAAACTCCTCTAGTGCAGTCAGGAATTGAGGCGACAGCGGTGAAAGCTGCGGCTGGGTTTCATACCGAAGCCCAATCAGACAAAATCGACGATCTTGAGTTTCTGTTTACCCGAGCCATTGAATTTCGCCAGGAAACAATTTACTTCCTGATCGTCGATCGCTTCCACGATGGCGATCCTAGCAATAATGAGGGGCCTAATCCCGCCCTCTATGATGCGACGCGGCAAAAGTGGGGGAAATATTGGGGTGGCGATCTACAAGGCATCATCGACAAACTGGACTACCTTAAAAACATGGGGATTACCGCGATTTGGATATCGCCTTTGTTTGAGCAGGTAGAGGATCTGATGTTTGAATTTGCCGCCATGCACGGCTACTGGACAAAGGACTTCAAACGGATTAATTCTCGTTTTGTGGGAAAAGGTGAAGAAACTTCCCTGATGACATGCAGTGTATTCGATCGCCTGGTCAAAGAAATGCACAGTCGGGGCATGAAGTTGATTCTGGATATCGTGTGCAATCACAGCAGCCCGGATGTGAACGGCAAAAAAGGAGTACTTAACGATGATGGGGTGCCAATTGCTGACTTTTACAATGATGTAAATAACTGGTATCACCATAATGGTGAAGTAACGGACTGGGAAGACCAATGGCAGCTAGAAAATTGTGAAATGGCAGGTCTGGCGGACTTTAACGAAAGTAATATTGATTTCCGCAACTACATCAAGTCGGCAATTAAAAAATGGCTAGATCGAGGCGTGGATGCCCTGCGCGTGGACACGGTCAAGCACATGCCTCTCTGGTTCTGGCAAGAGTTTAATGGCGATCTGCAAACTCATAAACCTTCCCTGTTTATTTTTGGTGAATGGGGATTTAGTAAACCCTGGGATAGCGGATCGGTTAACTTTGCCAATAAGTCGGGCATGTCAATCCTCGACTTTGGTTTATGTGAAGGGATCCGAGCCGCCTTAGCTAAAAATAGCGACGGTGGCTTTCACCTGATCCAAAAAATCTTCGATCTCGACTATCTCTACAACACCGCCACAGAACTAATTACATTCATCGATAACCATGACATGCCGAGGTTTCAGAGCCTCAACTCCGATCCAGATATTCTGCGCCTAGCCATGATTCTGGTAATGACCTCGCGCGGCATTCCCTGTATCTACTACGGCACGGAGCAATACCTCCACAACGATACCAACGGTGGCAACGATCCCTATAACCGCCCCATGATGCAGCAATGGGATGCAAGCACGCAGATTTACAAGGACTTACAACTGTTCTCGAAATTACGCCGTCTCAATCCTGCCATATCACTAGGTAGCCAGGTGCAGAAGTACATTACGCCAGATGTCTATTCCTACCTGCGTCGCTATCGTGACTCCCGTTGTTTTGTCGCCATGAATAAAGGCGCAGCCGTCACCATAGATATAGAAAATACAGAGCTAGAAGATGGCGAATATAACTGCATCCTAACCTCTCGTCATTTTGTGGTGGCCAATGGCAAGTTGCAAGGGCTAACACTGGGACATAAGGAAACCATCGTACTTAGCTACGTCGGCGATCGCGTCAAAGCTAAAACCATCGTGCGAGCCCAACTGAATGGCGTCGCTACGCAATATGGTGAGACTGTTGCGATCGTGGGCGATTGTCCAGAGTTAGGAAATTGGGATATCAGCAAGGCTTATCCGCTGGAGTATATCAATGCTAATACCTGGTTTGGTGAGATTGCGTTTACGGAAAGTGCGGGAAAAGCGATCGCCTACAAATATGCGATCTGCAGTCAAAATCAGCCACCCCGCTATGAAAACCTGGTCAACCGTCGATGGATTCTAGTCGATCACGGCACGGTAAAATGGCGGGATCGTTGGTCGGAGTAGTATTAAAATAAATTGCTATGACTGGATCAGAATATAGCGACACCCTTATCTGGACACCTGAGGCCAAAGTAAAGTTGCGAAACATTCCCTACTTTGTGCGTAGTCAAGCACGTCAACGCATCGAACAGTTGGCTCACGAAGCTAATACCGATGTGGTCACGGTGGACATCGTCGAGCAAGCACGCCTGGAGTTTGGACAATAACAATCATGCAACGCGGACATTTACTGACGGAACAGGCTAACCCCAACAGCCAGAATCTAGATCGCCTGGAAATTCTCGAACTAGTCGATCTATTTAACCAGGAAGACGCTAAAGCTGTTGCCGCCGTGGCGGCGGAAAAGGAGAATATTGCAGCCGCGATCGCTGCGATCGCCAAATCCATGCAACGCGGCGGCAGATTATTCTATGTGGGTGCTGGGACTAGCGGTCGTCTGGGTGTGCTGGATGCAGCGGAGTGCCCGCCCACATTTTGCACCGATCCGCAGCTAGTGCAGGGAATTATTGCCGGAGGTACCGCCGCACTAGTGCGCAGTTCCGAAGCGCTTGAAGATAATGGATCTGACGGTGCTGCCGCGATCACTAATAGTGAGATTGCAGAAAATGACGTGGTTTTTGGCATTACCGCTGGCGGTACCACACCCTTTGTACACGGCGCGCTTAAAGAGGCAAAGCAACGCGGCGCAACAACAGTATTTTTTGCCTGTGTGCCCGCCGCGCAAGTACCTACCAATTACGACATCGAAATTCGTCCCCTGGTGGGGCCAGAGATTTTGGCAGGTTCTACACGCTTGAAAGCCGGAACAGCGACCAAACTAGTACTCAACACGATTTCCACAGGTGTGATGGTGCAGTTGGGCAAGGTTTACGGTAACCGCATGGTAGATGTGGCCGTTACTAACAGCAAACTGAGCGATCGCGCCATTCGCATTATTAGCGATCTAACTGACCTGGATTATGCCGCCGCCGAGGCATTATTAGAGCGATCGGGTAAAAAGGTGAAACTGGCTTTGCTAATGCACAAAACTGGGTTGGATGCCATTGCGGGCGATCGCCTGTTACTGCGAAATCAGGGTCAACTTGGCAAAGCGATCTCCAATCACAGCTAATTAGGGCAATAATATAAGTATTATGCCTGAACCGATCGCTACTTTAAATGATGCCCTTAACCGCTGCCAAACCTTGGGAATGCGGGTTAGTCGTCAGCGACGGTTTATCCTGGAGTTGCTATGGAGTGCCCAGGAACACCTGTCTGCCAGAGAAATATACGATCGGCTCAATCAATTAGGAAAACCCATCGGTCATACCTCAGTGTATCAAAACTTAGAAGCCCTCACTTCTAAGGGAGTAATTGAGTGCATTGAACGCTCTGAAGGTCGTTTATACGGTAATATGAGCGACTCCCACAGTCACATCAACCTTACAGATACTGCACAAATTATTGACGTCAGCATCCAGCTTCCCCACGATTTAATTAAGCAGGTTGAGGCACAAACTGGTGTAGTTATTACCGACTATCGCATTGAGTTTTTTGGGCACAAAGCATCATGCTCAACTGGCAGTTAAAACTGCGTCTAAACAAGCAAAAACCGCCTGCGCGGGTTCCTCTCTTAATCTGCGAAGGCAGACTTTGTCAGTGTAGCTGCGAATTCATTCGCGCTTGGCTTATTAAGTTTCTAGATATTTATAATAATCTTTGTAATTCAGCTTACCTAATTTTGGCACTGAAAACGCTAAACTATTATGCAAGTCGAGGTTCGGGTTCGAGATTTGTTCAATTTTATTGTCGATCGAGTTCTTTCCGAAGTCTGGCGTTTTACCAATAGTTTTTCAGTTTCGGAGAGGATATATTGTGACCATTTACGTGGGTAATTTGTCATATAAAGCTACTCAAGAAGACCTAGAAGCTGTCTTCGAGGAGTACGGTAAGGTCAAACGAGTACAGTTACCATCAGACCGTGAAACTGGTCGGATGAGGGGTTTTGCTTTTGTTGATATGGAGGAAGAAGACCAGGAAGATAAAGCCATCAAAGAACTTGATGGGGCTGAATGGATGGGGCGCGATTTGCGGGTGAATAAGGCCAAACCGCGTGAAGAGCGTAGTGGTGGTGGCAATCGTCCTAGGAGCAGAGAGCGCTATTAGACTTTGTCTGGCGGATTAGCAACTCCAGCAATTTAATGGGTACAGGAGTAGGGGTGAACGGCCGTTTGCCCCTACAGTAGTTTGTGAATTTTTCATTAATGGGCTAAAACCACCTGAACTATTTTTCTTCATCCAATCAGGTGGATTAACTTCATCCAATCAGGTAAGGTGATTTCATCCAATCATGTGAAGTAATGCTTCATAGAATGTGATTTTATTTACGTCTTCCAATACACATCTCTACGAAGTTCTCACGATACATCTACTAAATACTCCATCTGGATGATTATCTAGCTCCACATCTATCTAAATGCACCTATTCCGAAGGGCACAATCTGATGCTATGTCTTAACAAGTTGTAAAACAAAAAGCTTGATAAATATACTTTGTAGCCGTATTTACAAAAACTTAATATTTGCCTGGGTATAAAAACGGTGGGTATGCAGTATGATGACTGGAGAGGTAGTAAAAGACTTTACTCGAAACGGGGAAGGATAAGAGTTTAGCTGCTGAAGAAATAAAATGGGATTTTATCCTGTAAGCTCTTCGAAATGAAGATCATTATGTTTCCCATGGTGTGCAGTCTAATATCTGTCCCAAATAGTTATCGCTATCTATCTCAAGATAGTGATCGCAGAAATTCCCTCACACTTTCAATCAAATATTCCCTTGTTTGATTGTTCAATTGGGCAAAATTTTTTAAGCTCTGTCACGCAAGTTCGACATGTTTAGATTTAGAGCCATTTTTTTGATGATCGAATAAAATCTTGTGTAAAGCTTATGTTAGAGAATGCTTTTAAACAGACTGTGCATCAGATGATTGAAGATCAGGCTGCACAAACCCCCGATGCGGTAGCAGTTGTCTTCCAAGATGAGCAACTAACCTATCGGGAACTCAACAAAAAAGCCAACCAACTAGCGCATTATCTGAGAACTTTGGGTGTCGGGCCGGAAGTGTTAGTCGGTGTTTGTGTGGAGCGATCGCTGGAGATGGTGATTGCTTTGCTGGCAGTCCTCAAAGCGGGGGGAGCCTACGTGCCCCTCGATCCGGCCTATCCGCAAGAGCGACTAGCCTACATGCTAGTAGACAGCCAGGCATGCGTATTACTGACTCAGTCGCACTTACTCACATCATTGTTCCTTCACCATAGTCAGGTTGTCTGTGTGGATCAAGATTGGCCAAGGAGCCCTCAGGATCAGGAAGACAATCTCCTGAGCGGAGTCCAGCCCGAAGATTTGGCGTATGTGATCTATACCTCTGGTTCAACGGGCAAGCCTAAGGGAGTGACTATGCCACATCGCCCCCTAGTTAATCTCCTGACCTGGCAACTGCAAAATTTCCGGATCCCTAGGGCCAGAACGCTGCAGTTTGCTCCCATAAGCTTCGATGTTTCGTTCCAGGAAATCTTTTCGACGTTCGCTTCTGGTGGCACCTTGGTCTTGATTTCAGAAGAAACCCGTCGCAATATTGAGGCACTCCTGCACTATCTCAGCAATCAAACCATTGAACGGTTGTTCCTTCCCTTCATTGCTCTGCAACATTTGGCAGAAGTAGCGCAGACTCAGCCTGATTTGCCTATCTGTTTGCGAGAGGTAATTACAGCTGGGGAACAGTTGCAGGCTACTCAATCTATTGTCCACTGGTTTAGTCGACTAGAAAACTGTACTTTATGTAACCAGTACGGGCCTTCTGAAAGTCATGTGGTAACTGCCTATATGCTCTCAGGATCGCCCGAAACCTGGCCGCAGTTGCCCCCGATTGGTCGTCCCATTGCTAATAGCCAGATCTACTTGCTTGACTTGACTCCGCGTGGCAAAGACGACCCGATCCAGCTAGCTTCGGTGGGCGAAACAGGCGAACTGGCGATTGCAGGGATCGCTCTGGGACGCGGCTACCTTAACCAACCCGAATTGACGAACAACAAATTCTTGCCGGATCCCTTCTGTGACAAACCCGGAGCCCAACTGTATAGAACAGGGGATCTAGCCCGCTACCGACCGGACGGCAATCTTGAATTTATCGGTCGGATCGACACCCAGGTTAAGGTTCGCGGAGTCCGAGTTGAATTAGGGGAAATTGAAATCGCCCTCAGCCAACACCCGGCAGTTAAAGAGGTAATTGTCTCTGTGTGTAAGGATTTACCAGGTGACAAACGGTTGATTGCCTATGTTGTCCCCAGAAATTCTAGCTTGGCTCTCGCCCCAAGCTCCTTGACCCCCCGCCTGCGCAGATTTCTCAAAAAAAGTATGCCCGATTGCATGATTCCGTCTGCTTTTGTATATATAGAAAGACTACCGCTCACTCCATCCGGCAAAGTCGATCACAAAGCCTTGCCCGCACCAAGCCAGGTTGAATCTACTTTCAGAGAGAGTGTTGCTCTTCATCGTACAGCAGTTGAGGAACAATTAGTGGCGATTTGGTCGCAGATGCTAGGGATTAAACTAGGGATCCATGACGATTTTTTTGAGTTGGGAGGTGACTCTTTACTTGCAATCCAGTTAATATTCAAAGTGCGAGAAATTTTTCAAATAGATGTGCCTATTGTTGGCCTTTTTGACGCACCAACAGTTGCTCAGTTTGCCGATTTTATCAAGACTCTTGTTAGCTCAGAATCTACAGTTACTAGTGATACTATCACAATCTCAGAGTTAGAGTTTGAGGCCACCTTGGATTCTGCAATCAATCCTGATAATCTTCTCCCAGAGATTGGGATAGAACCTGATAACGTCTTCATTACAGGATCAACAGGTTTCCTGGGAGCTTTCTTGCTGCACGAACTCCTAGAGCAAACTCACTCCAACGTTCACTGTCTGGTTCGAGCTGCTAGCCCTGAGACTGGCAAACAAAAGATCCAAAGCACTCTAGAGAAGTATTTGCTTTGGAATGAAACATATAGATCGAGGATTATTCCCATTATTGGAGATCTGTCACTGCCTCTTCTGGGACTTTCTCAAGGGCAATTTCTGCAGTTGGCTCACGAGATCGAGGTTATCTACCATAATGGTGCTTCTATTAATTTGATCTGCCCCTATTCTGAACTGCGAGCAGCCAACGTTCTGGGAACTCAAGAACTTCTGAAATTAGCTACTCAGGTAAGACTAAAGCCTATTCACTTTATCTCTACGCTGGATGTATTTCAAACCTCTCAGCCATTCAGTAAGAATTTCATCACAGAACGGGAGGAGCTGAATTCGAGTCAAGCAATTCACTTTGATGGCTATACCAAGAGTAAGTGGGTGGCTGAGAAGATGGTTACCATTGCTCGATCCCGAGGAGTACCTGTTTCTATCTACCGACCAGCCATGATTACAGGACATAGTAAAACAGGTGCTGCGAATTTGAACGATCTTATGAACAGACTGATCGCAGGTTTTGTGCAGCTAGGCAGTGCTCCAAATTTCGAGATGATGATCAATATAGCCCCAGTTGACTATTTCAGCAAAGCAGTTATCTATTTATCCAGGCAAGTGGCATCTCTGGGCAAAGCCTTTAACTTAGTCAATCCTCGGCCAGTACCGATGAGCCAATTCATTGAAGCAATCAACGCTTGCGGCTACCTGGTACAAACAGTTGAATACTCACAGTGGAAGGAACTGCTCATGTGTAATATGGGATCTGTAGATAGTATCCTCTCTGTATTAACTTCCAAATCATCTGGGAATAGTTTCAGTGTTCTGGAAAGATCTTCGGTGGGTGCACATTTGGTTAGTTGTAAGAATGTGTTAAATGCACTTGAGGGGACTTCTATTGCCTGTCCCTCTATAGATGCTCATTTCCTTAGCACCTACTTCTCCTACTTTATCCGTAGTGGGTTTCTTCCTTCACCAATATCTGAACCTCTCACTAGGTTTTCACTCAAGCGGCACAATAGCGTTTTTTACTTCAAAATGATGAGAGAGATAGCAACATAGCTTTCCACTAGGAGGTTTTATTTGTACCGCAATCATTTGAAAAGCGCTATACTACAAAGCCAAATTAATTTCCCTCAATATTGCATATGAATGTTCCTAAGTTCAAACTAAAAACTACTACTGAGAGTCATAATAGGCTCGATTCTCAAACACTGGGATCCCCTCAGGTAGTTTAGCCATGTTGGGATTCAAGCTTCGAGGTATGAAATCAAAATCCATCGGATCGGGATTGTTCCTGTCTGTAATGGGTGGCGCAGTTATAGGTCTGGGAAGTATTGCCATTCTGTTTTATCAGGTGCTGCAACAACAGGCAGAAACGCAGATTCAGGATACGTTGAGTACAGAAGTCAACACGATCGAAAGTAAGCTCACACCTGTGAAGCAATCCCTGCGAAATTTGGGAGGGATGACGCAGCTTCTTCAGGACAGAGGTATTCAGGATCCAAATGCTTATCAAGCATTGCAGCTAGATTTCTTTTTGAAGCGACCTTTGCTGGTGATGGGTATATCCCTTCAGCAAACGCCCCACGGCATTCTGAAAGACCGCCAGTGGTATGCAGCCTACTATTATGCCGATCAAAATACTCCAAGTCAGATTGGCAAACGTCTGCCTTTCCCCAACAACAAAGTACTCTTTGCAGATTTAGTAGCTGAGGATAATGCGCCCAATCAAGACTACTACAAGGACACTATTGCTGCAGGGAAAGACACCTGGCTTCAGCCCTACGAATGGAACCACATTACGATGGCTACTTTAAACCACCTGCTCTTTGATAAGAAGCACAAGCTGATTGGGTTTGTGGCAATGGACGTGAACATGACTGCACTGAGTAAAGAGATCAGGCCATCTGTCATTCGCAATACTGGCTATTTTGTTGTACTGAGTGAGAAGGGTCGCCTGGTGTCCTATCCACCCGATCCCTCTAGAGTGAGGCAAGGTTATGAGAGTATTCCAGGCCTCAAGTTGGTCTGGCCCCAACTGCAGCAAGGTAGCTCTGGCTTGCTGCGTTCGAGAGGCAGTTATTGGGCTTTTCAACGAATCCCGAGTACTAATTGGCTGATGCTGGCCGAAGTTCCTCAGTCCGTAGTGTTACTGCCTGTTCTCACGATCACCCTAGGAGGGGCAGTGGGTGCAGGGGTTGTCATGGCACTTGTAGTTATTCTCTTTGTCCGACAACTCAATTACCGCTTGAAGCCGATTCTGGATGAGTGTAAAAAGCTGGCAGAGGTCGATGCTCAAAGAGACATACTCTTAAGCCCTGAAGGAAAGTTAATCTCTGCTGACAAACTCAGTCAAAAAAAGGAAGTCAGAGATGTGGATGAAATTGAAGTTCTAACCCAGGCTTTTAACCAGATGACTAGCCAATTAAAGGGATCCTTTGAGGAGTTAGAACTACGCGTCGAGCAGCGTACTACTGAATTAAAGGAAGCGAAAGAAGCTGCTGATACTGCCAACCAATCCAAGAGCGAATTCCTGACTAATATGAGTCACGAACTGCGAACACCTCTGAATGGCATCTTGGGTTACGCTCAAATCCTAAGAGGTTCCAGCATAATCCCCCATCGTGAGAAACAGCAAATTGACATTATTAGTCAATGTGGGAAGCATTTACTTACCCTTATCAACGACATTCTCGATCTGTCAAAGATTGAAGCCAATAAAATGGAACTATATCCTGTAGAGTTTCATTTGCCAGCATTTATGCAGGGTGTAACAGAAATGTGCCGCATTAAGGCTGAAAGCAAAGGCATTCAGTTTAATTATGAATGTGAGGGGGTAATGCCAATAGGCGTTCTAGGAGACGATAAACGATTACGGCAGATTCTAATAAACTTACTCAGTAATGCAATCAAGTTTACCGATAAAGGTAAAGTAGATTTTCTTACTTCAGTAGAGAAGATAGACGACCATTTGGATTCTAGGGGTAGAGCAATATACCGACTGTTGTTTCGAGTTGAGGACACTGGAATTGGAGTTGCCCCCGATCACCTAGACAAAATCTTTTTGCCTTTCGAGCAGGTTGGCAATCAAAAAAGACAAGCTGAAGGAACGGGCTTAGGCTTAGCCATCAGCCAGAAGATTGCCGAACTGATGGGCAGCAAAATTAAGATTCAGAGCCAACTAGGCAAAGGTAGCATCTTTTGGTTTGGAGTTGAGTTAACCGAAGCTAATTCGTGGATAAAATCATCCCAGACATTAGAACAGCGAGCTATTATTGGATACGAGGGTTCGAGAAGAAAAGTACTTGTAGCCGATGACCGTTGGGAAAATCGTTCGGTACTGGTCAACCTGCTCGAACCTCTCGGGTTTGAGATAATAGAAGCAGAAGATGGACAGGTGGCGATAGAAAAAGCGACTGAGAGCAACCCTGACCTGGTGATTACAGATATTGCCATGCCAGTAATGGATGGTTATACATTTATAAATCATTTTCGTCAGACAAAAATCTTTGCATATGTACCATTGATCGTCTCTTCGGCTAGTGTGTTTGAGTCAGATCGACAAAAAAGCTTAGATGCTGGGGCTACAGGATTTCTACCTAAGCCTGTGGAATCAGAAGAATTGTTTGCGGTCATGCAAAGGGTTATGGAACTAAAATGGATTTATGCAGATGAAAATAAGACAGAATCTCTGAATAAACAAGCAGAAGAAACAAGCTCTGGTGAAATGGTGTTACCCTCTACTCAAGAAATAGAGCTGCTGTTGGAATTATGTTGTGAAGGACTTGTTAGAGAAATAAGGGATCAATTAGAACGCATGGCACAAACAAATCGTCAACTCGTTCCATTCGCTCAAAAATTCATGAAGTTGACTAAGGAATATAAATTAAAACAGATCCGCTCTTTACTTGAGGAATATCTCACATAGTCTCCCAATTTAATAAAACCAAATGCCGTTTAGGAATTACTCTATGTCTAAAGATCATTGCCAACAGAGAATTTTAATTGTAGATGATAACCCAACTAACCTTGAGGTTCTGACTGAGGCATTATCCACGCACGACTACCAAGTCTCAGTGGCACTAGATGGAAATTCAGCTCTTGAGCAAATTCAATATCGACATCCTGCAATAATTTTACTGGATGTGATGATGAACGAACTAGATGGGTTTGAGACATGTAAAAGGCTAAAATCAGATCCGAAAACTAATGACATTCCAGTAATTTTTATGACAGCACTGACAGATGCCGAAAGCAAAATGAAAGGTTTCTCGCTAGGGGCAGTAGATTACATCACAAAACCATTTAATCAGGATGAAGTATTAGCCAGAATAAACCTACAACTTAAACTGCAACAAATAACCAATCGACTAGAAAATCAAAATCGTCAACTCCAGCAGGAGATCGAGCAGCGAAAAGATGTAGAAGCCAAATTGCAGGAGTCCCTCAGAGAAAAAGAAATACTGCTCAAAGAAATTCACCACCGTGTTAAAAATAACCTGCAAATCGTAGCCAGCCTCCTCAATTTGCAAAAACGCTCGATCAAAGATCCCAAGATTATCCAGCTATTTGAAGATAGCCAGAATCGCATCTACTCAATGGCAATAATTCACGAGCGACTTTACCAATCAAAACAACTCAATCAAATTAATCTGGGTGAATATTTGCAAGATTTAGTAAATGCACTCATCCAATCCTATAACATCGATGCTAAGCAGATTGAGGTCCAATTGCATGCCGATCCAATTTATATCAATATTGAAACTGCAACGCCCTGTGGGTTAATTGTGAATGAATTGGTAACAAATATTATCAAATATGCGTTCCCTGATCGCCGTCTTGGGAAAGTATCAATTGAATGTCGCACTACCCCCGACGCAAAGATTCTGCTTGCTGTTTGTGATAATGGTGTTGGTATTCCCGATCGAGTTGACTTCAATAACCCGTCATCTTTAGGGCTGCGCATCATCACCAACCTGGCCCGTCAACTTAGGGCAACGCTCGATCTCGATCGCTCCAATGGTACGCGATTGTCTCTTCAATTCTCAGAGGTAGCTGACCAGAATAGGATTTAATCTATTTGTACTAGGTAAATATAGATATTTGTGATAAGCAAAAATAAGATATATCGTCTTGTGTCTACTGGAGGTATATGAGCAATATAGTAGAGAGTATCTTAGACCATTACTGCTCAGCCATGCGGGAGGTTCTCGCCATTAATGAGCAGAAAGAAGCTGAGCCATCACCGCATGCCTCTCAACTCGACATGGGTTCATTAGTTAGAAACTGTAGCATTAACGAGATTGCCTCGATACATAAGCAAGCGCTAAGCATTATCCTGCAGGACTATACGGATGCTAGTACCATTAGCCAGATTGCAATTCAGGCAACCGATTTCCTGACAAGGGTTCTATCGGCAGTCACATTCGAGCAGGCAGGGGTTGGCGTGGGTTATGTCGATTTTAACGGGCGCAAACAAGCCGAAGTCGAGCTGCAACGGCTTAATGCAGAACTAGAAGCCAGGGTTGAGGAACACACGAGTGAATTAACTTATGTTAATCAGCGATTGGCAGAAGAAATTTCTGGACGTCAAAACGTCCAAGATCGACCCAACCAAAAGATCGAGAAACTCTGCTGGATGTACAATCTGGCATCTAATCTCAATGGAGCTGACACGCTCGACGAAATTTATCACGGAGCATTACATGGCATCCAACATATATTCAAAACCGAACGCGCGGCAATATTGATGTTCGACGATCACGGTGTTCCCCGCTATAAAGCCTCTGCGGGAATTAGCGAAGCGTACAAACAGGCTGTAGAAAACTATTGTGACTCCCTTAGCACAATTCCGCAGACAGAGTTGGTAACCGTTGCTGATGCTGCGCAACAACCGGGAGTTGAGTCGTTAGATATAATGCGCAAAGCCGAAGGTATTAGGGCTGCGACCTCATTTCCCATGTCATATCAAGGGCATCAACTGGGCAAGATTGCCGTTTATTATGACGAACCGCATCAGTTTAGCGATGAAGAAAAACGGCTCGTCCAAACCATCTCTACTTATACCTCTGTGGCGATCACTCGCAAACAGGCAGAAATGGATCTTCAGGAGAGTCAGCGCTTTGTGTCAGGTATTGCTGATAGCATGCCTGACATTTTATACGTATATGACATGATCGAGCAGCGCAATATCTATATGAATCAGGCTTGTGCGCGAGTTCTCGGTTATACACCAGAGGAATTGCAGGCAATGGGTTATGACCTGTTCCGCAAGCTTTTATACCCAGAAGACTTGGAAGTATTACGTAATGATGTGCAGCGCTTGCATAGCTTAAAAATTGGCGAAGTTACAGAGCGCGAGTATCGCATAAAAAATGCTAGGGGTGAGTGGCGGTGGATGTCTAGTCGCGAAACAATATTTTCAAAAGCTGCGGATGGTAGGACTAAGCAGATTGTTGGTGTCGTTCAGGACATTAGCGATCGCAAGGCTAACGAACAGAAAATCAGACAACAGCTAGCAGCAATAGAAGCCTCTGTGGATGGCATTGCCATTGTGAATCCCAATGGTATATTCACGTATGCCAACAATGCCCTCGCCAAAATTTTTGGTTGCAGCGACGACACAATGGTCGGGAAAGGCTGGCAAGATTTATACGATCGAGAAGTAGTCGATTACGTTGAAAGCACGGTAGTACCAATCATCTTAGCCGAAGGTACTTGGCAAGGGGGGTTGATTGGCAATAAAAAGGACGGCAGTCATTTCTCTGTTGAAGTATCGGTTACAGCAATTGCAGGTGGGAATGGGGTCTGTATTTACCGCGATGTAAGCGATCGCAAACAAGCCGAGATGCAACTGCAAGACTCCCTCAAAGAAAAAGAGATACTGCTTAAAGAAATTCACCACCGCGTTAAAAATAACCTGCAAATTTTAGCCAGCCTCCTGAATCTGCAAAAACGTTCGATCGAAGATCCCAAGGTTGCCCAGCTATTTGAAGATAGCAAAAATCGCGTTTACTCTATGGCAATGATCCACGAAAGCCTTTATCAATCTAAACAACTCAATCAGGTGAATCTCGCTAAATATCTGCAAGATTTAGTTGGTGTACTTGCCCAATCCTACGATATCCAGTCTAAGCAAATTCGATTCCTAGTTGATATCGATGCAATTGATGTTAATATCGAGACAGCTATGCCCTGTGGATTAATTGTCAATGAATTGGTAACAAATGCGATCAAACATGCTTTCCCCAATCTCGACCAAGGTCAGGTATCGATTGAGTGTCGTAGTATCCCCAACGGACAAATTCTGCTTACTGTCCGCGATAACGGTGTGGGCATCCCAGTTCATGTCGACCCCAATGAAGCATCCTCTTTGGGTTTACGCATCGCCAAAAACCTTGCTCGTCAACTTAAAGGGACTATTGAACTTGATACCTCTAATGGTACCTGTTTCTCCCTTAAATTTGCAGAATTAGGTTATCGCAATAGGATTTAAATGTATGGCAGCAGTAAAAATTCTGATCGTAGAAGACGAGATGATCTCGGCGATGAGTTTGGCTGCCGATCTGGAAGATATGGGCTATGAGGTAGTCGAAACTGCGACATCTGGGGAAGAAGCACTGCAATTTGCCTCGCAACTGCAACCGGATTTAATCCTGATGGATATCAATCTGCTTGGCTCTATGGATGGGATTGAGGCTGCCACAGAAATTCGTCAACGCTTTAATATTCCCGTCGTGTTTCTGACATCTTATAGTAACGACGAAACTCTGCAAAGAGCCCGTCAGGCTGGCTCTTTTGGCTATTTACTCAAACCCTTTAAAACGCCGGAAGTACGAGCATCGATCGAAATCGCCCTCAGCAAGTACCAGGAGGAAATATCCTTAGCCGAGGCTATAACGCAAGCCCAGAGCGATAGCCAAAAACAGTGGCAATATCTAGCGATCGCCGCCCATGAAATGCGCACACCCCTTAGCATCATTCAACTAGCCAAAGATCTATTAGAGTCTGGTCAGGGCAAACTTTCACCTGAAAAAAGTGCTAAATATTTCGGACGCATTCATAAAGCGATCGACACGATGTCCCAATCGATTGATAACGCTTTAGTGATCGCTCAACTCGAAGCGGGAAAGCTGATTTACAATCCTATACCTTTCGACCTGGATGCATTTTGTCGCGAAACAATTGAAGAACTGTGCGCCAGGACACAGTCAATCTTCAACATCACCTATGAAATCCAACCAGATTTCGCAAGCGACCCCTTTACGCCTGCTTTAGATCGAACCGTGTTACAACAGATTCTTTCTAACCTGTTATCTAATGCTATAAAGTATTCCCCCCAGGGAGGCGAAGTTGTCCTGTCAGTTACTTACTCCACCAGCGATGTTACGTTTGCAGTCCAAGATCGAGGCATTGGTATCCCTGCCGAACATCTGGACAAACTATTTGAGCGGTTCGAGCGAGCCAATAATGTTGGCAAGATCAAAGGCACGGGATTGGGATTAAATATCGTGAAGAGTCTGGTGGATTTGCATGGCGGTGAAATTAAGGTGGAGAGTGAAGTTGGCGTTGGCACGAAATTTATGGTCACCCTACCATGTGGAGTGCAATCGTAATTTTGCAATTTTTATCACATTCTTGCGTGCGATGCCTTGCAGGATGCTTGCCGCCGCAAAGTGTCTAGTCAATTACCCATAACCCCTGCGATCGCCACTGTTGTTCCAGGAGGGAATCATTCAACTGTCTGTGGGTAATCAGCCCTTGAGACATAAACAGCTCTCCTAGCTTCTGTGATCGCTTATTCTGATTCTGTAGCTCCACCATTTCTTCAAGCTGCGACGATGAAACCAACTTTTTCTTAACAAGAATTTGCCCTAATTGCATAGCTTTCTACCTCTTTTTCAGTCGCTTGACCACAGTTTCTATAGCTTTTATGCGATTTGTAAAGCAATTGTTAGCATTCTACACATGGTTTAGAGTGAGCGATGGTTAATTGAGGGTTAATTGAGCAAAACTTGCTGCTTCACCAATTTTGTCAGCGCTTGACTGAGC
Source organism: Rhizobium sp. Q54 (assembly GCA_943367755.1). Classification (GTDB taxonomy): domain Bacteria; phylum Cyanobacteriota; class Cyanobacteriia; order Pseudanabaenales; family Pseudanabaenaceae; genus PCC-6802. The sequence goes on along the minus strand of CALRKB020000025.1, from coordinate 44,373 downwards.
GTATCTAACCCTTGTCGCTCGATCGCCGAAATCATGACAGCATCAGGATATTTAGCTTTGATTTTGGTTTTGAGATCGGTCATATCAACGCCAAGCTCGACGGCGCGATCGATTTTATTAAACACAAGCAAAGTTGGCCCGACTTCAATTGGCATATCCGCTAAAATTTGATTTACTGATTCGACTTGAGATTCCCAGGCTGGATGGGAGGCATCCACCACATGTAAAAGGACATCAGCTTCTGTTACTTCTTCTAAGGTGGCGCGAAAGGCATCTACTAGAGATGGTGGCAATTCGTGAATAAATCCTACTGTATCTGTTAATAGAATTGTTTGCTGCTGCTCGCCTAAGCTGAGACGGCGAGTGGTAGGGTCAAGTGTGGCAAAAAGCTGATCGGCAGCATAAACCTTGGCGTTGGTCAGAGCATTGAGTAGGGTGGACTTACCCGCATTAGTGTAGCCCACGATCGCCACGGTGGGAATTTCGCGATCGATGCGCTGTTGCCGCAACCGCGAACGGTGTGCCTGGAGCTGGTCTACCTGTTGTTGCAGATGGGTGATGCGTTTCTCAATCACGCGGCGATCGGTTTCTAGCTTCGTCTCACCAGGGCCGCGCGTCCCAATCCCACCACCTAAGCGCGATAAGGCTAGCCCCCTACCCGACAAACGCGGCAGGCGATATTCTAGCTGGGCAAGTTCAACTTGCAGTTTACCCGCCGCCGACTGGGCGCGTTGCGCAAAAATATCGAGAATTACCTCCGTGCGATCGCTCACGCGCAGACCGATTAAGCGTTCCAGATTGCGCATCTGGGAGGGAGATAGTTCGCGATCGAACACAACCAGGCTCGCTCTTTGGGTTTGGGCCAGCAGGGTCACTTCTTGAATTTTGCCTTCACCTAAAACCGTTTGGGGATGAGCGCGATCGCGCTTTTGCGAGATGGTATCTAAAACTATACCGCCAGCGCTTTCCACCAATTGACGCAACTCTAACAGGGAATCTTCAGGATCTTGCTGATGCCGATTGTTAGTAACCAAGCCTACCAAAATTACTCTTTCTCGCTCGTCTTCGACCACTTGCGCCACAAATTCGCGACGAAACTCATCTTCTAGGCCTGCAACCAGATCGAGGAAATCCTGCTTGGCGATCGCATCTAAACTCTGCGGTGGCGATACTGTCCAAAATGTGGCCGAGCGTTCTGCCATTGATTCGGGCAGGAGATGTGCCATATACGAGCGATCAACATAGCCCGCTTCATTCAGCGTGAACAGCACCAGGGTATCAAGGCGTTGCATCGCCATGGCAGTGAGATCGGCGGTGCTGGGTGGCTCATGTTTTAAACTGGTGGCAATACAGCGCAGCCCACTCAGGCGCTCCTCCCCATAACGCGGTAGTTCAAGCGGCGGAATTTTAGCCTGGTTGGGAGTGCCCAAACCGACCCGAATAATTTGCCCGCGCCGATTTACAAACACACAGATCGGCTGCTTAATCTCAGTACTAATCGCCGCTAAACGCTGCGCAAACTCTGGCGTGGTGAAATTAGCTAGTGGTAGCCGCTGGCGATATAGGCGTTGTATTTGCTTGAGCTGACTGGACTTCAGACCTTGTAGATTGCCGTAGATGGTTTCGATAGGGTTACCTCGGTTGTAGGGGGCAGATCTTGATTCTAACGTATGCTTCGCTGGCAAGCGATCGCAGCAGCACTTTCAGAGATCTGGGTGCGGCATCCCTGTGGCTCGAATAGTAAAGATTTAATGCACTCTTGAATGGGTAGTGTGCCGAACCTGTGGATCGAGTTTGCGGAATGACCATATTATCAGCTTTGCAGAAAACTCATCCACAGGTCTAAACCATGACCGACAGCAGCAGCAGCTAACTTCTGGGCAGTCCAACTTTGGAGTAAAACTCAGCCTGATTTGCGTAAATTGTAAAAATCTTACTCATACTTGTGAGATCGAATAGCATTTTGACTTGCTCGCTTAGGGAGCAAACGGCTAACTCACCATTGACGCTGCGGATAGTCTTGAGCGCTGACACTAAAGCTCCTAAGCCTGAACTATCCATAAAGCTGACATTTTCTAGATCTACCAGTAAAAACCTGGGTTTGGTGGCAGCTAATTCGGTAACTTCACGCCGAAACTTGGCAGCACTGGTTACATCTAATCTGCCGGATGGCTTAACTATTTCAACTTCAGAACCCATTTATTCAGACTCCAAACTTAACAATTTACTGATCGCGAAAATTAAAACGCAACCTTTAGTTTATCTTTTTTTGGCGGTATTCCACATCCTCTATATAGTGGGGAGCAAGTCTACTAGACTTGCTCGATTCATGTTTTTGGTTTGGAGAAACTTGACAATGGGGAGTACTTTACATCTTAATTGGAGATCTCAGAACATATGATGAATTAGATAATGCAAATCTGGTCTTAAATGCTGATGCAGAGCAAGTAATTATGACAAATAACACATCTGAGAATTTGTTATACCTTAGTGGTTCGCTGGAAAGCCCAGAAATCAGAAAGAGAATATGTGATGTTCTCGAAGGTGGAAAGGAAGCATTTAGAAAATGAGAGCAAAAATACAGTTTCAAGCAAGTAATTTTATGATTGTTCTGTATGGTTTTGGGGATAATGAGGCGATCGCCTCATTATGCTAACAAATAGTAATCGCATAAATTTGCATCCATCATTCTTATCCCATAAATGTATAGGAGGATTGTCCCCTGAATAGCAACTCCGAAACAGCGCCCGATCGCGATCAACAAACATACAAACACGTATGTCAGCAGGCAACGACATATCTCTCTAGCGGTAGGCTAGCAGAGGCAATCACTGCTTGCCGTCTCGCCCTGGACATCGATCCTAATTCTCCTGAAGCATACTTGATCCAGGGTGACCTGTATCAGGTGCAAAATCAATTTATCGAAGCGATCGCTTCTTATACCAAGGGTCTACAATTACAGCCAGAACCATCAGAACAACTCGACGATACGATCGTGTCTACAACCTGCATTCAGCTAGGCGATGCCCTCTATACGGTAAATCGTCCCTTAGAGGCCGTCTCTCAATACGAAAGAGCCATTGTGATCGCGCCTAACTCAGTCAAAGCACATTGGATGCTGGGACGCATTTTAGAAGCACAAGGTTGGACGGAGCTAGCTCTCCAGCATTACCGTGAGGCCATGACGCTCGACCCTCAATTTTTTACACCAGAGTCACATATCAATGTGGGACGCCTGTTCCAGGAGCGGAATTTTTATACTGAGGCGACCAATTTCTTTGCCAATGCACTACAACTGCAACCCGACTATGCTCCAGCCTATGCCGCGATGGGCAATTTGCTATTAGCTCAAGGAGATGTGGAGGCAGTGGCTAAAATGTATGCCGAAGCAGAGACCGTCGATCTAGACTTAATTACAGCAAAGCAATACAACGATCTGGGTATAGCTTGCATTCGCCAGCATAAGTTAGATGAGGCGATCGCACATTTTCAAACCGCGATCCAAATTCAACCAGACTATGCTGATGCCCACTGTAATCTTGGCAATACCTATTTACAACAAGAGAACCTACGTGAAGCGATTATCTGTTTTCAAGAAGCACTCAGCATCGATCCCAATTTCGAGGAGGTTTATTACAATCTTGGCACCAGCCTTGCCAAACTAGATCGGCTGGACGAGGCGATTACGTTTCTGCATGCCGCGATCTCGATCAGACCAAATTTTGCTGATGCTCACTACAATCTCGCCAGTGCGCTTGTCAAACTTAATCAGAAAGACTTAGCCAAGCTGGCCTATAACCGCGCGATTGCCCTACAACCAGACTATGCTCAACCTCAGTGGAATTTGGGACTTGAATGATTCTCGGAAGAGGATTACCAAATCTGGAATATAGCCATAGACAGATCTGTTAGTGGGGTGTGGGGGCAACGCCCCCACTAATACGCTTGGCTTTAGCTATACAAGGTCCGAAAATGGCGCGACAAATTTCTATGCGTTCGCTATTCTGAGGTTGTCGTCTCTTTGGTATTACTGAGATGTTAGCTTTGGAGAGCGAGCATTGTTATCAGGCAACGATCGCCCACGATCCTCGCTTTGATGGTGTATTTTTTGTTGGTGTTTCCACAACGCAAATTTACTGCCGCAACGTTTGCACCGTGAAAATTCCCCGTCGCGAAAATTGCACCTTTTACGCCAGTGCCGCCGCCGCAGAACAAGCAGGATATCGCCCTTGTTTGCGCTGTCGTCCCGAACTTGCGCCGGGTCTTGCCCCAATTGATGCCATTGGGCGCTTGGCAAGTGCGATCGCCACTCGGATCGAAGCGGGTACTCTTGGGAAGCATCGATTAGACACATTCGCTCTTGAACTTGGTATCAGCGAGCGGCATCTGCGACGAGTTTTACAACGGGAATTTGGAGTCTCTCCGATCGCTCTAGCTCAGACTCAGCGCCTGCTAATGGCAAAGCGCTTGCTCACAGATACCGATCTGGCGATTACAGATATCGCCTATGCTAGTGGATTTGGTAGTCTGCGACGCTTTAACGCATTGTTCAAACAGAGGTATCGCTTAAATCCATCACAACTTAGGAAAAATCACTTACCGATGACCGCACCAGACACATTTATTTGCGAAGTTGCCTATCGTCCACCACTCGATTGGCATGCACTGATGCAATTTCTATCCACGCGATCGATTTTGGGCGTTGAGAGTATTAGTAGCGATCGCTATTCCCGCACTGTGGCTATGGATGGCCAACAAGGATGGGTGACGGTGACGCCATCCTCCCACAAAAACATGCTGCAAATCGAGCTGTCAACTTCGCTGGTATCAGTATTGCTGCCCGTTCTGAATCGGCTCAAATTGCTGTTTGACCTTGCAGCGGAGCCGCAACAAATTGCAACGCATCTTGGCTCGCTTGCCGCCGATCGCCCAGGTCTGAGAGTTCCCGGTGCATTCGATAGTTTTGAAGTTACGGTGCGTGTGATTTTAGGGCAACAGGTGAGCGTCAAAGCGGCAACAACGCTTATGGGTAGGTTTGCGAATGCTTTTGGCGAAGCGATCTCAACTCCAGATGCATCACTCAATTGTTTAACCCCTACGGCTGAAAAAATTGCTGGCGTAGGATGGGAAGAGATTGCATCACTTGGCATTGTCGCCACTCGCGCCCGGTCAATTGTGGAGATCGCTTGTGCGATCTCAAATCAAACGCTGAGGCTGCATGTGGGAGGGGATATAGAACAAACGATCGCTCAGTTGCAGACAATCCCAGGCATTGGTGAATGGACAGCTCAATATCTCGCGATGCGAGTACTATCCTATCCCGATGCTTTTCCCCATACCGATCTCGTAATTCGGAAAGTATTGGGAGAGAATAATCCTAAGCGAGTTTTAGCGATCGCACAGCAATGGCAACCGTGGAGATCTTATGCCGCGATGCATTTATGGAAATCGACTGATATAAAAACGCTGTAGAGCAATTGAGCTGGAAAAGATGTATTTTACTTATTGTGAGAGTCCAATTCAAAAATTGATTTTAACCTCAGATGGGACTTTCTTAACTGGGCTTTATATGGTTGGGCAGAAATATAGTCCTGCGATTGCTGTGCCTGATTGGATTCAAGATGATAATGCCGATCCCTTTGCTATAACACGGCAACAATTGAGTACTTATTTTGCTGGACAACTTACGAAGTTTGATTTACCGCTTTTAGGACATGGCACGCCTTTTCAACAACTGGTGTGGAAATCGTTGCAAGCCATTCCCTACAGCACCACAATTTCCTATGGTGAGCTAGCGCATCGCATCGGACACCCCAAAAGCTCGCGGGCAGTGGGGCTAGCTAATGGCAGAAATCCCATTGCGATCGTGGTACCTTGTCATCGCGTCATCAGTGCCACTGGAAAATTAACTGGCTATAGCGGAGGATTGGAGAAAAAAGAATGGTTATTGCAACATGAACGAACAAACTCAACACAATAAAGTATTAGGACTTATACAGACAATAGTGAGAGTTACAGCAGTTTCCGATCGAGTTCACCACAAAACAAGGGTCGCAGGGGCGTAGCCCCCGCATAGGTTTTAATCATTTTATCTGTGGTGGTTTTGATTGCAATTTGCTGTAAGGGAGTTGCAGGTTAATAGAATATTAATCATAGAGGTGAAAGGACGTTTGCCCCTTCAGAAGAACATTCCTAAGCATGGTAGGTTATTTGGTATAAGACAGGCAAAACTGCGGCAAAACAATGAGTATTAACTTTGGGCGCGAAATTTGTGGCGATCTTGACACGGCATCAACGCGAGAATGGTTGGTCACGAATGGGATTGGTGGCTATGCATCAGGTACGGTGGCAGGTCTTTTGACCCGTCGCTATCATGGATTGCTCGTCGCCGCTCTCCAACCGCCACTGGGACGCACACTACTACTAGCTAAACTCGACGAAACTGTGGCATACGATCGCCATCTATATAATCTTCACGCAAATCGTTGGAGTAGCGGAGTAGTAGAGCCAAAGGGGTACCTCAACATCGAAAATTTTGCCCTAGAAGGTACAGTCCCCACCTGGAAATATGCCTGTGCCGATGCATTGTTAGAAAAGCGGATATGGATGGAACAGGGTAAGAATATATCCTACATCAACTATTCTCTGCATCGCGCCAGTGGCCCCTTAACTATATTGATCAAGGCGCTGGTCAACTATCGCGATTACCACAGTGATACCGTGGGAGGTAGTTGGCAAATGCAAGTAAGTAATGTCGATCGCGGTGTTTGTGTAAATGCTTACGACGCTGCCACACCCTTCTATCTCTTAAGCGATCGCGGGAATTATTCTCTCTGCCATGATTGGATTACGGGATTTGACCTGGCAATGGAACGCTACCGAGGTTTGCACGATCGCGAAGATCATCTGCATGTCGTCACATTTGAGGTAACTCTAAATGCTGGCGAATCAATTTCGATTGTTGCCAGTACGGAATCAAATCCTTCGCTTCAAATTCCAGCGGCTTTGGAAGCAAGGCGTGCCTATGAGCGTACCTTGCTACAACGCTGGCAAACTGGTATCTATCTGACGCTGGCCTCCAAGACAACACCCGCTTGGATTAATCAGTTAGTGCTGGCTGCCGATCAGTTTATCGTTAGTCGTCCATCCAGCGGCGGTACGCATCCCGACATAGGGAATCACCCCGATGGTAAAACAATTATTGCGGGTTATCACTGGTTCAGCGATTGGGGGCGCGATACGATGATTAGCCTGCCGGGACTAACGCTCTCCACGGGGCGCCCTGAGATTGCCCGCTCGATTCTCCTCACATTTGCGCGCTATCTCGATCGCGGTATGCTGCCCAACCGGTTCCCCGATGCTGGAGAGACACCGGAATACAATACCGTTGATGCGACACTCTGGTACTTTGAAGCGATTCGCGCCTATGATGCCGTTACACATGACGACGAACTTCTGCGCGAACTCTATCCTGCTCTAGTAGAGATTATTGACTGGCACCAGCGCGGTACTCGCTATAACATCCACCTCGACGATGATGGCTTAATCTATGCTGGCGAGACAGGCGTGCAACTGACCTGGATGGATGCCAAAGTGGATGATTGGGTCGTAACACCCCGCACAGGCAAACCCGTGGAAATTAATGCGCTCTGGTACAACGCTTTAACTGTGATGGCAGCGATCGCGAGGCGATTAGAGCAATCAGATCGGCGATATATACAAATGGTGGAGCAAACAGCCGCAGGCTACCAACGCTTTTGGAACCAGGCTAGTGGCTATTGCTACGATGTTCTAGATAGTCCAAATGGAGACGCTCCAACGCTACGCCCAAATCAGATCTTGGCGGTATCTTTACCCACACCTCCCTTGTTAACAGCAGAACAGCAGCGTGGAGTTGTAGATAGCTGTGCGCGTGTGTTGCTGACATCCCACGGACTGCGATCGCTCACACCTGATTCCTCCCAATATCAAGGTCACTATGGTGGCGGACAGTACCAACGGGATGGAGCCTATCACCAGGGCACCACCTGGGGGTGGCTGATTGGGCCATTCGTGCAGGCTCATCTAAAAGTCTATGGCGATCGCGCCCAAGCCCGCGCTTTGTTGCAACCAATGGCAAATCATCTCACTGCTCACGGAGTAGGCAGTCTCAGCGAAATCTTTGATGGCGATCCACCCATGACTCCACGCGGGTGTATCGCCCAAGCCTGGACTGTGGCAGAAGTATTACGGGCGTGGGTACTGGTGCAAAATCAACAGTAGTAAATAGCTGTTAAACTACGCATATTAGCAAAGCACCCAGATAAATTATGATTCCAGGTGAAATTATTACGGCTTCAGGTGAAATCGAGCTAAATGCAGGGCGATCTGACCTGTTGGGAAGACTTTGATGGCAACCTACCGCTCCGTCTAGGAGGTGCTAAAATTACCGAAATAGCTACAGAGGAAAGATCGTGATTTCTGCAATCAAAAAACATGCCGTTGTGGGCGAAAGTGGCAAAATCGAGATTCATGCAGATTTGCCTCTGGGTACCTTAGTGGAAGTCTTAATTCTAGTTGAAGAGCAAGATGAAACTGAATATTTGATGTCTAATCCAATCAATCGACAACACCTTTTGGAAGCTCTAGATAACGTTGAATGTAGAGAAAATATAGTCACTTTCACAGTTGAAGAGTGGAATGCAAAATATAGCGTTTGAAAAGAGGGCATTTCAAGAATTTACAGAATGGGCGAGTATTGACAAGAAAATTCATGCAAAAATTATCGAAGTAATTAATGATGTTCTTCGTACTCCATTTACTGGATTAGGTAAACCCGAACCTTTAAAGCACGAACTTCAAGGTTACTGGTCGCGTCGCATCACAAATGAACATAGACTTGTTTACAAAGTCACCGATAAAGAAGTATTGATTATTTCCTGTAAATCTCATTACTGATCGCGATCGCACCCAAACCAGCCCTTTGTTACAACTGATGGCTAATTATCTCACTGCCCATGGAGTAGGCAGTCTCAGTGAAATCTTTGACGGCGATGCATCCATGACACCACGCGGTTGTATAGCCCAAGCCTGGACTTTGGCGGAGGCACTACGAGCTTGGTTATTAGGAGGAAATTTGTCGTAATTTCAATAAAGATGAAGCAACAATATCTTTATGTTTGGGTACACTAGACATAACTGGGTTAAGTTAACAGGTAATTTATTGAAGCTATTGGTGGAGCTAAAGTAATGCGGAGATCAGATCGCAAAAATTCTAACGATGATAATGAAATTAACCATCTCCGCTCTCGACAGGAAGAGCCACCTTCTTATCATGAACTAAAGCAAAATTTGATGACTGTTAAGTCTCGCCTTGATGAGACTTTGACTGAGCGAGACCAGTTGAAACAACACGTTCAAGAAAACCAGGAAGCTGCTACACAAATCGTTCGCTTTCAGCAAGAAGCTAATGAATGGAAGGAGAAAGCAACGGAGAATCATCAACTCTATCTAGCTGAACAAAATAGTTATCAGCACACTCTTACCCTCTATAACGAAGAGAGAACAAGAGCAACTGAATTACTTGCAAAGTATAACGAGGTAGATGCTGAACGTTCAAAGTACTTGAGTTTATATAACGAAGCTCAATCAGAGCTCAAGTTTGAAAGAAAATCGAAAGCTGGCATTAAGGGTTGGGAAACTCGGCGCAAGCGAGAGAATCAACTCCTGAAACAAGAAATTGCTGAAGTGACTCTCTTAGTGCGCGAATCGCTGGTGAGAAAGGATGAGGCAGTAGATAATCTCTATGCTTTGGCAGATCGTATGGATCGCATTCAACGACTTGTTGATTCTGTAGAAGAAGGAACAAGCATTACTCCAGTAGGGTTACTGCAAAAACTCAAGCGAGTCTGGCTGGCTGTCAAAGAAATCCTTGGCGAATAGAGAAGCAAACATGAAGTCAAAAACACTAAACATTGAGCGCTCAGATAGAAAAGAAACATTGGGAGAGCAAGTCCGCAAGGTCGCCGATCAACTAAGGCAAGAGACCGATCTGCAAATCAAAGCGACCTCCCGTATTCTAGGAGCTGCGGCTCAGATTGCGGAGAATCATGACAAGCTCATTCATGAAGTAGTTGACATGGTGGAGGAAGACCTAGAACAACACCATCAGTTACCTGAAACTATTACTTACACAGTTGATACACTCAAGCAAAAGTTTAAGACCCTACAAGAAGCTAAAACTCACTTTGGGATCAAAGCCAATAGTTGGGATAACCTTAACTCGAAAATCAATATTTCCTCAGGTCCACCTTCTAAAAAGACATTTCCTGCCAATAATTCTGGGACTGTAATAACAGCCCGTCTTGATTCAATCGACAAGGAACTCAAAATCGTTCATACCGAAGTCAGTCAAATACTATCCCAAGTCAGTCAGATATTATTACTTCTACAACAATTTCCTCCTAGCTAAGGAACAGATTAAATATATTTATCAACTGTAGTTGCGTTTTTGCAGCCAATCTGGCAATCTTGTCCTAGATTACAATTCCAACTAGTTTCAAAACTACACAAACTAGGAAATCTAAACAAATTATGATTCCAGGTGAAATTATTACGGCTTCAGGTGAAATCGAGCTAAATGCGGGGCGATCGCAGATTCGAGTTAGCGTCGCCAATACTGGCGATCGCCCGATCCAGGTTGGCTCGCACTATCATTTTTACGAAGTCAACACAGCTCTAAGCTTCGATCGCGATGCTACTAAGGGTATGCGGTTAGATATTCCGGCAGGCACAGCCGTAAGGTTTGAACCAGGCGATCGGAAGGACGTAGTTTTGGTGCCATATGTGGGTAGCCGCGAAGTATATGGCTTTAACGCCCTAGTCAATGACCAGTTATGCGAATAACGCTAGGCAAAATCTTTTTTTGCATCGCGGGCTTAAAATTTGAGTAAAGCTATTATTTGCTGCAATCATGTCTGCTCAACATTCTGAACTTTACAAACAGGATTATTACCTGTGGATTAAGAACACGGAGCAACTCTCACAACAGGATAGATTGTCCGAACTGGATGTAGCTAATCCGATCGATGGCATCCTTGGCAACTAGTTTGCGAATCGATACCTTCCCCATAGAATCTCCATTTGAGATCGAGGAAACTCTAGATCCCGATCGCCTGCCAAATTAATTCAACCCAATAAGTCCCAATTGATATTCTGAGGAGTCACCCACATGAGTTATAGAATGGATCGCCGTGCCTACGCTGAAACCTTTGGCCCCACAGTTGGCGATCGCATCCGATTAGCAGATACAGAATTATTCATTGAGGTGGAGCAGGACTATACCACCTACGGCGATGAGGTGAAATTCGGTGGTGGCAAGGTAATCCGCGATGGTATGGGTCAATCACCTATTACAAATGCGGGTGGTGCGGTAGATGTGGTGATTACCAATGCCCTGATTTTGGACTGGTGGGGCATTATCAAAGCTGATGTGGGCATTAAGGACGGACGTATCTACAAAATTGGTAAAGCCGGAAATCCCTATATTCAAGATCGAGTTGATATCATCATCGGTCCTGGTACGGAAGTAATTGCAGGAGAAGGTAAAATCCTCACCGCAGGTGGTATTGATAGCCATATTCACTTTATCTGTCCGCAACAAATAGAAGTCGCGATCGCCTCTGGTGTAACCACGATGATTGGTGGCGGCACGGGGCCAGCAACGGGTACAAATGCCACAACCTGCACGCCTGGCCCTTGGAATCTCTATCGCATGTTGCAAGCCGCTGATGCTTTCCCTATGAATTTGGGATTTTTGGGTAAGGGCAATAGCAGCAAGCCGGAAGGCTTAATCGAGCAAGTGGAAGCAGGTGCAATGGGACTGAAACTGCACGAGGACTGGGGGACAACTCCAGCCGCGATTGATACTTGCCTCAGCGTCGCAGATGAATATGATGTCCAAGTAGCCATCCACACCGATACTTTGAATGAAGCGGGATTTGTCGAGACCACTAGGGCAGCATTCAAGGGACGCACAATCCACACCTATCACACCGAAGGCGCTGGTGGCGGTCACGCTCCCGATATTATCAAACTGTGCGGCGAGGCTAATGTACTGCCATCTTCCACCAATCCCACTCGTCCCTATACGCTGAACACATTGGACGAACATCTCGATATGCTGATGGTGTGTCATCACCTCGATCCGGCGATCGCCGAAGATGTGGCCTTTGCCGAATCGCGCATCCGTCGCGAAACGATCGCGGCTGAAGATATTCTGCACGATCTGGGAGCATTCAGTATGATTTCTTCCGATTCGCAGGCGATGGGACGTGTAGGTGAGGTGATTATTCGCACCTGGCAGACCGCCCATAAGATGAAGGTACAGCGTGGATTTCTCGCACCTGGGGCAATGGGTACGGTAGAAGCATCATCGCAAAACGATAATTTTAGGGCAAAACGCTACATTGCTAAGTACACGATTAATCCCGCGATCGCGCACGGAATCGCTCAGCATGTCGGTTCGATTGAACCAGGTAAGCTGGCAGATTTATGTCTGTGGCGGCCTGCTTTCTTTGGTGTGAAGCCGGAAATGGTGATTAAAGGAGGGGCGATCGCCTGGGCGCAGATGGGTGATGCCAACGCCAGCATTCCCACACCGCAACCTGTACACATGCGTCCGATGTTTGGCAGCTTTGGTGGAGCGCGTACCGCCACATCGCTCACTTTTGTCTCACAAGCCTCCCTAGAGAAAGATATGCTGAGTCATCTGAAGTTGGCAAAGTCAACTGTGGCAGTGGCGGGGACGAGACAACTGAGCAAGCAGGATATGAAATTAAATACGGCGCTACCGCAGATGGAAGTCGATCCGGAAACCTATGAGGTGCGGGCCGATGGCGAACTGCTGATCTGCGAACCTGCCACAATTTTGCCAATGGCACAGCGCTACTTTTTATTTTAGATCGTGCGTTTTTTTAGCATTGCTCAGTCTAATTCGTTTACTGGCTCAACCTGACAGTTAACGAGAATGGCGGTGATGTTGTCATGACCGTTGATCGTGTTTGCCAGGTCAATCAGCTGTTTGACTCCAGATCTTAGATCGGCATCGGCAGCCAAAAGTGGCAAAAGGTATGTTTCCCAGTTCTGTTCGACTAAATCGTTGTCACACAAGCCATCTGAACAAAGTAAAAACAAAGTGGGCTCAAGGATCTGCAAAAATGCGATCGCAGGCTCAATCTGATGGTTGGCATAGGGGCCAAGCGCTTGGGTGAGTTGATGGGCATCGTAGCGTGACAGTGCCACGGTAGATTCTACGCCTTGGTCGATCAGGCGGTTAGCGACTTCATGATCGCGGGTGATTTGCTTGAGTCCCGATGCAGTAATTTGGTAGATGCGACTGTCTCCAACATGAGCGATCGCCGCCTCAGAGTTGCAGATTGACAGAAGAACTAGAGTTGTACCCATCCGTCCTACATCCCGACGCAGTTCGCTCTCATTTAGTTCGAAAATCGACTGATTAGCTGCTTGAATAATCTCTCTTAATTTTTGAGTTCCAGGTAATCTATTTTCCCAAAAAGGAGTAAATTTCTCCACAATCCTCTCAATTGCCATGGAGCTAGCAACTTCGCCACCTGCATGTCCACCCATGCCATCACACAGTACAAATAATCCCCTTGATGTGATTAAAACTCCGAGATCGGGGGTTTCATGCGTAGTAATCTGACTGTTGATGGCAAAGTTATCCTCATTATGGTTTCTTTGTTTGCCGACATCAGTTAATCCCGCATGTCTCATACTAATAAGCCGTGGCTTAGCATCAACTGCTTTGCGAGTTGCGACTGTTGCCATAACAGGTAGTTGTGGCACATTAATAGTTTGCGCATCAAGATCGCTTGTATTGGGATTATCTAAGTTCAGTTCAGCGTGGATATCATTTATCTTACTAGCTAGGTCACTAGCATCAACAACATCTGCCGTTATTGCATTAGCATCCAACTCTTTGTATTCAAGTTCAGGATCGAGATCGATACTCGCATCCTGGTTAGCCGTATTGTCGAAATCTGGTTCAATATCCGGCTCAATGCTTACTGCAATCTCATCTTCATCAAGCGCATCTTCACTAATGCTAGCGATCGCATCATTGTGATTAATCTGATCGGTTGGATCTTGCCAGTTCGTGGTTTCGCTTTGCTCTGGTGCTAACGGATTTACTTGCCATGTAGTACCGACACCAGGATTATTTTCATGCCTGGTAACAACACTGGCAAGGTTGGAACCGCAGTTTTGGCAAAACTTGTTGCGATCAGGATTTTCAAAGCCGCATTGCATGCAATCGATCATTGGATTTACTCTGTGGCTGCAACTGTAAACACACCTTGACAGTAGCATTTCCCATCTGTAACCGTGAGATGTTGCAAGGCAAACTGATCGCCTAGTTTGTGGAGCAAATTTTCTAGTAAGGATTTCATGTCTGGGTCTGACGATGGTTGGGTTAGCTCGTAGCCTAAGGCTTCAGTCACAATTGACGAGCTGAGACATTGCTTAAGATCTTGGGGTTCTAAGATTAAATCCAATTGTACTTTAATTGGTTCTAGCAATTTTAAAGGTTGGCCTTGCAGGATTTGCGGAATATTTAAGTTGATGCCCACTGCTACTAAGTTGATATTGCTAAGGCTCAAACCTTGATAAACGATCTCCTGTCCACAAACTTCGGCTTGCGGTACCTGCCCCTGGAGGATCTGGCGGTTGGCTCCTTGGATTTTAACTTCCAGACCTTCGACGGCTTCGACCTGCGATCGCAACCACAGCTTAATGAGAGGACAGAGGACAGAACTAACAATTGATGGCATAAATTAATTTGGACGGGATTGAACCTAGACAACAGTAACTAAGTCATATTTAACAGATTACGAGATCGCGTTCACTTGATTGCATATGCCCTATGAATGAATCTGCGTACCATGATGATGGCTAGAGGAGAAAGCAGCAGCGAGTTATCCGATTGCCAATTGGTAGATCTTTGCTTACGGGGTAATACCCAGAGCTTTGCTAAGCTCTACCAACGTCACCAAACCAGGGTGAGATCGACCCTATACCAACTCTGTGGTGCTGAGGTATTGGACGATTTGGTACAGGAAGTATTCTTACGTGCATGGAAAGGTCTGAGTAAGTTTAGGCAGACAGCCCAGTTTTCCACCTGGCTATATCGCATTACTTGGAATGTGGCTTGCGATCGGCGCAAATCGTTTGCGATCGCCCGATCTCGTATGGTGTCTGCGGATGATGCACAGCTGCAAAACATCCCAGACAAGGCTTACGACAGTATTTCAAGTCCGAGTTTGACAAGTTTGCACTATCAAGATCTGGTGCAAAGGGGTCTAGAGCAGCTAAGTCTGGATCATCGCACCGTTTTGGTGTTACACGATCTGGAGGAACTGCCGCAAAAAGAAGTGGCAGAGGTGCTAGACATCCCCGTGGGAACGGTTAAGTCTCGTCTATTTCACGCTCGCGCAGCGTTAAGGCAGTTTCTGGAATTGCAAGGGGTCGAAGTATGAATAGCTCTAATTTTGATGATTTTGATGATGGAGATCGGCACTTAGTTGCTTTTCTCAAGCAAAACAAACCGATCGCCCCAGCTCCTGCGACTAACCTGGAGCAGCGCATCATGACTGAGATTGGCCGCCAACCAATATCTCGGGCGAAACCGCAACAGCGCTGGCTTAAGGGTCTAATCCTCGCATCAGGTGCGATCGTGGCAGGATGGCTGGCTGTAGGGTCTGTTAATCGGCAGTTTCAACCCACGGTCAGCGAAGTAGATCGGGTGCAAATTGAAGCATCTTTGATCAAAAGTTGGTCGGCCTCAGTTGGTGATGACCAGATCAGTGAGGACTCGGATGCAATCTCTAGTTCCTATCTAGGCTTAGAACCAAACGATACTTCCCAATAATTGAAATCAGGCTAATCACAATAATCACGATAACCAAACAGCATAAATTCAAATTTTAAAGGGGGATCTTATGAGCCGCAAACACCGCCAATTCAGTCATTATATTTCTGCAGCCCTGGCATTAGCCCTGGCGATCGCTATGCCTGCGACCTACACTTTTACCCAACCATCACTCGCGCAAGAACTCGGCGAAGCTCCTGGCAAAGTTCTGCAACAACTAAATCTAAGTAACGAGCAATTGCAGCAGATTAAGGCAATTCGCGAAAGAAACAGCTCGGAAATCAAGTCTGGTAGACAGAGGCTACGGCAGTTGCAGCAGGAAATGCAAAGCTTGATGGCTGGAACCGCCTCAGGCGATCAGGTGCGAGCTAAGTTTAATGAAATGCAATCCTTGAGACAGCAGGTGTCGAAATTGCAATTCGAGCAAATGCTAGCCATGCGAGAGGTCTTAACCCCACAACAGCGGACTCAGTTAGCAGAGGCCATCAAGCAACGTAAGGGGAATAGGCGCGATCCGCAGAGGAACCGTATGCGAGACAGAATACCTCAGAGCTAGCATTTAAGGGAATGGGGTGCCTGGTATCAATCAAATCAAAGAAATTGTTAAAAACGTAGCGAGATTTATGTATTTCTCTTAATATATGCCATAGGTAAATACTCATAATTAAGTTAAGTATCTATTATGGGTTGGCGTATAGAAGTTCATAAAAAAGCGCAGCATGGCTGATTCATTCTCTCTTAAACCTACATCTGAACCTCTTGTTTTAGTTCGCCGCTTTGTATTCACACTGGCGATCGCTACTTTTTTCCTAATGGCGCTGGGCAGTGCCACGCGGGTGATGAATGCTGGGTTGTCTTGCCCTGACTGGCCGCTTTGCTATGGTGAAATTGTGCCAGCCAACCAGATGAACCTGCAAGTGTTTCTAGAGTGGTTTCATCGGGTAGTTGCTTCTACAGTTGGCCTATTGACTGCCGCATTTTTAGGCATGACCTGGTGGTACCGTAGTTTGCTGCCCAAGTGGTTACCGTGGGCGGCGGTAGGATCATTTTGCTTAGTACTATTTCAGGGCATATTAGGTGGCCTGACTGTGACTGAATTGCTGCGATTTGATATCGTAACTGCTCATTTAGGTACGGGCTTGCTATTTTTCTGTACTTTGCTAGGAATTACGATCGCCCTGCTACCTTACAGAGCTTATAACACTGTCGGTAGACTGCCCTGGTTTGGTAGTGCTGCTGTTGTTTTTGTTTATCTCCAAAGTATTCTCGGTGCTTTGGTTGCTTCGCGCTGGGCTGTGCATCAGTGCTTGGCCGGGTCTGAACTATGTGTAGTTGTAAATACGCATATCGCTGGTGTTGTTCCCGCTAGTTTGTCAATTTTGGCAATTATTTTCCTGACATGGCGCACAGCCGCACTACAGCCGGTACTGCGAAATCTCGCCTATACCGCAGGCATACTTTTAGCTATGCAAGTGGCGATTGGGGTAGCAACATACTCACTACATCTCCAAATTGAGCCACTCACCGTTTTACATCAGGCTGTAGGGGCAGCACTTTTGGGTACTTTAGTTGCCTTTACGGGATTAGCGTGGCGCGATCGCCTTGAATCTATTTGAGCGGCTAGGGTTTAGCCGTAGTTAATAATTTACAACTGAACAAATGCAAGAAATTATTTGTGCTGATGCTCCTAGACTGAATCGCAATCTTGGCGAATTTTTGCTGAGCTATTACCAACTAACCAAACCTCGCATTATTGTGTTGCTGCTGATCACTACTGTGGGGGCAATGTGGATTGCTGCTGAAGGTAGGGTCGATCCGATCTTGACGATCGTGACCGTAGTTGGTGGGGCTTTAGCTTCTGCATCTGCGAATGCAATCAATTGCCTCTACGATCGCGACATCGATTACCTGATGGAGCGCACGCGCTTCCGCCCCATCCCATCTGGACGGATTAGTCCTAGAGATGCACTCATATTTGCGATCGCGCTGGCGTTAATTTCTTTTACGCTTTTGTATGCCTTTGCAAATTTACTCGCCGCCGTCCTGGCGATGGCTGGGATTGCTACCTACATAGGCGTATACACTTGTTGGCTTAAGCGATCCAGCACCCAAAATATTGTGATTGGTGGTGCAGCAGGTGCAATTCCTCCTTTGGTGGGTTGGGCCGCGGTGACAGGCGATCTGAGTTGGGGAGCTTGGGCTTTATTCGCGATCATCTTTTTCTGGACTCCGCCGCATTTCTGGGCATTAGCACTGATGATTCGCGATGAATATGCCAAGGTAGGCATACCGATGCTGCCAGTTGTGGTCGGTGATGCGCCAACGACAAAACAGATTTTGCTGTATAGCATTTTGCTGCTGCCCATTTCCTTACTGCTGGTTTATCCCTTGCATGTAATGGGTGTCATCTATGCTGCTTTCGCCATCTATCTTGGCGCTACATTTATCTACAAGGCTTGGCAACTGGACAAAACACCCAGCGATCGCACGGTAGCGCGTTCTGTATTCAAGTATTCCATTCTTTATTTAATGATGCTGTGTATTGGTATGGCGATCGATAGCCTGCCAATTACCCATACAGCGATCGACTATGTTGCGCAAAATCTCCAGAATCTACAGCTAAGCTCCTCGTAAAAGTATTGACTATTTAGTGACATACACCATAAATAAAGTGGTTTTCATAGGGTTAGGCACACAGGTCTAACCTTTTTTATTAGTTTCAGTAGACAATTTAGGTTAAATTTACTATAATTAAAAGGTCGATTCTGATACTAAGGTATCGATCTATGAAAACAGCAGATTTGCCGCCAATCGTCAAGAATGCAGTCGAGGATGCAGAGCTTACTCTATCCCCTTCGGAGTATGGCCTGCTCACCGATCTTTACCAGCTCACCATGACTGCCTGTTACGTTGGCGAGGGTTTGGAGCATACTCGTGCTAGCTTTGAGCTTTTTGTGCGAAACCTGCCAGAAGGACTGGGCTATCTAGTGGCAATGGGTTTAGCCCAGGCGATCGACTATCTCCAGAAATTGCGCTTCAGCCAAGATCAAATCGAAGCACTAAAAGCAACAGGAATATTCACCGGAGTTAGCGATCTCTTTTGGTCAACACTCGCCAACGCCAAATTTACGGGCGATCTGTGGGCAGTGCCAGAAGGAACGGTAGTATTTGCCAACGAGCCGATCCTGCGCATCGAAGCACCCCTATGGCAGGCTCAGCTCGTGGAAACCTATCTACTGAATACAATTAACTATCAAACCCTAATCGCCACTAAAGCCGCACGGATGCGGGATGTGGCAGGCGATCGCGCCACATTATTAGAATTTGGCACAAGACGAGCTTTTAGCCCCCAAGCCTCGATCTGGGCGGCACGAGCTGCTCTAGGGGCAGGCATGAATGCCACCTCTAATGTGTTAGCAGCGCTCAAGTTAGGACGCAAGCCCAGCGGGACAATGGCACATGCTTTGGTAATGGCTTTAACCGCCACAGAAGGCAGCGAGGAGAAGGCATTTGCAGCTTTTCACCATTATTTTCCCAATAGCCCCTTACTGATCGACACCTTTGACACCATCGAGGCAGCAAGACATTTGGCAACAAAAGTCAGATCGGGAGAAATCGATCTTAAAGGCGTGCGGCTGGATTCCGGCGATCTCGTGGCTCTATCCCAGGAAGTGCGATCGCTCTTACCCGATGTCTCAATCTTTGCCAGCGGCGATCTCGATGAATTTGAAATTGCCAGACTGCAAGCGGCGGGAGCGTGTATCGACAGCTATGGCATTGGCACAAAGCTAGTCACAGGCATCCCGGTAAATGGCGTCTACAAGCTCGTCGAGATTGATGGTAAACCCGTGAGTAAAAAATCCAGTGGCAAACAAACCTATCCAGGCCGCAAACAGATTTTCCGCAAAATCAAGTCGGGAGAAATTGCCACAGATCGCCTTGGTCTCGCCACCGAGTCAGCACAAAGAGGCGAGCATGCCTTACTCGAACTGGTGATTAAAAACGGCGAACAGATCGAAGCAACAGAAAGCCTGGAAGCGATCGCCCAACGCACTCGCGCATCAGTCACCTCCCTACCCAAATTCATCAGGAGCATAGAGCAATTCCCACGGGGATGCGTTCCGCCGCACCCAATCATCGTAGAACTTTCCCAAGATTTACAAGCGGCGATCGCCCACACCACATACCCCACACCCCACGCCCCAATCCAATGAACATTGCTCTTTTCGGAACCAGTGCCGACCCGCCAACTTTAGGACATCAGGCCATCCTGGAATGGCTGTGCCAACATTTCGATCTTTGTGTGGTATGGGTATCTAATAATCCCTTTAAGTCGCATCAGGCTGACTTGGAACAGCGTCTGCACATGATGCAAGTAGTGATCGCCTCTTTGCAGCCGCAATACGACAATTTGGAACTTCACCCCGAGATTAGTAACCCGCATACGCTAATTACGCTAGAACAGGCAAAAGCGATCTGGCCAAACGCTAAATTTACCCTAGTAGTTGGAGTCGATCTGATCGCGCAGTTACCCTCCTGGTATCGTGCTGACCAGTTGCTCCAGCAGATTAGTATCCTGGTCGTGCCTAGAGCCGGATATGCCATACCCGGTCAGGAGATCGATCGCCTCAAAGCACGGGGAGTAAAAATAGCGATCGCGGAATTTAGCGTGCCAATGGTCTCGTCTTCAGCGTATCGTAACAATGGCGATCGCTCAGGTCTCATACCTTCAGTCGCAGCATACATAGATCGGGAGCACCTGTATCAATGGCAGGAAACAAACAAAAATATCCCCTAGCAGACTTTAAAGTGGGAGTTGATAATGCGATTTTCTCAGTAGATACGGAGCAAAATCGCCTATTAGTGCTACTGGTAATGCGGGACTCAGAGCCATATCGCGATCGATGGTGTTTACCAGGCACGCTAGTTCGGCAAGGTGAATCCTTAGAAGATGCTGCCTACCGCATTTTAGCGGAAAAGATCAAGGTTAAGAATCTCTATTTGGAACAGCTTTATACCTTTGGAGAGCCAGGCCGCGATCCGAGAGAATCCCCTGATAGCTATGGTGTGCGCTATCTTTCGGTTAGCTACTGCGCGCTTGTCGAATTTTCGGAAGCAGAATTGATTGCCGATGGTGTTAGTGGTATTGCATGGTATCCCATCGATCGAGTCCCCAAGCTTGCCTTTGACCACAATCGCATTCTGGAGTACGGACATCGTCGTCTGTGCAATAAGTTGGAATATAGCCCTGTCGCCTTTGATGTATTGCCGGAGTTATTTACACTGGGAGATCTGTATCAGCTTTATGTCGCAGTTTTGGGTGAGAATTTCTCGGACTATTCTAATTTCCGCTCGCGCCTACTGAAATTGGGATTTCTAGCCGATACTGGCACAAAAGTCTCGCGCGGTGCAGGACGGCCCGCTAGCCTTTATCGCTTTGATGCCGAGGCATTTGCTCCATTAAAAGACAAACCACTAGTATTTATATAAACATCCTATGAAAGGTGAAATGCAATTTAGATCGGATCGACTTGCAGTGCTGATTGATGCAGATAATGCTAGTGCTAAATTAGTGGAACCTCTGCTAAAAGAGATTGCTAAGTATGGTACGGCTCATGTTAAGCGCATTTATGGCGACTGGACAAATACGCAACTTAGTAGTTGGAAGGATAAGTTAAATAAATTTGCGATCCAGCCAATGCAACAATTCCGATACTCAGTGGGCAAAAACTCTACTGATAGCGCTTTGATTATCGATGCCATGGATTTGCTATATACTCAAAACTTTGATGGATTTTGCATTGTTTCCAGTGATAGTGATTTCACCAGACTAGCGAGTCGAATTAGAGAATCCGGTCTGGTTGTCTATGGTTTCGGTGAAAAGAAGAAAACACCAGTAGCCTTTGTTAGTGCCTGCGACAAATTTATTTATACTGAAATCCTCGATCGCTCGAATGGTGATACAGTTGATTCTATTGCCGTTGCAAACGATCTAAAGTCGAAAGATAAATTATCAGTCGCAAATTCTCCAGCTACTCCCAAAGAGAATACTGAGCAACAGAAATTAGGAATTAATCAGGAACTACTAGATCTACTCAAGGATGCCTGTGAAGCAGTTGATGAAGAAGATGGATGGGCGCATTTAGGGCCTTTTGGTAGCCAATTGACAAAATTATCTCCATCTTTTGACTCCAGAAACTATGGATATAAAAAGCTCAGCGAACTGGTTAAAGCCACAAATTTGTTTGAGCTTCGACAGGCAAAGAATCAACTACAAATAAAATTACGCCTCTAAATAAATGGAACTAGCTAGGTAGGCACTACCCCTACAGTTACTGCCAAATCTCATTAGATCTTGGACATAATTATGAAAATTGGAATTGCTCAACTCAATCCTATCATTGGTGACCTGGTTGGCAACACTGCCAAAATCCTTGAATCAGCCAAGGAATGTGCCCATCAGGGAGTAGATTTACTCCTCACTCCAGAACTCTCACTTTGCGGTTATCCCCCCCGCGATCTACTCATGGATCGAAGCTTCATTCAAGACATGGCGATCGCACTCGATAAACTTGCTAAATCTCTACCTGAAGCGATCGCCGTATTAGTTGGCACTGTAGAATCTAATCCCGATGCTACTCAAGTAGGCGGCAAGCCTTTGTTTAATAGTGTCGCACTTTTACAGAATGGCAAGGTGCAACGGGTATTTCACAAGCGTCTCTTACCCACCTATGATGTGTTTGATGAAGACCGCTACTTTGAACCTGGTGAAGAGAGTAATTTTTTCACGCTAGAGATAAGTGAATCTAGTGAATCCACAGTAATATCTCATTCTGTGCGAATTGGGGTGACGATCTGTGAGGATTTTTGGAATGATGAGAAATTTTGGGGCAAGCGCAATTATCCTGACAATCCTGTCGCTGAATTAGGTGCAAAGGAGATCGATCTGCTGGTAAATTTATCGGCATCTCCCTTTGCGGTGGGCAAGCAGAAATTACGCGAAGCTATGATCGAACATAGTGCAATTCAATATGGATTACCGATTATCTACACCAATCAAGTTGGAGGTAATGACGATCTAATTTTTGATGGCAGTAGTGTAGCCTGCGATCGCAGTGGTAACTTAGTCGGAAGAGCTAATGCCTTTGCCAGCGATCTGTTAGTGTTGGAGTTCAATTTGGCTATTCAGGATTTCCTCCCAGGTAAAATCACACCCCAGCTAGAGAGCGATGATGCGGAGATTTGGGCAGCGCTAGTCCTAGGCGTGCGTGACTATGCCCAAAAATGCGGATTTAAGCAGGTCGTAATTGGATTAAGTGGTGGGATTGACTCGGCACTGGTCGCCGCGATCGCCACCAAAGCTTTAGGCGCAGAAAACGTATTAGGCGTACTCATGCCATCACCGTACAGTTCCGAGCATTCGATTACTGATGCTTTGGAACTAGCTAAGAATCTGGGGATTTCCACCCAAACCCTAGCGATCGAAACTGCCATGCAGACCTTTGAGCATATCCTCGCTCCCATGTTTGCGGGTACAGAGCCAGATATTACAGAGGAAAATCTGCAATCGCGGATTCGCGGTAATTTGCTAATGGCGATCGCGAATAAATTTGGTCATCTACTGTTATCAACGGGCAATAAATCAGAGATGGCCGTTGGTTATTGCACGCTCTACGGTGATATGAATGGTGGTTTAGCCGTAATTTCCGATCTTCCCAAAACCAGGGTTTATTCGCTATGTCAATGGCTGAATGCGCAATCGCTGAATACCCAGTCGCAACATCCCATCATTCCTGAAAATATCCTCACTAAAGCTCCCAGTGCTGAACTCAAACCTGGGCAAGCAGATCAAGACTCACTGCCACCCTATGACGTACTGGATGACATCTTGCAACGTCTAATTAGCGAGCATGATTCCCCAGCCGATATGATCAGAGCGGGTCATAAGCCTGAAGTAGTAGAGAAGGTAGTGAAGCTCGTGACGAGGGCAGAATTTAAGCGTCGTCAGGCGGCACCAGGTCTAAAAATTAGCGATCGCGCTTTTGGTTCTGGCTGGCGTATGCCGATTGCCAGTAAGCGCACTGTGGTGAGTTGGGAATCCTTATAGTCGTATCCCTTGAGTCAGATCGAGCATATAATTATCTTTTGTCAACCTAGAAA
This sequence comes from Rhizobium sp. Q54, assembly GCA_943367755.1. Lineage (GTDB taxonomy): Bacteria > Cyanobacteriota > Cyanobacteriia > Pseudanabaenales > Pseudanabaenaceae > PCC-6802. The sequence continues at coordinate 20,288 of CALRKB020000025.1, read as the reverse complement.
GGTGGTAAATCGGCCAACAAGTTCTCCTGGAGTTGTATTTCTAACTAAGCCTAAGAAATCACCTTCTGAGCCCAATCTGATGAGGGTATCAGCATTCTCAAAGGGTAGACTGCCACCAGCGGTAACTAGGGAGATATCAGCTTGAGTGATACCTCCAGTAAGACCGATGGTATCCATACCATTGCCAAAATCGGCGATGACATTACAAAGTTCAGCGTTAGCTACTGCCATATCAGTTCTGAGAATAAATAGATCGTTCCCTCTTCCCCCTATGAGGTAATCGCGACTAAAGTCACCCACCAATGTATCGTTTCCCTGTCCGCCCCAGAGGGTATCTTCTTCGCCTCTGCCGCCAAACAAGAGATCGTCGCCTGTATTACCATTGATTTTATCGGAACCGTCGTTGCCATAAATCGTATCTTTTCCCTGTCCTCCCAAGAGGGTATCGTTGCCACCACTACCGAGAATTAAGTCATTCCCATGATTCCCATTAATATTTTCTGCATCCATTGAGCCGTAAATCGTATCATTACCTGCTAAACCACGTGCTAAAACGCCTGCGATCTGGCTTGGAGCGAACGTAAAATTATCAGAATCGTTCGTCAAATCAAAAAACACTACAGGGATCGAACTTTCTGCAAGTAACGAATGTCCACTAAGTGGTGGATCGAGTTTGTTCAGATCGACACCAAAACGATCGAGTATTGTGGGTGCAATATCCGCACGTTCGCCGTCCCGAATTACCCCCTTATCATTCGTTGCGAGAAAAACGTATGGTGCATCGATATGGCTTCTCTTCCCTTCGTCGAAACCGTGATCGGCGGTTACGTAGATCAATGTGTCATTGTATAGATTCAACTCTTTTAGTCTGGTTACGATCTTGCCGAGCCAGCTATCGGCAGATATGAGAGCATCGTTATACTCATGAGAGTTTTCGCCAAAGACATGCCCCTGAAGATCGCTCTCGTAAAAATGAAAGAAGAAAAAGAACGGCTCGTTCTTGTAATTGTCGATCGCCTCTAACGCCTGCGTGCCGACTTTGCCATTCTCTGTTAGGCCATTAACGAATACATCTATACTATCTTTGGCATTATAGAAAGCCCTAGGCGACAAAAGGCGATACTTGATACCATCCTCAATGATGATTTGCTCGCCTCTCCGAACCAGTTCCTCTTCCTGCCTCTCGGTTCCTTGGAAAGGTACTTTTGTAGGCGGATCGGCACCCACAAGGGACCCCCCTCCGATCGCCGCAACTGTCGCAATTTTATCAGCACCAAAAAACTGCTCCAGCCGCTCGAAGATTGTGTATCCGTTCGGAATTGCTTGATAGCGAATGTTGCTATACTCCCCAGTTATCTCAGGTGAGTAGCCAGTCAGGATTTGGGACCATCCAGCATTGGTATCTGTCTTGCCATTGATGTCGATTGAGACCAGAGTACCCTCTGAGATCAACTGACTGAGATTTGGCAAATCACCGCGTACCAGAGCTTCTTGCATGTGATTGCGCTGTGCGCCGTCCCAACCAATCAAAATGATGCGGTCAAAATTTTTCTTGGTATCGGTGATGGTGTTAGTGCTGCTCATGTTCTGCCTCCATAGGATAGTGGGATGGGGTGGGGAAACAGAGCAAAAATGAGCTGAAAAGTAAATTTGGATATGGCTTCCCACCTTCTGATAATCTCAAATATAGATTAATAACTGAAAATTAACAGTAAGAAAAGTTCCAAGAAGGTAGGTAATATTATCCTGACAAATAGCCAAAAGGTAAGATCCAAGTCAGTATTTTGAGTTAAAAAAGTAAGATAATTGGGGTGAAAAGTGGGTATGGCAAACCAAATTTTTTGTCCTAAATAACCTGCTGAATGTAGGTTACGAGAGGTATGCTCGCAGCATTTCCAACTTCTCTGGCAAAATCCGATAGTAGATCCAGGTTCCACGCCGCTCCCGCCCTAGTAAACCCGCCTCATACATCACTTTAAGGTGATGGCTCACGGTTGGCTGCGCCAGCCCTAACGGTTCTGCTAATTCACAAGCACAAACTTCTCTATTGGGCTGTGCCGCAATTAGACTCAGCATTTGCAATCGTACAGGTTCACCTAACACTCGGAAAGTTGCGGCTAGTTGAGCAGCCTCATCTTGTGTAAGGCGACCTGCAAGCAATGAAGAGCAACAAGATATAGCAAGTTTAGATAAGTTCATGTTTTATATATTGACATAAATCAATATAGGCCGCAAAATATCCATACACTTAAATATAGATAATTATCAATATAAGGAGGACTAAATTATGTCTCGCGTTCAATTGGCGCTTAATGTGGATAATATCAATTCAGCAGTTGAGTTCTACAGCAAGCTGTTTGCGACTGAGCCAGCGAAACGTCGGCCTGGGTATGCCAACTTCGCTATTGCAGAGCCACCCTTGAAACTGGTACTGATGGAAAACCCTGGAGCCTCAGACAGGTTGAATCATTTGGGCATTGAGGTAGAGTCATCGGAACAGGTTACTCAAGTTAGCGATCGCCTTCAGAAAGACGATCTCACCGTAACCGATCGAAAACAGACTACTTGCTGCTATGCTTTGCAAGACAAGGTTTGGGTGAAAGATCCAAATGGTGCTGACTGGGAAGTTTACGTAGTTTTGGAGGACTCAGCAACTTTTAGCGAGTCTCAGAAAACCGCATCTTCGGTTTGTTGTGCTTAGTTATCAGTGGAATAATGTAGAGAGAATCGTGAACTAGATTCCAGCAGGGAAAATAGACAGGTACTAAAAAACGTGTGCGTAAGTCCTGATTAAATGATGACAAATGTCACGGGTAGTTAGTGACATTTGTCAGATGATTGTTGACTCTTCGTTGAGTTAATCTACAACTATAGGGCACCTCGAATAGCCACCTTATTCTTAATTAAGATAGGGTTAAGAGCTTTGAAGTTTTATTTCTATTCTCAATAATTTTGAGTTTTTAGAGGTACCCTTAAGACACCAGAGCACGGGATTAGAGAATTTGTATCCTGTGACGAGATCCATATTCGACTGGAACACCTGAACCGTGAAAATTGCTGCTATATCTTACCGCGTACCTTCTCAAAAATTAACAAATAGCGATTTGCTGGATTATATGGAGCGGAGCAACCCTAAGGTTTCCCCCATTAAGAAAGCTCAATACCTTAAGATTGTCGAAAAGCTGTTAAGTCAAACGGGAGCGAAAACTCGGTATCTTCGCAATATCGATGTTGGCGAGAAGGCATCAGAATTGATTATTTCAGCGATCGACAACGCTTTAGAGAAAGCGAATATGACTGCGACAGATATCGATTTACTGATTTATTGCGGTGTGGGACGTGGTTTTTTAGAGCCTGCCAATGCCTATTTTTATGCCAAGGCGAAGGGAATGCATCGGGCTAACTGTTTCGATGTGACGGATGCCTGCATGAGTTGGGTTCGTGCGGCTCACATCGCAAGTTTAATGTTGCAATCGGGCGCATTCAAAGCCGCAATGATTGTGAACGGAGAATTTCATTTAGGGCTGCACGATAACTGGGAGATCCGCGATATCCGCGCTCTGGAATATTCGTTTCCGATGTACACGATTGGCGAGGCCGCAACAGCCACGATTCTATTGCCCAGCGATCGCCCCTGGAATTTTTCCTATCTATCGAGACCCGAGTTCGCCGATCTATGTACGATACCGCTTCCTGGCTATGCTAACTTTGTGGAAGCAAGCGATCGCATGGAACTGAATGGCATCAATCGATTTGTATCCTATGGCAGAGATCTCTTTCGCGAAGGCGGTAAATTCTTAGGGAAAGTCATCGCTCAGTCGATCGACGATGTCAGCCATCCGGTTTGGTACTTTCCCCATTCCCCTTCCAAGGCAGTGTATGAAGAATACATGCCCACATATGGAGTCCCGCTTGAGAAAGTTTACCTAAAGGTTTACCCGGAATTTGGCAACGTGGTTTCTGCCAGCATTCCTGTAGGACTTTGTCGTGCCGAAGAGGAAGGAGCGCTCAAGCGCGGAGATCCGATTGCCTTTGTGCCTGTTAGTGCTGGGCTGGTTGCTTCAGTTGTCCAGTTGACCTATTGAGGGAGGTGAAGCGGATTATGACTCAAAACAGCGGCGAAACGCATTCGATACAAAATCGCCTTCTCACTTTAAACAGCCTGAGTAGCCTGGGATATTTGCTGACCTATGCGATTCCAGCCGTACCGATTCTGAGTACCTGGCTGGGAGAGGTCACCGATCGGCCTAATTTGTTTGCCTTTTTGCCACTCGCGATCGCTTATCCTTTTGTTGGCTTTTTGCAATGGCTCTGGCCCTATCCTGCGACAGATCGGTTTGATGTCGCCGCGATTCCCAAGCGATCGCCGCTCTATTTTCGTTTGCTGCTTTGGGGAGGAGTGCCTGCCCAACTGGCGATGCTGGCGGTGACGACGCATTACTGGTGCAGTAACAACTTGAATAGTTGGGGGAGCGCGGGCTATCTCTTCTCAACTGGCGTTATGAGTGGGATTTTTGCGATCACGCTGGGTCATGAATTAATCCATCGACAGCAGCAACCCGACCAGTTCCTGGGGGGGATATTACTCTCAACCGTTAGCTTTGGCACGTTCAAAGTAGTGCATCTCCAGATTCATCATTGTCATGTTGCCACCCCTCTAGATTTTGCTACCGCTCAAAGGGGGCAGAGCATCTATAGTTTCTGGTGGCAGAGCATCGCGGGCAATTCTTACGGAGCGCTGTGCTGCGAACGAGAACGCCTCACCAAAGCAGGTAAATCTCTATGGCAAAGCGAGTTGCTAATCTGGTATGGCTTTAGCCTGCTCTGGGTTTCCCTAACAGTTTGGCTTTGGGGTTGGATGGGAGGTCTATTTTTTATTTTGCAAAGTTTTATTGCCATCTTAAAACTCGACTGGACGAATTACCTCCAGCATTATGGTTTGACGCGCACTGTCGATGCTTCAGGCAAATACGAACCCGTTGGAGCCCAACATGCCTGGTCGCAAGCTCTATTCCTCCATGACTTCGCGCTTTTGAATCTCTTTCGCCACGGAGAGCATCATGCTGCTCCCAACTGTCTCTATCCTTACTTAAGGAGCAAGAACAAATCGCCAGTATACCCATACCAACATGTGACGATGTTTTTTCTAGCCTTAATACCACCTGTTTTTCAGAAGGTTGTCCATCCTTGCCTGGAACAGTTTGAAGCTCAACAGCAGGAAGTGCCAACATGACTGTGCTAATTACGGGAGCCTCTGCCGGGATTGGATATGCACTGACGCTGCACTATCTCAAACATGGCTGTAGCGTCGCAGCGATCGCCCGTCGTGAAGAGAAACTGCAGGCTCTTTATCAAGAACCGCAATGTCGCTACGGACATCTGAAAATTTATCCTGCCGATGTTACCCAAAAACAGGTTATGGCGGATGTGGTGGCGATGGTTGAGAAAGACCTGGGGCCGATTGAGCTGGCGATCGCCAACGCTGGGATTACAGGGCAACAGTTAGAGGCTAAATTCGATCTCGATCAGTTTGAACAGATTTTGCAGACCAATGTAATGGGGGTTGCCAATACCATCGCTCCTGTAATTGATACCATGCTATTACGGGGTCGCGGTCAAATCGTCGGGATTTCCAGCATGGCAGCCTTGCACGCTATGCCTCGAATTAGCGCTTACAGCGCATCCAAAATCGCAGTTAATTATCTATTAGAGGGACTGTACAGAGACTTAAAGCCTCATGGGATTCACGTGACTACCATTTGTCCGAGTTTTGTGGACACTGAGATGACCGTTAAGGAACAAGTGCCAGATCGATGGTGTATGCAGCGGGAAGTCGCGATCGCCAAAATTGTACGAGCGATCGAGCAGCGGCGGCGCTTTTACTGCTTCCCATACTGGTCTTATCACTTCTTAAATATGCTGAGTATTCTGCCTAACGCCGTTCGAGGCTCTGTTTTAAATTACGTAGCCGAACGGTGGTTCCCACGCCCGATCGTAATGGATAGTACGCTATGAATATAAACTCATTCACGAACAGCCAGCTCGGTTATCAGATTGGATTAATCGGATTCACCCGATTGAGCAACATCCTACGGCTCGCGCACTATGCGATCGGGATTCATCCCCGCTATGGCTTGCGCCTGCTCCTGATCTTGATTACCAGCCTCTGCACCTTACCCCTGCGCCTGTGGGAGAAGATAGTTTGGGAACGGCGGATTATCAACACTCCCATTGCCCACCCTCCTATCTTTATCATCGGTCATTGGCGTAGCGGCACCACACACCTGCACAATCTGATTAGCCGGGATCCGGCATTCGGCTATCTGTCTATGTATCAGTCAATGGTTCCCGATTGCTCGTTATCTGGCGGAAACTGGCTCAAGTCCTTGTTGGCGCATATCGTGCCGAGCAAACGACCGATGGATAATATGACTTGGCCGATTGAGGCTCCCCAGGAAGAAGAAATTGCGCTGGCTAAGACCATGCCCTATGCCTTCTATACGCAGTTTCTATTTCCCCGCAAAACGCTGCCACTATTTAAAAAATTTGTGCTGTTACAGGATGCCTCTGCAGCATTTATGCAAGAGTTCAAACGCAAGTATTACCGACTCACACAAATTGCCACCATTCACGCGAATGGGAAGCAACTTGTCTTAAAAAATCCCGTCAACACGGCCAGGATTCCTTTATTGCTAGAGTTATTCCCAGGAGCGAAGTTTATCCACATCCATCGTTGTCCCTACGATGTTTTTGCTTCTACCCGCAACCTCCGCGATAGTTTGCTGTCATTAACGACACTGCAGGCTCTCGATCCAGTCAATGTCGATCATACAATCCTCGAACTGTATGAAGGTATGATGCAACAGTTCTTGCGCGATCGCTCCTTGATTCCATCCGGTCAGATCGTCGAGGTCGGTTTTGAAGACCTGGAGCGCGAGCCCTTGAAAGTTTTACAGCGCATTTACGAAGAACTGAACTTGTCAGGTTTTGACGACACAGTACCTGCATTTGAATCCTATCTTGCCTCGCAACGGGCTTATCAAAAAAATCAATTTCAGCTATCTGTCCAAGAACGCGAACTCATAGATCGTCGCTGGGCATTTGCTTTTCAAAGATTTGGCTATGCCAATACTCCGGGTGTTCAAATTTAAAAGAGGAAAATTGACCGATCTATGATCGAAGTTATTGCAATTAGGAGCATACTTATGTCTAAACTATCTGAGTCTAAAACATCTGAGTCTAAAACATCTGAGTCTCAACTGCCTGCAGTTTACAAGGATTTCGACGATTATCAAGACTTTCAATCGCACCAACGTCTTAACAAACAAGAGATGTTTGACGATCAATTCATGGACTTCATGAAATGGTTCAAAAAAGACATCCACAGCCGTTATTCTCGCAAAGATTTCCAAGCGATCGAGCGCAAAAATCTAGCTCAGTTTATCGTAGGATACATTGTTCTATTAGCCTGCTATCTTTACCTGCACGCAAACTTTCCCCAATATGCCTTTGGGTGGGGAATTCCTTTATTCATTGCCGCTCTATTTGCAGTGCAAAAGGGAGAAGTCATGCACATGCGGGCGCATTCTCCTAGCAATCTAACAGGAGTTGGCTGGGTAGATGAGAGCGTCGATCGCTTTGGTTTGCCTCTCACCGGAATTTCTCCCGCCTTGTTTAAGCGTCGCCACTGTGCCGCCCACTATAACGATATTGGCAACATCTCCCGGATCTTTTCTGAGGTTTGGATTACCTTCGACCAGATCCCCGTCAATTATTTCGTGCGTCCCTGGATTTTACTCCAATTTCTGTTCGATCGACAGTTTTGCCAACAAGAATTGATTAATCGGCGGAAGTTATCGATCGAGATTATTGGATTCTATGCGTATATAGCGGCTTTAGTGACTGAACTGTTTCATGGTTCCTATTTCCTGTTAGCTTTTCACCTGATTCCGCTTAATGTTTTAGCTGGCGTGCAAATTTTGAGTGCCGTAATTGTCCATTCTGGCATCGATCGCCGTAATAGTTTTGAGAGCAACGGCCTGTTTGACTATCGCACCTGTCAGGGATTATTTAAAGTGCCTTTGTGGTTATACAGCGTGCTGGGTAATGGTGGGATTATCAATCACGGCATTCATCATGCCTATCCCCAAGTGCCTCTGGATTTAATCAACCAGGATTATCAGCGCCTCAATCAGCACATTCTGGAACGCTATACCAATGTCCGCTACAATTCGGTGTTGAGTATGGTCATGCATAAGAATTTGCTCGATCGACTACCGCCGCCGAATTTCTTCGACTACATTGTCACCTTTTTTATCTCACTCCTGGCATTGGTTGCTTCTATGATTACAGTGGCTGGTGCACCGTTTCCGCCGACAATGTTTGAACTCTTACTGGTAGATTATCGAGTCCTACGGGTATCCACAAAAGCCGAACGTTATGCCAACTTTATTGCCTTTTGGGATCGTCTCAATCTGGAAGAACGCTATCGCCAGGCACCCAATCCCAATACGTACTTCCGTTGGGTTTATCGCCGTTATCAATATCGCAAAGATTATCTAATGAAGCATTCGTAAATCAGCAATTAGCAATCAGTAATCAGCAATTAGCAGTTGCCATGAAGTTGTTCTCAATAGCGATTTTATATATCATCAGTCGCTGGTTTCTCAGCTTTTTCGACCGAAGGTCTCTTCAGGTGGTTACAAACGCTGAAGGCGATTTCGTTCCGAATGCCTTCGGCCGCTGTGGTTCGCTTGTTCACAGATACGTCAGGATAGAAAAGACGATTAGCGGCAAGCATACGGATGTGACATTTCACTATGTTGAGTCAGCCGATCGGGAGCGAGAATGTATCGTTTTCCTGCACGGACTGATGGATACGTGGCGGCTGTGGCAGCATCAGCTTGAATGCCTAAGCGATCGCTACTACGCGATCGCCTTCGATCTCAAAGGATGCGGTCAGTCGTCGATGAATTATCCTCAAAACCTCTTCCCTGAAGTCAACGATCTAGGTGGTGACTATAGCTTGGAAATGCAAGCTGATGAAATCGCGACCGCATTAGAAGCGATCGGCGTCGAGCAGTTCAATCTGGTCACACTCGATCTGGGAACCATCATTGGTGACGTTCTAGCTGGCAAGTACAGCGATCGCATTCTTCGCTATATTCGCTGTCAACAACCTTTGGTCGGACACTTTAGATCGTCGATTCCTCAAGGGGCGATCTTACGCAGAAAGCGAGGAGCCAGGATGTTCGCGGCGATGCTGGAGTCAGATCCCAGCATCTTATTGCGCATTCTTTACGGACGTACTGGGTGGTCTGTACTGGATCGACAGATGAAAAGAACAAAGCACTCCCTGCCGGATAGCGTTCTAGCATCTGCGGTTCTAGAGGCATCCCATTCGTTCCAGTGGGGGCCGAGAAAAGGCAAGCCAGGCATTTTTGCTGGGGCTTGGGCAGGACTCTACCAGCACAATCGCGATTACGGACAGTTCGTTCAAAATAATCTGCAAGCCTACCAAAATTACGCCTTTCCTGTATTTCTATTTCAAGGGATTCACGATATTGCCATGCCCCCAGAGCGATTTGATGGCACGACGGGCATGGCCTTTAAAGTCGTTCGCTCTTTCACTGGTGCCAAAACACTCCTATCTCGCGCTTTCGATCGCAATGGCAACGGCCTTGAGGATGGATATGAGCCTTGGGGAACTTTTATCCCTGGCTGCGATCGCCCAATGCAGGCTCAAGAGTTTTTCCCGAAGGCTCCCTCAGTCGCTCTAGAATTCTTCGATACTGGGCACTTTATCCCATTGGAAAACCCCGAATTATTTACGGATCGCTTAGTCAAAGCTCTGAACCCATTATGATTGCTCAACCTACAACCCACACGACACCTCCGCCCGAGTTGGGAGACGACATCTACGCTGGCACCCTGACAGTGCGACTGCCTGGAGAGGTTCTGCGGGAGTTGGCTCAAATTGATGTCGGGCAAGCTGTAGTGGCGATCGCCTCAGAATGGCTGGCAATTTTTGGGGCGATCGCGCTTTGCCATTTCTTCTGGAATCCATTTCTTTACGTCATTACCGTTCTGTTCGTTGGAGGGCGGCAACATGCTCTAGCCGTTCTGCAACATGATGCCGCTCACTTTCGGCTTTTTCCTAGCAAGAAATGGAACGATCTTGTTGCTGAGGTGTTCTTGGCATGGCCGATTCTGCTTTCCAATCAATACTTCCGCGAGTACCATTTTCTGCATCATCGCCATATTGGTACTGCCAAAGATGGGAATCGCATCCAATACGGAACGCATACCCCATCTGGTGAATTGACACCCAATTGGAGGTTTCCAAAAACCAAAATCCACTTGGTGTTTTGGGTAATGCTGCGTCTTTCTGGCTTGGCAGGCATCATTTATATCTTGAGATCTATACACCGTCTCTTCACCAAAGGGACACTGCGCTATCGACTCTTGAACCTACTCTACTATGCCAGCATCCTCGGCCTGATTCTCTGGTTTCATGGCGGTCAAATTTTATTGTTGTATTGGTTTGTCCCTCTCTCCACCTGGTTCATCTTTACTAATCTGCTGCGCATTGCGGGAGAACACAGTGCGATCGCAAATTCCGATGAATTTTACCGCCTAACGCGGACTACACAGCCATCCTGGTTCGATCGAATCTTTATCGTCCCCCGTCAGATTAGCTACCACCTCGAACATCACCTCTATCCTCATATTCCCTTCTATCACCTTCCAGACCTTCATGTTGAACTGATGAAAGATGAAAACTTCCGTCAGCAGGCACACGTAACTCACACCTACTGGCAAACTTTACAAGAATTAGTTATTTAGAAATATGAATTTAATAAAATCCAAATCTCTGTAGGGGCAGGTTTTGCCAAAGTCTTCTGACAAGAACCGATTAACTCCCATCTAAACCTGCCCCTACGTTGAAAATTACACTTTATTTAATCCACGATTCTTAGTGTAACCGATCGCACCTATTGCAACAAAAAAAGAGAACATTCAATGTCAAAATACGAGATTGAAAATGGGCCAGAAACCTCATCTCAGGTTTCTCAGATTTCTCAGATGAAGGCGGATATTATCATCCTTGGGTCGAGCATCAGTGGGCTGATGACATCGTGCTATCTCAAACTAAAGCTACCTCACCTGAATATTCTTGTCATCGGCCCTCGACCGGAACAGGAGAAACGCGCTTATATTGGAGAATCGCTGACGGAAATTAGCATTCACTTTTTCTGGGAAATTGGGTTGAAAGATTATCTCGATCGCACCCACGATCGCAAAAATGGACTCACGTTTTATCATAAGCTTCGGATTGACGATCCCAACGACTATCGTTATTCTGTCCACGCCCCCAGTGAATCTCTTTACTATCACTCGCGCCAGCTCAACCGACCTATCTTCGATCGCGATCTATGGCAACATGCAGTCCAGATGGGCGTTCAGTTCCTGGATGGGACAGTGAAGGAAGTCAATATCGGTGAGGGGCAACATCGCCATCAAGCGATCGTTAAAACCACAATCGGGGAATGCGTTCAGCTCTCGGCACAATGGATCGTCGATGCGACAGGACAGCATCGAGTCATTGGCAAAAAAGTCACCACCTACACTCGCCCCGAGACAGGACAGCGCAGCGCGTTCTGGTTGCGACTGGCTGACTTTAACGACTTTTTACCCCAGTTAGAACTGTCAATGCGACGACCCCACGACTACGACCTGTGGCACTCCACCCATCACTTTATGGGTCGCGCTAATTGGATTTGGTGCATTCCACTGCAGAGCAGCGATCGCAAAAACCTCGTGAGTGTTGGAATAACCTATCGACCGGATTTGTATCAGCAGCCTCTGCAAACCCTGGAGCATTTTCTCGCTGCCGTAGAGAGCGAACACCCTGCGGTCGCTACGATGGTCAGGAGCGGTCAGGTCTTAGACACGCACAGCTATCGTAACTATCTGTATAGTGCCGATCAAGTCTATTCTGCCAATGGCTGGTTCCTGGTTGGCAATGCCGCTCGCACCGTCGATCCACTCTATAGCACTGGGCTAGCCATGACAGCGCTGCAAATTCAACAGATAACCGAGATCGTTCGACGAGATCTAGCGAATACACTGGAAACGGATGATGTGGAAGTACTCTCTTCACTTTGGTGTCAAATCACCGCAAGGCGGCAAGTTGATATTACCGATCAATATGCCACCATGCACGATCCATTTTCTGCTCACCTGCGTCGGTATTGGAATTTAAACGGTTGGTGGAATGCAATTTTACCGCTCTGGTGGTGTGGGTTTTTAACCCATCCCCAAGCAGCCCGCGGTCTAATGGGTCTTTTGCAGGGTGGAGAAAAGAACGACCGCGCCGCCTGGGATCTATTTCGAGACACTTCAAAGCAAATCGGCGCGGTTGAACCCAGGGATTTCGATCAAACTTTTGACTTCGACCAAATCATCAATCGGCGCTTCGATCACTCGATTGAATCAATCCCAGAACAATTGTCGAGATATTTTCTCTGGCGTTTAAAGATACGGTTCCACTTGATGAAGCGATTAGGGTGGCAACAGCAGCTTCGTCAAATCCAGCCATTAATGCAAGAACTGACGCGCATGTTGGTTGTCAGATATCTATTTCGCCTGAAATTCGGATCTCTATTTCAAACAATGAGTCCGCCCCTTTGTTTCGATCATGCTGGTGCCGCTAAACAAGACCATCCCCCTTCAATCGCCAAATAGCAAGCAAGCCTAAACTCTGAGCTTGTTGATTTACTCCTACTGGGTTGGATGAAAGTGTGCGTAAATATGTTGAGCTAATTTAATGCCAATACCAGGGGTATCGGCAATCTGCTCTACGGTAGCCTGACGCACGTATTCAACGGAATGGAATTTGGCGAGTAATTGCTTTTGCCGATGGTGCCCCAAGCCTGGAATCTGATCGAGATAAGAACGCTGCATCCTTTGACTGCGCTTTTTGCGATGGAATGTAATCGCGAAGCGGTGTGCCTCATCCCGTAAACGTCTCAGCAGTTGCACGCCCGGGTGCTCGGCATCGACATCGAGTGGTTGCGATCGCCCAGGCAGAAATATCTCTTCTCGTTTTTTCGCTAGACTAATCACACACAGGTCTTCTTCTAAGCCTAACCGTTCGATCTCAGTCATCACAGCCGAAAGTTGCCCTTTGCCACCATCGATCATCACCACATCGGGGAAATCTTCATCAAGGCAATCGGCTTTTGTGTCTGCTGGATCGATCTGGTTGCCGCTCTGGTCACTTGCAGGGATATTCGAGCGACCATTGGCATATTTGCGAAATCTCCTGCTAATTACTTCAGCTAAGCTCGCAAAGTCATCAGAATGTCCAGCGGTAATTTCGGGATTTTTGATTTTGTAATGGCGATAATGCTGTTTCGCGGGCAAGCCATCAATAAATACTACTTGACTGGCAACAGGATCGGAACCTTGGATGTGTGAGATATCATAGCCTTCGATGCGGTGGGGTAGATCGTTTAGATCGAGGATTTCCAGTAACCCTTCTAGACTTTGAATGTTGCGATCGCCCTGTCTCTGGACTCTGGCTAGCTCGTACTGAGCATTACGCTCTACCATCTCAATCAGTTCGGCCTTCACTTGGCGCTGTGGAGTAAAGATCGTCACCTTTTTACCTTTGCGATCGCTCAGCCATGCGCTTAATATCTCAGCTTCAGGTAATTCAAATTGCGTGTGAATCTCATTGGGAATCTCTACGGGTTCGCAACTTTGATAATGTGCTTCCAATGCTCGTTGTAAAATCATGGCTGGCAAATCGCTCTGGCTATCTGCGACAAAAGCCAAGCGTCCTATTAATCTACCCGCTCTAATCTGAAACAACTGAATGCAAGCATGTCGATCGTCACTAGCGATGGCGATCGCATCACGGGAAACCGTATCGTCTGGAAGTGACACTTTTTGATCGGCACCCAGGTGCTTAAGTGTATGAATCTGATCGCGAATATGGGCGGCTTTCTCAAATTCTAAATCTGCGGCAGCAGCTTCCATTTTGTCAGTAAGGCTGTCAATCAGCTCGCGCGTTCGTCCCTGGAAAATCATCGCCACCTTTTGCATGGTTGCATGATACTCCTCTGGGCTGATCAGCTTTTGACAGACCCCAGGACATAGTCCCATATCGTAATTTAGGCAGGGGCGATCTTTAAATAAAGGCTTAGGACGTTGGCGCAACGGAAATACCCGTTTGATAATGCCTAACGTGCTCCTTAAGTTGTGAGTATCGACATAGGGGCCATAATATTTATCTTTTGCGCCCCCGATATTGCGCTTACGGGTAATGAATATACGTGGGTACGCATCAGACCAGGTAATGCAAACGTAGGGGTATTTTTTGTCATCTTTGAGCAGTACGTTGTAGTGAGGTTGGTACTGTTTAATCAGATTATCTTCAAGCGCTAGTGCCTCCGCCTCTGTATCAGTAGCGATAAATTCAATTTCGCTGACTAGCTGCACCATCATGGCTATGCGCGGTGACAGATCCTGGCTGCTGCGGAAATAGGAACGCACGCGGGCACGCAAGCTTTTAGATTTGCCAATATACAAGATTTGGTCGTGGCGATCGCGCATCAGATATACCCCTGGCTCTAAGGGTATTTCTTTGAGGCGCGCTTGGAGCTTTTCGGAATCTTGAACTAGGGGCAAAGCTAGTAACCAATCTTGGTTGGCTCATGATTGTTTCTTACATGCTAACCTCAAAACAAAAAACTACAAACTTTCCCCATTTAATGATAGATAACAGCAAATGCTTGGGTAAAATCCCCTAATGGTTTTGCAGTGGCGGGGGCAGTTTTTGGAACAGTATGGGCAAGAGCGGATTTGAGTACAGAGGGATCTAATCCTCAGGAGCAAAATCAGATATATCCCACTCCGCTATTTATAGCTTGACCACCGCAATTATATTGTGCAGTTTATTAAAGTTTCACTAATAGTCATTATGGGTACGCTAAGTTACACGGGGGAAATGAATTTGCCATCATCGTCAAGCGGATGGCAGATTGCGGGAGCAGGGGACTTCAATCTGGATGGGCAACAGGATCTGCTCATGTACAACCCTACACTGGGTAGTTCAAAAATCTCATTAATGAGACAGGGGACAGTGCTTAGAGATATTAGTCTGCCAAGTAGGTCTGGCTGGAAACCTGTAGCGGCAGCGGACTTTAATAAAGATGGCAAGATTGATATTTTAGCCACTGAGGTTAATGGTAGTCGCAACCAAGTTTGGTACATGAATAAGACCTCATTTGTGCGCTCCGCCGATTTAACCAACTGGGCAGGCTCTAATGCTGTGGCCGCCGGCGACTTTAACCAAGATGGCAATACTGATGTTGTGATTTACAACCGCGATAGCAAGTGGAGTGGCATCTGGCTCATGCAAGGTACCCAGCAAGTTGGCTGGAGCGACCTCTCTAAATGGGCGGGCTGGACACCTGTAGTAGCAGCAGATGTAAGCAAAGATAAGGTTGCTGATATCATTTTCTATAATCCCGTTGATAAGTCTAGTCAGCTAGAACTTATGGGTACTGGCAGCGATCCTCTAGATTTACCAAATATACCCAACACTAAACCAGTTGGTCTAGGAGATTTCAATCGCGATGGTCAATTTGATATTCTCACCAATAACACAGCTTCTGGTAGCAATGTAGCTCACTTGGTATCTCCCTCTAGTACCAGCACTACCAGCACTGGGCAATGGGTGTTGAAGTATCGTGAAGACTTTTCTAAAGATGTAAGTTACCCAGCCTGGAATCGCTATTCAGGTCTTCCTTCTACGCCAAATCTTGACTCATGGTTTAAGCCCACCAATGCAGTCGTGCAAAATGGTTTCTTAAACCTCTTGATTAAGCCTGAGTTGAATAATGGCGAACATTATGCGTCAGCAGGCATCGATACTGGCTTTGGCTACAAGCAAGAATCTGGCAAATGGTCTGTGCGGGTCAAAGCTCCTACTGGCAAGGGTGCTAGCGGATATGTTGGACTTTATGCTGAAGACGCACAGGGTAATAGTTTATGGCCTCCTGAAATTGTCCTAACCGAGGTGCAGGGGAAAGATCCTACCAGTAATGTGATGACAGTTTGGACTCAAGGAACCTCTGGCCCTGAGTATAACAGCACTACCTATGTCGGCCCTAACTTTACGAATAGCTTCCATACATTCACGGTTGAATACGAGCCAGGTCAAATTCGCTGGTATGTAGATGGAAATTTGCGTAAGACGGCAACTCCTTCTAACTTTCCATCTAATCTGAAATGGAAGCTTGCGATCGGCGATCTTGTTGGTGATGCGAACAATAGCTTTATTGGCGCTCCTGATTCTGCAACTTCGCTCTCAACTTCAATGCAAGTAGACTGGGTGGAAATTTATCAGAAAGGATAAATTGTAGCAACAGAGGTTTGATGCTACAACCAAACCTCTGAAGTTAGACCTTTCCTTGAATAGTGAAATTACCTCACAGACAATTTTAGAATTTACTTCAGAGGGGACAACTAAGCATTGAACTAGAAACTATTTTGAGACTCATTAGATTAATATTAGACTTGTTTCAAGTCTTAGTTTCTTGCTTTAATACATAAAATTTGTCTGTATGCCAAGATCAAAAACTGACAGAAATTAATGAGTAATACAATAGGCGATCGCTTTTACTGTTCGCTTTGGTTATCCATACGGTGATTCAGGTGTTGAAAAGGTAATTGAATTCGCGAGATAACCACAAAATCCACCAACAGGGCGATAGTTAAGAATATTCTGCGTAAACTCATCGGAATTATCCCCTAACAAAACATTAGGCATGGTACATATCCTGAAAGGAATGCTGCCAACGTAATCTTAAATCTTCTAGCAAAAGAACGCCTGTTTGACCTATTGCGTGTACCGCAAGTCACCAAAATACTTAAAGGCTTGCTAGTAGGGATTTTTGGTACTATTTGGACTTGGCTGGACTAAATCAACTGGACTAGCTTATTTTTTAACTTGATAGTAGAATTGAGTCGACACAAGCATTCTAGCGTTTATTATGGTTTACGTCAAAAGTGGCAACTGAGTTTATTTTTGAGGAATCCTTTTGGTATTCTGGCTGCGATAGTTCTTATTTTGTCGAACTACTACCTGCCCATTCAGGATTTTGGTTTGTTGCGTTGTTAGGGCAAGGGTACTTAGCCACATCAGCCATGCCGCATCCGCACAAAAATATAATTCAGGTTCTGGTTAAATATGGTTTTGACTTCGAGGAGGCATCCTGGGAATCTGTTGAGTCAGCCAGATTTACACAAAATCCTTTCCTCTCAAAATTACCTTCCCACAAAGCGATCGCTTCCGCTCAAGCAGGTAAACATTCACTACCACAAAAGCCGATTATGTTAGAATTCGGTCTCAGACCTGGACAAAAGCTTCATGCAGAAACAAAAGCTAGACGTAAGTCCCAGGTTTACTTTATCCTCACCGCAGATCTGGAATACTTATATATTGGAGTCGGGGTCGATCCACATACTGCTTTGCGCAAACTGCAAACTACACATCCACAACCGTTAAACCTGTTGGGACAGCTCAGCGATCGCCGCAAGCTCAGTCAATTAATTCATCAGGAATTTAGCCATTTAATTTCGCAGGGGAACTGGTTTAGATATACACGAGAATTGCAAACCTATATCACCTCAATACTTGCGAGCTAAATATTCTTTGCGTTGAGCTTCAGTAAAATGCTCGATCGCATATCGCAGCATCGTTCGTGGCATATGCGTACAGTGACGATCTAAAAATGACATTAAAACATGCTTATCTTTCTTACCTATTTCTCGTAACGCCCAACCCACAGCTTTATGGATTAGATCGTGGCGATGTTGGAGTAAGATTGTAGCCACCTGCAAAGTATCCTCAAATTGATTGTGCTTGATAAATTCCATCGTTGTAACTATGGCAATTCGCTGTTCCCATAGATGCTTAGAATCCGCTAATTCGTAAAGGACATGGCGATCGCGTTCTAACAAATATACTCCCAAAATTGGACGACATGTGACATCAACTAAATCCCAGTTATTTATCCATTGAGTATGCTGCAAATAGAAGTCAACGATTTCAGTTTGTTTGGCAACATCGGCCTTGGGAAATTGATAGGTCAAAATTAGTAAAGCTGTCAGCCGCTGTTCGTGCAAGCTAGTCTGCAAAAGCTTCTCAATGTCAGTGAGACTCAAATCCCGATACTTCTTGGCGAGTTGGCGCTGCTCCGGTACGGGAATCCCCAGAAATTGATCCCCTTCGCCATATTCTCCTTTCCCAGTCTTAAAAAAGTGGGCAAGTTGCTTGGCTTTCTCAGGATTGCTGAGTGCTTCTAATTCTAGTTTGAGGTCGATCAGCTTGTTCATTTTTTGTATTAAACCAAGATAGCAAGACTTACAATTAGTCCAATAATTATATTGCGAGTCTTAAATAAGACGCCATTACATCTTTAGTATTGGAAAGAAATGTCCTACAGGGCCTTGTCCTTGCCCGATCGCTAAGCTATGTTTTAAAGCCTCAGTCACATAGGCTTTAGCATCCCTTACCGCTACCAGATTTGGCTTGCCTAAGGCTAAATTTGCCGCGATCGCCGCTGATAGCGTACAACCTGTGCCGTGAGTATGCTTTGTCTCAACCGTCTCAGTGCGCAGTACCTCCATCTGCTTGCCATCGAACCACACATCTACACCCCGTAATTCCCCCTGCATCCCAGTCATGGGATTTGTCAATAGGCAGGCATACAACTCCATCGAAGGCTCCTTTTGACCCTCTTCTAGCTTGAATCAATCAATGAGAAATCGGAGTAATTTCTGGTTTTCTGTGTATTCTGCTGTTTCAGTTTGGGCTAAACGATGGGTCAACAACCAGTCATCCGTAGTCGCCGTCGTAACGGTGCCACAATTTCCTTATTCGCTCTCATCGAGGCTGCGCCACACTCACCAAGCCGTGGTCATTTTTTAATGCGCACTGGGATGCAGTCGTAGTCACAGCGGGAAGCTTTGGCCCCTTTGTCTAACCCTGGCTGAGCAGATCGTTCATACTTTTATCCTCTTTGAGTAAATCGGTCAATGGTTTCCCCTATGCAGCAGCAACAGATGTACTGGGATAGTCCATTTGGTAGGGTTCTCCCTTGCGAAAGGCAGCTCTGATTTTGCCAATGAGCTTTCGGGCAACAGCAATGATGGCCCGCTTGTTCCCCGTCGATGCCTGTAATCGGTCAAAATATGCCCGTAGTGCAGCGTCTTTACGAAGGGCACGCCAAGCAATCTCCAGCAGTAGGCCTCGTATATGACGATTGCCTTGTTTGGTAATATGGCCTCGGTGGGTCTGCTCGCCACTGGAATGTTCGCTTGGGGTCAAACCCGTGTAGCGGAATAGTTGCCGTTCGTTGGCAAACTCAGACATATTTCCCAACTCGTTAGAGAGTACTCTGGCGCTGATGGGGCCAACTCCAGGCACTGAGCGATAGGTGGCTTCGTTCTCATCAGTCTGGGCTTGCTCTTTGAGCTGGGCCACAAGCTTGGCAATCTGTTCATCTAAAGCGTGCCAAATCGACCAGTGCACTTCTATCACCATCTTAAAGGTGGGATCGGTAGCCTTTGCCAACAACTCTTTGATGAATTGATGACTCATCTCTCGTCTCTCATTTGCATCAATCAAGCCAAATTGATGGGCTTTCATCCTGATTTTCTGTTTGACGGCTGCTCGTTCTTGCACTAACTGCGCTCGTGTCCGGCTCAGAAGACGACGATGCTCTTGTTCTTCTGAGGGCACTCGGATGCCTTTTAAGCGTCCTGCTTCTAGTTGCTCCGATAGTTTCGCTGCATCTCGTGTATCTGTTTTGACACGGTTGTGTGCGGCAACTTCCACGGCGGCGGCATGAACGACGATATTATCAATGCCTGCGTGCACCAAGACTCGGTGCAATACGAACCCACTAAACCCTGCTTCGTAGACACTGTGGATGTTAGCTCCAGAAAAATATTTGAGTAACTGCTGCGCCAACTCTTTAGGCTTGGCTGCTGTTGTCCATTTCTTCACGACCGTTTGCTGTACTCGCACGACGATGACATAGCTTTTTTGGTGAACGTCGATGCCAACGTATACCTGTTGACCGTCGTAGGATGGAACTGGGGTGGTGTTTTTCATTGGATATATCCTCTAAGCTTTAATGTCGTAACTTCAAGCTAATGGAAAAGGCACTCTTTTGACGAGCACCACACTATCCACCATAGGGTCACCA
>CALRKB020000024.1:0-68779 GCA_943367755.1 Rhizobium sp. Q54 | reverse complement strand
TTGCCCACCAAATTTCACCTCGATACACTACCAATTCTCACTTGGTAGGGACATAAATTGTATCTTTGCTAAAACTGGATCTAGTTCGGAAGACTCTTCAGAATAGATCTGATTAAGTTTGTCCAAAATCTGATCCCGGTTGTATTTTCTTAAATAAACTTTTAATGCATTTGTGTAAAGCTCACTACGCGATATGCCTAGTTGTCTAGCCAGTGATTCTGCCTCTTCAAAAACTGGGTCTGGGAGTGAAATTGCTGTTTTCATAGCTACCTTCGCCATGATTACTACATCTTAGTTATACCTTAGTCATACTAAAAATGCAAGAGCGCATAAATCTCGCAACCCAGAAGCAAAGCAGGCTAACGGTTGCGTTCAGCGGCGGCACACATCTTGAGTTATCACCAGAGTGGTAATGCCGTCCCCTGCAACGCGCTAGTTAGCTTCCGAGCTTCTAACGTTGATCTCATGTCCGGGCTACTCACTCCTTTTGAGCTTGATACTAATAGGGTAGTGATCGCTAAAGCCAGAAATATCCCTCTCATTTGGTTTAATTCCAAATCTTCTAGGCCCAGGCTTATTGGCGTATGACATGATATCTATGCCTTCGATTTTAGCATTCTCTTCAAGGCACCAGCCGCATTTCCCATTGACCACTGCTCGACTTACCATGATCTGATCCAACATATTCCAACGACCGTTATAAATATGTGAACCAACTCCATCGGCAAGAATAGGCCACATAAGATTTAGAAGATAAGGGTCTTTCTCGGCTAAAACGACGCGACTATCATTTATCGAAAGTGCATATTCCGTTATCGAGCGATTAAATGGTTCATCATTAAAGTCACCGATAACAATCACGCCAACATCGTCACCTAGCTCATTTTGTATTCGCTCATGCCAATAGGATAGTGTTTCACCCGCAGTCATTCGGTATGGTTCTGATTCATACTGACCAGATGTGCGTGATGGCCAATGGTTTCCAATTAAGACCAAAGTCCTTCCATGGATGTTGAAATTTACCTGAAAAAGTTCACGAGTCGCATAGCGCTTAACCACCCAGTGCTGAAAAATCTGATCGGGAGACGTGACTGCAATGGTAGGGTCATATAGAAATGCGACATCAATTCCTCTATTATCAGTCGTGTCGGCATGGGCAATGGCGTATTCACGCCCACCATCTTGGATTATTTGTTCTGTTAATTTTATGAGTACGTTTCTGTTTTCTATCTCACACACTCCAAGGATGTCTGGGCCATATCCCGAGTTTATCGAACAAATAATCTTGGAAAGTTGACGAAGCTTTGCCTCAAGAAGAGGTGCATCCCAGCCAACAATATCTTTGGCGATTATTCTCCTTATTTTTTCAGGACGCTCTGCCTCTTCAATGTCAAATAGATTTTCGACGTTCCAGAATGCCAAAGATAGGGAGTCAATCATCTAAATCTCCGTAATAATTTGTGACGCTTTTAAAAACTATGATTTATCAATACTTCTATTTTCTTGCAAGGAAGAATGGATCGTGAATTCTTCTATCTGAGTGTCTTTGGCAATAATGATGTGGGAAGCCATCCCAATAAAAATTCCGTGGTCAGCAACTCCAATAGTGGATCGAATCAGATTAGCTAGTTTGAGTGGATCATCGAAGGAGTCAAACCGGCAATCAATCGTATAATTTCCTTCGTCTGAGATCGACGGTGTACTATCATTGATGTATCGAAGCTTTGCTCTGCAACCCAAGGTCTCTAGACGGCGCATTGTATTTTTCCATCCCAGAGAAAACACTTCAACCGGGATGACAATCGGTTGTGAGCCAATTGGATCAACCAACTTGCTAGAATCGCCGACAACAAAAAAACGATCTGCCGCACCATCAACAATCCGTTCGTGTAAGAGTGCACCGCCGCCGCCTTTAATCAGTCTTCCAGCCAGATCGACACGATCAGTACCATCAATCGCCAAGTCTAACTGGAACTCTTCAAGGTTGGTAACTAAAGGAATACCAACTGAAACAGCTAGCTCTTTGCTTGCCTTAGAGGTAGCCACACCAAGAATCTTTAAGGCTTCCTTCTCAATACGCTCACCCAGGAAGCGAATCGCATAGGCGGCTGTAGTTCCAGAGCCTAGACCAACCTTCATACCATCTTTAACATATTCAACTGCGCGGCGAGCAGCTATTTTTTTTTCATTTTCACGATCAGACATGGTAACATTTTTTCCTTAATTTATTTCGATGATGAATTTCTGCATCGGTATCGATCTAGTGCAGCGACAGGCGGTTGGCATCACAAAGTGATTCAACATAGGTTTTAGTCACTTTAAATGCTTCTTCAGCCGAATCAACTACCTCTGCAATATAAGCTCCATCTGCTGCATCATCAGCTAGATCGTCAATCCCTGGAATTTGAATTCGATCTCCATAAGCATTAATAGTTCCAACATCTCGCATGTGTGCAATAGCAGCAAATAAAGGTTCCCAGAATTCACTGTGGACGAAAACAGCTTTAGTTCGCCAACGTCTAAGATGAGTCGTCTGAATCTTACTAAGTGTCTCGAAGACTTCCCACGCTGTACCATAGCCACCTGGCCAAAACAGGATGACATAGGCGTAATTAATTAAAGCCGCTTCCCGAATCGCAAAATCGTTGCACCGCAAGCGAACATTCGATGCGAGAGAAAAATGACTATTGATAAAAGAAAATTGTTGCTTAGATAACGGCTCCGTCGTTTTTTTATTGATGTCAGTGTTAAGACTAAAGTATTCATCATTACCAAAGACAGCATCTATCCCAATGACTTGTGCACCACTCTCCCTGGCCCCAACAGCAGCAGCTCGCATAATTCCTGGACCACCTCCCGTACACAAAGGCACATAACGATGACCACCTAACCGTTCTTTCTGCTCTGTAGTAGAATATTTTCCCCATAGCCGACCAAACTCTAATGCTGATTCCCAATAGGGTGCAGCTTTGAGTAACTTACGAAACCGTTCTAATTTGATCTGCGCTTGTTTCAAAGCAACGGCTTTAATTGGTTTCTGTGTATCAGAAGCTGCTTGTAATGCTGCCTCGGCTTTTTCTACTTTTTCTTCTTGAGACTTGATATCTTCCTCTGTCTTTTCGCGGCTCTCAATACTAGCTGAGGCCATTAATGTAATAAAACCAAATTCTGCTTCATGATTGAATACTACTTCAAGAGCATGAACATCTTCAATACGTTGTTCCTTATCAACACGTCGATCATCAGGAGTTTCTGATGCCGCAGTTCCAGAAATTGCAAAAGAAAAACCTACTATCTCGGGAAGATTTCCTTCTTGAGACAAAAGAATTGCGATAAAGCTTTTAGCTGTCACATCAACAGCGATCACATTCAAGATGCCGCGCCGTCCTTCAGAAATACCGTAAAGATTAAGGGAGTAACCAGGCAATAATTCTTCAGCCAGCTCAATTTTGAATGTAGGAGGATCGATTACTGAGTCGTCACGTTTAACACTCCATCCACCAGTTCCCATTGTTTGATAGGTATTTTTCAAGCGATTGAGTCTAACCGAGCCTTGAATTGCGACTTCTTGAAGAATCATAATTTTATTGTTCTTTTTGCTAGAAATGAAATTTCAGAATGAATTACGACTAATTGAGTCTTCTAGAGAACTTCAATCAGGCTTAATATATCCCGCGTTTCGGTAAATTTTTTGACATCAATAATTAGTTTGGACAGCTCAGATTCAGATATACGCTCTTTGATTAAAGGATTGCCCTTGACTGATTGAATCAAGCGGCTAGCCTGTTCGATGACAGGGTGATCGAGATCGAATGGCATCGAAATAATATGGTCAAACTTACCAAGCAGATCATCTGCTAATTTCTCATCTTGCTCGAAAACAGCCTCAAATAACTTTTTGCGCAAGGGATTATCTGACATCTGTAAAGTGCCCTCAAAGAACATCCGATCAAGTCGAGCAAGCAGAACAGATGCTCTGCCAAGTAGACTAGCTTCTGCTCGATCGCGAGCATCAAGAGCTTCACGGATAGCTTCAGCCTTGAGTGCTCCCATTAACTTAGTTTCTGGGTCAATAAAGTGTAAACTAGTACCTATCCCAACACCATCTAACCCAGCAAGTACGGCATCATACATTTGTTTTGGCTCTAGTCCAGCAGACACATAACAGTTGAGACCTTGTTCGTGAGCTTCATGAACTAGAGTGCAAATTTGCTGGTGTGATAGTTGACCGATAATATTCGGGTTGTCTTTACTACCTAAAATTGGTTTGCTAGGTACTTCATTAGAAGCCCCATCCCAAGTAACTTTGTCAAACCCAGCTTGCTTGGCGATAAGGATTCCAAGCCGACACAAATCTATACGGTCTGTAATCGTAGCAGCAATTCCATTGTTATAGGCTAGAATTTCTGGACGATCATCTTGAAAAGGTGTATTAATATTAAATGCTGCGGAAAGATACTGTCGCTTCCGATCACGAATAACGTTACTAATTACGGCTTTCATAAAAGTAACGGACTCAGTTGCCGTCATTCTTTCAATTGCAATTTTTGCATCTGCATAACCATTCATAAACATTGCTGTGCAGGCACTCGCAGTCATGTGTACGGATTTCAAAAGATCTAATTTGAAGGTACCACTCTCGAAAAATGGTCTGCCAATATAACAGGTGCATGGAGCATCAGCACCAACATGCAGCCGAACTTTAGCAGCATTAATAGTGGCGGGTAGGCGATAGGCTTCAACTTTTTCTTTATTGAACTCTTTATCTCGGTCGATATGTTCTACGTGAACTGTCGCTCCTTTCATCAGCGTTTGATCGGCACAACTGACACGAATATGTCCTTCGCCCGGATCAGTATTAAATAAATAGGTATGAATGTCACGAAAACCTGAGATCCCCAAGGATTGGAATGCACCTCGAATTCTTACTCCTTGCTTCAATAAGGTATAGGCAATTTGTAGACCAATTTTCTCCTCAATATTAGGCTCTTTCTTCTTCTGCCGCAGATCTTGTAGGATGGCACTCGTGGCAGCGATAAAACGATTATCCACAAGGTCTTCTTCTAATCCTCTTGCAAGCTTTGGGCGATGTACCAAAGCTTGCATGTTTACTTGACAAAAGATCGAATCTTGCCGAGCGGTGAGAGTAATAACTTCTTTTGATGATTCAGAAGGGCGAGAACTAATGAAGGGGTTAAGTATTTCTAAAATAGCTCGATAGGTATGTATCGACTCTTCCCCTTGACTCTTAGGATCACTGAGAGTTTGCAAGAGAGGGGTTAACTCCTGAGGTAAGTTTTTTAACTCAGGGAAAAATTTAGCTGCTTTTTGTAATTCATCTTTTGCTTCTTTAAACAGTTCTGCTGTGGTTCTAAACTGAAGCAGTGGTGTAGGCTCTCTTTTAACAAATTTGCTGTTACTTTTAGCTTCTAGTGCGATTTTGACATCTCGAATGGTTTCTAATACTCCCTGTAAAGCTTCATTAACAAACTCAGGGGCATAAATGCTTCTACTAACAAAACTTTTGCCTGTATCTTCACGCTCCTGACGCACAATTTCACGGGCTTGACTATAGTCTGACAAATTAAGCTTTTCAAACCCAGCATAAGGAAATCCTGGTGTAGAGATAACTGACTTAGGTAATTTCAATAGTGCATCTATCACTTTTTCTTTAGTCTGCTGATCGACGATAGGGGTAGCGACTAATGCATGATTAACGATGGGGCCATATGTTTCAATCTTGCGAAAAATATCTCCATGCTTACTTACCGCTTTTACTAGGTTCCCTTCCCAGCTTGCTCCTCCTGCTGCTATACCCGCAGCTATTGCATCCGTGACAAAGGGATGATCTCCAAGGAACATAAGTGGACGAAAATGTTTAGCAGCATCTATTTTTTGTGCTCTGAGAAAAGCAAGAGGATACTGATAACCAGACGACGAAGATTGACTAACAAAAGCAAAAGGCTGATTCTCTAAGTCTGCAATGGACTGATAAGGTGAATCCTGAAGGACAATCAAAAATCCCATGTATTTTGCGGTGGGGGGTAAACCTCCTTCCGTAGACTGTGCTGTCACTAAATAGGACAGATCTGAACTATCTTCTAAAACTCTGGCCAACACAGTTGAGGTCAAAATTCCTAGCTCAGCTTGACCTTGGAGTAACAATATTTCCACCTCATCAAAATCATTGACAGGTAAAACCTCTAGCGCCAGTCCTACTGATTCTGATATGTATTGAGCAAAAGATTGAAATCCCGATATCCAGCCTGCTCGATTTGGAATAGCTAGGCGCATTTTCTTTGGCTTTGTAATCCGACCTGTTGTATTCATGTTTTTACTCTTCACAAACTGTGATTTTCAATCTTTATCATTGAAGTAAAAGCGAACAAGGGTTGGTAAATGGTCACTAATACGGTCAACAATAAATTCAAGAGACCAACTTCCAGTTTGCAATTGAGACCACTCTAGTACAGTTGGTGCATTAACATTAGCTTTCTTAGCTGCTTCTGACACTAACACCAGGTCAAGCTTTGATCTTCGTCCTCCAACAGACAAATGACTGGCTTCATTTTCAGGATTCAAATCTGCAAAAATTACCTCTCCTTTTTGCTCTAGTTTTCGGATTGAATCCCACTCTGGAGCAGAGGGCTTATTATTCCAGTCTCCAGCAATAATGACATCTTCGTCCGTGGTTTCCGAGGTTAACCATTCAGCTAATCTTTCAGCAGCTTTTTGACGTTGTGGGCGACTACCACCACGCTGGGATTTCAGATGAACACCCACTAAGTGAAAGTCAAATGGTTCATCTTCTGTTCTTGCAACAAACTTGCTATGAAGTGGGTAACGGGGAAAAGCTTCTTTGCCGTCATCAGCAATTACATTTTCCTCAGCAAATAGATCTGATGGAGTAGTGGATGCTTTTACCCATTCTGTGTCGTACATGAAGGCAACTCTCTGATCACCCCCGTTTGAACCATATGCTGTTTTGTAAAAACCTGCTCCTACATCATTTAAACGAGAAGCCACTGAATCCAACGCACCTAACTCTATTTCCTGACAGATAAATAGATCGGCATTAATTTCTTGCATGAGAGAAGTGATAGTTCTGACACGCTCAGAGTCACGATTATTAAAAAACTTGATATTCCAAGTCACAATATCAAGAAAACGATCAGAGCCTTTTTGATCTTCCGTTAGATGAACATCTAGAAGTCTAGAAATATTGTCGTTGGCAATAGGATTCCTACGACTGGAATTGCGATTACGAGCACGTGCCATAAGTTATTCAGAGATTTTTAATTTGTATCTTTAAAGACTAAACATCATGTAAAGCCAATCTAGCTAACGGTTGAGCTAACCGGACGAAGAGAAACTTGCCACACAACAGATACCTATCACCCTCGTTCCGGTTCAGCGACTGGTTATGCCGCGATTACCAGTTTGTTCCTGGCTTTCAGGTTGAATTGAACACTCTAGCTTGATTCAGCAAGCCCTACTTACGCAGAGGCTGCAAGACAGAAGGCGATTAGACCTGCTGACACTTCAAGGATCACTTCTTTTGCTTCCATCCAAGGGGGTTGAAAACTATGTCCACACTCAACCGTGAAGGAATAGACCTTATTTTTGGATGGCTCAGAAAAATGGCGACTGAACGCATAGTCATCACTTGCCCCTGAGGTTGGATAAAGGCCAAATGCTTGCTCTACACCATAGTTTTCACCACGAACTGCTTTCAGTGCTTCATTCATCCGATTGCCTAGCGTTTTGACTAGATTGAGATCGTCTTGTGTAATGTACTCCCCATAAACAGCATCATTGGCCTGACCCCGAACGCTGTCAAAGGCGTTATTGAGGAAAGTCTGGGTTGGCTCTCTCGTCTGGTTCTGGTCACTCCCCCAACTGTGAAGAATTACAGGAACGGCGCTATGGACATCAACGTGCCATTTAATCTTTGGGTAAGTGTCGAATAGCCAGACAATGTTCTGAGTCTCTGGCTCCGAGGCTGGGGATGGGCCTCGATAAACATTCATATCACATGGATCCTCAGAAGCACTAACCCCGGAGTCGGCGGAGAACTTCGTGAGATGATCCCAAAGGAAGTCGAAATTGCGATTGAGATCTACACCAATACAATTCCCGCCGCTAGGATTTGGCCGACGGTTTTTACGCCATTGAGACTCGCTTGTCTGGCTATGATGACGACCATCTGGGTTAACACATGGATAGATGAATAGGTTCAATGTTTCCAGGATTTGTCGCACGTTGTCTGCAGAAAACCGCTGACCACTGTATACAAGCCCTGTACCAAGCGCATATGCCTCTAGAAGATCGGCAGCGATCGAAATAAGGGCGTCTGGTGGAACCCATTCTCGTGCATGGACACCCCCTAAGATCAACACAGCATCAACCGCCAAGGCTGGTTTTACACCAACACGAAGAACATGGGACTGACGTCCTTCATGGGTGAGATTTAGTGGTATAATTAACTCCGTTGTGGCTGGATAGGCAGTAGCAAGACTTTGGATTGCCGATTCGATTTCTTCAACATTAAGATACGCCATAGCATTACTCCTTCCGTCCAAGACCGCGTGGCACTTGTTGACTTCTAGCCGAGAAACGATTCCCTTGTCCTACCTCCTTCTGCCGTTCGCGCCCCACTTCTGTTGCATTCTCAATGATACAGAGCGTAACGCGGTTTGCCGTTCGCATACGTTGAGCTGCTTGTAATTGCGGCTCAGGAAGATAGGCGTCGATGACAAATCCCTCCTCGGTGCGTCGGGGAATGGCCCGACACCCAAGATCGGGCCGGACTTCATCGGCAAACGCCTTGATGTCTGCCAGTGTAGGTGCCTTAATTTCAAAATGAATAATGGGTTCAGTGTTCATCTGATTTTCTCCTTAGCTATTGTAAAACCTCTTCCTGGGTGGGTAGGGTTTCTATATCAGCAGCCCTTAAACCCCTGCGCCCCTCGCCTACCAAATTTGGCAAAAGAATGCCTGTATTGTGAAAGGTCGTGCCACCATCTAGTGAAAAGCGGATCTCCTTACCAGCATATTCTGCGAAAAAGCGCGGATTGTTGACCTTTATATAGATACCATCTTTGAATCCTGAGTATTCTCGAACATAATAATCACCTACATATAGCTGAAAACCCAAGGAGATCGCTGGCAATTTACTGATTAGGTTGATTTTAATGAGATAGGAAATATTGTCAAAAGTTGTGTTTTCAGTGGACTGTATATATGCAATACTTCGCATATCTGCTGGCTTGGGCTGGACAGAGATTACTTCAATATTTGAGACATCAGGGTAAGTGAAGTTTAGCATAGAAAATCCTCCTTGTTAATTTCTAATTTTTTAATTGCTAAGTTGTAAGTCATCTAGATAAACAACTCCAGATGGAATAAGATTAAATACCAGCCCAATTTCTGTCAGCTTTTGAATATTCAATCCCTCAACTTGAAGCGACTCTAGAGGAATACGGAAAGTTTGCATCACGATTCGGGAAATCAAGAATCGAGGGGTTATAAATTGATCTGGATAGATAATCTGGTTAATCGAACTTGCGTTTAAGGTAACCACCTTAACTCCATCTCCTACCTCAATCGTAAAGTCTTGATTGCGACCCACTGGGTTATTTTGTTCTGTCGATTGCCCTAAGCGAAATACGAGGAATTTATAGGATTCACTCTCTAGGGTGTCAGGCTGTAATTGAACTCGATAGGCTCCATTGGAACTGCTCCATCCTAAGCGCAAACCCTGTGTTTCCTGATGCAAAGCCCCGGTTGGAGTCCCAAAGAAAGATTGCTTATTGGCATTTATACTCGATGTATTAACCAAACCACTAACAGGTGACGATACTACAAGACTGTTGCCCAACTCCTCAAAATGTTGAATGAAAAGTCGATACGGATCTTGATACTGCGAAACCAAAGTGATATCTGCGGGGAACCAGCCTGCATCGATACCAAACTGATGGTTCCTCAACAACTCCATATACTCCAGCTTTCCTTGAAGAACAACCCGAGCGATCGCTGAAATATACACCTTGGTAATCTGCTCCTGTTGAGGGCGCTGTAACGTATTTTCAGACTCCTGAGCCCAAACGCTATTGAAGTAGTTATGGTTCGCACGGTGTATCCATAGTAGGGACTTGAATCCTGAAGCGGGTTGGGTCGGGTTGGCTAGATCGATCGCGTGAGAACGGTCGTAAGTCTTATAGCCTTCAAAGGTTAGTACATCAGCATCTCGGCTGCCGTGCACGATCGAGTAATTATCCCGAACCTGGGTTCGTTGTCCAGATACTTGAACATACTGCCCATCTGTAGGAGCGATCGCCACCACAGATCCTAGGCTAAAATCATAAGGGCCTAGGCCTTGTGAGCCGTCTAGTGGAATTGGGGGCGTGTTTGGAGCGAATTGCACCTCCGGCATGGAGTTAAACAGACTAGCATGACCAACCGCTTCTCCACCTCGCGAGTGACCAATAATCATGACCCGCGATAGATCGACCTTTCCTGTCAATGGATGCCCAACCTGGGCATTCCAGATTTGGAATTGCTTAATATGCTCCAAATGGACGATCGCTCTCCCGTCATTTTCGCCAAAATTAGAGCCATTAAGAAAATTGACATCAATTGTTGCCGCGATTATTCCATGAGAGGCTAGGAGTTCGCATAAATATAAATAACCAGGGGTTGAGTTTTCCGCAGCATCATGATTACCATGAGCAAAGACGGCCAGAGGAAAAGAACCATCCCCTTCCGGTATTCTGATGTGCCCATTGATGGGGATCTGAGTGTTGTCGAAGGGCCAGGGATAACTTGCGTCAAAATTAGCAATATCTGAAATGTCTAGTCGTCGTGTTACAAATTCCTCCCTTGGGGTATGGTAGATATGGTATTGTTCTAAACCTTGACCTGTACTATAGTCTAGATTTGGTGCGGCATAGACTACACTCGTAAAACTATAAGATCCCCGCTCTCCTGGATTGGCAAGATTACTCATTTTAGTCGTTCTCCCCTTAAAATAAATAC
This sequence comes from Rhizobium sp. Q54, assembly GCA_943367755.1. GTDB lineage: Bacteria > Cyanobacteriota > Cyanobacteriia > Pseudanabaenales > Pseudanabaenaceae > PCC-6802. The sequence goes on along the minus strand of CALRKB020000024.1, from coordinate 57,742 downwards.
CAGCTAAAAAAAGTATGACACTATAGGTTTTGGGTCGATACTCAATTGAGTTACTGTCTTAATTCGGCTCCCAAATACCCCCCATAAAAAGAATTACTCCAGTTTGGTTATCCTGAATTACACAGAAAAACGGGCGGTTAATTACCATACTGAATTTCTGACTAATGATGGATCGCTGCATTAGCACACCTGTGGCTGCCGCTGCTTCTGTCCCCTCCTCATTAACTTCCATAAAGGCTTTATGTCTGATGTCACTGATGGATACAAATGCATCACACATATTTTGGTAATTCGCACGAGTACTCAATGCTACGTTCAGTCCCAGTGCTTTGAAAGCATCCATTAAACTCTCTTCGTAGTCAACCGTAAAGCGTGGCAAAACAAGATAACCCTGCATCAGGGAGAACTGAGACCTCCACTGCTGCCATTTGTGGCTATCTAAATGCTGTTGAAAATTGCTCAGAGAGTTTTGCTCATCAGGAAGAAGAACAATCATGCTGATGTTGCTGTTCCCATAAGGAAGAGCGATCGCCTGAAATTCTTTGCTCTGGAAGTATTCGTAAACCCCAGATTGGGCCATCATTGGGATAGGCTTTGGTTTGCCATCTGAGAGAATAAATAGGACTTCTTTGGTATTGGCTTTGCTAAATTGATTTCTCCAGATGCCCTTGAAATAAATTGCATCGAGCAAAATCAGAATGGTATTGGCATCAAGGTCTCCCGATCGAACCATTTCGTTGATTTTTCCATTGGTTTTATTCTTCACCCAATCATTGATCATCATCAGGGCATCGGAACAGGTAAAGTCAAGATTGAAAACTTCGGCTGAATAAAAGTTCTGGCTTCTCTGGATAAAGTCCTGTCTGAATCGCAACCCCTTCTGTGCCCAGAGGGAATTTGCTATGGATAAATTCACTTGACTACCGCGTTGTTCCAGTTCACCTCGTAGGGCAGCATAGACAGTATTGGCTTCCTCAAGTTCGATGTTTTGAATTCCGAGGATTTCTGCTAGTTCTTGCTTGGTCATTCCATCTGCTCCGTTATAGAGCAGAGACATCGCCATTGTCAGGCTAAACGGTGATATAAATAGATTTCGATTTTTGTTTTGCTTGCCAAGTTGCGAAAAGACTTGGAAAGCAAACCCATTAATCGCTGTAACTAACCTATGATCGATCCCTTGGGGAGTCATCATCAGACTCACTCCATTCCTATTAAATAAAGTATGTTCGGTTCGACAACTGCCGATATGCTTAACAATCCTTGATGGAAGGTAGGTGTAATCAAGAGCCTTATCCTGCCTTCCTGGTAAGGATTAGAACATAACCACTTTTGAGACAATTAGCTGAGTTGAATGCCAGCTCCATTGGCAACGTCCTGCACAAAGTTTAAGTTTTTGTCTACGCGGGTATAAATACCACCTTCTCCACAGGGTTTTGTCGCAATTTTAGTAGCTCGGGATGTTAAGCCTGCAACCTTTCGGTCTCCTCCAACCACAATGTAAGCGGGACCACCACTGTCTCCGTTACATGAATCATAACCATTGCCACCCGCAACAAATTCAAGGTCAGATTCAAAGCCTAGCTGCTCTTCGGCTGCGTCTAGATCGTCAGCGGGAGTGCGGCGAATGTCAGTAATGTCAACTTCTACTTCACGTTTAATACCAAACCCCCGCGAGGAAAATATATCGTCATTGCCAAAACCAACCAGTGTAGTTCGCGTCGCCGCACTAATTTCTTCCGTGGAGGCGATTGGCACAGGAGTTACCGTAGCGTCTTTTCGCAGAATCAGAACAGAAATATCATGCAATCCTGTTGAGGCATAGTTGGGGTGAACGGCTGTTCTACGGGCTGAGATGATCTCTGCACTTCCTAATTGATCTTCATCCTCACAATTGAGAGCAACAACATTGGCTATCAAGCCAGGTGGCTGGTGACAATGTGCAGCACTTAACACAATGCGGGGGTGAACTAGAACTCCCGTGCAGAACCACTGCATTGATCGGTTAGGAAATCTTCGTCCAATTAAGCAACATTCTGGATATCCTCCTTGAGGAACAGGCTTACCCCCAACTATCCGTGCAAGCAGATTTGCCATATCAAGGGCATTGTTTGCCCGTGATTTTCGCTCAAGACCAGCTTGAGACATATAAGTCGTTACTATATCAGCTAACTCCAAGTACTTCCGAGACAGATTTTTGTAAGCTTGCTCTGCATCAAAGTTGGTGCTATCCGAACAGTTAACGCAATCTTTCATGTGAGACTCACTCATGATTTACTCCTTGAATCGTGATTCTACTTCTTACACTAATAAATAAACTTCGGGCTGCCTACTTTAAAAACCATTGAAGCGGCATAACCGCAAAATTGAGCGGCAATCGATCGCCTCCTCTCAACACCTAAATATCACAATATTGTCCGCTCCAATGATTGGTTATACACTGATCGCTTAACAATTATTTATCTCTTGCGATCGCCGATCTACTGTCCGAACTTAAGCAGAAATTAGATTCTCTATGCTTACCTAATCTCGAACTGCTTAGCTTTGCGATCGCCGATCCACTATCGGGACTTGCAAACGCAGTTGATTCGTCTTGCTTGTTTATTTGCGATCGCAGTCAAACAATCTCAACAGACTCAATCGGCGATATCGGTTAAGTATAACGGTCGAATTGAGCGGCAAGCGATCGCCTCCTACTCAACACCGTAATATCACAATATTGTCCGCTCCAATGATTGGTTATACACCGATCGCTTAACAATTATTTATCTCTTGCGATCGCCGATCTACTGTCCGAACTTAAGCAGAAATTAGATTCTCTATGCTTACCTAATCTCGAACTGCTTAGCTTTGCGATCGCCGATCCACCATTGAGACTTGCAAACTTAGTCGATTCGTCTTGCTTGCTTGTTTGCGATCGCACTCAAACAATCTCAACAGACTCAATCGGCGATATCGGTTAAGTATAACGTTCGCAATCACCAGACGCAGATAACTTCTGCTAAAAACAGCATACTTCAAAGTTCCGGTGCATTGCGGTTGTTATACGGCACCCCCGAGCACCTCGTATTTGCTTTGCACTAAGCCGTTTTCAAACTGGCGCGTTTCAAGATGATACAATCTGACATCGTGAGGAAGAGAACTAAAAAGTGGAATCCCTGTACCTATGAGGATTGGCACTTTAGTAATGATTAATTGCTGAATCAAGCCTTCACGAAGAAACGCTTGGATCGTCTTCCCACCATCAATGTATAAATGCTTAAATCCGCGCTCTGATAGACAGCGAACTACTTCTCGTGGAGGCGCACAGATGGACTCGACTGTTTCTGCAATGTCATTAGGGATTTCCACTTTCCGACTACTTAGAACAAATACAGGCTTTGCACCATAAGGCCATGAATCGAAGGACAATGCCAGTTCGTAGGTATTCCGACCCATGACAAGCGCATCGACTGAATCTATAAATTCCTGATATCCGTAGTCTTCTCCACCCTCTACATCTTCCCCACTAGGTAGCCAGTCAATCTCACCATTCTGACGTGCGATGAAGCCATCAATGCTTGTTGCGATATACACAGTAGCTTTCATGCCTTTCTCAATAATACTATTGCCGTATAACGGGCAAATTGAGCGGCAATAGATCGCCTCCTACTCAACACCGCAATATCTCAATATTGTCCGCTCCAATGCCGTGTGTACGCCCGGCATGGGCATGAATCAATGGGGTGAAAGTCCCCTGTAGGAGAACCAGCGTCCAAATGATCAACTCGACGATCCGAGCGACGATAACTACTAGCCAAGAGCAATGGCAAACCCGCGAGGGAATGTCTGGAGGAAGCTGGCGGCAAAGCTGTGAGCTGACGGACAGAAACGTCATAGAAGGCCGAGTCCCCCAGGACGAGTTGGCACAACACAACAAAATCCTTTGGTTCACGGGGCACGGTAAATGGCGCAGTTGTACAGCGAAGGTTCATGTTCTTATCCGGGGAGATCTGCTCAAATGGCAGTCTGGTAGTCTATGGGAGTCTGATTGAGGGCAATCTCGAAAGGGATGGGCAACCCACAGAACCCTAAGGATAACCAGGCAGCGTGGGTGGTGGAAACGTCACCCATGATTGGGTAGAAGTCAGCAGATGCCATAGTAGCCAAACGCTCACCGTAATGGGTGAGACATGGTGAAGGGCTGAACCTTGAAGATCAGGGAGGAGTCACAAAGCTCGACCAAGCGATGAACCCGACCGGGGGAGCTAAAGTGTCGGCGCTTAATTGTGTAACCAGCCCTGGACATTGGTTCTTTGAGCCAGTTTGTCTAAACCTCTTTGAGGAAGCGCCCATTGCGGACCCGCATGATGGGTGCTGTGGGAGGGGAGAGGGAAAACCTCTCCTCGACCCGATTAGCTGAGCGACGCACCGATCGCCCCACGCCTCCCGGCTTCACCAGACACCCTTGGACTCCAGAAAAGACCGACATCCAATCGCACTTGTTAGATCAAGAAAGACAGGAAAATCCGATCTATGCAGCCTGGAGAGTTTGTCACACCCTTGTCCTACACAACGGATTTTCTATGTAGAGGGAGTTTCTACAGAGCAAGGAGCCAAAATTTTAGCCATTCAGGCTTACCCGTGGACACCGGATTAAATTCAATGGCTATTTCAGGGGTGGGATATACATTCGATCGTGTACTCAGCCGCGATCGCCTGTGGGTTGAAACCGTTTGTGAATAAACGGAGAGCTGACGGAATCATCCAAAGCTAGACTACTTCAACCACCACAAGAGTTTTTGATCAAGGGTCAATGAAAAATGTGACCCTCCATTGAATAGTGCTGTCCCAGGCAACGTTGATACGCACGTAGACATCCCCCGTGTCAGTTGGAACAATGTTCAGGATTGCCATATTGGCACCGCCCAAAAAAGGCCAGTCTACGGGACCTCCTCCGGGTGCTCCGCCGCGTTCGGTTATCGAACATACCACTCTACTATGGCGGTTAATTTGGCTTGGTCCAAATGGAAATCTAATATCGAACGTCCCATGCCCCCAGCCATCCCAGTAAGTGCTGTACATTGTCGCCTCCTTTATGTTTTCTATTTCGGAATCTATCCAGTCAACGCGGATAAATTCCAGCAGTACCACTAATTACCGTAGGTTGTGTTGATGTGCTAACACCAGGTTGACCCATACTTACTTTCTCAATCGTTACTTGATCTGGTTGTCCCTCTGCTACACGCAGCGGATATTTGCTAAGACCGGATGTGTTAGCCAGGGAGAGATCTACCCCCCCGAAACTCAATCGGTGAAAAATTGGTGATCCTTCCGCCACATGAAGTGTATTCTCGCTTAGTCCGGATGTTGCTTCCAATGAAAGTGTCTGTCCAATCAGTTCAAATATCCGATTGGCATCTTCCTTACTTTTCGTCATGGTATCTCCTTGCTCCTATACTAAAGCTGGTCATCTTGTTCTTTGTGCTGTATTTTCAAAACTTCGGCAGGTGAGAATTCATAAATTCATATTATCTAAATAATAATGTGAGATCGCACTCCCATGAACATCAATGATACAAATCGAAAAGATAGTCTGGACAGTAAGTGCCAACATCGCCTCCCAATCTTTGTGGGGCGTTTGCCCCTTTCCTAATTATGAGATCGCCCCTCTCAACCACCCTCACCACTAACCTTCTGGGTGCTGTCGCCACCTCAAACAAGACTCCAACCACTGCCTCAACAGACAAGCTTTCGGGTTGGCAGATCACCTCGAAAGACAAGTGTAAGGTCTCGATGCGGAGCCAGCTAACGGAGCGCTTGAGCGGCAATCGATCGCCTCCTACTCAACACCTAAGAATCACAATATTGTCCGCTCCAATGATTGGTTATACACTGATCGCTTCACAATTATTTATCCTTGGCGATCGCCCCGATCCACTGTCCGAACTTGAGCAGAAAATAGATTCGTCATGCTTGCCTAAACCTTAACTGCTTAGCTTTGCGATCGCCGATCCGTTTTCGGGACTTGCAAACGCAGTCGATTCGTCTTGCTTGCTTATTTGCGATCGCATTCAGATAATCTCAACGGACTCAATCGGCGATATCGGTACGTATAACTATGTATTATACGGAAAGTTTCCGTATAACTACCCAATACAGGATGATTATACGGAAAGTTTCTGGGTAACACAACTAATTGGTGTACTATACGGAAAATTTCTGGGTAACATCCTCATAAAGGGTGTTATACGGAAAAAATGCAACGTGTTGTTTTAAAACCGATTCTTAGAAACAGAGAAATAATAGCTGCGCCTCTATCGGATGACGTTCAGCCGCCGCCGAGAAAATTGCTCGATCGCGTTCGCGATGCCATTCGGGTTAAGCACTATTCCTATCAGACTGAGAAGACATATGTGCAGTGGATTCGGCGATATATTTTATTTAACAATAAGCGACATCCCAGTGAAATGGGCGGGGCGGAGATCAATGCATTTTTAACCCACCTTGCTGTTGATGAGAATGTCGCGGCTTCGACGCAAAATCAGGCGCTTTGCGCGATTTTGTTTTTGTACAAACACGTACTACAGCAAGAATTAGACTTGTGTCTTGATACTGTGCGTGCTAAGCGACCTCGAAATTTGCCTACTGTGCTGACTGTGGAGGAAGTATTGGCGATCGTTCAAAATCTTGCGGGCGTGTATCAACTGCTTGTCAAACTACTCTATGGCACTGGAATGCGCCTGAACGAAGCATTACAGCTGCGTGTCAAAGATGTGGATTTTTCACAGCAGCAGATTGCGATCCGCGATAGCAAGGGAATGGAAAGTCGTGTCACAATGTTGCCCAAAAGTATTGTGCAAGAGATTCAAGTGCATTTGCAGGGCGTGAAGCATTTGCATCATCAAGATTTAGACAAGGGTTATGGCTCAGTCTATTTGCCCTTTGCACTGGAGCGGAAGTATCCTAATGCCTGTCGTGAATGGATTTGGCAATATGTTTTTCCAAGCAGTCACATCTCTAAAGATCCTCGTAGTGAAGCTATCCGCCGCCATCATTTGCATGAGAGCGGATTACAAAAAACGATCAAACAAGCAGTGAGGCTGGCAAAAATTGAAAAGCGCGTGGGTTGTCATACATTTCGCCATAGCTTTGCTACACATTTGTTGCAAAATGGCTATGACATTCGCACTGTTCAAGAACTACTGGGACACAAGGATGTCAAAACCACGATGATTTACACGCATGTGCTCAATCGAGGCGGTTGTGGTGTGTGTAGTCCGCTAGATTTACAATTAGAACGATCGCACTTTCTATCTCTTTCCTCATAATCGATCACAGAACTAATCCAAAGTAGAGGCATGGATAGCGATCGCTTTGGGATAGATCGTATGTTCCTGAACCTGAATGCGTTGTTGCAGAGAGTCAGGCGTATCATCTTCCAGAACTGGGACTGCGGCCTGGAGTAATATTGGGCCACTATCAACTTCGAGGCTGACAATATGTACGGTGCAGCCAGTAATCTTGACACCATATTTGAGTGCCTGCTCGGCGGCGTGAATACCTGGAAAACTTGGTAATAAGCTGGGGTGAATATTTAAAACTCGTTGAGGAAAAGCGTCGAGTAATACTTGCGTAATCACGCGCATCCAGCCTGCCATGATTACCAGTTCTATATCATACTGGCGCAGCACCTCGATAATTGCCCCATCCAGATCTTCGCGGCTTTTGTAGAGACGATGATTGAGCAAAACAGTAGGAATACCAAGCTTTTGAGCCCGAGTCGCGCAAAAAGCATCAGGGTTGTTATAAATCAGCACGGCAATGCGGGCATTCAGCTCGCCATGAGCAATGGCATTAGCGATCGCTTCCAGGTTACTACCGCTACCGGAGGCTAATACACCTAATAAAATGGGGCGCGGTGTTTCAGATAAGCTTTTAGTCATGCTCCTGGGGTATGTAGGATATGATAGATAAGCGCTAATTATAGGCGTTGACTGTATCAGATTGCCACCAGATTGACCTTAAGTCTTTGCCCTATGTCTTTGACTATTGCTACAGAGATCGCAGAAATTGACCGCGAACTATCCAAACGTCCCCTAGCCCTCGATCCTAGCGGCTACTTTATTATCTATATCGATCGCGATAAAGGACTAATTGGTGCTAAGCATTTTACTAATACGATCGATGAGCAAGGCCGAGCAGTCGATCCAGACACCGGCAAACCAATTCCGGCGCGCGGTCAGGTAGTCCGGCAAGCTACGGCGATCTTTGAAGCCAGAACTGCAAAAGAGCTGTGCGTCAAGATCTTTGAACGCACCCAACCCTACCCTATATCTATGCTCAATCATGCTGCTTATATCGGCAGAGAAGCACAGCGGGCAGAGTGGGCATTAGTTCACCACCAGGAATATGTGCAGGATTGATGGCAGCGTGCCAATATAACTACGGGTTGCCCGATGCAATCAAGTCCTCTGTTTGCTTTATTTTGCTGTATGTAGTCCCTATCCTAAAACTTAAGCTATGCAGCCACTAAACAATACCTGGTGGGAAATTCAGGTTCTATCTAATCCATCACTAGAAGAATTGGTGTTTTGGCGCTTGCAGGATTTTGGCTGCCAAGGCACAGCTAGCCAATTCAAAGAAAATGAAGCCCTGATTAAAGCTTACTTACCCATAGAAAAAGCCTCATGGTTAGATTTATCGGCCCTTGCCCTCTGGCTGCGCGAGGATGCGATCGCGGCCAGTAATACTGCCCCGATTGTGAAATGGGCTTTAATCGATGATGAAGATTGGTCGAGTAGTTGGAAACTGCACTGGAAACCGGAAGAAATTGGTGATGTTTTCATAATTTATCCGGCCTGGATTGCACCGCCAACAGATATATCGCGGCATGTCCTACGGCTCGATCCTGGTAATGCCTTTGGTACGGGTGCCCATGCCACCACGCAACTTTGCCTGGAAGCGATCGAAATGCGCCTGAGTGGGTTGCCCAAAGATAGCGACTTCACATTCGCTGATATTGGCTGTGGTTCTGGGATATTAAGTATTGGTGCGATTTTGCTAGGCGCATCTCAAGTGTATGCCGTAGACACAGATATTATGGCCGTGAAAGCCACACACCACAACCGCGAACTGAATGGGATTACCTCCAGTAAGCTTTGGGTGGCTGAAGGTAATTTGCTGCATCTCCTCCAACATATACCCAAGCCGGTAGATGGCTTTGCCTGCAATATCTTGGCAGATATTATTATTGACATTATTCCCGACCTGCACCAGTTGATCGTACCCAACGGCTGGGGAATTTTGAGTGGAATTTTGCTAGAGCAGGTACCTGCCGTCATTGATGTCCTGGAAAAACACAACTGGGTTGTTGGTGCGTTATGGAAACAAAATGATTGGAGTTGCTTGAATATCCGTAGAGGAGAACCCATATCCTAAAATGCCAGATCGTACTCACATACACATTCGTGGCGCTCGCCAGCATAATCTCAAAAACATCGATCTCACGATCCCACGCGATCGCTTAATCGTGTTTACGGGTGTTTCAGGCTCAGGGAAGTCTTCTCTTGCCTTCGATACCATCTTTGCGGAAGGGCAAAGGCGCTATGTAGAATCGCTCAGTGCCTACGCACGCCAGTTTCTCGGACAGGTAGAAAAGCCCGACGTTGACTACATCGAAGGTCTCAGTCCCGCGATTTCCATCGACCAGAAATCTACTTCTCACAATCCGCGCTCCACCGTCGGGACAGTTACCGAAATCTATGACTATCTGCGGCTATTATATGGTCGAGCTGGTGCACCCCATTGTCATATCTGCGATCGCAACATTGCACCGCAAGCGATCGATCAGATGGTGGATCGGATCATGGAATTAGGCGATCGCACCCGCTTCCAACTGCTAGCGCCAGTGGTGCGTGGCAAAAAGGGAACCCACAAAAAATTGCTGGCTAGTTTAGTCACTGAGGGTTTTGCCAGAGTACGCATTAACGGTGAAGTCCGCGAACTAAGTGACAATATTGAACTAGATAAAAATAAAACCCACGATATTGAGATTGTAGTCGATCGCCTGATTCGCAAAGATGGCATCCAGGAACGGCTTACGGATTCTCTATCTACCTGTCTCAAACGTGCCGAAGGCATCGCGATCGCGGAAATTTTGGTGGAAGATGGTGGCACGCCAAGCGCTAGTAATTCCTCAGAAGCAGAGCCTGAAAACCAAGCGCAGAAAGTAGGAATTGCCAATCTGATTACCTTCTCCGAGAACTTCGCCTGCCCCGAGCATGGTGCAGTGATGGAGGAATTATCACCACGATTATTCTCTTTTAACTCTCCCTATGGGGCCTGTCCCGCCTGCCACGGTCTCGGCAGTATCAAAACTTTTTCGCCCGAACTGATTATTCCCGATCCTAAGTTGCCTGTATACGCAGCGATCGCCCCCTGGGCAGATAAAACTCACACCTACTATCTATCTTTGCTGGCGAGTATCAGCGAATACGCGGGATTTGATATTAGTACTCCTTGGGAACTACTCAGCGATTATCAAAGGGAGATCGTCCTATTTGGGACGACAGAAAAAATATTAATCAAGGCCGACTCGCGGTTTAGCAGCCAGAATCAGGGCTATTACAAGCGCTTTGAAGGCGCGCTCGCCATGCTCCAGCAGCAATATGCCGAAGCCAGTTCCGAATCAATGCAGCAAAGGCTGGAACAATATCTGATCGATCAACCTTGTAGTACCTGTGACGGCACGCGGCTAAAGCCGGAAGCCCGAGCCGTAAGAATCGGTGGTTATCGGATTACTGATTTTACCTCTGCGGCGATCGCTACTTGCCTAGATCGCTTAGAGCATATCGAATTAGACGATCGCACAAAGCAGATTGCCACGCTTGTGCTGAAAGAGATTAAAGCGCGATTGCAATTTTTACTGGATGTGGGATTAGACTATCTGACGCTAGATCGTCCTACCATGAGCCTATCAGGCGGCGAAGCCCAGCGCATCCGTTTGGCAACGCAAATTGGTTCAGGGTTGACAGGCGTACTCTATGTTTTAGATGAACCCAGCATTGGCTTGCATCAGCGTGATAATGCCCGACTGCTCACAACGCTCACCAAATTGCGAGATCTGGGTAACACCTTGATTGTCGTGGAACATGACGAAGAGACGATTCGCATGGCCGATCATGTGGTGGATATCGGCCCAGGGGCAGGTGTACATGGTGGTGAGATCGTGGCACAGGGATTAGTTGCGGATATCGAAAACCATCCCCAATCAATTACGGGTGCTTATCTATCGCGGCGATCGCTCATTCTCACCCCCAAAGAAAGGCGCGAAGGTAACGGTCGATTTTTAGAGATTAAAGATGCCCACCGCAATAATCTCAAGCACATTGATGTTAAGATTCCACTTGGCAAACTAGTATGTATTACAGGTGTCTCGGGCTCAGGTAAATCGACACTGATCAATGAGCTGTTGCACTCATATTTGGAACATCACTTTTTGCGTAAAACTGCCTTACCAAAGGGTGTAGGTGATATCGTGGGCTTAAGAGCTTTGGATAAATTCATCGTGATCGATCAGTCACCGATCGGTCGCACGCCCAGATCGAATCCTGCCACTTATACAGGAACGTTCGACGTGATTCGCGAAAACTTTGCCCTCACGACTGCAGCAAAGACACGCGGCTATAAAGCCGGACAGTTCTCATTTAATGTCAAAGGTGGACGCTGTGAAGCTTGTAGTGGGCAGGGTGTGAACGTGATTTCGATGAATTTCTTGCCGGATGTGTATGTGCGCTGTGATGTCTGTAAAGGCGCGCGCTACAATCGCGAAACTTTGCAGGTGAAGTATAAAGAGAAAACTATTGCCGATGTTTTGGATATGACAATTGAGGAAGCCATGCACTTTTTCGAGAATATCCCACAAGCCCATTCTCGGCTCAGTATGTTAGTGGATGTGGGTTTAGGCTATATTCGCTTGGGGCAATCGGCACCGACTCTATCTGGTGGTGAAGCGCAACGGGTAAAGTTGGCGACGGAACTGGCTCGTCGCGCCACGGGTAAAACTCTCTATCTCATAGATGAACCGACTACAGGTTTGAGTTTTTACGATGTACACAAGCTTTTGGATGTTGTACAACGACTGGTAGATAAAGGAAACAGCGTTCTGATGATCGAACATAACCTGGATGCGATTCGCTGTAGCGATTGGGTGATCGATCTTGGCCCTGAAGGTGGTGATCGCGGCGGTGAAATCATTGCAGAAGGCACGCCAGAAGCGATCGCTGAAGTACCTAATTCTCATACAGGTAAATATCTCAAACAGGTCTTAGCCCAATTCCCACGCGCTTAGATTGCTACTCTTGTATTGCAATTAGCTAGGATAGAAACATAGGTCTGCTCGTACAACAGATCGTTTGCGGATTGATTGCCTACTGTCACCAACCCAAGAAGCCTGCGATTGCCATTGACCACAATGAGATGCAAGCATCCTAGCATTTATGTTATGCTATCTATAAATATTTGAAGATTCAAATATGTAAATACTCAAGTGTTTATATATTTTAGTAAAAAGATTCACCAAATGCCATTCCAGCCAACCTACTTCAAAGCCGACTTTTTTAAGGTACTGGCGAATCCTACACGGATCCAGATTCTCGACACTCTGCGAGAAGGGGAAAAGTGTGTCAATGACATTGCCGGGTGGCTGGAAATTGAGGCTTCGTCTGTGTCGCAGCAACTCTCTATTCTTCGGAGTCGAAATTTCGTGACCACGCGCAGGCTACGCAATCAAGTGTTTTACGCAATCCGCGATCCTGCCATCTTCAAGGTATTGGATGCCGCACTAGATGTGTTTAACAACCATCTAGTTGAGGTGCGCAACACGTTGGAACGGATGGAATGAAAGCATTGTAGAAAGCAGAAGATGATGGACCTATGACAAAATTAGTAAACGTAACTAAGCTTCAGGAGCGATCGCCCTGGCACTGGCTCCAGCACTGGAAAGGTGACTTAACAGGAGGACTGACTGCGGCAATTGTCGCTTTGCCCCTAGCACTGGCGTTTGCGGTAGCGAGTGGCGTAGATCCGAAAGCCGGACTCTACACGGCGATCGTGGCAGGTATTTTGGCAGCAGTGTTTGGCGGATCGCCCGTACAGATTACAGGACCAACGGGTGCAATGGCAGTGGTGCTGGTAGGTATCGTCGCCAAATATGGCATCGAAAAGGTCTGGATTGCTGGCGTAATGGCAGGCATCATTCAGATCGCACTAGGCATTGCCAAGATGGGACAGTTGGTGAAATTCATTCCCTATCCTGTGACGGCGGGCTTTACCAATGGGATTGCGGTAATTATTTTCTGTGGGCAGTTAAATAACTTCTTTGGCTTGCAACTGCCCCGCAGCGAGCATTTTCTGCCGGGACTCTGGGATACCTTGACCCATATTTCTAGTATGAACTGGGCCGCAGTTGGGATCGCTGCAATTGTAATTGCCACGAAATTGCTGTTACCGCGACTAACCACAGCAATTCCTGGATCTTTGGTAGGGCTGATCTTGGCAACAGCGATCGCCGCGTATTTTAAACTTGACTTACCGAGCATTGGTGAAATTCCCCGCGCTTTGCCTTTTCCGCATAGTATTGCCCATTGGAATGACGCGAGCCTGTTACGCGAACTGATTAATCCTGCTTTAGCACTGGCAGCCCTGGGTAGTATCGAATCGCTGCTTTCGGCAGTGGTTGCGGATGGTATGACCGTAAGCGAAAAACACAACAGTAACCGCGAGTTAATCGGACAGGGTATTGCTAATGTTGTCGTACCCTTCTTCGGAGGTATTCCGGCTACAGGGGCGATCGCGCGTACAGCAGTCAACGTGCGTTCGGGCGGCAAAACCCGATTGTCTGGCATTGTTCACGGTATCGCCTTGGCCGCGATCGTGCTGACACTAGCTCCCTTAGCCGCGCAGATCCCCCTCGCTGCGCTTGCTGGGATTCTGATGGTAGTAAGCATGCGGATGGTGGAATGGCGAGCAATTAGCTTGCTATTTCGTGCCACCTATTCCGATTTCGGCGTGATGATGCTGACGTGGATGGTCACTATCTTCTTCGATTTGGTGCTGGCAGTAGAAATCGGTCTGATTGCCGCAGGCGCTCTATTCATCAAACGGATGAGCGAACTCAATCTTGCGCGCATTCCTGACACAGAAGCCTTTCCGCCTGGCGTACCGTTAGAGTTAGGCAAGGAAGTAGCAGTCTATCGCGTTGATGGCCCCGTATTCTTCGGTGCTGCCGAGCGTTTCGCTACCTTCCTACGCGACGAACCTGAAGTCAAACATCTAATTCTACGGATGCGCTTCGTGCCTAATATGGACACGACTGGTTTAGTAGCACTCGAAGACATTTACCGCGATTTAAAGCGGCATAATTGCCACCTGATTTTGACTGGCTTACAACCAGAGGTCGAACGCTTACTCGATCGCAGTGGGTTGCTTGAACAAATCGGTAGAGAGAATTGTTATCTCACAACGGATACCGCCATCTGTGCGATCGCACCCAACATGCAGGGGCACACGCTACACAACGAATCGTCAACTCCAACAGCATGAGGTACTGTTTGTTCCAAGCATGCCAAGGGGTGGCACGCGCACGCTCCTTATAGATTATTTGATGAATTTTACAATAGGCAAAAATGAAAAAGATTCTAGTAATTGATGATGATTCCACTTGCAGAAAACAGATCTGTGAATTACTGATCGAAGATTGTTTTGAAGTGGTGGAGACAACTAACGGGAAAGATATTGTGCGGCTAGCAAAAGAATGCCACCCTGATGTGATTCTCTGCGATCTAGAAATACCTAATGGCAAAGGTTTTGAGGTACTGACTCGACTGCAAGATGATGGGGAAACCGCAGAAATTCCGGCGATCGTCTACACGGGAACAGTTGATGAGTCTCTCATCCAAGAAGTGCAGCGTTTGGGAGCGAGTGCGTTCTTACCAAAGCCCTTCAAGATCCGCGATCTGATGCAAGCGATCACCGTCGAACTGTGGCATCTCGGTACTGATTAACTCCATGAACTCAAATCGTCGGAATAGTGCGTGGACTATAGAAGCCTAGGCTGTTCCACTAAAGCAATGGGAGTATGTCACCTATCCGTGCCGATAACTCGGATGGCTGAAGGTGCTCGTACACTTCAAAAGGCTGGTGAATCCAGGGCGAGTCGGGCAGGAAATCTACATAAAAATCAGGCGCAATTTCAGAGCAGGCTTTATACCAAATTACTGCGGTTTTTACTGCTTCAATCTCATATTCGTGATGCTGCTGCAACCAACTTAATGTTTGTGCTAGGGTAACGCCCGAATCAACCAGATCGTCGACTAACAAAATCTTACTACCTAACTTAGGTGTAGTCATCGAAATTGTTTGCGAGAAAGTTAGCTCACCTCTGACGCGATCGCCTAAACCACCATAGGAAGCAACGGACAAAATTGCCAAGGGAAGATTGTAAATACGAGATAGGGTATCGCCAATGCGCAGCCCTCCTCTGGCCAAACAGAGGATTTGATTAAATTCCCAACTAGATTGATAAATTGTCTGAGCTAAAATCTCGATTTTGTGATGATATTCCTGCCAGGAAACACGAATTTCTGATATGGGTAGTTGAGAATCTGTCATGGAGGAATCTGATTGTTATGAATGAATTAATAGCTAAAGGTAGATGACAAGCGATCGCTAAAGTAGTAAGAACTAAGTCAATTGGTAAACCTGATGCAAACCATTGCAATTGTTGATTAGACGAAGTTTATTACAAGTTGTAAACTAAAATCAGAAATATTAACAAACGATTAATTTATTTGTAATCTTTGGAGGCGAAATCATGGTAGCTCTCACTGCTTCTCCTACTACTAAAGGCAGGTTGACGACGCAAACGGTTGAGATTGCTTCTGATACTACTGCGATCAGATCGCTCGACTGGGATCGCGATCGCTTTGATATTGAGTTTGGCTTGCAAAACGGCACGACATATAACTCTTATATTATTAGGGGCGAGCAAACTGCTCTAGTTGATACCTCCCACGCCAAATTTCGCACGCTCTACATCGATGCGCTGAAAGCAGCAATCGATCCCACCCAAATTGATTACTTAATTATCAGCCATACTGAACCAGACCATAGCGGCCTCGTGAAAGAAGTGCTGGAGTTAGCTCCGCAGGTAACAGTGGTCGGTTCAAAAGTTGCCATCCAGTTTTTAGAAAATTTAGTCCACCAGCCGTTTACACAAAAAATCGTTAAAAATGGCGACCAGATCGATTTGGGTAACGGTCATGTCTTGCAATTTGTGAGTGCGCCTAACTTGCATTGGCCAGACACGATGCTGACCTATGACTTCAAAACATCTGTACTCTACACCTGCGATGTGTTTGGGATGCACTTCTGCGATGAGCGTACCTATGATGAAGACCTGCAAACAATTGCACCGGATTATCGCTTTTATTACGATTGCTTGATGGGGCCAAATGCCAGGTCGGTACTGGCTGCCATGAAACGCATGGACGAACTACCACCTATAGGTACGGTTGCCACAGGTCACGGGCCACTGCTGCGCTACAACGTGGTGGAAATGACCGAAAATTATCGCACCTGGAGTCAGGCACAAACCAAGGGTGAAACTACGGTAGCGGTATTTTATGTTTCGGATTATGGTTATAGCGATCGCCTTTCGCAAGCACTTGCTAAAGGCATCACGAAGACGGGTGTTGCGGTTGAAATGATCGACCTCAAAGCCACAGATATGCAGGAACTGCGCGAACTTGTGGAAAGATCGGCTGCCTTAGTAATCGGCATACCACCTGCTTCCCTCGACACCGCCCAAACCGCACTTGGTACGATTTTTGCCGCTGCCCATGAAAAGCAGTACATCGGACTATTTGAATCATTTGGGGGCGAAGATCAATCAATTGACCTCACCAACAACAGATTTAAGGATTTGGGTTTAATTCCCGCTTTTCCGATGATCCGAGTACGCGAAAACCCGACGGAATTAACCTATCAACTCTGCGATGAAGCAGGTACCGACTTAGGTCAAATCCTTACCCGCAAACAAACCATCCAACACATGAAATCATTGGATGTGGATATGGATAAAGCCGTTGGTCGCTTAGCTGGAGGTTTATATATAATTACGGCCAAGAAGGGCGGTCTTAGCAGCGCCATGTTAGCCTCCTGGGTAGCGCAAGCCAGCTTCAAACCACTGGGGTTAACGATCGCTGTGGCAAAAGATAGAGCGATCGAGTCCCTCATGCATGTAGGGGATAATTTCGTGCTGAATGTCTTGGAAGAGGGTAACTATTCTAAATTCATGCAGCATTTCTTGAAGCGGTTTGCGCCTGGTGCCGATCGCTTTGAAGGTGTAAAAACCTATGCGGCGGAAAATGGCTCACCCATTCTGGCGGATTCTTTAGCCTTCATTGAGTGCCATGTGGTCAGCCGAATGGAGTGTAGCGATCACTGGATTGTCTATGCCACCGCAGAAACAGGGCGTGTTTCCAACCCTGATGCTCTACCTGCTGCCCACCGTCGTAAAGTTGGTAATCATTATTAGCCAAGCAGCCCGCCCACAAATTTCTCCTTACAGCTTAAGTATTTGCCCTGTTGCTCCGCAGAGTAGCTAAAATGGCGGGTATGTTTGTTGACAGACATGTTTCTAGTGTTTTGCTAGAAATATGTCAGAACTTACGCAATGGAAAAAGAAAACCTTGATTTGTGGGGTTTGGGGCTGCGCCCCAATTGAGGGCAAAGCCCTCAAACTCCCCTTTCCCGTTTTCGATGTAGCACTATGCATAAGTCCTATTAGTATTAGATTTAGATAAGGAGCACGATTGTGTCAGTAAATCAACAAGAAGTTCTGTCATGTTTTAAGGTGCTTGTATGCATGGCTCAAGCAGATGGCCAACTACTGGATGAAGAGTGTAGCAGCCTTGCTGAGGCTTTTAACGAGATTCAATTGCCAGAAGGCGTGACTGTAGAAAGCCTACTGAACGAACAAATGAACGTCGATGAACTCCTAGGGCAAATTAGCAGTTCAACGGCTCAAGAATTGGTCTATCAGTCTGCCTACACGATGGCAAATGTTGACGGTAACTGTAGCGTTGAGGAACAGGAACTCCTGTATAAAATTGCTAATTCCTTTGCTGGTTTTGGGCTATGGGAGAAGAAGGAGAGAATTCACGACCTCCAATGCAAGGCGGAGAGAAGTTCTTTTCCTAAACAAGTTAAGCAAATTACCGACTCTGCTAAGCGCGAAATCGAAGTCGATAATGAGATTAGAGACTTTTGCTTTCTCAACGCGGTGCTGGGAGCTTTCCCATTTCCAGGTATTGCGATCGCTGTCGATCTATACATTTACTGGAGTCAATTGGATATGGTGCAAAATATTGGCGAGCGCTGGGGATACGATCGCTCGCGGGCCGATTTAAAGAAAGCATTATTCGGCAGTATTGGCTGGACTGGCGCGCGGATTGCGGTTAGTAACCTAGCCAAACTAGTACCTGTTTTTGGTAGTGCCGTCGGTGCCGCCACAGCCTTTGCCAGTACCTGGGCAATTGGCAAAGTGGCCAATCAATACTTCGCGCTTGATTGCCAAATGGATGCCATGAGCTTAAAGGCAGCCTTCAAAAAGGCGAAGCAGGAAGGCGATGTGATCTATAAGCAAAATGAAGCGGCGATCGCGGCCAAGCAAAAAGAACTAGAGCCGCAGATGCAGGCTTTAAGTGCAGAGCTAGAAGCAGGTCGAATCACGCAGGAAGAGTATCAAGTGAAGCTGCGCGAATTAGTCTGATCGCTTCCCTGCAATCTAGATGCGTGAGGATTTCTCACTGCCATGCCCATGACATGACCTGCTGAGATCTAAAATCAACTAAAGGAGTCAAAACAGATGATACCAACTAAGCCTCGTGACGTTCAGGTCATGTCCATCGGTCTGGAAACACTGGCGATTCGTTCGCGTAGCTGGAAACGTCTCCGATTTGAGATTGAGTATGCCCTCGAAAAAGGTACAACAGCGAACTCATTTTTAATCCAGGCGGAGCGCACTGCCCTGATCGATCCGCCCGGCGGCACGTTTACACAAATTTTCTTAGAAGAGTTGCAAAGACGCATCCCGATCGCCAATTTAGACTACGTGATCTTGGGGCATATCAACCCCAACCGGATTGATACAATTAAGGCATTATTAGAGTTAAACGATCGCATTACTCTGATCTGTACTAATCCTGGTGCGATCGCCCTGCGCAATGCCATTTCCGATCATGAGATCGATATTATGGTGGTACGGGGTGAGGAAACGCTCGATCTGGGCATGGAACATGTGATCCAATTCATCCCTACTTCCACACCCCGCTGGCCTGATGCTCTCTGCACCTATGATGCCAAGAGCTGCATTCTCTTTACTGACAAGCTTTTTGGTGCCCATGTCTGTGGCGATCAAGTATTTGATGAAGGTTGGCAGCATTATTTGAGCGATCGCCGCTACTATTTTGACTGTCTGATGGCAAATCAAACACGCCAAGTTGAAGCAGCGATCGATAAGATTAGTGAGTTGCCTACCAGTTTCTATGCACCTGGGCATGGCCCCATGTTGCGCTATGGATTACACGAGCTGGTCAAACTATACGGCCAGTGGAGTGAGGTGCAGAAACAGCAAAATATTTCTGTAGCCTTGCTCTACGCCTCTGCCTACGGTAATACCACTACCCTTGCTGATGCGATCGCACGCGGCATTACCAAAGCGGGTGTATCAGTAGAATCAATCAACTGCGAAGCCGCTACACCAGATGAGATCAAAACGGCGGTTGAGAAGGCTTCAGGTTTTATGATGGGTTCGCCTACTCTGGCTGGACACTTACCAACCCAAGTCCAAACTGCCCTTGGTATTGTGATCTCCACCGCGCCCAAAAGTTCTCCTGCTGGAGTATTTGGTTCCTTTGGCTGGAGTGGTGAGGGCATTGATATTATTGCCGATAAGCTGAAGGATGCCGGCTATACACTGGCTTTTGAGCCAATTCGAGCCAAGTTCACACCCACCGATGCGATCCTGCAACTATGCGAGGAAACGGGAACAGATTTTGCCCAAGGTCTCAAGGAAATCAAGAAAGTGAGGACCACGCTCAATCCCGGTAGCACGGTGGAGCAAGCCGTAGGGCGGATTGTTGGTTCTTTGTGTGTAGTTACTACTAAAAAAGGCGACGTTTCGTCGGCAATGCTAGCATCATGGGTAGCCCAGGCTACTTTCAATCCACCAGGAATGACGATCGCTGTTGCGAAGGATCGGGCGATCGAATCGTACATGCACGAAGGCGATCGCTTTGTGCTCAACATTTTGGAACAGGGCAAAATGCTGCGCAAACACTTCATAAAGAAGTTTGCCCCTGGTGAAGATCGCTTTAAAGATGTCAATACAGAATTAGCTAGTAATGGCTCACCGATCTTGACCGATGCACTAGCCTATTTGGAGTGCCAAACTGCCCAACGCATGGAATGCGGCGATCATTGGCTTATATATGCTGTAATCGAGAAAGGTAAGGTTTTGCAGGACAATGGCCTGACGGCGGTTCATTATCGCAAGTCAGGTGGCTATTATTAGTGAAATAGGCAGGGCAAACGCATACTCAAGCTAGCGGAACCCGAATGAGAAAATCGTTATCCCAACCAGCTTTGAGCCGTTTCGCCTTTTTACTAACCTTAGAAGAGGTTTCTTTGGCAAGTAAGTTGAGGGCAATCTTGCGAATCAACGTCATATTTTCTGGAGCGTGACCTGTGCGAATTCGAGAGTCATCTTCACCCGATCGGGTCAAAGTAGGGGAAACCATCACTGTTACCGCAGGCGAAAAAATTCCCCTGGATGGAGAGATAATTGTAGGTACTTCACAAGTAGATACCAATGCCAGCAGCAAAAAGGCAGAAACGGAGAAATTCATTACCAAATTCTTAGCCGTTTAGAGGCTATTGTGATAGCCCTACTTGAGCGAGCAGAGATCGCAGTTCGGCTGTCAGGGTAACTTGACTAGGCTGACCGCGATCTCCAGTTGATTGGATGGTCGTAGCAACGGCGTCATACCATATACCCGCTTTGGCATATAGGAACGCGCGATCGCGCTCTGAAGTGGATTCTCTTAATTGATGTTGTAATTCTGCTGCCAATGGAACTCTCCGAATCCAACTAATGTGAGGTGGTGCAGCGGAAGGTGAAATCGGATTGCAGATCGATCTCACTGACCATTTATAGTCTCGACCCGCTAATAGTGGTGGCGCATCCTGTGGGATGGTAATCCTCATTACACCTGCTTTTTGTACATTCAATTTCTGTTTCCACAAAGGCTTCGGCACTCCCTCTTCTACCAGTGCAAATTCTACAGGCACTTCAGATGCGGCTGAGATATACCAAAAAAATGAGGGACGATCTAATGTTGTCACACCTACATGATCTTTGGGAGCTAGCAAATAGAGAGAGAACTCGGCTAAATTATCACAGCCCCGTGAGGCATTGCTGGTAGTTCGCCTGGGTGACCCATAATTGGGTGGTACATAGGTAATGCGTCGTCGTGACGAGGCGATCGCCTCAGAAGTTAACAGAGCGTTAAAGGGCGATAAACCTGGTAATTGAGTCAGAGGGAAATTTGGCAGAGAGGCTTGCAGCAATAACAATGTGCTAGTGCCTGCGATTGTAGCGATCGCCTTTGGGATTAGCTGTTTTGCTGGTTGGTGGTTAGCGAACATAGTAGGAGAACCTTGGGCATAGCTCTTATTCTAAGGTGTCGATCACGAAACAATCACGACCTAGTTGTTTCGCTTTGTAAAGCAAGCGATCGGTAGCAGCAATTAGTGATGCAGGTGATATTTGAGGTTGAGGAATAGTCGTTGATACCCCCATGCTGACTGTGACGTATTTATTAATGCTAGAACTCTCGTGCGGAATGGCCAGCGCCTTTAGCTCAGCTCTAATTTTCTCGGCGATCTTTATTGCTCCTTCGCTATCGGTATTAGGGAGAACGATCGCGAACTCTTCACCTCCATAGCGGCATGCTAAGTCCGTGGAGCGCTGCAATACGTTTTTGATTGCCAGGGTAACTGCTTTGATGCAAGTATCTCCAGACTGATGACCGTAGGTATCGTTATAAGCTTTAAAGAAATCTATATCACAGAGAATAAGCGAAAGCGGTAGTTTATCGCTTTGGCGTGACATATGTTGCCACTGTTGCCATAAAAACTCATCAAAATGACGACGATTAGCTAACTGCGTCAGGCTATCAACCATAGCTAACTGCTGCAACTGTTTATTGGCATGGTTGAGGGATTGATTTTTGTAAGCCACGATCGCGACAATGGTAACCAGTAAAGCCATACCGGAAGGCACGACAGGTATCCACCACCCCGCCAATAAGGCGAGAAAGCAACTAGCGGTTAGTCCCACTCCAGTTAACGATCCAAATAGGGCGATCGCATGGACAGATCGCAGGTTCCAGCTTAATACTGCACCGATAGTGGCCCATCCCAAAATCCACAACCATTCCAGCCATTCATCCCAAACCTGAATTGCTGCGCGACGATCGAGAACGGCACTGACAATATGACTGGTTAAGTTTGCCTGTACTTCCACGCCAGTCATATTCTCTGGTGTAGTGCGATCTGAGGCAACACTATAGGGTGTGAGGACAAAATCTTTGATACTGGCGGCGTTATGGCCGATTAACACGATGCGATCGCGGATTAACTGCGGCGATACCCGATCTTGCAGTACGTCTAAGAGTGAGACAGTAGCAAAACTACCCGAAGGTCCACGCCAGTTGAGCAAGATTTGATATCCACCATCATCTGCTTGCACATAACCACCATCAAGGGCTTGAAAGCGTCTGAATATAGTCTGTTTGAGCTTTAGTTCGTTATTCGCTCCCGCCTCAGGGAGGATATCACTTGCCGACAGATAGATGAGAGCTAGCTTCAATCCTAAACTCTCATGGAACGAACTATCAGCGTCCGTGAGATAAAGTAGACTACGGCGCTGTCTGCCATCGGGATCGAGCACGGCATCGGCCAAGCCAACCTGCCCTAACTTTTGCAAGATCGGCGGCGGCGCAACAGCAGCGCTATACATATCACTTACCTTTTTTTCTACTCCAATCAGATTGGGAGTGTTTTGAAATACGGTTTGGAGTGCTGCATGACCTGGTTCTACGGGTAGATCGCGAAAGATATCTAGGCCAATGGCGCGGGGTTGAGATTTTTTGAGATTAGTTAATGCCTGGGCTAGCACCGCATCAGAGATTGGCCATTTACCGAGTTTGCGCAGGTCTGACTCATTAACTCCGACAATTAGAATGCGATCGTCTCTGGGTACTGGTGGGCGCAGACTGATAAAGCGATCGAACATGCTCAACTCCCAGGTTTGCAGCCAGCCCAACAACCGCAGAACTAAGATAAAGCCAGCTACACCGCTAGCGGCCAGCATCAGCAGTAGCCATCTGGCGATCTTTGAAGTTGGCATATTTCGCTTCGCATCTCTCATAATTAGGATTTACGCAAAAGCTCAAACCTTTGAAACAATTTGTTTTGAGTTGCTGTTTAGTCATCTTTAAATGACTTTAGCTTTGCCGCAAAAACTTGAGTTCTTGGTTGGCGATCCATAAGCCCTAATAATGACATAAGTCCTCAATGCTACGATTTTAGCGAAGCTGGTATACAGTCATAATGGCTAAAAATGAGTGCTGATGATCATAAAGTTCTGGCAGAAAGTAGGAATATTGGTACTTTTACTAAGCTTGAGCTTAGGTATGGTTAGTTGTGGCAGCGATTCTCGGTTTGCTTTCGGCCCCAGCGACGGCAAAACCCACATTACATTTTGGCAAGGCATTAACCCTCCTACCAATCGCGAGGTACTCCAGAAATTAGTCGATAAGTTTAATCGCAGCCAGAACGATATCTTGGTTGAGTCTATATATGCGGGGCAAAGCGATCAGCAAATTCCCAAGATCCTATCGGCAGTGGTGGGTAATGCAGCACCGGATTTGCTTTGGTACACATCCACCTTAACGGGACGCCTGGTGGAACTCGATGCATTGCGCCCCTTGGACGATCTGTTGGCCAAATCTCCCCTGCGCGATCGCATCGATCCAGCTCTTTTACCCACAATGCAGTGGCGAGATCGCATCTGGTCAGTTCCATTTGCCACCAACAATATTGGTATTTTTTATCGTCCCAGTCTGTTTAAAGCCGCAGGCATCGAGAAATTACCCCAAACCTGGGCAGAACTACGTCAGGTGGCGCAGAAGTTAACCATAGATCAAGATGGTGATGGACGCATTGACCAACGCGGCATCTTCCTACCACTGGGCAAAGGCGAATTTACCGTATTTATTTGGTCTCCGTTTCTTTGGAGTGCGGGGGGCAAACTGATTAAAGACAACCGACCACAATTAGCTACACCCGAAGCCCAAGCCGCCCTGCAACTATGGCAAGATTTAATCAAAAATGACTCGGCACTCCTGTCTCAGCCAGAGCGCGGTTACGAAGAAGATAATTTTGTGTCGGGTAAGGTGGCAATGCAAATTAGTGGCTCGTGGGCATTGCGCTTTATGACTCAGAAAAAAATCGACTTTGATGTGATGCCAATTCCTCAAGATCGCTATCCTGCTACCACAATTGGTGGTGAGAATCTATTTCTGTTTAAAAGTACGCCTGCACGAGAAGCTGCTGCCTGGAAATTTGCGGAATTTGTGATCAGTGAAGAATTCCAAACGGAATGGGCTAAGCAGACGGGTTATTTACCGATCAACTTAGACTCGCAGCGCAGTTCTGCCTATGCAGCATATATTAAGCAGCAACCTATGGTTGAGGTCTTTCTCAAGCAAATGCGATCGGCAAAATCACGCCCACTTTCGCCCGACTATCCGCGTATTTCTGAAAGTGTTGGTCGCGCGATCGAAGCAACTTTGTTGCAAAAGAGCACGCCTGCCGAAGCCTTGGCAGATGCTCAACGTAGCCTGGACTTAGCACTAGGGAACTCTTGATTTCGCTATTTGGCGATCGCTGTATGGACAAACCTATGTGTCTGCCCTATCTGCTCTGTCTACCCTATCTACCCTATCCTTATCACTACGATCTAGTGGTAGAGCTTTTACAGCTAAATCTGCTGGTTCCTCAGGCATAAATTTATGTCCATAGAAATGGTTGAAAATAATGCGGCCAACTCCAGCCACTGGAGGCGCAATTAATGCCCCAACCACACCCATCAGTTCCGCACCGACGATGATCGAAAGCAATAACTCAAATGGGTCCAGATTGAGATATGGCCCCACCAGCCACGGTTGCAAGACAAATGCCTCAATCTGCTGCAATGTAAAAGATATAGCAAGAACGGCAAATACCACCCAGCCCCCCAGACCCCACGCCGCAATTACCATGGGAATTAAACCCAAGATTGGCCCGACAAAAGGGATCAGGTTAGCAACCGCCACTAGTAAGCCAAGTGCCCCTGCAAATGGCACCTTTAAAAACTCCAGTGTCAGAAATGTACAAAATCCCAATAAGGCAGACGTACCAATGCGTCCCACCACATAAGCACCCAAGCAGCGAGTAATCGGAGGAATTAATGTATAGACTTCGGCACGCACCTCTGGGGAAAAAGGCCTCAGCACTTTACGTAATAGCTCTTTAGCATTAACCACCATGTAGCCGGTGATCAACATACTGAGCAAAGTTATCCCAAGTGCATTCACCAAGCTAAGCGTGAAGTTGAAAGTCTGACTAGCCAACCCTTGCCCAAAGGCTTGGACGTTATCCAAAATTACCTTAGGTTGGATTAGCTCGTTAAGCCGCTGCGGATCGATATTTAAGAATGGCTGTGTTGGCATCGGAATCTGCTTTACCAGCTCGGGCAAGTTGGTGAAAAACTGACCAAGTTCCACCAAAATTCTTGGTGCAGGTGCTACCGTTAGCACCAACACCAGTAATAAGACAAAGTAGATAATCGCGATCGCTGCGCCTCGGCGGATGCCATATCTCTCCATCGTTTCTACAAGGGGAGAGATTGCCGCCGCAAAAAACAAACTGATCAGCATTAACTGCACAGTCTGCCTGAGCGAATAAACGAGGTAGATTACTAGTAGGGCAATCAAACCACGTCTGAGATAGCGCCAGATTAGTTCTTTGTTATTTGCCACAAGCTAGATGCAGTTGAATTACTCTTAAAATTACTTGAGCATTATGACGATCTACCTGGTAGCCTCATGCCTTCTGCTGCCTGACGATATAACTCTACTTCAGCCGTGAAATCGATCGGCAGAACTGCCACAACATTTTCATGGGGACGAGGAATAATTACCCACGTCTCCAATACTCCACCATAGGCAGTTTCTGCTGCAACTATGCCCGCGTCCATTGAGGCTTTTACTTCCGACACATCGCCTCGAATCATGACGCAAAACCTGGCGCTACCACATCTAAGATAACCGACTAAAGTTACCCGACCGGCTTTTACCATAGCATCTGCTGCCGCCAAAACCCCTGGAAAACCCTTTGTTTCCAGTGCGCCAACTGCCTGCTGTGCCATTTTTATAAATCTCCTTCCTGTGGTGATAAATTCTGCAATTACTGGGACTTAATTGTATGAGTTTTAGCTACTTGTTAGCAAAACAAGACCTAAATGTTAACTTGCTGACTCAGTCTAATCTAGCGAAATGGGGCGTCCACATCCGTATAGTCAAGGGGTAAAATGCCCACAACGTTTTCGGGAGGGTTGGGCACAATGTAGTGAGTAACTACCTCTCCACCATGAACCTTATTACCCGCTTCAATGCCCGCTTCCATAGCTGGTTTAACCTCCGAGACACTCCCGCGAATTGCCACAATAAAGCGAGCACTCTCGGCCAAGCTAAAATGCACGAGCGTTACCTTACCGCCTTTGACCATGGCATCTGAGGCCGCTAGCACTGCCGGAAAGCCATTTGTTTCTATTACTCCAACTGCAACAGGCATCGGAGATCTCCTGACGATCTGTCTAAATGTGTATCAGGTTAATTCTACGAGCCAATGGCTGAAAAATTTTGCCTTACCGAAAAATTTAATTTGCTAGTGATTCTCTGATCGAGATACAAAGCGATCGCCATTTTAGAAATGGCTGCCACTTGACAATTAATTAGCTTACATAGTTATTACATAAATAAATTCTTGATGCTGACACACCAATTCGGATATCGTTCGGCGTGCATTGAAATAACACCACACTCAACTGTGGCAATTAGTAAATACTGCCGCTCAGAGTTATCGTAAATTGTAACGATATGGCAAGTTCTATCGCTTTAGGTAGATTGTTCAGGCTGCGTCCGTAGCGACGGCGAATATCTTTAATTGGTACATTGTGTCCACCTCGTTCAACTCTTTCTCTCACTCGTCGAATATTCGTTTCAGGATTATCTATTCCGACATAAATTAGATTGATATTCCAACTTTTTTGTTTGACGGATTTCATTAATTTGAGGTAATTGTTCCCAGCCAGTGTGGTTTCGACTGCAAAGCTACATGATTCGCGAATGTATTGTTGAGTCAGAGAAATAGCTCTTCTAGCGGCTAAAATAGAAACTCTATCTGGTTGTATTGGATCGATTTTACGGGCAATTGCATCAGGATCAATGATTGGAATTTCAGTCAAGATACTTTGAGACAGGGTTGATTTTCCAGCTCCATTTGCCCCCGCTATAACATATAGCTCTGGCATTATTAATCAATTATTTCAACGATTAATTCTTCGCTGCCATCTGCTAGTGGTCGATACTCAAACTTACGACCGTCAGCATTTTCACGAATTAATTTCCCATGCTTGGAGTAATAGATTGGTTCACCCATTTTCTTGAGTTCATCAATATCTTTTTGAATCTGTCGATTGCCCTCAATTTGCCATGCTAAAGCTCGTTCTGTAACAAAGGATGCGATCTTAGTTGTTGAGTTAGACATAACTACATGGGAATGATAATTACTAAATTATATTATTTCTCAATCAGTTTAGTGATTTTAGATATCATTGGATTTATTTCCTGTGCTATTTCTTGTAATCGCAACAGAAGCCTATGGAATTTTTAATGTTGCGATCGCTTTCAGTATGAGTTGGCTTTCACTCCCCTTTTATGAGGAAGTTTACAGAGTATGCTGTTGGGTAGACCCATTATAATTGGTCTATCTGGGATGTACTAACTTATGAACCTGACGCCTAGTCAAATTTGGTTTGCGATCGGCTTGGGGCTTCTGCTGCTTGAGTTGCTCGTACCCTTACCAACATTCCTAATTGCTGGTGCGATGGGGCTTAGCGCTGTAGCAGTAGCACTTGTCGCCCTGGCAGTGCCTTTTACTGCTGTTCATATTGTTCTATGGATGGCTTTGTCCGCAGTATTTATCTTGCTTATTCGTCGATTTGTACCTATAGACTCTAAAAAGCTAGCAGAAGCAGTAGAAGGGGTCACTCTCACAGAGATCCCAGCCGGTCAATGCGGGCGCGTTAAGTATGAGGGTGTATCCTGGAAAGCTCGTTGTGATGATGTTAAAATCGCCATTCCTGCGGATCAGAAGGTGTATGTATTGCGCCGTCAAGGTACAACTTTAATTGTTGTGCCAGAGAAATGGCTGGCGGAGCATGAGTAATTTACTGGTTTGTAAAGTTCTGATTTTAAGTTATTGAGGAGCAGCAAGAATTATGGATCCTTTTGTTAGCTTTATTGCTTTTATAGCCGTTGGCGTAGCAGCTGGTATGAATTCGATCAAGGTGGTCAGCCAGGGAGAGGAGGCTCTAATCGAAACCCTGGGCAAATATAGCCGTAAGCTTTCACCTGGGCTTAATTTCATCATGCCTGTGATGGATCGAGTTGCCTATCGTAATACCGTCAAAGAGCAGGTATTGGATATTCCACCACAACAGTGCATTACTCGGGATAACGTCTCGATCGCTGCTGATGCCGTGATCTACTGGCGCATCGTCGATATGGAAAAAGCCTGGTACCGCGTCGAGAACTTGCGTCAAGCCATGACTAATATCGTACTAACGCAAATTCGGGCTGAGCTTGGCAATCTGGAGCTGGATCAAACTTTTACGGCACGCAGCCAAATTAATGAGATCCTGCTGCGCGATCTTGATGAAGCCACCGATCCCTGGGGCGTGAAAGTTACCCGTGTGGAGTTGCGCGATATTTTGCCCGCCAAGGCTGTGCAAGAATCGATGGAACTGCAAATGACCGCCGAGCGCAAAAAACGGTCGGCAATTTTAACCTCAGAGGGCGAGCGTGAATCTGCAATTAACAAAGCCAGGGGACAAGCCGATGCCCAACTCCTCACTGCTGATGCCGCGCAAAAGGCTGCCATCCTAGAGGCCGAAGGTGTTAAGCAGGCGAGAATTCTCAAAGCAGAGGCAGAGCGTCAGGAGAAGGTACTGCGATCGCAGGGTACAGCCCAAGCATTACAGATTTTGCTACAGGCCAGCAAAGAAACCCCTGAGGCGCAGTCCATCCTGCAATTTCTGTTAGCGCAGAACTACATTGACATGGGTACGACGATCGGTAGCAGTGGTAGTAGCAAGGTATTGTTCATGGACCCCAGAGCGATCGCGTCCACACTTGAGGGCATCAAATCAGTGGTTGGTGATGCTAGCACCCTGGCTAATCTTGATGGAGAATCTATGCCCGATTTGAACAGTTGGTCAAAATAATCTATTGAGTCAGATGAGGTGGGGATTTTACTAACTACAACTTGCAACAGATAACGGATTTCTGCCTAAGTGCTAACTTATTAAAGGAAACCTAATAGTCCTTACCCCACAATCTAATGCCTAGTTGTGTAATTCATCGGCGTGCAGAGTTTTCTGCAAGTCATCGGTACTGGCTGCCTGAACTTTCGGCAACCGAAAACGACGGACAATTTGGAGCTTGCGCCAATTTTCCTGGACACGGACACAACTATGTTCTCTACGTGTCAATGGCGGGGGAAATCGATCCTAACGGTATGGTTCTGAACCTATCTGATGTCAAGCACACTATTGCGAGGGAGGTCGTTTCCCAGCTTAACTTTAGCTATCTCAACACAGCCTGGCCTGAGTTTGAGCAAACGCTGCCAACTACTGAAAACATTGCCAGAGTAATTTGGCAACGCCTCTCACCTCACCTACCCTTGGTGAACATTCAGCTATTTGAACATCCCGAGCTTTGGGCAGATTATCAAGGTAAAGACATGCAAGCACATTTGACAGTTAGCACTCATTTTTCCGCTGCACATCGTCTCGCATCCGAAAGCCTCAGTTTAGAAGAAAACACGGCAATTTACGGCAAATGCGCTCGGGTTAACGGCCACGGGCATAACTATCATCTAGAAGTCACGATTTCCGGTGAGATCGATCCGCGTACAGGCATGATTGCTGATTTAGTAGAGTTTCAAGCCGCAATCGATCGCTACGTGATTGAACCAATGGATCACACCTTCTTAAATAAAGATATTCCCTACTTTGCGAGAGTTGTACCAACCGCAGAAAATATCGCCGTCTATATTCAAACGATGCTGACGGAGCCAATCCGCCAAATTGGTGCTGAACTACATCGCATTAAGGTAATTGAAAGCCCTAATAATTCCTGCGAGGTTTACGGCCCTTCTTTAAGCGAGCAAATCAAAGCCTTAGAAGAAGCGATCGCTAAACCAGCCCTTGTTTAGTACCCAACATCTCAATACTTCTTGGTTAAGCCCCCCGCCCCCAGATGAGGCTCTAGACATGTTGTTCTCACGTACAAGAAGCAGTTGTAGCAGGCATTCTCAAATTTGGTAACAACACATAGATCGCACTACTACTCACCTTATCCTGGATAATGAAGGGAATAGCTCGATCGCCTACAAGCTTGTGTAACTAAGGCTAACTTTTAGCAATGAGATCTCTATGACTGAAGAAGCAAACTCACAATC
Organism: Rhizobium sp. Q54; assembly: GCA_943367755.1. GTDB lineage: Bacteria > Cyanobacteriota > Cyanobacteriia > Pseudanabaenales > Pseudanabaenaceae > PCC-6802. Next base: position 26,791 of record CALRKB020000024.1, on the reverse strand, counting down.
CATCCAACCCGTCCCCCCTACTCCACTAAAAAACCTGATTGGTGCAGCGATCTCCGCACTCCTATCATCAGGTTTATACCTACTTACGAATAATGTGGCGCACAAACTAGCACTAAGTCCATTTCGTAATGCCGAATCCCTCGCCGCCAAGATTGGGGCGATCGTGCGCACTTTTTTGCTAGCGGTAGGAACTGGGGTAACAATGATTTTTGCGGTGGTGGCTATTGGACTTGTGTTGTTAACAATTCAGCAAGTGTGGCAGCTACTGTTTAACCGACAATCTGAAAATTAAAAAGGGTAAGCTGGAAAACTTACCCCTTAGCAAATTATCTAGTTGATTGAACTAGACTCAACTAGCTGTGATAGATTCCTAGTCTCCACCTCGGGTGAAAGTCAGACTGCGACTTGTCGTCAAAGAGATCGCAGATTTAGGATCGATTACCGTTGCGTTTGGTGCTGTCACATTTCCAATGATTCCGCCTGCGGCGGCACCAGCCAGAACTTCTTCGGTGGCGATCGCTCGATCTCCAGTGACAGCAGCCAGGATCGACGCACCAGCAGCGCCAATTGCCACATCAGTAGCGATTGAACCTATGCTAGTTTCGCGTGGATCTTTAGTATCCTTAATCACATCAGATTCAGCACTAATAGCCACCGTCGCACCTCTACTCGTGAGAGTTCGAGCGATAAACTTAGACCCCCCGCTGGTAGGTGCGAACTCACCCTCAATTGTGGAGCCGACAGGAATTACAACTACACCGTTGTTTCCAATGACGTCTTGCTCTACGCGCAGTTGTGCAGGCAGTCTCTGCCCTGAGTTGACGTAGAGAGTTTCCTCGCCTATCAGTTTGGTAACAATGGTTTGGCCTGATGGCAGCGTGAATGTCGAGCGAAATACCTGTGCGATGCGCGCTTGGCCGTGCAGGTTCCCAGTGTTGCGGATCTCCTTGCTGAACCGCGCCGCGTAAGTTGGAGCAACTCCCAAGGTAGCGATCGCAACACTTAAAAGCGAACTGATAGATAGAAATGAAATGTGACGCGATTTCATATATTTGCCCTACTAGGCTAGAGATATTTCTTTTGTCTCTACAAGACGCGCGGGTGATTGACCTGGTTCCCCGTGGCTACCAGCAGGTATTTTGACCTGTGCTAGGAGCGCATATAGGGTTTCGCCTTCAATTACTTCCGCTTCCAATAACTTCTCAGAAATAGTTTCTAAGAGATCGTGATTTTCTTTGAGAATGCCTAAGGCACTTTGGTGGGCAGACTCTACAATATCCTTAATCTCTTTGTCAATCATTTCAGCCGTGTGAGGGCTAAGGCTGCGACCGCTATTCATGCCCCCTAGGAAATCATTGTTTTGGCGCTTCTGGTAGGCTAAAGGCCCTAAGACATGGCTCATACCATAGCTGGTAACCATCTGCTCTGCCAATTCCGTGGCACGTTGCAGGTCATTCGCCGCTCCGGTGGTGATACTACCGAAGATGAGTTCTTCTGCCGATCTGCCGCCTAATAGGGTGGCAATCTGTGCTTCAATTTCCTCTTTGCTCAAGAGGAAGCGATCTTCGGTTGGCAATTGCAGGGTATAACCCAGAGCTGCCATGCCGCGAGGGATGATCGAGATCTTTTCCACTTTGCCACTGCCAGGTATGAGGGAACCCACCAGGGCATGCCCCACTTCATGATAAGCAACGATCCGCTTCTCTTTATCATTTAAAACGCGGCTCTTTTTCTCTAGACCCGCCACAACGCGCTCGATCGCTTCATTAAAGTCAGCGATCGCAACGGAATCGTTTCCGGCACGGGCGGCTAGTAAGGCGGCTTCATTGACTAAGTTCGCCAGATCGGCACCAGAAAACCCAGATGTACGGGCAGCGATCGTTTTCAGATCCGCACCTGGAGCCAGGGTGACCTTACGGGCATGAATATTCAAAATTGCTTCGCGACCGATCTTGTCAGGGCGATCGACTAATACCTGGCGATCGAATCGACCGGGACGGAGTAAAGCTGGATCGAGAACTTCAGGGCGGTTGGTTGCAGCTAATACAATAACTGTGGAACCATCAGCAGCAAAACCATCCATTTCCGTGAGCAACTGGTTGAGGGTTTGCTCGCGTTCGTCATTACCACCATAGAAACCACTGCTGGCACGAGATTTACCGATCGCATCTAGCTCATCGATAAACACAATACAAGGAGATTGTTTCTTGGCTTGCTCGAATAGGTCGCGTACGCGTGAAGAACCGACACCCACAAATAGTTCGACAAATTCACTGCCAGAGATGCTAAAGAAAGGAACGCCTGCTTCACCAGCGACGGCCTTGGCCAGCATAGTCTTACCAGTCCCAGGAGGGCCTACTAGCAGTACTCCTTTGGGAATCTTGGCACCGAGGCGGGTGTAATATTCTGGCGTTTTGAGGAACTTCACAATTTCTTCGAGTTCCACTTTTGACTCATCAACACCTGCAACATCGGAAAATAGTACTTTAGGTGAATCACCTTCGACATAGACTTTGGCTTTACTTTTACCAATTTGCAAGCCGCCAGCGCCGCCGCCGCCAGCACCACGACTAAACAACTGAAAGATCCCGACAAAAATCAGTGGTGGAATCACCCAGCCTAGTAAAGTGCCAAACCAACTGTTCTTGGCGATCGGTGTGGCCGCAAATTCTACCCCATTCTGTTCTAAAAGCTTAGGCAATTCCAAGTCAAATATGGGTGTAGTTGCGAGAATTTGGTTTGGAGTTTCTCCAGTTTCCCCAGTTTCCCCAGTTTCACTGCGCAGTTGATAGGTGATCTGGTCTTGAGCAATTGACACCCGCGATACGTGATTGGCTTTTACCTCATGGATAAAGAGGCTATAGGGAACCCGTGGTATCTGAGGGCCAAACAAGAAAGGAGTGAGGAAGTTGAAAATTAGCAGACCCGCGCCGGCCAGCAACAAGATATTGCCAATGAGTCGGGAGCGCATTTGTTTCGGATCTTGGTTTTTGATAGCCATAAGCTCAAAACTATTTTTGTTATATTTCTACACATAATTATAGTGAGATGCTCACAATGCACCAACTTCCTGTTGGTATAGTTATCCGTACAGATTTAAGGGTTTCATATATTACTTTTGAGCTAGAAGTGTTTCTGGAAGAGGCATCGGCGGAGTTGGTATTATTGTATTGATAGGCAGACGATCGCATTCGCAGCAGGCAAGTAGCTTATGAATGAAGTATTAACCCCAACTGAAACAGCGCCCCTAGTGTTAAGAATGCGTCCTGTGATCGAGATGACTGATGCATTATTTGCCGAATTTTGTCAGATCAACTCCGATCTGCGCATAGAGCTGACTGCCCAAGGAGAACTTGTCATCATGTCACCAGCATTTTCAGATACAGGTAACCGCAACTTCAACTTAGCCGTACAACTTGGTATCTGGATGGAACGGGATGGTTCGGGTATAGGTTTTGACTCTAGCGCAGGGTTTACTTTGCCCAATGGTGCGAAGCGATCGCCCGATGCTGCGTGGATTCAATTATCGCGATGGAATGCTTTATCAGAGGCTGAAAAGGCTTCTTTTGCACCCATCTGTCCAGATTTTGTCGTAGAGTTAAAATCCGCTACGGATAGGCTAAAAGATCTGCAAGCGAAAATGCAGGAATATATAGATAACGGTACATTGCTGGGCTGGCTGATCGATCGCCAAAAGCGACAGGTACATATTTATCGTCCCGAGCGATCACCAGAGATTCTCGATCGTCCAGAAACTCTCAGTGGCGATCCAGTTTTATCGGGCTTTATACTGAATCTCGACAAAGTTTGGTAACAGATTAGTTCGGTAGGGTAGAACTTAAGGCGAACGGCATCACGCAGCCGATCCAATAATTTTCTGGGGCGTTGCTCAACAGTATTAGTCATGTTAGGCTGAAATTATCTATCTAGATCGCCTATACGGGATGTTACCCAGAAAAAATCTGTCTAACACACTCAATTGGGTGATTAGGCTGAAACATTCTGGCTAATCACCTTTACGGGGTAGTTAGGTAGAAAAAGTCGGTCTAATACATAGTTATACGTACCGATATCGCCGACTGAGTCCGTTGAGATTATCTGAGTGCGATCGCAAACAAGCAAGCAAGACGAATCGACTAAGTTTGCAAGTCCCAATGGTGGATCGGCGATCGCATAGATAAGCAGTTCGAGATTAGCAAGCATAGAGAATCTGTTTTCTGCTCAAGTTCGGACGGTGGATTGGCGATCACAAGAGATAAATATTTATTAAGCAATCGATGTATAACCAATCATTGGAGCGGACAATATTGTGATACTTAGGTGTTGAGTAGGAGGCGATCGATTGCCGCTCAATTTTGCCGTTAGACCTACCCTTGCTCAAGGTGACGCGTTATGTAGAATCACCCTCAAGGGTACTGCCAAAAATCAGGAACATTTGCCAAACTTCTAACAAAGTCTGGCAAGTCAGTTTCACGAACGCTACCGCTGCCGAGTTTCAGGTAATGAGAACTCGATCTTTAACCACTAAATAAGTTATGGAGAGTTGACATGAGTGAAAAGAAAGAAAGTGTAGAAGAGGCAGTTCGGTCTGCACAGGATCGAACAGACGATCCGCTCTTCGTGCCACATCTCGAAGCTTTGGAAATTGCTGCTGAGCGATTGACCGATAGCAGTGATCGGTATGCTGCGCTCATTGAAACTATTTGTGGTGTAAGCGACGACTCGCAGCCTGTTGAGCAATATGACGGCACGTTGGGTGTGACGGTTGCATTTGTTGCTGCACACCAAGCCGCAGCGTGTCAGGTTCAGTGGAACAATAATCTCGCTTCAATTTACACGAATCCAGGGAATGTATCGGGTGTCCGCTGGGGCAGCGGCACGATGATCTCTAACAATCTGCTTCTAACCTGTGGTCATTTATTTGACCAGACTGGCGGAGGATGGGAACGTCCGCGCCAAAACGGAACAACCAATATCATCACACCACAGGAAATTGCTCGAAATATGCGAGTTAATTTTAATTTTCAGGTTGATCCGGCAGGTAATCTGCGCGCGGAGCAAAGTTTTTCTATCCTCGAACTCATCGAATATCGCCTCGGTGGAATAGATATGGCTATTTGCCGAATTGATGGTAATCCAGGGGCTACATTTGGACAAACCTTAGTGTCAACCACTGACGCAGCGGTTCCCGATATGCTCTGTATTATCGGACATCCAGCGGGTCAGCCGAAGCGGATTGAGGCGGGACCGACCAGCGCGATCGATGGCAACCTCATCCGTTATGGCGACATTGATACGCTCGGTGGCAATTCAGGATCGGGCATCCTACGTGCTAGCGACGGGCGACTCGTAGGTATTCATACTAATGGTGGTTGCACCTCCACTAGCCCAGGTGGCGGTGGTACCAACTTCGGTCAGCGGATTGCGGCAGTAATTGCAGTTTCGCCAACGCTTCAGGCTCTGCTTAGTCCGAAGCGAAAAGTTTTTGACGATCCCATCGTCAAGCTCAAAGTCTTTGATGATACGAAGTTCAAATTCCGCGACGATATCCAGAAGCGAAAAGTTTTTGACGATCCAATCAATACGCTCAAATTCCGCGACGATATCCCGAAGGGATTCGATAATCCTGGTGGGTTTGGGCGTTTTGGGCAGACTATTAGACCGGAAGCTCAACCTACCCGACCCTTTATCCTCGCCACACCACATCATTCAAGGGCTTGGGGTGGTGAAAGCCAGCAAGCTCAAATGTTACGGGAGATGGAGGATGCGCTTGTGCAAATTGAGAACGCTATGGCTGCAGCCGAATCCGAACTTGTACAGCTTGATGCTGAGTATCGTCAGCTTCTCGCTGAATATGAGTCTGTAGGTGGAAATCTTGGAGGTTGATCGTTTGACAGATCCCATTTTCAAAAAACACATGTGTTCTAGCCATGATTTTGATCATCTCCCACCTTGCCGACCCTCATGCGACTTCTGTGCTTGAATATTTGGCACAGAGAGGAACAGAGGTAATTCTCTTCGACACAGCGCGTTTTCCACGCGAGATTCGAGTAGATATTACACACATGAGCGGTAAACCTTCTAAAGCCTCGATAGTCATAAACGGAGTCCGGTATGATATGTCATCTGTTCGCTCCGTTTGGTGGCGGCGACCACAGCCCTTCGAACTACATTCCGATATTCTGGGCAATGAGGATCGAGGCTTTGCTTATGGTGAATGTCATGCTGCCATAACGGGGTTATGGTCTTGCCTTGATGCACATTGGATTAATCAACCTGAACGTGATGAGGTAGCTGCACGCAAGGCATATCAATTGAAAGTTGCTGCAAATCTGGGTTTTAGGGTGCCAAAGACACTCATTACCAATGATCCTGAAAGCGCGTCTGCGTTCATTGATGTTGAAGGGGCAAGAGGTACTATCTATAAAGCATTTTCAGCAACCGAACGTGCGTGGCGTGAGACACGATTGCTAAAGCCCGAAGAATATGTACACCTTGATGCAGTGAGGTTTGCACCAGTCATTTTTCAAGAGCATATTCGTGCAGACATCGATCTACGCATTACCCTTGTTGGCGATGCGATCTTTCCAGCAGAAATCCTTTCGGGTGAGACAGACTATCACGTAGACTTTCGGATGACAATGCATGTTGCTACGATCCAAGCCCATATCTTGCCCGACGAGGTAGCTGAAAAGCTGCGTAGACTCATGAAGACCTTGGGACTAGTTTATGGCGCCGTTGATATGCGCTTGACACCAGAAGGTGAGTATGTGTTTCTTGAGATCAACCCCGTCGGTCAGTGGCTATTCATCGAAGAGCGAACTAGTCAGCCGATTACTGCTGCACTGGTGGATCGTTTATTAATGCATGATCACTATTCTTTCCCAACTTAAGAAAGGTCTAACATAAATCATTGAAGCGGACAAACAGCTATGATTTGATTTTAGTCGAGCTAAAGATGTCTACTGCCATTCAATTCAGTTGTTCAAGCGACAACGCCCCTCAGTCTTCACATCAACAAGTTGTTGCTGCTGCTCTCTTACCAGGGTCTGTAAATCTGCCCGTCCGGTTAACGCCAGTCGCCAGTCTGCCCAAATACCATACAAAAAATCAACTGCAGGCCCAACCAGGGGCCACTTGGTTGCGGCATAGACCCACCCCATACCCAGAGTCTCGTAAATTTGACGAAAGACCTCGACATTTTTGATGACACTACCATCAGCAAGAACGGCATGGATGCGACCCATTGCAGTTTCAAAGTCAATACCACCATTCTCTTCAGGATTGTAGCGATCGCAGGTAATATCCACAAAGTTAATCAATCCTCGACCCGCATCCCGTTTTTGCAGAAAGTTGACTTCACGCATACACAAGGGGCAAGCACCATCATAAAGCAGTTTGATCTTCCATAATGGTGACGGGGATTGAGTTTGTATTGTTGCGTCAACAAGTTTATCAGATTCGATTGGTAGGGGTTGCATAGTCAAAATGCGATCGCTTCTCTAGCAAGGTAATCAAAGCATAACTATACTTATGAAAATTAGAAACTGTCTAATGATTGATGTTTGGTTTCGCGCGATCGCTTTCCTTGTTTGCACTTGCGATCGCATAGCCATTTTCAGCCTAGCCAAGCATAAATTTGAAGTTTGTATCGATTGCGCAGCAAGCAGCCGCAGTAACTTCAAAATTATCTCAAATCGCTTTCCCTAATATGCGTCCATCATACTGTCTTGCGCTAATTATATAAATTAGATCCTACTCACAAGTCTGGCAATAAATGGCAGGCTAAAAGCTTGTGGTGAAACAGTCTGCTTGCAAGCATCTCTTAATTATTGGAATAGAAAACCAGCGAATAGCAGAGGTATTAGGAGAATGGCGATTACAATCAAAAGCCCCGTTTCTGGCTTGATTTCCTTTCGATCGCTAGCGTCTTTCGGTAGGTTGTTCATTTTACCCTTCCTCAGGAAACACCTATATATATTTAGTTTAAAGGATACTTAACCCATTCTTAACATTTATCGAGTTGAGAATTGTGTACTTGTAAAGTTCGCCAACATGCCGTTTTTACTAGAATTGCCGCTTTATCTCAAAATTGAGAGACCAGCGACTGATTATTGCGTTTTTGTAACGCGATCGCCTAAAGTCGGTGCAGTCGATGTAAATTGAGCGTGTAACTTGTTGCCAACGATACTAAAAACCTGCACATCTCCAAGAGTCACCCATGAAAAAAGCCTTTGTCCTCGATACTAACGTGCTGCTTCACGATCCATCTGCCATGTTGCATTTTGAGGACAACGACGTGGTGCTACCGATCACAATTATTGAGGAGCTAGATCGGTTTAAAAAACAGCCTGAGGAGACTGGACGTAATGCTCGCCAAGCTTCACGTACCCTGGATGAGCTACGCCAGCGGGGACACTTGACCGAAGGTGTTCCGACTGATGGCGGAGGTAGTCTGCGGGTTGCCCTGTGTAGTAGACAAGCCCTGCACAAGTTGCCAGCAGAGTTGGAGAGAGATCGCGGTGATAACAGCATACTGGCAGTAGCACTGGAGCTTAAAGAAAAATGTGAATGCCCAGTCATACTCGTAAGTAAAGATATTAATCTGCGCATCAAAGCTGATGCTCTGGGGCTGACGGCTGAGGATTACAAAACCGACAAAATTGATATCCAAGAACTCTATACCGGTACGGCAGAGGTTATGGTCGAGGCCAATGAGATCGAGCGTTTTTTTGAGCACGGTGCAATTGCTCTGAACGATCAGTTTTTTCCTAATCAGGCTTTGACGCTGGTAGATGCTGCCAATCCAGCTCATACGGCTCTAGCTATAGTTGATAAAGGCGGCAAGATCGTACCACTTGCCAAACAGCCCCAGGGTGGTATTTCTCACATTCGCGCCCGCAATCGCGAACAGAACTTTGCGCTTGATTTATTATTGCGCGATCAGATCTCGTTAGTTACGCTGGTGGGGCAAGCAGGCACTGGTAAAACTCTATTAGCGATCGCTGCTGGCTTGCATAAGGTCGCCAACGAACGACTCTACACGCGCTTGCTGATCTCCAGACCAGTAGTACCCATGGGACGAGATCTGGGATTTCTACCTGGTGAGATTAATGAGAAACTCACACCTTGGATGCAACCTCTCTACGACAACTTCGATCTGATTTTTGGCACTCAAGATCCTTCCGGTAAATCTAAGCACTGGCGGCGCGGGCATGAGGAATTACTGGAGATGGGTCTATTGCAAATCGAACCACTTACATACATTCGTGGCCGCACGATTCCAAAACAGTTCCTAATTGTAGATGAGGCACAGAATCTTACACCCCATGAGGTGAAAACAATTCTTACTCGTGCTGGGGAAGGTACTAAAGTTGTGCTGACTGGCGATATCGATCAAATTGACAACCCTTATGTAGATGCTGCCAGCAATGGCCTCACCTATGTGGTGGAACGATTCAAGCAAGAATCCCTAGCGGGACACATTACCCTGGTCAAGGGAGAGCGTTCTATCCTAGCAGAGAGGTCAGCAGCTTTGCTTTAGGGCGATCGCATTATCCTCCATCGCAATTTCGAGAATCAAAAATGCTAATCAGAAAATTTATTATTACTGATACACAGCAGATCCTGCAATTATTCTATGACACCGTGCATCGTGTTAATATCCGAGACTATACCCAGGCGCAAGTTGACGCTTGGGCACCAAAGCATCCAGATGTACAAAAGTGGATCGAGCGGATGCAGGATAGAATCACATATGTTGCGGAGGAAAACGGTAAAATTATTGGATTTGCAGAGTTAGAAAGAAACGGTCACATTGGTTGCTTCTATACTCACGCTGACCATCAAAACATGGGAATTGGTAAGGCGTTATTCAATCAGATTCAATTAACAGCAGAGAAACTGGATCTGCCAAAATTGTTTGTGGAGGTCAGCATTACGGCTAAGCCTTTTTTTGAGCGTATGGGTTTTAGTGCGATCGCAACTGAAGAAATAGAACTAAGAGGTCAAAAGCTATTTGCCAATGTGATGGAAAAGAGACTGATATCGTCAGCTTGATTTAATCCTGCTCGTTCACTCAAATTTTTGATGATTTTCTTGCAACTATTACATAATCGTCTAGAACATAATTTGAATCATAGTTTAATCCAAGGTAATCACGTTTCAATTTACTCAGTTGCTTTTGTGGAGGTAGATTTTGAGTTGCGAACTTTTTGAAATCTGAGGTTTTACCTCTAATTCCCGTTGAAGATAAATATTTAAACAGCACAAGATCCAATCCCATCGATTTCGTGAATTGCTCAACAACAAATTTTTCTTTGGATTCTTCGGGCGATTTTTTAAATAAGCGAAATAATTTTTGCTGTTGAATGATAAAAACGGCGTAACCATCTGGATTAAGGTTGTTTTTACAAATGTCTGCATAGACTTTAAAGGAACTTCTTTTATCCATATCGTCCCAGAAAAAACAATGACAAACAATAACAAAATCAAAAAAATAATTTGGCAATCGGTTAATCACATCATTTTCAGCAAGGCTAAACAGATTAGACCTATCAAAACGCCAGTAAGTATTACTTGCGATATGACTATTATTTATATACTTTTGCCACATATCAAAGCCAGCATTTAAAAAAGATTGCTGTTCTTCTAAACAATGATAATAAATATGAATATCTTTGATAGATGAATGTTTTTGGGATAAATCTTCTCTATTTAAACTTTCTAAAAAACTTGCTAAGCCATATAAAGTTGTTGCTGGTCCCGCAGCTATATCTAAAATTTTAAGCCGATCTGTTAATAGACCAGACTTATAAATTAAAAACCAGGCTAAGTAGCTGGTGTAAACATTATTCAGAAAGTATTCTACTAAATAAGCATAATTAATTAACTCAAAGCTATAATCAGGATCTATACCTTGCCTTATTTTCTTCAATTCCGAATACGCTTTCGCAAAAGCAGGCTGTATGTTTTTGTTGAGTTTGGAGTTGAAATAACCAACAAGGACTGTTTCCAATCTGTCAAATATCTTATTATCAATTCCGGTAAACTGTAAAAAACTTGGATCGTTTTCTTTAAGTTTCAATTTGAATGAGCTATTTGTAAACTTTATTAACTCAGAATTGGGAATTAGAATTGAAGAAGAAAATTGAGCATATCGAACTTTTTCTAATTCATTAATTTGATCTATTTGGATTTTTATCTGTTCTTCAGATTTTTCAGTGTGCTGCCTGAGTTGACTTTGTAAAACACTTTCAAATTCCTGCTGTTGGGCAAAAAGTTGTGACTCTAGATTTTGAGAAGCCTGACTTACCTGCTGACGTAGACTTATTACATCTTTTTGGAGTCGCTCTAATTTTTGCTCAGCTTGAAGCCCATCTCTGAATATTCTTTCTAGAAGAGATAGTTTTGTGCCGGATGTTTGTATTTCTCTTAGAAGTCTTTCAGCAAGGCGGATGTTGTTTCTCAATAAAGCATTACGGAATCTCTGTGATCTCCACCAGTTGGCAATAAAATCAATCATAGCTAAATCCTTCTTTACCCTCTCTTAGATCCTCAATCAGAGAAAGTAATTTACCTTTAAAACTTTTATAATTGTTTTCCTCATCTTCATACCATTGGGCATATTTTTGCTTGAGGATCTGAGCTTCTTGTCTAGTTCCTGCTATGAGTGAACGACTATAACTTTTGTGAAATGGTTGAATCACAACTCGATCAAAAATTTGCAGTCTTGTAATGAATGGAACTTGATCTTCTGGAAAAGTAGGAAGGAGAGGAGTTATTGTTATAGAAAATCTAATGTCATGACCTTTAATATCTGGAATACTATGCCTCAATTTTCCCATTGCACTGAGTCTGGCATTAACACTTGGAGATCGCGGTTCAAAATCTTTTCTGACTGCTTCACTGCCAGTAGGAATACTCATATTGAGTCTTAATCGCTGGAATTTTTGCAGAATATCGACATCTCTAACAATCATGGGGCTACGAGTTTGAATCACAAGTGTTGGTTGGTAATCTACCATGATTTCTAATAACTGCCGAGTCAGCTTTTGCCTAGCCTCAATAGCTTGGTAGGGGTCAGTAACACTACTCATGTATATACGAGGAGGTCTTTCTGGATGTTTCTTTTGCCACCGCGTTAGTTCGGACTTTAGAAGTTCAGAAGCATTTTGCTTGATTATTACCCAGTTACCCCAATCCTGCCTTAGTTCTTGATTTGGACTAAATGCAGCAGCGTAGCAGTAACTACAACCATATTGACAACCTTGGTAAGGATTCAGCGTAAAGTCGTAATCAGAAATAAAACCACTCGCCCTGTTCAATAAGGATTTAGCGTTCTGCCTCTCAACTCTTGTGTTACCAAAATTTTCTGCTCCTTGGTTTGTATCTAGACTTATTAAGGGTTTAGCTATTTCAGTCTTTTCCATACTAAACATCTAGCCTAAGCAATTGCATAAGTTCTATTTTATCTTGCTTTATCTAGATTTAAGGAGTCGGTTAAAGTGTGAATGTCTAAAGCTAAACTGTAAGCAAATACTGCACATTGCTAAGATAAGTAATGAATGGCGATCGCCTTTTCTCAATATCGCGAAATTATGCCTATCTATTCCTAGCAGAGTAATTTAGTTTCTATTGCAGTTAGTATTGAAAAAAAGTGAGATAAAGGATAAGCAGACCTACCCCAGATATATAAAGCTAATTAATAGTTGTTCATCTGGTTTACGTCGTCATACTCCCCTAATATTGTCGGATGTGGACTAACCTGTGAGTGATCTCGCTAAGGAATGGTTGTTATGAGGAAATTATACTTTTTAGTGCCTGGAATAGGCGGCAAATATGCCTGTGGTGGACTGTGGGCAGAGTTGAAGACTCTAGATCTGGCACGGCAGGTTTGTGATGCTGAGGTGGTGACGTACCGTCAACGCGAGCCAGAAACGCTGTTCTTGTCCGATCTGCTCAAAGAGAAGAATTTAGATCGTGTCATTTTTGCGATCAGTTGGGGCTTTGATGTGGCAAAACTCGCTAGCAGGCTCAAGTCCTATAATGTCATTTACCATGCTCACAGTGCTGGATATGGGTTTGCCTTACCTGCAAATATGCCAATTATTACCGTGAGTAGAAACACAATGGGATATTGGGGACAGCGATCGCCCAGTTCCCTCATTTACTATTTACCCAATCAAATTAGCGATGATTTTCAGGATTTGCGGCGCGATCGCGATATTGATGTTTTAGTGCAGGCACGCAAATCATCGACATATCTTTTGCGGCAGCTCATACCAGCCTTGCGATCGCGCTGCAATGTCCACGTAGTTGATTCCTATGTCGAAGATCTCGCTACTCTCTTTAATCGGGCGAAGGTCTATCTTTATGATTCCGCTGAATATTGGGCAGTTCAGGGTGTGAGTGAAGGGTTTGGGCTTCAACCGATGGAAGCACTTGCCTGTGGCTGTCATGTCTTTTCTAGCGTGAATGGTGGACTGTCTGATTATCTAGATCCTGGATTCAATTGCTATAAAATTGCCGGATTTTCGACAGAATATGATGTGCAAAGAATCTTGCAGGCGATCGCTACTGCTGCACCCGTTTCCTTACCTGCTGAGTTTCTGGCAGAATACCGCACGGAAAATATCTTGCAGCGCCTAAGTATCATTCTGAATGAGTTAAATCATTTCTTCGATTACAAACAAAAGTACCCATCTGACATCCCTAGATTGACGGACATGCGCATTATGCAGTTACAAGCAAAAAGAATATTCTCTCTTCTAAAGAAGAAGCTAGTCAGGAAATAACCACTATGGAATCTAAAACTCCCCAACCTCCCCAAGAAGGGGGAAAAGCGCCAGCAACAAAAAAGAAGGGTAAGTCCCTACCCCCAAAGCTAATTATCAAATTAGGCAAGTTTGTCTGGACAACGATGTGGCAGACGATGATGACAAACCTTGCTCCCCGCGATCGCACTGGTGCATATATTCGACCCGCCACCCAATTTCACGATCGTGTTAGCGCTGCTACTAATAATGGGACAGATAGCCCTTATCCACCTGCCACAGAACGCTATCACCTTTATGTGGGGATGAGTTGCCCTTGGGCACATCGTACTCTGGTGGTGAGGACGCTCAAGGGACTGGAAGAAGTTATATCAGTCTCGGTTGTATCGCCTTCACCGGAGGAAGGTGGCTGGGTGTTGAACCAACCGGAGCAAGGTTGTCGTTCCCTAGCGGAGCTGTATGAGCTAGCCCAACCTAGCTACACTGGGCGCTGTACAGTGCCTGTGTTATGGGACAAACACACAAAGAGAATCATCAATAACGAAAGCTCAGAGATTATCGAAATCCTGAACTCTGAGTTCGATCAATTCGCTAAGCATCCCGATCTGGATCTCTATCCTCAGGAATTGCGATCGCAGATCGATCTCCTCAATGACAAAATCTATCATGCTGTGAATAATGGCGTCTATCGCTGCGGCTTTGCCCAAACTCAAATCGCCTACGATCAAGCTTGTCAGGAGTTGTTCTCCACCCTGGATGAACTGGATGGAATGCTCGCAACCAGTCGCTATTTGTGCGGCGATCGCCTGACTCTAGCCGACGTGCGCCTGTTCACAACGCTATTCCGTTTTGATATTGCCTATCATGGTTTGTTTAAGTGCAATCTGCGCCGCATTCAGGACTATCAGCATTTGGGGGCTTATCTGCGCGACCTGTATCAGCTACCTGGTGTTGCTAGCACCTGCGATCTAGAAAGCGTAAAGCGGGACTACTACGGTAATCTCTTTCCGCTCAATCCTGGCGGCATTATCCCGTTGGGGCCAGATGTGACAAATTTACTGGCACCGCATCACCGCACGCGTGGGGGGCAGGAGCGCTAACAATTGCCAGAATATTAATTCTTCGCAGTAAACTCTCCACCTCACGATATTTTGGTAGAAAATAAATATAAAGGGAGATAGAGGCAAAATATGCCCTCTGCCGCGATCGCAAAAAATATGCCTCAAAGTATCCCTGGCAGAGGGTTGCGCATAGAGGTAAAAGTTATGGAAATCTTCCCAGTCACTGATAGTTTTACCTACCTAGCCGTCAAGATCGGCTTCCTGATTTTAGTGTTGCTACTGTGGCTAGCACTCAGTAAGACTCCTGCTGTATAGGCGCATCTATACGCACGGCATAACCTATGAAGAGGCGATCGCAGTGTAATGACGATGCCTTCAGCATTCGTACTGGTACGCTGGATGATTTCATCGAAGTTCTGATGGGCGTAGTCTGCGGTGACGTGATAAGTCATTTTCGCCTTAAGTTCCCTACTCTGTCTATCATACAGGTGATCGCAATGCTTTCTCAGGCTGCTTAAGGCGATAGCCCATACTGTGTACTGTTTCAATTAGATCGTCCTCAGCTCCGGCAGCTTTGAGCTTTTGGCGCAGACTGCGAATGTGCACCTTTACCGTGTGTTCTTCAGGTGGAGATTCCAAAGACCAGACATGCTCAATAATCACACTCCGACTGAGGACGCGGCGACCATTGCGCATCAGCAGTTCCAGAAGACCATACTCTTTAGGTGTGAGATGGAGTGGAGTTTGGCCATAGCTGACCTCGTAGGTGCTGGGGTTGAGGTGCAGTTTCTCCCATTCCAAAATGGGCGTCGATACCACACTACCCCGACGGAATAAAGCTCGAATCCGCGCAAATAGCTCCTGTAAGTCAACTGGTTTGACGACGTAATCATCGGCTCCAGCATCCAGTCCGGTAATTTTATCGCTGACCGTATCGCGGGCAGTAAGCATCATCACAGGCATGGTATAACCATGCGATCGCAGTCGATGACAGAGGGCAAAGCCATCTAGTTCTGGTAGCATTACATCCAGCAACAACATATCGTAATCCAGCACATTTGCTTGGTGCCATCCTGCTTCACCATCCGCAACAAAATCAACGACATAGCGCTGATCTGTCAGGGCTTCTGCCAAAGTTTCAGCGAGGCGCATATCATCTTCAACCAGGAGAATTCTCATAACATTGAAACTAGGACAGGTAATGTTAGTGGGGTTACAGCAGAATGAATGGGAGCAACAATGTAGCGATCGCAAGATCTAGATAGCTCTCCAGTCAAGATTTTATTAGAGTTTGCGCTCCTAATTTTGGGTATAGCAGTAACCTAGCTGCCAAACTATCTCCCGTTAATTGCAGTAATTATGCCTATTGAGGCTACAGCAACATCTACAAACTTTTCCTAAGTAATATTACTTAAGGTCAAGATTTATTGCTTATGCTAATTCTTTCCGATTTCTTTACCATTTCAGTAATGATTTCCTTACTTTTAGGCTGTAAACGTTATTTTACAAAGCCTACTAAAACCCTAAATTAACTGGGTCTTACAAACCATATAACGTTCGTAAGCTTATTTGCGAACGGGGGAGGGTGGAGCTACATCCTCAGCGGTGAAACTTCTTCCTTCCTTTTTCAGATTCCTTGGAAAGAACATTATAAATTTTGGTAAACCTTTAGCGCTCAGCCGTTAATTCTGACTTCTGAGAAATCAAATAAATTAAAATATAGAATACTTCATGACTTTACCCCTTTTAACCTATTCCCCTACTTCCCAAAACCAACGTGTCACAGGCTTTGAAGTCCATGGTGACGAACAACCTAGAATTAATAACACCGATAATCTGCTCTCAGATGGAGAGATGGATACGCTTATCCATGCAGCCTATCGCCAGATCTGTAACGAACAACAGATGTTGTCCCGCCATCGTCAACTATATTTAGAATCTCAGCTCAGATCGGGGCAAATCAAAGTTAAGGATTTCATCCGAGGGCTTGCAACTTCTGATTCGTTCCGTAGACTTACCTACGAAACTAATAATAACTATCGCTTTGCCCAAATTTGTATCCAGCGCATTTTAGGGCGTGATGTTTACAGCGAGCGTGAAAAAATTGCCTGGTCGATTGTACTTGCCACTAAAGGATTAGAAGGCTTTATTGATGATTTGCTCAATAGTGAAGAATATTTGAGTAACTTTGGCGATAACACCGTTCCCTATCAGCGGCGACGGATTCTACCCCAGCGCTCTCAAGGTGAGTTACCTTTTGCACGTATGGCGCGTTACGATGAATACCATCTAGCCAAACTTCCTAAGCCTGATATGAGATATCTCAGAAGATCGGGAGCTGCCCGTCTAGATTACACGCGCTGGGAATGGCAAAAGAATCCTCCCGCAGCTTTACGTGCTATTGGTACTGGTGTCGTTGGGTTAGGCATTGTCCTGATCGGGGCCATGTTTGCATCAGTCTTGATCGGTTTCTAAACTTTGCTTGCGATCGCGGTTCCCATACCAGCTCAGATGGGGCAGACACATAGGTCTGCCCGTTCTGTTTATGGTTAGATAAATGGAAACTGCGATACTATATGAGCTGCTAGGGTTTGTTAGCCATGCGCTTGGATATTGCCTATGCCGATCTTGAGTACGACCAGTTTAGTATTTATCGGGATTGGCATTGGCATTTCGATCCTGTTGGTAGGTTACTTTTACTCCAAGCGGGAAGTGGCAAAGCGCCGCCACGCCGAAATGGTTCTTTGGCAGCAGACCAAACGAGAACGATTGGTTACTCAGATCGCTCAGCACATTCGTCAGTCCCTTGATTTGGATGAAGTGCTGGCAACGACGGTTGAAGACGTTCAGCTTTTTCTGCAAGCCGATCGGGTACTCATCTATCGCCTGTGGGAAGATGGTACAGGTAGCGCCATTAACGAAACCGTTTTACCCAATTACTCGATCATCTTGGGACAATCCTTCCCAGAGGAGGTTTTTCCTAGGGAATACCACGAGGCATACTCGCGCGGCAAAACGCTTGCTATTGCTAATGTCGCGCAAGCCAAAATAGAACCTTGTCTGGTAGATTTTGTTAAGCAGTTCGGGGTTCAAGCAAAATTGGTCGTACCGATTTTGCAAGAAAATCGCCACATAGAGCCGAGTGGAGAGTCTAATTCCACACCTGCCATCCCTACTCTGTGGGGGTTATTGATTGCCCACCAGTGTAGCAGTCCGCGCAAATGGGAAACCTGGGAAGTGGAATTAATGCAGCAACTGGCAACTCAGGTAGCGATCGCTATTCAACAGTCCGAACTCTATAAACAGCTCCAACAACTCAATGCCGAACTCGAACTGCGAGTACAACAGCGTACGGAAGAACTAGCTCAAGCCAATGCTTTCCTGCGCACAGAAATCGTCGAGCGCAAACGCACTGAAGTCGCATTACGTCATACAAATGACACGTTACAAGCATTAGTCAAGGCTTCACCACGAGCGATTGTCATGCTGGATCTGGAGGGTAAAGTTAAGATCTGGAATCCTGCTGCAGAACAGATGTTCGGTTGGACAGAGGCAGAGGTGATGGATCGCCCCAATCCCATTACCCTGAACGATCGGCAAGCAGACAATCCCACTCTCCAAACCAGTGTCTTGCAAGGCACTCCCTATTCGCAATTAGAACTCCGCGACCAGAAAAAAGATGGCACCCCAATCGACATAATTTTCTCTTCTGCCCCTTTGCCGGATAGTAACGGACAGATCGGCGGCATCGTGGCAGTGATTGCCGACATTACCGAACAAAAACAACAAGAAGAGCAGGTGCGTTTGTTACAATCGGTTGTGGTTAACACCAATGACGCGATCGTAATCACGGAAGCAGAACCCATTGACGAACCGGGTCCTCGCATTATCTATGTTAATGAGGCTTTCACCCACATCACTGGCTATAGCCCGGAGGAAGTAATTGGCAAAAACCCACGCATTTTACAAGGAGCAAAAACCGATCGCGCTGAACTACATAAGATTCGGCAGGCTCTCGCATGTTGGGAATCGGTCACAGTTGAGGTGATTAACTATCGCAAAGATGGATCGGAATTTTGGAATGAATTCAGCATTGTCCCCGTTGCTGACAAAAACGGCTGGTATACCCACTGGATTGCCGTACAGCGAGATACAACTGGACGTAAGCAGGCCGATCGAGCCTTGCGTCAAAGCGAAGAACGTTTTCGCTCGCTGATTGAGAATGCTCTGGATATCATTATGATTCTTGATATTGATGGCACTATTCGTTATGTTAGTCCTTCAGTGGAAAAAGTTTTGGGATATACTGCGGCAGAACTAGCGATCAAAAACGTGTTTGAGTCGATTCATCCAGATGATTTCACTAATGCCTACTATAGTCTTACTAGTGCTATTCAGAACTCAGAGCCAGTACGCCCTATCGAGTTTCGCTATCGTCATAAGGAGAATTCCTGGCGCACTTTAGAAGCAATTAGCCAGCCATTTGTGGGTAGTGATGCCATCCCTCGCATTATGGTTAATGCCCGTGACATCACAGAGCGCAAGCGTCTGGATGAAATTCGACTAGCGCTGGAACGGGAGAAGGAACTCAGTACCCTCAAAACTCGTTTTTTCTCCATGGCATCCCACGAGTTTCGCACACCTCTCAGCACAGCTCTGGCAGCAGCTCAAGTTCTGGAAAACAGTGGAGATGAATGGGAAGACTCCAACAAGAGATTGAGGAACCTGCATCGCATTCAAGGTGCAGTCAAGAATATGGTTCAGCTTCTCGACGATATCTTGACGATTAATCGAGCTGAGACTGGAAAGCTAGAGTTTAATCCCAAACAGACGAATCTAGAATCACTCTGCAGTGATTTCATCGAAGAGATCCAACTTAGTGCAGGGAATCAGTATACTCTCATGTTTACCTGTCAGGGGTCAGCAATTCTAGTTTGCTTGGATGAGAAGTTGGTGCGTTCAATCCTCGCCAATTTATTATCAAATGCGATTAAATATTCTCCGCAGGGAGGGGATGTTCATCTTAATCTGGAGTTTAAACAAAATGCAGTTCTCTTGCAGATTCAGGATTGGGGAATTGGCATTTCAAGTGACGATCAAAAGCAGTTGTTTGAACCATTTTATCGTGGCAAAAATGTCCGTACTATCTCTGGTACTGGTTTAGGACTTGTTGTAGTCAAGAAATGTGTAGACTTGCATCAGGGCAACATCAAGATTAAGAGCGAGGTGGGAATGGGTACTACCTGCGTAGTAATGCTACCGATATCCTAATAATTCAGTGGTTAAGTACCTACAGTTCCTGCAGTTGGAATCGGTATCCTCGAAAAAGGACTAAGTTGGGAGGATCTCCTGCAACTCCGCATTAGCTTCTAACCATCTCCCAGTATCGCTTTAAGGTAAGGTTAAAAATTGAGCTGCACCAGTGCCCCCCTGTCTCCCAATCCATATTTACGATCGAGCAACAATAGTCTGTATAACCTTTCCCTCGGTTATATGCTTTTCCACCGGATAGGTATGACCGCAACAGTTAACTACTACCAGTTCATTTGGCTTAATTACCCCTTGCTTGGCTAAACGAATTACACCAGCAAAGGTCAGTGCCGCCGCAGGCTCAACTGATATGCCTTCGGTTGTAGCTAGCAATCGAGTAACAGCATAGGCTTCTTCGTCGGTTGCTTCTTCCATGGTGCCGCCGTAGCGATCGACCAAACTCTTTAGCAATCCGTAAACTTGACCCGGATCTCCAGTTGCCAGTGGCATGATGTTTGTTTGGGGATTCAAGACGGGATCGGCAGTCTGCTTACCTGCTTTGAATGCTCGTACCATAGGCGCACAGCCAGAAGGCTGAATGATTCCCAGTGCGGGTACTTTGTCGACAAGCCCCATTGCCAGGAGCTCTTCAAAACCCCTTACCACTCCAACTGGCCCCATACCACCGCTTACTCCCTGAAAATACCAGTCAGGAGAGTACCAATGGAGCTGCTCGGCGATTTCAAAGGACATGGTTTTCATCCCTTCGACACCAGCCACATTCTTGATACCTTTGTCTAGAAATATGCCTTCTCGCTTTGCAAAATCTGCGGCGATCGCTTTAGTTTGGTCGTAAGTACCTCTAACCTTAATTACTTCTCCACCGTAGAGGGAAATCTCGCGTATTTTCTCTTCAGGGATGTTTTCAACCACGAACGTCCACAGCTTGATCCCGGCCCGAGCTGCATAGGCCGCATAGGAAAGTGCCACATTCCCCGTGGAAGCAAGAGCTACTTCTTTGATGCCATGCTCTTTCATCACGGAGATTGCCACCGAGGCCTGTCTATCCTTGAACGAACCAGTTGGCCCTTGCCGTTCATCTTTCAGGTAAAGGCGCTCTAGACCCAGCATCTTACCCAGGTTCTTGGCATGTATCAGCGGCGTGAATCCCTCACCCATGCTGACGATATTAGCGGCATTGACAACAGGTAGCAGTTCTCTGTAGCGCCACATATTACATTCGCGATCGCGCAGCTTTTGTTGCCACTCGGAGGCAGATAATTTACTTAGATCGTAGCGAGCGCGAATGAAGCTACTATTGCAATTGGGGCAGTTAGATAGCATCTGCGAATTTTCTTGTGTGTATCCGCAGTCCACACATTGCAAGTCTATCTTTTTGGTTCCATACCGCAAAGCTTTGACTACGACTGGTTCAACGACTTTTTTGCTTTTCATTAGTGTATTCATGAATACTATCTTTTCCCCGTTTTAATTGCATGAATTAATCTAAAAATTGGATCCCCCCAACCATAGCTAATCCGATTCCAGTCGCTTATTCGAGTTGTTGGCGCTCACATAATCTAAATCAGCACTTGAAATCTATGTCTCTAAGTTACCCAAGTATTAACAGGAAATAACTTATTGTCTGGATCGAAATTTTTACTACCCCCATCTTAATTTCTATAACTCGCAAATAGCTTTCCTGGTAATGAGATTACCCAGTTAAACCCTATACCAATCAAAATTCAGAAATAAAAAACGGTAGCCCTCAAAGAGTCATCTCAACTTTGGCAGTAGTTTATTCTGAACTATTCGGAATATAGGGGCAGAGCCTCTGCCCAATGGGGATATTGACTCTGCACCCATTGTTCCTGGGCGATAGAGAGTAAGCTTTGTCCCAGGGATTGGGGTACCTGAAATGCTTGCGATCGCTGCAAAATTTCGTCGCACCCGATCGCATAAACAGGAATTGATAGTTGCTCCCCTAAAGTGCGCGCTAAGACTATACCTATGCGCGTACCCGTAAAACTACCCACCCCTTTGGCGATCGCAATAAAGCCTAAGTCTGACCAGTTATAACTGACCATGAACTCAGCCAAAAGTAAGTGTAGTTGTGTCGATAATTCACGCCCTAGCTGCCAAGATTGTTGCTTCAGGCATAACAGTGAATTATTGCTGCGATCCCCCTCCCCTAGTTGCTCCTCTACTTGCTCGTCAAGCTGGGCGATCGCCAGACTCAATACTTCAGTAGTGGTGTGTAAAGCTAAACCAAATATCAAGCTAGTCCCTCCCGAAAACTAAACCTGGTCATTGATATCACAACACAATAATACTAAATGAATTGGGAATCATTACAACACACAAGTATTAAAAAATTGTTGCTGTAAAAATCTATGGGTGTAGGGGGCAGGTTTGGCAAGAGTATTACTGGCGGTACTCAAAAACTTCTATCCAAATCTGCCCTTACATAAAGCGCTTCAATAGAAAGTTTACATGGGGAAAAATTTGGCAATCCTAAAAGTAGTTATAAAACAGCAAGGATGTGTTGCTCATGGTGCAACACATCCTCCCCAAGAAGCCATTATTCTAAAATGTGCTTGGCGCAGCATCTGAATCTTCAGAAGTCTCGCTTTCTCCATCACTTTCATCACTATCGCCAAAGCGATTACTACCAAAACGCTTACGACCGAAACGACCTGGTGTGCGCTTGCGGAACTTGCGCGCGTAGGCCTGATTGCGAAGTGCTTTTTCTTTCTTTTGATTACGGCGTTTAGCCATGTCTAGCTATCTTAACCCCTAAAAAAACGGTTGCAGTTACTAACCTTAACACAAATTGAACCTTCTGCTTGTGCTTCTGCCAGAAAAGGAATTAATACAGTATCCTAGCTGTCGAATTGACTACAACTAGGGTGAGGAACATGACAGATCTGCGCGACTACCAAAATATAGTAATTCGAGATATTTATCGCGAGTGGCGTAGTGGCAAGCGATCCGTGCTTCTGGCTATGCCTACTGGATCTGGAAAGACTCGTACTTTTAGTGAAATCGCGCTAGATTTTGTCAACCGGAAAGAGCGAGTGATGCTCCTGGTGCATCGTGAAGAATTGCTATTGCAAGCACAGCAAACGCTTGAGAAGATTACCAAGTTACCTGTGGGTACGATCAAGGCAGGACAACCACTCAAACTCGATCGCCTCATTCAATGTGCTTCCGTCCAAACTTTGGTAAAACGTCTCGAACAGCGTCAGATCGAACTCCCTCATATTAGCCTGGCGATCGTGGACGAAGCGCATCTTTCGCTTGCGCCCAGCTACCTCAAAATTCTCGACTCGCTACCCCAGGCGCATGTTTTAGGTGTAACGGCTACACCTTCTCGGCTGGATGGCCGTGGCTTCGATCGCATTTATGAAGCTTTAGTTTTAGGACCTTCGGTTTCAGAGCTGATTTGGCATGGCTACCTGGCGGACTACGATGTCTTGGCACCGGATAGTTTTCTGCCTCAAGAAGGTGTGCGAATTACTGGTGGTGACTTTAATGCAGGCGATCTGGCCACTCAAATCGATCGCCGCTATGTGGCGGGTCGGGCGATCGATGCCTATCTGAAGCACGCTGCCGGTAAACGCTGTGTCGTATTTGCAATCAATATCGATCATGCCAAAGCGATCGCGGCTAGCTACCAGGAAGCTGGTATTGCTGCCGAACATGTAGATAGCGAAACACCTACCAAAGAACGCCGCGCCATCCTGGCACGCTTTCGCAGTGGCACTACTAAGGTATTAACAAACGTCAATTTGTTTACAGAGGGCTTTGACCTACCGGAAATTGAGGTCGTACAACTTTGTCGTCCTACTCAATCTGTGGCGCTGCATTTGCAAATGGTCGGTCGCGGTCTGCGTCCTAAAAGTACTGGCAAAGCTTTAATTCTCGATCATGCTGGCAACTGTCTGCGCCTCGGTGGCCCGAAAGCCACAAGATCCTGGACGTTGCAGGGTATTGCCGATGAGCAAATTAACGAACCCGCGATCGCTATGTCTCAACCTAGTTTACCGATCCTGCTTTTACCTCAATTCCCTAAGCGACAGACTGAAATCTTTGAAACCAGTTCTACTTTGCACCACATCCCCACAAATGCTGAGTTGGAGACACAACTAGCAAATGCCGCCTATCGCGAACCGCAGGCAAATACTCAATCATTTCGGCAACCCTCAGTCAACTACTCCCGTTCTCCTCAAGATTCTCCCCCTCAACGCGCCAAGCGTAGAAGGCCTCGCCAACAGTCCACCCCATCCTCACGCCAAAAAACTGGAGTAGTAAGGCAGATTGGCAAGGCAGCCTTAGAACTAGCAGAAATGCTAGAGAGTATTCTGGCTTGGCTTTGGCAAAAATGGTTTCGTCCACGCACCAACCAGCAACGCGGAGGAAAACGCTATCGACATGTTATGCGGCATAAGTAATACCATTTTCAAAAAAGCTGCGGCGCAGCTTTTTTGAAAGACCGCGCGTAGCGCGGAACTCAAATCTCGATCTGTCACTTATTCAATTGAAATTGGTATAACCGGGTTCGATCTGGCTAGAAGGGAGGCAAGCATAAGTACTCACCTTCCTTCTACAGCGCTCCAGTTATATCCTAGTTAGCAAATCTGCCAGAATCGGTGTTGAAATCATCTCTCGTACTTGAGAGGACATCATCCACAAACGTTGACGTGAACAGACCTTGACTAATAATGCGCTCGGGTGGCACATGAATGCGCCCCTCAGCTCGTCCGATCCTGCGGTAATGGTCGTAGGCACTGCGCACCTGGCCGCTGGCGATCGCTGGTCCCACATCAGGATAGGTTGCCAAGTAGAATTCCGTATCAAATAACGGGCCAGGATCGCGATTCTCAAACTGACCACGCTGGACAAAGTGTTCGAGTCCATCTTTGTAGGTACCCGCATCTACGGCGGCTTTGACCTCTGGGTTATTTTCCAGATAGTAGCCTTCGTTAAATATCATCAACTGTGGTTGTCGGTTTTGATACTGACCAAAGCGCAGGAAGTGCTCAGTACCGCTTTGGAATTGTCCTCTAGCGATCGCTTCAGACACATCTGGATAGAGTGTTCTGTAGTCCTTGTCGTTAAACACAACGCTGGCGGTCAAACCTTCATGCAAACCGACACTGATATAGTGCTGGAATGCGCTGGCAAACTGCCCTGACCTCACTGCCGCCTCCGCCGATGGATTGAGTTGTAGGTACACATTGGGATCGAAAAGGATACTTGGTGCTCTATTCTCAAATTGTCCAATGTTTAGATAATGCGTAAACGCATCCTTAACTGAGCCATTGGCAACTGCTGCCTTAGCATCTGGATTCTTGAATAGATACCACTGTGCATCGAATAGCAGCAATCTCGGATCGCGTTTCTCAAACTGTCCATATTGGATAAAGTGGTCGAAGGCAGTGGCAAACTCACCTCTGGCAACCGCTGCTGCCACACCTGGATTGTAGTCTAGATAGACTTTCTCATCGTAGTAGTTGCTAGGATTTCGTCCCTCAAACTTGCCTACGCGCTCAAAGTGATCGAGGGCATTAGCAAATTCTCCTCTGCCTATAGCTGCTGCCACATCAGGGTTATTGGCTAGGTAATAATTTGCATCAAAGAAGTCTTCAATGGTATTACGTCCCGAACCTGGCCGATCCTGCACTGTTTGATCGACATTCAGGATATCCAGCGAATCTAAACCAATGAAGTCCTGTTGCTGCGGAGGAGGATTGTTATCTCCACCACCACCGCCACCACCGCTAGGTGATGGTGATGGACTGGGTGATGGTGATGGTGATGGGCTAGGTATTGACTCTCCGCCACCGCCGCCATCACCCGAACCTGAGCCAGAGTCCGTCCCTGATCGCGATCTCAAGGTGACCGTCGCGGGAGTGGCATCTTCTGCATTGAGGTCGTCCACCGCCGCATAGGTGAAGCTGCCACCATTAAACCCAGCACCGGCTTGGAAGATTAGGGTATCGATCGCAGTAGCTGGGATGGTTTGGCCTACCGTGACTGCATTAGCAGGAGCTACGGAACCCAGGTAAAGGATACCGTCTGCGGCATCGGGCAGACTGGTAATTTTGTAAGAGGTAACGGTACCGTCGCTATCGCTGCCGCTCAGGCTGGTCAAGGTGACGGCATTACCAGGAACAACGGTAGCGCTGGTGTTGTTGGTGGTCGGCGGGTTGTTGGCTGGGGTACCCAGATTCAGCGTGACTGTCGCGGGAGTGGCATCTTCTGCATTGAGGTCGTCCACCGCCGCATAGGTGAAGCTGCCACCATTAAACCCAGTACCGGCTTGGAAGATTAGGGTATCGATCGCAGTGGCTGGGATGGTTTGGCCTACCGTGACTGCATTAGCAGGAGCTACGGAACCCAGGTAAAGGATACCGTCTGTGGCATCGGGCAGACTGGTAATTTTGTAAGAGGTAACGGTACCGTCGCTATCGCTGCCGCTCAGGCTGGTCAAGGTGACGGCATTACCAGGAACAACGGTAGCGCTGGTGTTGTTGGTGGTCGGCGGGTTGTTGTCGTCATTGGTAATTGTCCCTGTCCCTGTCTGTCCTCCTACTGTCAGCGTGTAGGTTTCATCCGCCTCAAATATCGTGTCTTGAATCGTGGGTACGGAGATCGTGAAACTGGTCACTCCGTCGGGTACGTTCAGGTTCCCACCACTGA
>CALRKB020000023.1:0-71137 GCA_943367755.1 Rhizobium sp. Q54 | reverse complement strand
GGGGGCGAATCTCATTGTTACCACAGCAAGGACATGGATGTGAGAAAAAATCCATCACGCAACTGAATTTAGATTGTTGTAACTCCTGATCGCTCTAAATTATATGCAGTAAAGGTTTTTCTGTCCCATGCGGCGGAACCAGTGCCGCGATTTCCCTGCGATCGGATTTCCCCGATGCAATTAAAGCTCGTAGTATTACCCAACAGCAGTTGAAATAATGGAGTTATGGAAGAATCTAATCGCAACAAGAAACTGACTGCTTCTTATCGGGTTTGGGCGATCGCTGCCACTGTTTTTGCAGCCATTTTTGCAATCATCATGTTTTTGGCGTATAACGGTAGATTACCACCGATATTAACCCAAAATGATAAGCTTGCCCATTTGGTGTTGTATGGAATTGCGGCATTCTTAGGACATAAAGTGCTGCGGCATCGCCATGTTTTTATGATGGGCTACTTCCTACCGCTGTTTCCCTTTCTGTTTTCGCTATTCACTTTGGGTGAAGAGTTGGCGCAATCCTTGTCCCCCAATCGCAGTTTAGATGCAATGGATTTAGTCGCCAGTTTTATCGGAATTGCGATCAGCTATAAGTTGGCAGAGCGAAGTAAAATGGGATAGCCAGTGAGAATACTTTAATTTCAAAGAATACTTTCCTTGTCCTCTAGCCTGCAATATGCATAAATATTACTGACGCCATTGATTCGCTCGAATATTTTCTGCTGCTAACTTTGCAGTTTCTTCAATCCGCTTTGCTCTGGTTTCTGGTTTCTTCTCACACCAACCCATCAAACTCTCCAAATTTGCGTCAATCCCCTCTCGCTGAATTCGTGGAATATCGCAGTCTTAGCTACTATATTATTGTACCTGGTCAAAAATATGGCATCATCATGTAACATAAACCCGTGGTGCGAAGAGGAAGAATTATGGTGCGATCGCTTGCTAAACAGCTATATCTATCAGTGACTGGTTTAGCGTTGCTTAGCTATGGCTCGCCTTTAGCTACCAGTTTTGCTAATAGTATAACTATCGCTCAATCTACTCAAGCACAGCCACCCAAAATCAGCCGAGAAGTGCAGTGCGATATCCTGGTAGCGGGTGGTGGATTGGCTGGGACTGCTGCTGCCTACGAAGCGCTCTTAGCCGGACGTACAGTTTGCATCACCGAAATGAGCGACTGGATTGGCGGTCAGATTTCATCACAGGGAACTTCAGCTTTAGATGAGCGCACCACGCAAAGACAACTCCTGTTTTACGATCGCGGCTATAAAGATTTACGTGAAAGGTTGGAACAGCGCTATGGCATCCTCAATCCAGGTGGTTGTTGGGTCAGTGTTGCTTGCTTTCTACCCAAGGACGGCAATGAAATTCTGAGCGCTATGTTGCAAGATGCGGCTCAAAAAGGTCACGGCAAGCTGGAGTGGTTTCCCAATACCGTAATTAAGGATTTGAACGTATCGGGTTCGCAAATTACAGGCGCGATCGCGATCTCACATAAGCCTGCTCCGGGTGCCCCTCCACTGAATACGCTGCCATTATCGCAAACAATTGTTGATACCTATACGTATGCAGATTCCAAACTGTTTACGAAAACCATCACCAAATTTGTTCCTAAACAAGCTGCTAACAACCCGAAAACAGCAGCCCCCAATTGGTACGTTATTGATGCCACCGAAACAGGCGAACTCGCGGCGATCGCCGATGTCCCCTACAAACTGGGCCTCGATCCAATCTCTTACCTGGAACCATCTTCCTCAAGTACGAAGCCCGATCCCTATTGCACGCAGGGCTTTACCTATACCTTCGCCATGCAGGCAACGGCAGAACCACAGACACATGAGGTGCCAGACTTCTATGCTCGCTACGCCCCCTATTACAGCTATGAACTAAAGAACCTTGCTAGCTTCCCATTTGTATTTACCTATCGCCGCATCTTTACTCCTAACCCTGGCAAATTTAAAGATATTGACATCAGTTATTACAAAAAAGATGAAGCAGTTCTAGTTGGTGATATCTCCATGCAAAACTGGACATGGGGAAATGACTACCGACCTGGAACGGATCGAGATAACTTGATTTACAGCCGTGATCAGCTAGAGGCAAACGGTCAACTGCAACCAGGTGGATGGCTGGGTGGCCTGCGGGCGGAAACCCTGTTTCAGGGAGAGCAGCTAGCTAAAGGCTATTTCTATTGGCTAACTACCGGCACAACCGACTCCCAACTCGGTGAAGGTGTGAAGAAACCCTATCCTAATCATCGCTTCTTGACTGGATTGGATTCTCCAATGGGAACTATCCACGGACTATCAAAACATCCTTACATGCGCGAAGCGCGACGCATCATTGGTAGGCCAAGTAGAATCTATCCTGATGGGTTCAGCATATCAGAGATCGATATCTCGCGGCGCGACTACAATGACGAGTACTATCGCACCACACTCTCTACGGATGTTTACCGCAGACTCAAAGCCGCAGTAGCAGGTCTAGAAGGACTTGCGGTTATACGTGGCACCAGTGCGGTTGATACGGTGAAGCGTCGATCTCGCTCTACTATTTATCCTGATTCCGTGGGCATTGGGCATTATGCGATCGACTTCCATCCCTGCATGACGCAAACTCCAGTGGAAATTCCTGGGAATACAGAACGCGAAGGAGAGAGACGTGGTGGCGGACAGGCTTACCCCTTCCAAGTCCCTTTAAGAGCCATGATTCCCCAAAAAATTGATAACATGTTGGTTGTTGGCAAAAGCATCGCTACCAGCCATATTGCGGCAGCTGCCTATCGCGTCCACTCGTTTGAATGGTCATCTGGCGTAGCCGCAGGCACAACCGCTGATTTTGCGCTTACGCATGGCATTGCTCCCTATCAGTTAGTAGATGATTTGCCCCGCTCTGAACCGCAGTTAGAACAGCTGAGGAAGCGTCTGGAGCGAGATGGCAATCCTACAGCCTTCCCTGATACATCTATCTTCAACAACAATTGGGATACCTGGAAATAGGAATAAATATCATCAACATAATCAGCGGAATTTTGCCCAATTGATGTTAGGATTGACGGCTAATTTTTTCGCTACTTCGATCGCTCCCCAGCGATTGAGGTGGTTGGGATCGGAGAAATACTTGGGCTGGTCGCGTAGAATAGTGCTGAAATCAATATAGATCGAATTCCATCGCTTCGATAGCGCCTGCATGCGTTTTTTAAATAACTTCTCATACCTCACACGACTGGCATCAAGATAAGAGTCATGCATGGGCATATTCACAAATATGAGCTCGATCCTGTGGCGATCACAAAATTCAGCTATGGCATTAAATGCATCAATCTGGTTGCCATTGAGATCGAATTTGCGATAATCAAGATCGTATTCTCCACTAACATAGGGATAAACTTGAAAATAAGTCTGTGGATCGAATTGGACATCCACACTCGCAAAACCCTTGCTATCTATCTGTAAAGATCGATCGGCGATCGCAGTATCTTTATTACTAAAGCTTGTAGTGAAGCGATCGTAGTCTGACACTATAGAGGCTCTAACCTGTAAGCGATCGGCGTAGGCAGGTAGCCAGGTAATTAGGGTTTTAGATAAGATTTCAGACAATGGAGAAGCATTTTGAGTTTTAGTATGAGCGCTATTTTGCAAGATCCGTTCTAATTGCGCATAACCAGAAGAACTGGCAATGGCATTATAAGTCTCATCTTCGCGGTTACTATTAAATGCTCTCACACCATCTGCCCAGATAATCAACTTTGGAAGTTGCCGACTGGTCAAGATTTTCGTAAGCTGTAAGTTCACAACCTGGGCAGTAGCACCATTAATACCCATATTAAATACGCTGATGCCCTTATACCCCCGCCCTGCGAGGGATTTTTCTAGAATGTGTGGGTCAATTCCCCTTAATGCCCGCGAACTGCCAACAATCATCACATCAGGTGCTCGCCCCAGTGATGCTATGTATGAATCAATCAAAACCAGTTTGGTATTGAGGGAGGGGTTATTATAGTCACGAATTTGTCGATCATGAGAATAAGAGTCAGAGCTAATCTTAGAGCTATCTACTTGATCCTCTCTACCCACAACATTTTCGATCTGTAA
This sequence comes from Rhizobium sp. Q54, assembly GCA_943367755.1. GTDB lineage: Bacteria > Cyanobacteriota > Cyanobacteriia > Pseudanabaenales > Pseudanabaenaceae > PCC-6802. The sequence continues at coordinate 67,046 of CALRKB020000023.1, read as the reverse complement.
TCGATCGCGATACCCGGCGAGGGTGCTACCAATGGCTATGGTTGCAGCTATCCCGATCGCTAAACTAGCAAGACAGAGAGCAATTTTCCCCTCTAGAGGTTGCACATCAGTACTACCTAGCCATCTCAGTTGCAAGAAATCTTGGATAGCTTGATAAGCTGGAGTGACTGCAATTGTGGATTCTGGGACATTTTGTGATTCCGCAGTTCGATCTATCGCTCGATCTATAGTAGGGCTTGTTAGTGGTTTAGCTGTCTGTGCTAATGACTCAGGCTTCTTTCTGTCATGGTTATTCACATTAGAGCGAATGCAAATCGCTGAGGGATCGACATCAAATTTCCAAGTAGGAGATTTCTCACCCTTAATCTTTCCGTAGACAGAAATACCATGCCAATACTCAACAGGATGAGTCTGTCGTAAAGCCTCTAGCATCGGTAACGCAATCGTTTCTTTCGATATCTCCGATCCCTGTTCGCAGAGAATGTGCAGAAAACTCTGCTTGAGCAAAATACTGATTCTTATACCGCTAAGACGTCGATCTGCAATTAAATACTGGGCGATCGCGGCGGCCATCAACGCTGCATTGCCGATGGGCAGATCGGTACATAGAGTCCAAGTCCGATCGCTTAGCTTGATCTGTTGGATTCCCTTCGCCTGCATGTTAGCAAACCCATAGCGCGCGATCGCTCTCAAAATTCTGCGTGGCTGATTGTCTTGACAATTCAAGTGGAGGCGATCGCCTTTTTGGATGACCTGCAAGATTTCCGGCAACTCAAATTTCCAATGCTGATTGGCATTAGTGTTGGCCGTATTCGAGCTAATTTCAGCTATTGGTGACGATTTCATCAGGTCTTAGTTTAGAGGTTCACATACAAACACGTATGTGTGATTCCAGGAGAAATAGGGTAGACCTATGTGTCTAACGTACGGCTAAAAGCAGTCCATATGTTTGTTTTTTTGCGCAATTCCTCCAGTCAGTTTACCAAAAAAATTGCGGTGGCTGCTTATTCATGCAGTTCCGGCTCACCACTGGCAATTGCATCGAGTTTGACTCGATCTAGCAGCAAAATCTTACCGCCGCGATCGTAGGCGATAACTGATTGCAGTTGCTTGAACAGACGCACGCATTCTTCGTAGGTGATGCCAATACTGCGAGCAATTTGGTAATACGGCAACCGAGTTTGCAAACATAGACCACTTTTGCTTGCTTGAGTCCCTCCCTCGATCGCCGCTGCCTGAATCAACCGTGTTAAACGCACAATCGCCCGTTCAGAGGCTAATCCATGCACGGTGTTATGGAGATGATGCAATCGTTCTGTTAGCGTCACAATAATCCGCAATGCTAGTTCTGGGTTCTGCTGCATCATTTCTAGAAGCGCAGATCGTTCAATCGTCAGAATTTCACACTCCTGGATGGCGATCGCTGTGGCTGGTGCTATACCATCGCCGAACAAACTTGGCGCAGCAAATATATCTCCAGCGGCTAAGGTGCGTAAAATTGTTTCCTTACCACTTAAGGCTGTTTTCTTGATCTGGATTACACCGCTTAACACCGAAAAGAGTTTAGCTGGCAGGCGATCTCCTTCATGCAGTATAAACTCTCCCTGTAGATAGATTTTCACAACAGAGTGAGGTTGTAATTGCACGAGTTGATGTGGCTCAAGCCCTGAGAAAATTGAGATTTGGTGTAATTGTGCGGTTGTGATTTGCATCGATCGCAGCCATCTATCAACAGGTTTGTAACACTACCACCATTCGCTTAATCCAGAGGTTCCGAGCGACTTTGAGGGCTTTGATTCTGCCCGACAAGATACAGTAGTAGTAATGCCACCACTACACCAACCAATCCGGCCGCGATCGTATTGACCATGGCTTGAATTGCGATCATGTTAGAGGGGGCGATCGGAAAACCTTGAACTAACGTTGTCTTTGCTTGATTGGGGGTTATAACAGTCGAGCCTTGAGGTAGCGTGAGCATTTTGAAGGTCAAGTCGCCAACCCGCACCATGGCAATCATTACTGCGATCGCCATACTACCGATATTGATAATCAGTCCTAGCTTTACATCGCGGATGACTTGAGATTTAGCCGGACGTAAATCGCGCATCTCCAGTTTGTTGGCCAGTCGAGTATAGCGAAAACACCAGTAAATACTGAAGAGTAGCAGCATTAAACAAGCGATCGCAGAAAACAAACCAAACGAAAGTCCGTCGCTCTGTTGCCTGCCAGGATAGAAAAGAACAGCCGTTACCACTACCAAAATTGGAATAAAACCGAGTAATGATTGTAGCCAGAAACTAATCCATCCCAGCAGACGGAAGAACCGTGCAATCTGCTGGGGAGTGGGGTTAGCAGCCTCAGGATTTAGGAAATTAAACATAGCTCAGTGTTTTGGGATTTGGGACAAATTCATTGAGATTACCGTCTGACTTGCATCCATAATAGATGCCTGGTTAACAAGAGCCCATAGAGAAACGTCATTAAAATTCGCTGGCAACCTTGATGCGTCCCTGACGGGCTGCTGCTGCCAGTAGCTCGTAATCCCGCTCCGTTTGGTCGGCATAGTCATGGGCAAACTTTGCCAGTGCTTCATCCAAATCCTCGCTCTTGCCAACGTAACCCGCCAGCATTGCGGCATCACTGGATTTGGCATGGGCAAGCGCCAGCGCCCAACCGCATAGACCGCAGTAATCGGGAAGACTGGCAACCCGGAATTTAGCCGGATCGAACTCGACTCCACCTTTCATATCCCGCAATTGGCGCACGTAGTATTGAATGCCATCCTGCTCACCCCAACCCAGGAAAATATCCGGTGCACCCTGGATCAGACGCTGCCCTGCTACAACCCGGTGCCCCTGGTTTTCAATGGCTGGATCGTCAGTCGGTGAATTACCAGTGTAGGGAGCCAGTACGGATGGTTGTGCCTCTTTGACCTGGAGGAACAGCGGATCGTCTGCATCCTTGCCTTGCAGGTAGATCACCCAGCAGCGGGTACCGACACTACCAACACCGACAACTTTACGTGCAACATCGAGGATGCGATAACGCGATAGCAGAAAGCGGCGATCTGCCCCCATAGAGGCGAGGTAATCCCGCAATAAAAGTTCAAGTGCCTCGGCAATAGGTCGCCCCGTGCCGGTCATCTGTGCCCGCACGATCAGGGGCTGGACTTCGATGATGCGTTGTTGGTTGTCAACAAGATCCGTCATCTTTTCGAGTACCTGGAGATGGGTACGCTGGCGTGCCTTTTCCGCAATCCGGACAGCTCTTTTCCGCGATTCGGGGGGAAGCACATTGAGAAAGGCGGCTTCAGTGATGTTGGTGTACCAGAGTTCTAAATAGCCCAGATTGGCATACTGTCGCATATATTGGCGGTAGGATCGCACGACGGCCCGCGCTGCCTCTTCGCAAAGAACGCGGTCTGCGCCGAGAAACCGTCCTGCCACAACGGCACTGGCTGTCAATCGCTTGAGATCCCACTCCCACGCTCCTAAATGGGTTTCATCGAAATCGTTGATGCCGAATACCAGATTGCGCTCGGCAGAGGCAAAAACACCAAAGTTGGCGACATGCATATCGCCGCATGCCTGCACCGTCAACCCTGTTGTCACCGCTGGAGCAATATCCCCAATCATCACCGCTGCCGAGCCGCGCAGAAAGGCAAAGGGAGAAGTGAGCATGCGGGCATAGCGCACAGGCACTAGCTCTAGTAATCGCGTTTTTGCTTGGGCTTCGAGAATGGCGATCGGATCTTCGCGATCGCTTGCAGGCTTGAATTCAGCATGGGCGCGGCGAGATACTTGTTGGCGGAGGGCTTTACCCGCTGCCAATCGTTCTGCTACTGAAGGCCGCGCAGCCATGAAATGGTCGATATGATTTGTTGCCAATTTAGTTTCTATGTGGATATCTAGTAGAGTTTAGACTAACAAGGAAAGAAAAGCAGTGAGCCTACTTAGGTTGGCTACAAAATGGATGGAAGCTACAAATCAGAACAATCATCAGCACCATCATGACTAGTTTAGTGAATCCAGAGCGATTTCACAATATACATCAGAATTAGTATTTCTGCTGTCCTAATGGCAACCTCCGCTAGCGCGATCGCTCCCGGTGCAGACAAAAACAGTTCGCGAGTTTTCAGCCGGGTTTCTCTTCGTCAAACTCAGGTAGCTTGCCCAGTTTGCGAATCGTCACATTCACATCCATACCCAGGTAATCCTCGGCATTACCAAACCAGGATCCCGATAGGGGCATGACTTGCCCCGGATGACGGGCGATCGCCACGCGGATTAGATCGAAGCCGGCGGTAATTCGGTTCGTCGGGTCGTAGGCTCTCCAACCCGCTCCCGGCAGGTAGACCTGCAACCAGGCATGGGTTGCCCCCGATCCTGTCATGCCAACGTCACCGCCATCCAGGGACGCATCGTAGAGGTAGCCGCTGACAAAGCGACAGGCTAGGCCCAAACGTCGCAATGCCTCAATCATCAACCAGGCATAATCCCGGCAGGTGCCAGACCCGAGGCGCAATGTCTCTGCCGGAGACTGAGTTCCCTCTACCTCTCGGGACTGATAGGTCAGAGTTTTCCAGATCGCATCCATCATCCGTTGCAGGACATCAAGGGTATCGTCTCGATCGCCGGCCACAAAGCTTTTTGTCCAAGCTGCGAGGCGGCCATCGGGATCTTCGGCGTGGGGACGCATAAAGACAGCCAGATCGGTCCACTCATCCGGCGTGTACTGTACTGGTATTTCTACGGCTCGCGCTTCCAGGGGAAAATCGGCGATCGCTTTGATACCAAAATGTTCGCCCCGCAGTCGATAAGTAACGCTCAGTTCTTTGGAGGGTTCGCTGAATTCGATCAGGGCTACATTGTTAGAAAGAGTATCCATCATCCAGCGTACTTTAGACGGAATGTTGGTTTCCAGGGTGTAGCTCAAGATTCGACCGACAAAGCTTGCGCCGGGTAAAAAGATGGCGCGATGTTCGCCAAACCTGACGGGATTGCGATAACTGTAAGTCGTAATGTGTTCGAGGTCGTAAATGACCGCCATCGCTCGTACCTTGATAGATTTGCATTTTAGAATGAAAAGTCACTCCTTATCGGAGACAATGATCGCCTCCTCCGATCGGCTGATGGGTGTGGTAGGTTGAGGGGATGGGGTTTTCTGTGCGATCACCAGAGGTGCGGCTGTGACAATTAGAAAAGCAACGAGTAACCAGGCAATAAAAATTTGTCCTATTTTTTTCATCGTTTGCCTCTGTCAAATTGGAGATATTCAGCGCGCGTAAAATTGAATAATCGCACGATTTGTAGAGCCCGCAGAACTGCCCACAATAGCAATTCCCCTGATACAGCGAAGAGTTCCCCTTAAAGGGATCCAATTTGTTTCACTCCCTTCGCGGAGTCTGGATCTGACTGGCAATCGATCTAATTGATTGTTCCCATATTGCACGACAAGGAGTTGTATTTCAGCTGAACCCCTCAGCGCTCTTAGTCTGATGTCTCTGACAGGAGGTACTTGACATCTAGGCAATTTCAAAACATCCAGATCGTTTTCTCTGAACGAGAGTCTGGCCTGACCGAGGAGTTGAACTCTTTGAGCAAAAGCGGTGGGAGGGATCGCCCCTGTCAAGGATAATACCGAAAGGAGAAGCAATCCAATACGAGCTAATTTTTGGGTAACCATTTTTTTATGATTTTTTCAAAGTGGGTTAAAAAATCAAGTAAATTAAAAAAATTGCTATTTCAAGAGCAATTCAAATACATGATATCCCCATGCCGGCAGATCTAGATAGAGTCCAGCCGCAAGTAGATCTTCGCCACGGCGATCGTAGCTTTCAGCTCCCATTAAATCTGTAAGTCGATACGTGCGATCGCCGAGATCCGTCCAGGGCAGCGCAACGTAACACTGACTCTGGTTCGGTGCGTAGTTTACCGCTGCGATCGCCCGTTCCCCATCCTGTCCATGCCAAGCAAAGGCAATGAAGCACTCCCACGTCCAATTCCCTTCCCAGGCAGGTTTGCACTCCAGCAATTGCCAATCCCCATTGCGAAACACGCTCTGGCGCAGAACATTGAGGAGCCGACGGTAAAACTCCTGTAAACTCGGTTCGGTTGACTGTTCTGGCCCTCGAAAGAGGTGGACGGAAATTTTCTTTGGCCATCCTTCTAACTGACCCTGATGGAAGAATCGAAAACCGGGACAGAAACTGGTTATGACAGCAGCAGCTTGATGGATGCCCGGTGGGAAAGTCGCAGCGGCACGTGGCTCATCGTGATTCTCTAAAAAACGAGCCGATCTTTGCTGATAATCAAGGTCAGCCCCAAAATGCTCCCGTAAGGGACGAGGGTGAAACTCTCGCAGGCGATCGTATAAGCGTTTGTCGTAGGTGTAATCAAATCCATGCTGTTGCAGCGCCCACTCCAAATCCCAGTAGACCTCTGCCATGAACACAAAGCCTGGGTGTTGTTCCCTCACCTTTTGCATTGCTTTCTCCCAGAATGGTTCAATTGCAATTCCCCATATGCGCTGAAAGATCTCCGGTAACACAAGCATCGCCATGTCGCAGCGCAGTCCGTCGCACCATTGGGAGATTTTCAGCAATTCATCGATCAGCGCTGTCTGTAAAACGGGATTGCCGTAATTCAGTTGCAGGGTGTCGGGCCAGCCGTCAAAGTAAGGATCGCGACCGTAAGCCAGAATCTTCGCACCTTGAGGCGAATCTACTTTGATGTAGTTTTGCGGTTGCTCCACCAACTGCACTTCCGTGCCGGGAACGTAGTATTCTGGATGCTCCTGTACCCAAGGATGATCGGGTGCGGTATGGTTGGGAACAAAATCTAACATCAATTTGAGTCCCCGTTGATGCAGGCGATCGCGCAGTCGAGTTAATGCCTCCATCTCTCCTAATCTGGGATTAAGGGTATAGCTGGTAATCGCAAACCCAGATCCACAGATATCTTCCTCTTGTAAGTCTGGCAAAAGTTCGCGATATTCGGCCAGCCATTGGGGATTAGAACGAGAGACCTTACGCCCTGCTTCGCCAATTTGCCAGACGCTGAGAAAGTAAATCCAGTCAAATCCCAAGTTTACCAGTTCATCTAGTTCAGTATCGGGAATGTCATCTAGGATTGCCGGACGACCGATTTGCTGGGACAGGCGATTGAGCCAGACGCGGGTATTGATTTGGTAAAGAGATGGATAAAGATATCTATTCATAATTGCATGGCATTGGAAAACAGAACAACTGGTAGGGGTAGCCCCCCGTGCCTACTCCTATTTTGAGGCGATCGCGGGGGGATTCACGGAGGGAGGGCAACCACGGAAGGATTGCCCTACGATAATTATTTCCCTACCATCTTCTTGATCGCTTCCATTTCCGCATTCGCACTAGAGGCGATTTCTTGCGTGACGTCACTCATCGCCTGAATAATGCGCGCGACACAACCCGTCCAGCCTGTCTGATGGCTCGCTCCAATCCCCGCACCATTGTCGCCGTGGAAGTATTCGTAGAACAGAATTAAGTCTTTCCAGTGGGGATCGGTTTGGAATTTCTCGGCAGCTCCATAGACTGGGCGGCGACCATTGGTGTCGCGCATGAAGATGCGGGTTAACCGTTCGCCCAGTTCCTGGGCTACTTCATATAAGGTCATGTACTGTCCCGAACCCGTCGGGCATTCAATCTTAAATGAGTCACCATAGTAGGAATAGAGCCGCATCAGCGAACCAAACAGTAATAAATTAACGGGCATCCAGATGGGGCCGCGCCAATTGGAGTTACCGCCGAACATCCCCGTGTTGGAATCACCTGGCAGGTAGTCTACGCGGAATTCCTGACCGTCGTGGTGAAAGATAAACGGATGCTCGCGGTGATAGCGGGAGAGCGATCGAATCCCGTGGGGGCTAAAGAATTCGCTTTCGTCCAACATCCGAGCGAGGACGCGACGCAATTTCTGTTCGGTAAACACCGACAGCATAAACTTTCCCCCCTCGCCGGGTTGAGTAGGCAGGTGCAGGTTCGTTATGAGTTCGGGGTGGCGTTTGTAAAACGCCACAGCCCGCTTGCGGAAGTTTGGCAATTTCTCGATATCGGCTGCATCAAAAATTGCGACGGCGGCTAGGGGTAGCAGTCCCACGAGCGATCGCACTTTCAAGCGCATCGCATGACCGTCGGGCAATCGCAAGACATCATAGAAGAAACCGTCGGCTTCATCCCACATTTCATCCTGGAGGTCTCCCATGCGATCCATAGCTCCGGCAATCCAAATCGTATGCTCGAAAAACTTGCTGGCAAATTCTTCGTAGAGGGGGATTTGAACCGCCAGTTCGACCGCAATCCGCAGCATTTGCTGGCTGAAAAACACCATCCAGGCGGTGCCGTCTGCCTGCTCCAGGTATCCTCCAGTAGGAAGTGGCGAACTGCGATCGAATACGCCGATGTTATCCAGGCCTAAGAAGCCTCCCTCAAAAACATTGTTACCCTCACGATCTTTGCGGTTAACCCACCAGGTAAAGTTCACCAGCAATTTGGCAAAGGCATACCTGAGAAAATCGAGATCTCCTTTGCCATTATTCCGAGCCTTGTCCGCTAAATAGGTTTGCATCGTGGCGTAGGCATGTACGGGCGGGTTGACATCACCAAAGTTCCACTCGTAGGCAGGGATTTGGCCGTTGGGGTGCAGGTAATCGTTTCGCAACATCAAATCCAACTGGACTTTCGCAAAGTCCGAGTCCACTATCGACAGTGGCAGCATGTGGAAAGCCAAATCCCAGGCGGCAAACCAGGGATATTCCCACTTATCGGGCATGGAGATGATGTCATCGTTGTACATGTGAGACCAATCGCCGTTACGGAATCCCTTGCGCCGCTCTGAGTCAACGTTATGCTCGTCCAGCCACTTATCTACGTCGTAGTAGAAATATTGCTTCGTCCACAGCATCCCAGCCAGAGCCTGACGCATCACGTTGGTGCGATCTGAGTCGGTTTGGACTTTCGCAGGTATAACCACGTTATAGAAAGCATCAGCTTCTTGTAAGCGCGTTTTAACAACGGTATCGAAGTCGACAAAGAGATTCTGTATTTGGGCAGGTGCCTTGCGGGTCAGCCGCAGGCGCACTACTTGCGTTTCTCCCGCACCGATCGTCAATTGATAGTGAGGAGAAGCTTTGGTTCCGATCCCAGAGGGATTGATGGCATCGTGTTCCCCATGTACGAGGTAATTGTTGATGCCATCTTTGACGTAGGGATTGACATTCGGTGTGGCAAAGAGACGGGCATTGTTGGTTTCATTCTCTGTAAATAGAAGAGGAACGTTTCCCTCACAATAGAGATAGTAGTCCTCAAGGAACTCCTGAAACATCGCATCATTGTGATGAGCGTGGATGATGCTATGTTCGCCATTCCCAACTTTTTGCAGAACGGGTTTATCACCGCCATCTGCCCAAGACCAGGTATTGCGAAACCAGAGGGTTGGCAATACGTGCAGCGCTGCCGCTTCGGGACCGCGATTGGAGACGCTAATTTTAATCAGGATATCCTCGGAATCGGCTTTGGTGTATTCGACAAAGACATCAAAATAGCGATCTTCGTTGAAAATGCCCGTATCGAGCAGTTCATATTCCAATTCGTCTCGACTGCGCTGTTTGTTGGTTTTGACTAAATCCTCATAGGGGAAAGCTGCCTGCGGATACTTGTACAGGTATTTCATGTAGGAGTGTGTGGGCGTGCTGTCGAGGTAGAAGTAGTATTCTTTGACGTCTTCGCCGTGATTGCCCTCACTGTTGTTAAGCCCAAACAGTCGTTCTTTGAGGATGGGATCGTTGCCGTTCCAAAGTGCCAGGGCAAAACAAAGAATCTGGTGGTCGTCGGAAATGCCCCCCAATCCATCTTCTCCCCAACGATAGGCACGCGATCGCGCCTGGTCGTGCGAAAAATAATTCCAAGCATCGCCATTATCGCTATAGTCTTCTCGTACAGTACCCCATTGACGTTCGCTCAAGTAGGGTCCCCACTTTTTCCAGGGGATGTTGCGGCGTGTCTCTTGCAGTCTGCTTTGTTCGGCTGTCATAAATTGCTCTTGTGTTGTTTCAAGATAACTAAAGATTTAGCTGGCAAGCGGAAACCTAAGGCATTAATGATGGAGGTAATCGCTAGATCGCTTTACCCCCGCTAACATTATCTAGCCTTTTTTTACTCAGATGAGACACAATAATGAAATTGCTGAGATGTCTGTTGTTTGTCCCTGTAGTTTGCCCAAAGTCAAATTAAGGAAAAGTTAAATGCAGGTTAAAAGTGGACGGCCTCAGAGAAAAGATTTCGATTACAACTTCACGTACTTCGCGATCAAAAATGCTCCTAAAAATTGAACGTCACGCCCAGAAATGGCCCATTGTATCCTGATTTAAACCTGAGGTCATTATTGCCGTAGTTGATTTCATAAAATCGGTAGGCAAGCTGAAGCGAAGTGGTGGGTGAAATCCACCAGTCCGCTCCGGCTATAACGTTCCAGCTTAAATCCGGATTGCCTGCCAGTCCAAAGCCAGAAACATCACCGCGCAACCACAGGATTATGGGATCGGAGACCTGTACTCCTAATTTGGCTCCAATCATGGGTTCGAGCCAGGTTCGTCCGCGACTAACCGTTCTCTGAAAATCCCGATCGAATCGTCCAAAGTCTAAACTGGCATCAATACTGGCATCAATACTGTTGAGGCGAACGCCCAGGATGGGCTCGAACCAGTATAGAGGGAAAGACTTATTCGATGGTTTGTCGGGCAAGCTAAATTGAGCGGGATCGCCAAAGTGATAGCTGACCGCAAAATCGTAGATACCCTGGCTAAAACTGGTATTTGCAGAAAGAGTAGTCTGGCGACGGCTAGCATTCGCAACACTTCCTAGTTTTGTATATGATGCGTCAACAATAAAGCCCAGGTTATTGTTCCATGCTTCGAGGCGACCGTAAATGGCAAAGTTTAGAGCGCTAAGAACTTGGCCGAAACTGAGATTGTAGTCGGCGGAGCGGTTCCCGATCTCAGTTGTACCATAGGTGCTGAGGGGAGCGGTAAAATAGGGTTGAAATTTAAAATGCCATCGATTGCTGTCGTCAAGGGGGTTTGCCGTATCGCTGGGGGGCTGGACTGGAGATGATTTTGGTGGGCTATCTTGGGCATTCTCTTGGGCGTTCTCTTGAGCAATTGGATAGGCAATTGGAGATGCGGATGTAGGTGTCGCCAAGTTCTGCTCTGTCTTGAGAGCCTCTAAAGATGTGGGTACGCTCGTGAGGTTGGCGACGCAGGAAATAGGAGGAGATGTGCTTTCTGTCGTTTCTCCTTCGCTAATCGGTAATGGCTGCAATGCGATCGAATCGTTCGTGGAAGTCGAAGTGGGACAGGGAAGATAGGGATTTTCCACTAGGGGTATTTCTGCGAGCGAGTTTGCTAGAAATTCCTCGAAATTGAGAGAATCGTCAACGTTCTCCTCAGAAGCAATAGAATTAACTTCTAGAGCTTTGCGATCGCCTAAAATAGGAGTTTCTTGAGGAGCATTTGCCCGCTCGTGCAGTGATGTTGTTGGAATTGGGTTGGCGATCGCACTTGTCGTCAGCAGACAAGAAATGCCAAAAACGATTTGAGACAAGGGAACCGATAGGGAAAGATGTTGCAAGCGCTTAAACATGACTTTGTCTCCTCAATAACTTTATGTTGATATTAGTGTAAACTTATCCCCTTTGCCTTCTGTTGATATTTTGCGGCATAGTCATATGACTATGCTACCGCCCAGCAGGAAAGAGGAGTGTAAATTGGAAGCGAATCTGCCAATCTGCACCAAATTCAGGTTTGACAGCATTCCAGAATGCTGTCAGACTTACGTTCACCGGTTGCTTGTCAATCCGAAATACTCTCCCAAAACCACCCCCTATAGGAACAGTCCATTGGTTGCCGGGGGAAGCGTTCCAGTTTGCCGTAATAACGGGTGCGGATGTGAGATACCAACCGTCTGGCAGGTTGTAATTGATGAATGGCTGAACCAAAAACTGGCTGACATCTGGGCGGCTGGAATCACCCGCAACTGACCAAACTTGATTTGCCAATGCGCCAATCACCCACTTACCGGGGCTCCAAACCGCAACTACAGTTGGACCAATACCCCATTTACCAGTTCCCAAGGAGCGATCGGTTGCTGTAGGCAGTGAAAACACCGGGCCTACTCCCCAAGTAAAATCGCTAGAGTTCTTCGGCACAAAAAAGAAACTGGGGTTCAGATCCCCCAGTCCAAATGTAGAAGCATCCGTACCTGTCGGCTGGAGGAGGATCGGCGTAATAAAGCGCGAAACTAACAGCCAATCGTCATTCAAAGAGATGGGAACCACTGGTTGAACGTTCAAAAGGTACTGCGTGCGGTCATAGGGCCCGACACCAAAGTTGAAATTGTACTGAAACGGCAGGCTGATCAGGCTGGCAATCGGATTCTGGGATGCTTTCGCCAGATTTTCCGTATTGGCAGAGGCTGGTTTATCCGCAACGGATGTTTCTGCTGTATCGCTAGTGGGCTGGGCTGGAGAGGATTTTGGTAGGCTATCTTGGGCATTCTCCTGAGCAATTGGATGGGCAATTGGAGATGCGAATGCGGGTGTCGTCAAGTTCCGCTCCGTCTTGAGAGATTCTAAAGATATCGGTACGCTCGTGAGGTGCGCGACGCAGAAAATAGGAGGAGACGTGTTTTCTGGAGTTTCTCCTTCCCTAGTGGTTAACGGCTGCGATGTGGTTGAATCGTTCGTGGAAGTTGTGGAAGTCGAAGTGGGACAGGGAAGATAGGGATTTTCCGCTACGGGTACTTCTGCGAACAAGTCTGTTAGCAACTCCTCAAAATCGAGCGTACGATCGACGCTCCGATCGGGAGCAATAGAATTAGGAACTTCTAGAACCAGTCGATCGCCTAAGATTGCGCTTTCTTGAAGCGTCTTTTGCTGATAGTGCGGTAATGTCGTTACGATTGGGTTCGCTAAAGCACTTTGCACCAGCAAGCAAGAAATGCTCCCACCAATTTGAGATAAAGAAGTTAATAAGGCAAGCTGTGGGAGAGATTTAGACATGATTTCGTCTGACTGAATAAAGTTTAGTTAAGCAGTTGAAACGACTTGAAAAAGTTTACCGCATTTTCAGAGGGTACATCTACGCCCTTTTGCTTTGCAGCCAGGACATACAGGCGTCGCTCTACCAGATAGATCTTGAATGCGAATGCGTCGGTCTGGTTCTGCGTGATTAACTCTCGCCCCTCATAATTCCCCAAGGAGATAGGGCGATCGCTCGTCAATGGCAATCCCGTTTTAGCTAGAATAGCGTTTCTAACTGCGTCAAATAGAGAGGCAGGATTCTTGAGCTGAGACGCTTGCAGGTCGTCCGTACGAGCTACTAAAAATCTAGAAGATTTGTTTTGACTGGCAATCACCTGGTAATTCAAACTGCCGACAGACGTTTCTAATGTTTTTGTTTCATCGCTGATAATGCCGGGAGGCATCCAAATAGAAAATTTTCCTGCCTTAGAGATAATCGGTTGCCAGTGTTTTGTCTCAACCGTCAGTTGTGGATTCGATGGAGGTGCTTGCATTCTTTGAATCTCTCGATCCAGAATTTTTTGACCTTCATCAAAAAAGCTAGGTGTTTGGTTAAATAGTCTTTGAGCGAGTTGCAAATTCGCACCTGTCGCGCCAGATTTCCCCTCGTGAGCTTCAGGATGTGCAAATGAAATTGCTTGTTCGGGAAGGTTTAACCCAATTATAGCAGTTGCAACACTAGCAACTATTACGAAGTGATTCATTGGCGATTAGGAGTTGAGGTTATAGGTTAAACTTACGCTTTAAGTCATCAATGGCTTGAGCCAACTTTTCTGACGAAGCCGCGCTAATTAGAAAGACTTTAAATTCCTCTCCTTGACTGAGATATGCGGCATAAGCCGACTGGAGATAGGGTTTGTAATCTTCTCGCTTGTCGATGTAAGTCCCAAAAAATGCCGTCGTCAGGCTATCTCTGTAGTTATGAATTAGGTCTGGACTGGGTAGGTCGATCTTGGCAACTGACTCAATTGTGTCTTTAATACCAGCATCCAGCTTGGAAAAGTCGACATGGGCCTGTCCTTCTACCATTACCAAATATTTATTGGGTGTTGTCAACCAGGGAAAAACGCGAGCCTGTTCGGCGACAAAAGGAGCTGCGGGGTCGTAATTTCCACCTGCTATGAGTAGGGGGATTTGAATCTTACTCAGTCCCGAACGTCCGAAGATACTGCTACCCACTGGGTTCCCAACAAAGACAGCGCCAACGCGTCGATCTTGAAAGTTATAAGTTTGGCGAGGTAACTCCAAAGCCCGACATTCCAACAAAATAGAGATGTCCAACCCGCGAAATTCCGCATTGCATTCTTTATCTAGATTTTGGAAATCAATCTCGGCACCGCCTACCGCCAAAACCGTATAAGCGCCAAACGAGTGGCCCGCCAATCCCACCGATTCCAAATTGAGTCGCCCTTGAAACTCCGATTGATTGCGGCGTTCGAGCTCGTCAATCGTGTAGGTGATATCCTTAGGACGGTTAATAAATTCATTAACATCAAAGGTATTTCTGTAATATCCTTTCAGGAATGCCTTAATCCGTATGGTATCGCTGCCGGGATGCTGGGGAAGGACTACGACATAGCCATAGGAAGCCAAATGTTCTGCTGCTCCAGCAAAATCCTCTGGCCGAGAAGCAAATCCGTGCGAGATAACCACGACAGAGGTTTTTCCAGAGCGCCATTTCTGCGGTTTATAGACATCGACATAAAACTGGCGGTTGCGACTGGTATCGTCAAGTTTCCACACTTGCTTGGGCTGCACTCCAAACGGGCCGGGTTGGCGGAGATCGGGCAGTTTTGCGAAATCTATAGGAGGCGCAGAAGCTGCTTCCTGTGCGGACAATTGCTTCATTTCATTGGTAATTACTTCTGTTGCCTTCACTAAATTTTCGGCGAATTCTGCAGCTCCCAGGATGCGTTCTCCTTGGAATTGGATATCGGTAGGGAACTTCTTAAAGAAATTAAGCAGGGTCAAGCCTTCAGGCTCAAAAGCAGCCAGCACTATCGCGGCCCGCATGCCGTATTTCCCATTGATTCCACCCTCCAGCGTAATTCCTTTGCCAAGGCGAGTCAGGATAGATTCTCCAATTCCTGAGTAAAAGAAGCGAGATAATAGCACGGGGTTAACCTTTGCAGGCTCGGAGAGGGCTTTGCGAAATAAAGCTTGTTGTTCCGGAGTTGCTCTCCCTAAATAGAGTGCTAAATCTTGATTAATTTTCCCTTCTTTAGCAAAGGTTTCTAAAGAACTAACTCTTAGAGATAACTTCAGCGGTCCGAATGTCAAATATAATTTCTCAGCTGCTCGAGCGGGTGCAGCGGTTATAAGAGCGGATGAAATCACCCCAAACGCAACATAGCGACTCCAATTATAGGGTGCAAAAGGGTTAATTTGCTTTAAGTCTCTCGATCGCTGGTTTAATCCGTTAGTTCTTTTCAAATCTATCCCCATAGCCTTAAACTTGCCCTTATGATTTTCTGGGAAACACCTTTATTATAGGTTAGCATGTTTTTTTTCGGCAATATTTGTGACATAAAGCTACTATTGTTTTGATTAGGCTTTAGTATTAAAGCTTGAATCTACTATCAGTATCTCTAAGGATCTTTTATGGCATTGACCAACCGCAGTTTACTATTGTTAGGCTTCGCAGGCATGCTTACGAGCATGACATCACCGGCGATCGCTCAGAATTGCAAGCCCCTAAGTATAGTGGGAGGGACAGGGACGGAAGTCACGAAAAGAGTTTCTCCACCTGGAACTTTCTTGACTAAAAATAACTGGAACACCGATTTTGCCGTGCCTAGCGGTGCCAGATTCAATCACTTTACTGTTACGATCTCATCGCAAAATGATGCTGCGTATTCCATGAAGATTTTTCTCAAATACAGCAATAACACAACAGACAATTTTTTAAATCAAAATGTGCCACTTAGGGTGGGGAAGTCTATGAGTTTTAAAGCCACACCTCGTCCCTCTGACGATCCCTTTCAAGTGAACGTACATGTTGGTGGTGCGCAGGCGATCGGCAATACCTATACGCTCTCCGTAGCAGGTTGCTATTAAGACGAACGAATGTACGGTTCTTTGTCAGGTATCCTCCATCTCCTTTATTCCACAATACTAACCAGTTTTTTCAGGTTTATATCGAGATGTATGAAGAGGTGCAAATTTTCTATTAGTTTGGATTGTACGATGTCTATTCTTACGAGGTACGAAAATTGAAAAGTAATTTAGCAGTAATCCTTTTTGTTACGGCGATCGCGGGAATAAGCGGGACTCTACCCGTACTGCAGCGATCGCAAGATTCTCTCGCTCAAATCCCCAGTTCTACCAATGCCGGTCGTCCAGCTTTCTTCTAGGATAGTATCCAGGCAGTGCCTCTAGGTGTACTGCGCAATTGCTCGGGGCAGCCCTTCGAGCCGAAGATCGAACTAAACTTTGACCGGAAAGCCTGGCAGCCCGTCAGTTCGAAAGTCGGTGGTTTTTCTATCCTGATGCCGCCAGGCATTATGGCTGACGAAACAGAAACGCTAAAAACTGCGGCAGGTGACCTGCAATTCCGCGTATTGTCTAAAAACGACGGGCATTCGCGCTACGTCGCTGCCTAATCCAATCCAATCGCTGCCAGCCAACTCAAAGATCCAAAGGCTATCCTCGCCGCGATCGCCGAACGGGTCAACCCTACACAACTATTTCGCTTGACTGGCGATCATCCCGTCACTATCGACAAGTATCCCGGCCGCGAACTGACATTCACCACTGATAAAGAAGCGATCGTGTTGCGTGCCTACCTGGCTGGAGATCGCGTCTACGTCATCGGAGCCAATCGCCTCGAAAAAGAAGCGATCGCGAACGCTACCGAGAAATTCTTTAACTCGTTTCGTTTGCTGCAGTCATCCGCAACCACTACACCCTGAATTCTTGCTGGCTTAAGGGTTGCTTGATGGTGGAGTAGCTGCTTGGGGGGGATCGTTACTATCCTGTGAATTTCCCCAATTGCCAAAAGGATAAACGCGAAAGCTAGGTGGAACATAATCTTCAGGCAGGTAATCAGATGGAATTCCGCTTTGATTTCCATCTCGAACGGCAGAGAAGTGGGGAGATAGAATCTCGATCCCAGCTTCATTGCACTTGTCTTGAATATTCTCATGCAATTGCGCGTAGATCTCTGGCATCAGCGTGGGTCGAACCGTATAGGCGTTGAGCTCGTAACTGACGTAAAAATCGTTCAAGCTAGTTTGCCACACAAACGGAGCAGGGTCGCTCAAAATATGGGTCGTTGCATTGGCGGCAGCGATTAGAGCCGCATGAATATTGCGCCAGGGGATGTCGTAGCCGAGGGTAACTGTAGTATGGAGAATTAAAGGTGCTTCCCTTAATTCTTCCGCCCTTGTCGATGTACTGAAATTAATGATGTGGGTGCCTAACACGTTGCTGTTGGGAATCGTGACGATGACATTTTTAATCGTTCTAATACGCGTAACCAGCAAGGTTTGTTCCAAGACTACACCTATCGTATCGCCAATTTTAATCAGATCGCCCACCTGAAAGCCCCGCGTATAAATGAGGATGACGCCGGAGATGACATTGTTAACCGTGGATGCCGATCCCAGAGAAACTAGGACGCCCGCAAACAAAGAAACTCCTTGGAATGCCGGCGAACCGTATCCAGGTAAGAAGGGAAAGATTGCCACGGCCGTTAGGGCAACGATCAAAAATCGTAAAAGGGAATAAGTCGGTGCTGCCCATTCTGGATAGAAACCGGAGAAAGATAGAGATCTCCGTCCTAAAGCATTAAAGATTTCTTGGAGCAGGTGTAGCAAATAATAGCTAAGTGCAAGACCTAGAAAAATCACCAGAGCGTTGGGTAGATAGGCAACAAAGGCATTCCAGGCATTACCAAAAATTCTCAAAAATAAATTTTTCAGAGAGCCTTCCAGTGGATTCATCTCTGGAAAAAAATGAAAAACCAGCAAGACATACAGATAAAACACAAAACACATCGCGGCAAAGCGAGCTATTTTAAGCAAGACGATCGCGATATTGGCAACTTCAACCCAGAGAAGTTCCAGATTTTGTTCGCGGCTAGTAGCAATACTTCTCTCGCGCCAAGCGTCAAGTTTTGAGTTGATGAAAGAAAAAATAGGAGCAAGTTTGAGCAGGAGCAAGAAAGCAATCGTTGCAATAATCGTATAGAGAATGCCCACTAACCTGATCGTCAAATCGCGCTTCTGACGATATTGTTGAATCGCTTCTTTAATTCTTTGGGAATATTCCAGCGCTAATGCCTGACGGGATTTACCTGCTGCTTTGGCATCGGCATCCCAAATTGTTAATACCCGCTCTTGATTGGCTAAGATCTTTGTAAATTCGGGTTGGTCTTCAACGGCAATGGCATCGACGGGAATGGAGGCATCCTTAGCAATGTCTTCGATTTTGTGTGAAATTGCTTTGGCTCGCTCGGCAGGGGAGAAAGAATGTCCGCCAAGTTGAACGCCAGTCTGGATAGGGAAAAGAGTTTTGCCTTCCAAAACTACGGGGAAGGACTCAGATGCAACATCTGGAGGAATGCTATTTTGGGTTAGGGCAGGGCTAGCGATCGCGATCGTAAAAAAAGTTATCGCTAGGGCGATCGCTTTGAGCAGACGGTCTTTAAAGGTGTGACCCACGAATAACCTCTCGAATTGCCGTATAGCAGAAATTATGCAAAAGTTGTTTCCAGGGCATCTAACACGACATCGGTGATAGTCTTAATGCGATATCTACAGGCCATTGTTTCGTCAGCCAAAAAGGTGTCATGTTCCCAGTACTTATTGCTACCCGCACCACCCCCACACACGCCAAAATAGGCACAACTACTGCGGCAACGTTCCACACCTGCTGCTATATCCTGGTAGACAGCCTGAAACTTCTCAGTCGTGCAAATAGACTCTAGGGTGTCGTGCAGAACATTGCCAAAAATGAAGTCTCCATAGCGATCGGTCTTAACACCCAATAACTCTGGATCGAACGTCGTAAAGTCGCCTTTGTAGTCGATATTAACAATTACAAAGGGTTTATTCATATCTGTATTTTCGAGCCGATCGTCCGCATAAATCAATCCGCAAATCGCCTCAAATTCTCGCACTTTCACCGCCCCCTCATGCCGTACTGTCAGCTCCCAGAACCTTTGCATAAAAGCGCGGTAACGATCCTCGATATCTGTCTGCCCCAACGACGAGGACTGATTTTCGCCTTCCTCTTCCTCCATGTTGAACCCAATATCGGTGATGCCGTTGTCCAAGAAGAAATGAAATATTTCATCGGGATAGTCGAGCGAGTCTTTCGTAATCACAGCGATCGCGCTGAATGGAATATCATTCTTTTGCAAATAGGAAATACCCCGCATGACTCCTGCATGGCTGCCCAGACCCTTGGGGGTTTTGCGGTGAGCGTCGTGGATAAATGCCGGCCCATCAATACTGACACCCACATGAACGGGATGGCGTTTAAAGAAATCGCACCAGGACTGATTGATAAACAAACCGTTGGTTTGAAAAGAATAATGGTAGCAAAGGGGTTGCGTGTTGAACTTCTGGCTCGCTGCATCGATCGCCGCAAAGGCAGACTCGTAAAACGAGATGGGAAGCGACATCGGCTCCCCTGCGTGCCAGAGAATCGTGAAGTCCTTTCCTAAAAATCGACTGGTAAAGATGGCTTTGAATATAGGCTCGATCAGGTTGAGGTCGAGCTTGTTTTTGATCTGGCGATCGGGTAGGTAACAGTAATCGCAATCGAGATTGCAAAAAGATGTTGGCTGAATCACAACCAGATTAATCGGTCCAAACCCTGAAAAATCGCTTAAAGATTCTTCCTTCAATATCGAAGTTCCAACAGAAGCAGTCGAGTTGATTGTTGTTGAGGTTACCATTGTGCGATCGTGATGAGTCCTAGAGGAGTATTGTTTTTGTGCTTTCTAGAAAAAATCGTGCTGCCGAAGCGAAATCATTCAGTGTTTTAATTGACAGAAATCACCTAACCACCAAAGCAGTATTCGTTGAACATTTCCGCCATAGCTCTGCCATTCTTGCGCTTGAGTTCGATGCGAATCTTGATTATCTCAATTTGTTTTTGATCGCCCTGAGCCAAGATTGGAACCGCTTTTTGCCAAAGCTCCGCACGATCTTTGAGTTCGGCTACTAGAACGTCTCTCAAGATTTGCAGTTGCGCATCTGTTAAAGGAAGACTCTTGAGATTCTCAGACAACGTGTTGAAGAATTTTATCTCTTGCGATGGTTTTTCTAAGTTGTTGACTTTGAAATTAGCCTGGACGACTGCATCGCTGACAATCTGACATTCTTTGGCTTTTGTATTAGCTGCCGATCCAGTTGATGGCAATGCAGTTGTTGTGAATATTGCTGAGGCAATCGCGATCGCGCCCATTGAGGATTTGATTAAAAACTTCATAATTTCTTGAGTTCCCTGAATTTTCTTGTTTGATTTCTTGTATAAAGATATGGATTCCATCCAAATAGGAAATAGAGGAGCTTTAGTACCTTAGGTGATTTCCACGAAATAATGTACCGATAATTGAAGGGGCAGTGCCTCTGTGCCTGCCCTAACCCAATCGGGGCAACCAGGGGGAGATTGCCCCTACGGGTATTTTCTTTCTTAGATATTTCCTTACCAGTTGACGAACCCACCACCATTACGGAAGCCATTAAACCAGCCGCCACCATTGCGGAAACCACCGCCATTGACCCAGCCGCCACCATTGCGAAAACCACCGCCGTTGACAAAGCCGCGACCGCCACCATTACCCCAGGCTGCTCTCGCCACCACATCATCCGCGGGCATGGTGGAATTTTCTGGTAGGACGGATTCTCGTTGGCGAATCGCAGCTGAAAGTTTGCTCAGGCGACCTTCGATGGTTGGGGCTGCATCGGTTGGTAGGGAAGGTTGACTCGATGTTGCAGAAGCAGTAGGAACGTTGAGGGCAGAGAGTGCAAGTAAAAAGCCAACTAACCCGCTACGTGTAGTGATATTCATAGTTTTTTTCTTCAATGAGAACTAAAGGTAATCCGTCGATCTGGAGCACTTTTGAGTCAATCGGGTTGTTTCCCGATCGCGAGCGCTTACTGAAATACATCCCGGCGAAATGCCGAGATTAAGGCTTTGTCAAGGGGATTTGTTCGCGGGTTAAGATCGTGAATAGAAAGAAAGCTTGAATTTCATCGGGCTTAATTTCTTCGACAATGCCATTCGGACCAAACCAGCGGCTGACCATTTCAACGTACTTCTTATCCCCAATCGTGTAGCCCTGCATGAGTTTCACAATGGAGTAATTTACAAGCCGCAGAAAGGTTGAATTGTTTTCAGGTACCATGCAAGCAAGACCGTAACGAGCATAGGGTTCTTTGGGACTAATCTGGAAGTCTGCAAGATTGAGTTTTTGCTTCAGTCCTGCCATGACGATCGTATCACCTGCAATGGCATCGACTTGACCGCTTTTCAATTGCGCGATCGCCTCCTCGACACTCTTAAATGCAACTAAGGTAGCGCGAGGCTGAACTTTTTTCATCACCTGGCCGCCAATAGAATTCTCAGCTACACCAATGCGCTTGCTAACAAGCGACTCCGGGGAGCCAAGCTGTTTGCTGGTTGGGCCCATCAACCGAATGCCAGAAATGCTGTAGCTGAGTGAAAAATCCACAAATCGATCTCGTTCCCACGTAAATTGAGACTCGCAAGCAATATCAACCTCGTGGCTGAGAACTTGGGGAGTGAGATCGCCTCCATATCCTTCCTGTGGGATGACCCGTATCACGATCGGTTTACCGATTTGTTTTTCCAGTTCGGTTTTGAGTATATTCAGGATATCAACGGAATAGCCAACCCACTCTTCCTTTTCATTGAAGTAGGAATAGGGCACCAAATCCAGACGGGTGCCGACAGTAAGCTCCCCCGTTCGCGCTACTTTTTCGATCACAGTCTCGGCACGGACAGTAGCAGGTAGAGCAACAATCGATGCAAGGCAAAGAGCAGCGATCGCTAATTTTTTCAGCATTTTGACTCCTTAACTAACTATTTTTTCTTGGGCAATCAGGCATAAAAAGGTCGCTCGTCTAGGTAAATAGGTGAAGGGAGGCATGAGAAGACGACGGAGGAAGTCAAAATCAATCCAACGCAGATTGTATGACCACTCGAATATTCCTACATATAAGTGCAACGCTCATCTGGGGAAGCAGGTGAAATGGCAAAATGAGAGTTAAGCCGATTGCATAAATTGTCAAACTTGCCATGATAAAGTTTCCCCTGACAGAGTTGTTATTAACTTGGCAATAATAGAGCGTGCATTTTTTAGGTGGCGACCCATGAAACAAGGGTATCTCCTTATCTCGGTGAGCCATCGACTACCCTACTGGGTTGCCCCTGAATGGCAGATCCCACGATTAGTTCTCCCACTACTTGAGGCAGAATTCAGTTCGCACGCAAGCGTTTTCAGCCAATTGGGGATTTCCCCATAATTTAAGAATCAAGCAATTCCTCCATTTTTTCCCAATAACACTAAAGTAGAGCGTTTTTGGGTTTATATTCACGTGGGGGAAATAATACTTAATATCCCAAGGCAATTCCAGTATCATCGTATTTATCGGAGCTATCGCGGCTCAGTCCCCGACTTCCTGCGATAGTTATCCATCAAGATATATACGCTAATCAGGAGTACCCATATCGGAAAACCCAGGGAAGGCCAAACCAACCGATCGAGATGGCTCATTCTCAGCAGCATAAGCGCCGCCAATGCATAACCCAGCAACGCCATCCAACGAGGAATCGCCCGGGTACGGATAAAGAGAGTGGAGGTCGAAATCATAAATACCCCCGCCATTTTGAATGCGTAGGTGTTAATAATCTCGCGGGCGGTAGTAAAGCCAAAGTCGAACAAACCAGTTGCTAACGGAAGGTTAGATGAAGATAGAGATAAGTACAGCAAAATGACGCTCCCCGTCATCGCCGCAAAGACGAACAGCATAGAGAGGAATAACAGTCCACTGCCGAGAAAGACGGTGGCAAAGAACCGGTCTTCATACTCTCCCAAGTAATCGCGCATTGCACCGATGAACCAGAGGAAGGCAATACCTGAGAAGGGCACCAGATTGAGCGCCAGTAAGATGTTGTTTCTACTGGCGAAAAGCCAATCATTGCCCTCGCGCGGATTGGCGGGAACGGCAAACAAAAGGAGCACCAGACTGACGATTAGCAAAACCGAAAACACGATACCGGCGATCGCAGCAGCCTTCGGTGCTTTTGGGCGTACACGGGTCAAGGGTTCTTCTTGCTTCATGTCTTTCTCCGGGAAAAATATAACTAATTATGACTTACGCAGTCAAATCTACAAAAAAACAATGGAAGGGAGTTTGTGGGTGATTTCCCAAATCCGACAGGTTTTCTAGTCTGCCGTTCTGCTTTAGCCAATAGTGGCATGACCTCATCGGCATAGCGACCCTGGCGCAGTAAATCTGCCATCATCCGCATGGGTTTGTCAATGTGGGTAAAGAAGGCTTTGTATCCAGCGCACAAGTAATTCAGTCCCGCTTCTCCATCGGGAGTTTCGACAAAGCGGTTCTTGGGACAGCCACCATTGCAGGCAAACCTTACCTCACAGTCTCGGCAATACTTTGGCAGCGCATCAAATTTTGCTTGACCAAACTGCCGCTGGCGATCGGAGGCAATCAGCTCAATCATATGCGTCTCTTGGATATTGCCCAGCTTATAGTCGGGTTCGACAAAGTGATCGCAGGAGTAGAGATCGCCGTTATGCTCCACAGCTAAGGCGTTTCCACAGGTTTTAGAGAAGATGCACACTCCGGGTTGTACCCCGACCCAGTTCGCTAAGGCAGCATCAAAGTGTTGAATGAAGACTTTGCCGACATCCCGCTGCACCCACTCATCAAACACACCGATCAAAAACTTCCCAAACTGCTCTGGTTTCACCGATCGCTCTGTCACCTGTTTACCTGATTGAATCAAAGTCGATCCATCGGCATTTACCCGCTCAATGATGGGAATGAACTGAATGAATTCAGCGCCCAACCGATCGCGGAAGAAGCGGTAGACCTCTAAGGGGCGATCGCCGTTTGCGGCATTCACAGTGCAGAGAATATTGAAATCTACTTTATGTTTTTTGAGGGTTTCCCAGCCCTGCAGCACCTGCTCGAAGCTTCCCCTGCCGCGTTTATCGACGCGATAGGTATCGTGCAAAGGTTGGGGGCCATCAACGCTCAGTCCGATCAAGAAATTGTGTTGTTTAAAGAATTGACCCCAGTCATCATCCAAACGGGTGCCGTTAGTTTGCAGGGTGTGAGTCACTTGCTGCTCCGGCCTTTTATGCTTTTCCACCAGTTCGATGGAGCGCTGGAAGAACTCTAATCCCATCAACGTTGGTTCGCCACCTTGCCAGGCGATCGTCACCTCTGGGGTTTGGTGCGATTCTAAAAGTTGTTGGATATATGTCTCCAGCAGATCGTCTGCCATACGGAACTTACTGCCGGGATAGAGCTGTTCTTTGGACAGAAAAAAGCAGTACTGGCAGTCCAGGTTGCAGATCGCTCCGGTTGGTTTCGCCAACAGATGAAAGGCGGGAGGTGCGTTCTTCGGTAGTGTTAGCATGGTGGTTCCTGCGTAGATTGGATCGAGGCATCGCGTTCAAATTTTTCAACTGCCTGAGCAACTTTAAAAAACAGGCGTTCCTCCCCCAGGGTTTTGCCTAAAGAAGAACGCCGGATGACTTTGAGCACCTCTGGATTTAAGCGAGCCAGCCAGAGGAGAACGCCATCTTGCTGGCGCATTTTTTCCTCAAAATCAATCAACATTTGCAAGGCTGTGTATTCAATATCGGGAACCGCACTTAAATCGAGCAAAATGATGCGAGGCGATGATTCTTTCAGCAGGGCTTGCATTTGGCTGGCAACTTGAGGCGCACTGGCAAAGGTCAACCGTCCTTCAGTCCGCAGGATCGAGAGTCCGGGAAAGGTTTCATCCCCCGGATGCTCCCTGAGGGGGCGAAATACATCGGTACCGGGCTTACGTCCCAGTTGATACAGGAGTGGATGATTAGCTTGGTAGAGCAATGTCATTAGAGAGACCACGATCGCCACTAAAATTCCCTGTAGCGTTCCCAGCACGACTACACCAACTAGAGCGACGATCGCCCAAGCCAATTCAGGTTTGTGGATCTTGGCGATATCTCGGAAGCCTTTGATATTGACTAGTCCTGCGGCTGCCACTAGCACCAGCGCTCCTAGGGTGGATTGAGGCATCAGGCTGAGCCAAGGAGACAGAAATAACAGGGTCAAAGCGACAACGATCGCCGTCACTAGCTCTGCCATTTGGGTTTTGGCTCCAGATCGATCGTTAACGGCCGTTTGCGAAGTTCCGCCTCCAGATGGCATAGATTGGAAAAGACCGCCAACTAGGTTTGCCATGCCTAATGCTCGGAGTTCCTGATTAGCATTTGGCGATTGTTCTCCGCGTTGGGTAAAGGCGCGTCCTGCGGAGATGGATTCGGTCACCGCCATGAGTGCAATTCCTAGGGCATGGGGCCAGATGGAAAGGAACTCTCGGAGATGTGGCAAGGCAAAAGCAGGAAATCCGGGGGGGATATTACCTACTAACTTCACGCCTTGGGTTTGGAGTTGAAAGACTGCTGAGATTGTGATCGCCAAAATCACCGCAATGACTGGGGCGGGTATCTTGGGCAGAAAGCGGGGTAATCCTAACAAAATTGCGATCGTGCCTAGTCCCACGGCAAATGACATCAGGTGAATGTTTGGCAGACCAGTGGCAACGGCGGTAAGTGTGCAAAAAAAGCCAGAACCACCCGCAATTCCTAGAATCTTAGGTAACTGACTGACAAAAATGACCAACCCAATCCCCGCCTTGAACCCTGTCAGAACTGGCAAAGAGATAAAATTAGCCAGAAAGCCCAACCGCAGGATGCCCCCCACCAGCAGAAATCCTCCCACCATCAATGTTAGGGCGGATGCGATACCTAATAATTCTTCGGGTTGAGCATTTTCAAAGATTGCCAGAGAGGAGGCTGTGAGGATAGCGATCGTTGAGGTCGTGCTAACACTTAAGGGTCGAGAAGTCCCCAAGATGGCATAGATCGACATCGGCACCAGAGCGGTGTATAGTCCCACCTGCACTGGCAGCCCAGCGATCGCTGCATATGCCATCGACTGAGGAATTACTACAGCAGCAGTAGTTAAACCAGCGACAATATCTGTTTGCCACCACTGACGGGAATATTGAGGCAACCATTCCAAAATTGGCAGGAATTGCTTTAATGTTCCTCGTTGAGATCGCTGACTTGAAGGAGAAGAATGATTTGCCATTTTTAGTTACTGATCGTTCATTTTGTTACAGTGAAGATTGTCATTTTTTAGATAGCTCATTAGAATTCAACAAGCGAATACTGAAAGCGATCGCCATGATAGACAAAGGGAAAACTAAAACTTCCCACCGTAACTGGGAAAATGTTTGAACTTGCTCCAGCATTCCTTTAACAAATAACACGCTCAAAAACACTACTAGAATTTCTAATAGACTTTTCTCAAGTTCGCCAACGTTCTCAACCCTCAGCCATGAGGGGGTAGACTCATGAACTTGACCAAGCGCGATAAATAAGGAATAGATACCATAGGCAAAATACAGAAATGCTAATCCTACTAAAAAGTCATCAAGGGATTCCAGAAGCTTGATTGTTGCTAATTCGCCGATGTCTCCATTACTATTTTCGACAGACCCAAAGAAAATTCCAAATGCTTTGGAAGTGTTACCTACGCCAATAAAAAATAGTAGCAACGACCCAGCTAAGGACGAGATTATTGCAAAAGAACTTATTAGCCTAGTCCACCCAATTATTTTTAAAAGACGAGGCATTCTGGTGATAATTTTTGGTCTTTTGGAGGCTATGCTGTCTTCAGTTTCTAATGTCATTATTCAAAATTAGTAAATTGGTATTCAAGGTTTTTAGAATAGCGATCTCGCCATTAGGGACGTGATTATTAATAAAGTACCAAAAAAACAATTTAGAAGTCGGAGGATTGGTTAATTTAGTGGGACTTTAATTTCTTGCTGGCCCCATGTGTGATCAATTATGGAAATATATCCATCTATCGAGTTAATGGAGAGCAAACTATCCCAAATAGGAGCAGTAATTTAAGTTCTTCCATAACTTGGTCAAGGTTGTCATTTCCAGCACAATTAATAATTTATTTCAGCTTAGGTACCAAGAATATTGATCGCCCGCGCAGCTATAACTGCAAAGGTTGCAAGGGAGATTGAGCTTTCAATCATCATCATCAGTTTAGCGCGAGATGTCATTGGCAGGGTATCAGTTGGGCTGAACGCCGTTGCCGTCGTAAATGATAGGAACAGGTAATCGACAAATGTGGGTCGCCAGTCAAGCGGAGCCTCATCAGGAACACCCGTTTGGGGAAAGAGAAAATCTGGTCTCTTGCTTGCGTCATTCATCCGAGTTTCAGGACCACCACGATCGATCTGCCAGAACAGCAGCGAGAACGTGAGGACATTGGAGACCCACATGCCCACACTTGAAGAAAGAAGAGTCAGTCCGTCGAGTGCCTTTGACTGACTGACCAGATCCTGGATCAGAGATGCCACACCCATAATAGTTGCACTCCCTATAATCGCAACCATGCCCAGCATAACTATGCGCTCGATCCGTCGCCACCGCTTAGCCGCGCCAGAAATCGGGACGGCAGCGATCGCTGTTAGCGCTGCGATCGCAATGGTGTAAACAAACCAAGCAGGGAATAATCTGACGCGATCGGGTAACACCGCCATCAAGCCCAGCACCACTAGGAGCGTGAGGGCAACGGGCCAACGCGGTTCAATACGGAGTATTTGGGGCGGTTCGTTCTTGTTCACTGTTATACCTTTAGCTTGGATACATTGACCTGTCGATTGCAATCGCACCGATCGCTGACGGGAAAGGAGAGAAGGATTCACCATTGAGTAACTGTTTTTCTAAATGGGCTGAAAGATCGGCAGCGATCGTCCCCCCCGGTTGAGACTGGCGATCATCAGAGTGCTTACTGCCGCAACATCGCGATCTTGGATCGCAGATATCACCCCACATACCATGGTTACAGGAAAGGATTGCAGGCAAATTTTCCTGACATAAAAAGTTATGGGATTGGGATTACTAGGATTTAGAGTGGCACTGCGGGTCGCAGCAAGTAAAGGCACGAATCGGGCGAACATAGCCGCAAAGCCGATCGTACATCGTGAAGTATGGTTAATGGCGATATCAAGTTCTCGCCCGTGCTTTCCAGTTTTTAATTGGGCAGCCACGCCTCATCTAACACTTGTTGCAGCGTCCATTCAGAGGATGTTGGGAAGGTTTCTGGTTCGAGACCCGTTTCTTGACTGGCAATCTTGATTGCATCTTGATAGGTTTCAGCAAAAACTTCTGGCAGATAGTTCTTTAGGCTTGGGCTATCTTGGAGTGCTTTGCGAATTCGGATGCGATGCTCCGCAATTGAGCCTCTCCAGCTTCCAGAACGTTGCTGAGATTGATACTTCCACTTGAGCAGGTGCAAGAGTACAACTCTCAGATTACTCTCAATCGCCTGCTTTTCGCTCCTACCCATGTCCTCTATTTCTTCAATTAAGTTTTCCATGTCGAGTTGGTCAAATTCCCTTTTGCGAAGGGATAGAGCTGTCTGCTTTAACCAACTATAGTAATCCCGATCGTACAGATTAGCAGGAGAGTCATGTTGCTTGGTTAAGTTGGAGGTCATGGTTTCTCAGGAAATGAGTATTCTGTTCTAATGGTATGGGATTGGCTCTGTTTGTGGCGCTTAGGTTCTATGCGATCGCTGTTAGCGCTGCGATCGCGATGACGTAAACAAACCAAGCAGGGAATAATCTGACGCGATCGGGTAACACCGCCATCAAGCCCAGCACCACGAGTATCGTGAGGGCAACGGGCCAGCGCGGTTCAATACGGAGTATTTGGGGCGGTTCGTTCTTGTTCATTGTTATATCTTTATACCAGATTTCTCTCACGTACTTTCCATGCACCTATGAGATCGCGCGATCTCAGCGCCCCTAGAGATCTCGGAGGGCAGCGATCGCTTTGATAAGAAGGGGCGATCGCTGCTCAAAACATGGATATTTGAACAATAAGATAGAGAGGGAAGGAACTATCCAACAGTCCTCACCTCTCTCTGACAGTTAACTACTGCCGCGCCATTGCAAGCTGCATAGCCAAAGCCGGATCGACTAGGTGATCTGAGTTTTCGGCATCCTCAGCGATCGCAAGCTGAACGCCCTTGACTCGACCGTTAAAGGCATTGCCGCTCGAGCCGTAGTCTTCCGAAACAGGAGCGCCGGAATCTTCACCCACGTCACAGCCGTCGTCGGCAGAGAAGACAATGGCAAGCGTGGCGGCAATGTCTCCTTCACCAACTTTTTGACCGTCGGTGTAAAGGGTCACCTTGCCGCCCTTACCCAAGCCGCCGCCAGCATAGGCGAACTCCATTCGCACTTGGCGATCGCCCGCAGGAATAGGTGTAGTCGCCTCGACATAGAAGTATTTAAATCCGCCCCAGTTGTAGCAGTACTTCAGCTTGCCGTCCTTAGCGTAAAGGCTCCAGCCACCAATGTTTGCACCCTGAGAAATGATCACGCCCTCGGCGCCATTTTCTGGCACCACGATTTCGGCGGTGACCGAGTGTGACTTGTTCTTGATGTTTAGCACGCAGTTTTCTGACAGGCGACCCATACCCCCGAACAGGATCTGGCTATTGCCCTTGATCAGTACTGGACGGCCAGCGGTGTCGGGATTCATCTTCTCCATCATTCGGTCGTCCAGAGGAAGTACCTTGTAACGAGTTGCCTCGATCAACCAGAGCCGCTGAAGCTGGTGAAGCTTCTCTGGCATCTCTTTTGATAGGTCTTTCGTCTGGCTCCAGTCCTTGGTCGTATCGTAAAGCTCCCAGACATCGTCATCGAATGCGGGCACTTTTGCCGTCAAAGCAGCCCAAGGAGTTCGATGCTTTGTCACAGCAGTCCAGCCCTTATGATAGATGCCACGGTTGCCGAACATCTCAAAGTACTGCGTCTCGTGCTGCTCGGCAGCAGCAGCGTCGTTAAACGTGTAGAGCATACTCACTCCCTCGATCGGATCTTGATGTACGCCGTTCACAGAGACTGGCTCTGGCAAACCCGCCGCCTCAAGGATGGTTGGTGCCACATCGATCACATGCGTGAACTGGGAACGGATTTCGCCCTTGCCCTTGATGCCGTTTGGCCAATGAACGATCGTGCCGTTGCGCGTGCCGCCAAAGTGGGACGCAACTTGCTTAGTCCACTGGTAGGGCGCGTTCATTGCGTGTGCCCAGCCCACGGCATAGTGGTTGTAAGACTCAGGCCCACCTAGCTTGTCGAGTCGTGCCGAGAGGTACTCAGGTGTCTCTAAGGACTGTAGTCCGTTGAAGTAGCTCATCTCGTTGTAGCAACCGTTGATTCCTCCCTCTGCAGAAGCACCGTTGTCACCGATGATGTAATAGATAAGGGTGTTGTCGAGGATGCCCAATTTTTCTATTCCGTCGATCATGCGTCCGACGTTGTGATCGGTGTATTCCATAAAGCCCGCGTAAACTTCCATTTCACGGCGCAGGAATGGTTTGAAATCCTCTGGCATATCGTCCCAAGCCGGAACCTCTTCATGACGTGCGGTAAGTTCGCAATCCGCAGGAATAACGCCAAGTTCTTTTTGTCGAGCAATGGTCTCTTCGCGGAGTTTGTCCCAGCCGTTGTCGAATTTGCCTTTGTACTTGTCAGCCCATTCCGCTGGTACGTGGTGTGGGGCATGGGTGGCACCAGGTGCAAAGTATACAAAGAAGGGTTTGTCGGGTGCCAGTGCCTTTTGCTGCCCTATCCATGACATAGCCTTTTCGGTCATGTCCTCCATCAGGTGATAGCCCTCTTCGGGTGTCTTGTCTGGCTCAACTGGCGAGGTGCCCTCATACAGTGACGGATACCACTGGTTTGCTTCGCCGCCGACAAACCCGTAGAAATACTCGAAGCCACCGCCGCCTGTCGGCCAAGCATCAAAAGGACCGACCGCACTTGTCTCCCAAACGGGCACTTCATGGCACTTCCCAAACTGCGCCGTGGAATAACCGTTGAGCTTCAGCGTTTTTGCTAGCGGCGACATGGAGTTTGGCAGCACTGAGCAGTAGCCCGGCGCTCCGGTGGCGATCTCGGTGATGCCACCCATGCCTGCCGAGTGGTGGTTGCGCCCAGTCAGCAGCGCCTGCCGAGTCGGTGAGCACAGAGCCGTGGTATGGAAGCGGTTGAACTTCAGTCCGTTGGCTGCCAGCTTCTCTGCTGCCGGTGTTTGGCAGGGCCCGCCAAAGGCGCTTGAGGAGCCAAAACCAGCATCGTCAATAAGGACGATTAGCACGTTGGGTGCCCCCTTGGGTGGGCGCAACTGCTCGATCGGTGGAAACTTGGTGTCCGGATCCTTCGCGTCGTAGGTGATTAGTCTGGGGCGTGACGTATTCGGCATCGGAAGATGGGAACGGTTCTTCTTGTCTTGTCCGCTCATTTTGTTTCTCCTTAATTTGACGAGTTCGTTCACTGATTGGCTTATGTATTAAGATTTACGCAATGTAATTCATTGTAATCAGTAGGTATTATGGGCAAAATTTCTCGTTATGAATCTTTAGGATCGAGATCGATAGATTATGCACTTTATTGCGGCGATCGTTGGAGATCGCCCCTTTTATCAGCGCGATCGCTGAATGGGGTTATTGAATCGCCATCGCCACCTTTAAGCGTTCTTCGGGGGTGATCAAATGATCGAGATCTTCGGCATCCTTATCCACATCGATCTCCACCCAGTTCACATCACCGCTGAACTTTCCGCCTTTCGTCGGATAGTCGTAGGTGACTGGCGAACCGGCTTCAAAACCGACATCACAGGTTTCATCAGCTGAGAAGACCATGGGCTCGGTCCGATCGACCCGACCTTCACCCACCTGCTGCCCGTCGATGTACAGCGACACAGTGCCACCTTTTGCCAAGCCGCCGCCGTCGTAGGCAAACTCCATCCGCACCTGGTGGGTTCCAGATGGGATTTCCGCCGAGCCCTCGATCATGTAACGGTCTACGCCGTAGAAGTTATAGCAGTACTTCGGTTTGCCCTCCTTGGTGTAGAGGCTCCAGCCGCCTGTCAGACCACCCTGGGCGATGATCACGCCTTCTGCGCCAGATTCAGGCACAACAACCTCGGCAGTGACTGCGTGGGACTTGTTCTTGAAGTTGACGATCGAGCTTTCGCTCAGCCGCCCCATGCCGCCAAATAGAATCTGCCGCGTCCCTTTGATCAACTGCGGACGACCGGCGATCTCGGGATTGGCACGCTCGGCGAAGCGATCATCAAGGGGCAGCACGTTGTACTTCACCGCTTCGATTAGCCACAACCGTTGCAACTCATGCAGTTTTTGCGGCTGCTCTTTTGCCAGATCCTTAGCCTGAGTCCAGTCCGTGGTGGTGTCGTATAGCTCCCAAACATCGTCATCGAAGGCTGGTAGCTTGACCATACCGGTCTCCCATGGTGTCCGGTGGCGGGTAACGGCAGTCCAGCCTTTGTGATAGATGCCTCGGTTGCCTGCCATCTCGAAGTATTGCGTCTGATGGAGATCGCTAGCATTGGCATCGTTAAATGAATAAGCCATGCTAGCGCCTTCAATCGGGTGCTGCTGAACCCCGTTGACAAAAACTGGCTGGGGCAATCCTGCCACTTCCAGAATCGTCGGTGCGATGTCAATCACATGATGGAACTGACTGCGGATTTCTCCCTTGGCAGTGATACCCTTGGGCCAGTGAACGATTGTCCCATTGCGGGTGCCACCGAAGTGGGATGCCACCTGTTTAGTCCATTGGTAAGGGGTGTCCATGGCATGTGCCCAGCCCACCGCATAGTGATTGTATGATTCCACCCCGCCCAACAGCTCCAGTCGCTCGGTCAGGAACTCGGCGGTCTCCAGATGGGCAAAGCCAGTAAGCGGAGCCATCTCATTGAAGCAGCCCTGGAGCGAGCCTTCTGCTGAAGCCCCGTTGTCGCCAATAATCACGTAGATCAAGGTGTCGTCCAGAATTTCCAGATCCTGAAGCGCATCAATCAACCGCCCGATATGGTGATCAGTATGTTCTAGAAATCCGGCATATATTTCCATCTGACGGGCGAGAATCGGTTTCATCTCAGCCGAGATGCTATCCCAGGCAGGAATTTGGGGATGGCGATCGGTCAATTCGCAGTCAACTGGAATCACCCCTAAAGCTTTCTGGCGGGCGAAGATCTGCTCCCGTAGATTGTCCCAGCCCTGGTCAAACTGACCCTTGTATTTATCTACCCACTCCTTCGACACATGGTGCGGAGCGTGGGTAGCACCCGGTGCAAAGTAGGTGAAGAACGGCTTGTCAGGCATCAGTGCTTTTTGCTGGCTGATCCACTTAATCGCCTTGGTGGTCATGTCCTCGGTCAGGTGATAGCCCTGGTCGGGGGTTTTCTCAGGCTCGATTGGAGTGGTGCCTTCATAGAGGGCGGGATACCATTGGTTGGTTTCGCCGCCAATGAAGCCATAGAAGTACTCAAATCCGCCACCGCCCGTGGGCCAGGCATCGAAGGGCCCGATGGGGCTAGTCTGCCAGACGGGCACTTCGTGGCACTTGCCGAACTGCGAGGTGGAATAGCCGTTGAGCTTGAGGGTGCGCGCCAGGGGAGAGCAGGTGTTCGGCAGAATTGAGTTGTAGCCTGGTGCCCCGGTGGCAATTTCGGTGATGCCGCCCATACCCACCGTATGGTGATTGCGCCCAGTCAATAGTGCCTGTCGGGTAGGTGAACAGAGCGCCGTGGTATGGAAGCGGTTGTATTTAAGGCCATTCGCCGCCAGTTTCTCGAAATTTGGGGTCTGGCACGGCCCACCAAAGGCACTGGAAGCACCAAAGCCGACATCGTCAAGTAGAATGACGAGCACGTTAGGTGCGCCTGCTGGGGGACGCAGATCGCGGATGGGTGGATAGGATGTATCTGGGTCTTTAGCATCGTAGGTAGTCAAACCAACGTATTGCTGATCGGGGATAGGTAGAATGTTTCGTTGGATATTGTCTTGTGGACTCATATGTTTTTCCTTGGCTGATTTGTTTTTTGTCTGAACTATTGCGCGATCGCGCTGATAATAATAAGGTGCGATCGCGCAATAGTTTTACTGCCTTGCCATCACGATCCGCATTTCTGCTTCCGAATCCTGAATTAGTTCGCCGCTCACATCAATGGCGACGCTATAGAGTTTGCCCGTAAAGGAATAGGGAGGACAATATTCGTCTGTAACTGGCGCACCGGTATCGGCACCGATGACGATGCCACCGGCTAAACCCAACATGATGGGATTGGTCACCGGCATCTCCACCTGACCGACGAGTTTGCCGTCGATGTAGAGTTGTCCGCGACCTGCCGCACCGATTCCTTTGAAGATGGATGGTTCCCCAGTCTTCTCAAACTCATAGCGCAACTGGTGGCGACCCTCTGGTACTGATACATTGGACTCAACATGATAGAAAGTGCGTGCCACATAGTTGTATGTGTAGCGCAGTTTGCCATCCTTGATAAAGAAGGTATAGCCTGCGTCAATACCACCCTGAGAAATCAATACACCCTCATCACCCAGTTTAAAATCCACATCGGCGGTGATGCTGTGCGGTCGGTTGATGATCATTGCACCTGCATTTGGTGGCACCTCCTGAGTTCCCGGATAGTAGGTATAGCTAGTGCGAGGAAGCGCGATCGTCGGACGTTCGTCGCCAAACCTTTGCTGTCCGCGCCCATCTACAGGCAAAACGTTGTATTTACCTGCTTCCACATACCACTGTGCGATTAGTTCGATCAGCCGCGCTCGATTGTCAGCAGCAACATTGTGGTTTTCGGCAAAGTCTTTAGCCACGTGGTATAGCTCCCATTTGGTGGCGTCCAACTCTGTTAATTTCTCTGCCGAGATCGGCATCCCAAAACCCTGCCCCGCTTCCGTAAACGAAGGACCGGGCCAGGGACAGACAGCCCGCCAGCCATCGTGATAGATGGAGCGATGCCCCAACATCTCGAAATACTGGGTAATATGCTGGCTAGGCGCGTTAGCGTTTTCAAAGGTATGGGCAAAGCTAACGCCCTCGATCGGAGATTGGGTAACCCCCTTGACGGTTTCTGGAGGTTCTAGCCCCAAAAGTGCCAACACCGTTGGCACCATGTCGATCGCATGGGCATATTGGGTGCGAATTTCCCCTTTGGCCTGAATACCCTTGGGCCAATGGACGATAAATGGATCGCTAATGCCGCCGCGATAGGTTTCGCGCTTCCAGCGACGGAAAGGCGTATTGCCTGCCCAAGTCCAGCCCCAAGGATAGTGGTTAAAATATTTGGGACCGCCTAGTTCTTCCATTGCTGCCAGGTTTTCTTCTAGCGACTCCGGCACGAAGTTAAAGAACAAGGTTTCGTTCACCGAACCCGTGGGACCTCCTTCGGAACTAGCCCCGTTGTCAGAAATCACCATAATCAGGGTGTTCTCAAACTCACCAGTGGTTTTCAAGAAGTCCAGTAAGCGACCGATGTGGTAATCGGTATGGCTCAAGAAACCAGCAAATACTTCCATCATGCGGGCGTAGAGCTTCTTCTCGTCTGCCGAACACTGCTCCCAAGGCTTCACGTCCGGGTCGTGGCGCGACAGTTCGGCATCCGGTGGCACGATACCCATTTCCTTCTGACGCGCAAAGGTATATTCGCGGTAAGCGTCCCAACCTTCATCGAATTTGCCCTTGTAGCGATCTGTCCATTCCTTGGGTACGTGGTGCGGTGCGTGCATCGCGCCCGTGCAGAAGTACATGAAGAAGGGCTTGTTAGGCGCAACTTGCTTGGAATCGGCGATGAAGGTAATTGCCTTATCCACCAGGTCTTCTGTTAGGTGATAGCCTTCCTCTGGAGACTTGGGTGGCTCAACGCGGTGGTTGTCATAGGTCAAATCGGGGTAATACTGGTGCGTGTCGCCACCCATGAAGCCGTAGAAGCGCTCAAAACCTCGTCCCAAGGGCCAGCGATCGTAGGGGCCAGCAGCCGAGATTTGATCGGAGGGGGTCAAGTGCCATTTACCTACAGCGTAGGTGTTATACCCCTGTTGCAACAACATCTCCGACAAAAAGCCATTCTCAAAAGGGATATAACCGTTACCACCGGGAAAACCCGTCGAGCCTTCGGTGATACAGGACATGGCATTGGAATGGTGGTTGCGTCCGGTTAAGATGCAGGCGCGGGTTGGCGAACAGAGCGCCGTCGTGTGCATGTTGTTGTAGCGCAACCCATT
The DNA here is from genome assembly GCA_943367755.1 of Rhizobium sp. Q54. Taxonomy (GTDB): domain Bacteria; phylum Cyanobacteriota; class Cyanobacteriia; order Pseudanabaenales; family Pseudanabaenaceae; genus PCC-6802. The sequence continues at coordinate 30,511 of CALRKB020000023.1, read as the reverse complement.
GGCAGCCAGACTATCCAGGACGGGAGTTTCAATCGGGCTGCCATAGCAACCGAGTTGCCCGAAGCCAGTATCGTCCAGAACGATGAATAAGACATTGGGTGCGTCTTCTTTCGCTCGCAATGGTTTGGGCCATGCAGGACTGGATCGATCCACTGTGCGACCAATCACGCCATTAAAGGCAGTTCCGGGTTTATATTCTTTAAGTGTCATAGACTCACCTTTAAGCTTTTCTTGAATAGTTGAATAGCTTGACTCCTATACAAGTAGATGCATAGCGATCGAGCTTTACGAACTTTGTGACGAATACCTATAAAAATTCCTTTTTGCCATTCTTTTCTCTCCCTCCTACCTTCAAAATCTGTCGAATGTAGGAAACGCACATTATCTTTGAAGACAAATGTGGAAATACCCCCCAATTGTTCTTCATGCTTGCTAGAGATACAGTGTCAACGCTCACTGTGCAGGGGGGCGATCGCTACTGCAGGCGTTTGGAAAGCGCTATACCTCCTATTGATTTCTAAGCTAAGAAGAGAACCTGTAAAACAGTTCGCAACTCAGAATATCGAAACTGCGGTCATCTAACGAAAACCTCAGCTTCGAGCTAGAAATTTTAGCTTTTAACTTATTTCAGTACTATTCCATTCTCCGCCAGCAGGAAAGCGGCAGCACGTATATATATTGTTTCTTAATAACTCAGGAGGGTACTCAACGGCTAATACTTTGAGGTGGAGGCGAACTCGCCCTGGATAGCCTGCTGTTCTTGCAATCGCTCGACCTTTAACACTGTCATCACCGCCTGAACTCAGATCGTAGCGCTTGCCGTGATCGTTGCACCCGAGTCTCGGGCCTCCGTCATAGCTTTTAGCCCAAATCTTCATTATTGCGATTGCGGCAATCGCCGTTGTACGCACATTGTCCACAGGTCTGATTGAGATCTGATTCACACTGCCTTAGACTTTTAAGTGTTGAAGTTTTAATTTTGAATGAGGTTGATATGACATTAAGAATCCGAAATTTAGTCGTTGGCATTTCTTTGTGCAGTTTCATCTTGCCGTTTGCCAATCAGGTAGTGGCTCAAACTAAACCTACCCCTCAATCAGTCGATCGGGCAACCTCTGGAGCCAAAGCTCTTGGACAGGTAAACCCCAATAGCCCCATTGATGTGGTGGTGAAGAATAACACTTCGGTTATCCAGGCGGCAGGATTCTCAGGAGGGGCCAATGTCAAAATTGAGCCAGGTGGGAAAGCCACTCTGTCGTTTGCATCGATCCCAGTCAATTTATTTATCTATCCCTTTGGGCGGAGTATGAGCACCAAATACAATGTCACGACATCCGGCAATACCATTAACGTTGAGGTCAACCCACTCAACAGCGTCACTCCTGGAGATGGAGCGCTCAATGTCAGTCGATCTGGCATGGTTTATGTCAACTGAGTTTCTCCTTTGAGATCTTTGCAGTTGCAAAATACAAATTTTTCATGCGTTTCACCTGCTTGCCGATATGAGCCTAAACGTTACTTACGCCCCTTCTTTCACCTTTTCGATCTTTTGGCAACCTCTTATTGAATTTGGTTCCAGATCTCAGACGACCTGGTTCCGTCTTAAGTGGATAGCCGATTATCTTAACTCGATAAGGCAACCCGAATTATGAAACCTAAAGTCGCGATCGCCTGTCAGGGAGGAGGCAGCCAAACTGCTTTCACGGCTGGTGTCCTCAAAGCCCTGTTTGAGAACAAAGTTCAGGACTATTTTAATATTGTCAGTTTAAGTGGCACTTCAGGGGGAGCGCTCTGCGCTTTTTTCATCTGGTATGCCCTCAAAAAAGGCGATGAAATTGTTTGGAAACGGGTGCTCGATTTTTGGGAGGACAATACTGCCCAAACCGAGCAAGAAAGACTTTTCAATGATTTTGTCATTAAATCGCTGGAATTAGCGAGTAAAGGGATCGTTCCTCAGTATAATTTCAGTCCTTCTTCCCCTTTAGTCAAAACTTGGTTTTCCTTGGCTACCATAGGTTTACGGAGACGATTTACGGATTTCAATGAATTACTGGAAGCTCATATTGATTTTTCAGAACTAAAGGCTTGGGGCCCTAGACCAGAACCGCCTATTCTGCTGTTAGGGGCTTGTAACATTCTCACCGGGAAATTGAGTAAATTCAACTCCCGCTACGAAGCCGTTAGAATCGAACATATCCTCGCTTCTGCCTGTGTTCCTAACATTTTTCCGGCTGTAACTATTGAAACTATGGCCTACTGGGATGGATTATTTTCTGATAATCCCCCCCTCCGTTCTTTGATCCGTCGTGATTTTGTGGGAGTCGAGAATATTCCCAATGAAATCTGGGTGATTAAGATTAATCCGACCTCCACCGATAAGATCCCAGTCCAAGCCGATGATATTGCCGATCGCCGCAATGAACTAGAAGGAAATGTCTCCCTATTTCAAAGTCTCGATCAAATTGAGTTTCTCAATCATCTGTTTTTAAGAGGAGCCTTTAAGGAGGAGTTTTTGGCGGAACTCGATCTCACAGAACCATTCAAAATCCCCAAATCTTTTCCTGAAGACCCTGACAAAGACTATCATATTCCCATGATCGAAATGTCTGAGGATTTGGCAAAAAGCCTGAACTATGAAAGTAAACTGGATCGCTCTCCAGAAAACATTCATCGGCTTATCGCAGATGGAGCAAAGCAAGGGAAAAAGTTTTTAGAAACCAGACTTAAACAAATGGGGGAACTGTTCAGTTAGGAAGTCAGGAATATAACTTTACAATCATTGCGATTTCCCACCAAATGTCGTAGTATAGCACTTTTCAGATGAAAACAGGTTTTATCTATGGGGTGAAGGGGTGAAACCCCTCCTTGGGGGCAACGCCCTCAAACCTCCTACTTTTTCTCAAGTGAAAACCGCTATACCTATAACAACCCATCTTGCCGATTGATCGAACTTTTTTGAGAGCCGGGACTGGTTCCGTTCAATGGGATAAATCGCCTGAAATGCCGATAAATAACAATTGCAGCTATTTTGAAGGCAAGACCTCGCAATCTCTGCACTGAGAGCGTTTCATCGTTTTTTTCCATGCAGCAGAACCAGTGCCCCCTATATCGTGTGAATTTTGATAAAGTTCGTGCTGCCAGACTTGCCCATCGGCAAACCACCCATCACCAGAACCTTGTCGCCAGGAGCGGCGAAATTGCGTTGGGTTAAATCTGCTTCTATTTGCGGCAGCAACTCCTCTAATTTCATCCTTCAATTTAATTATTGACGTTATAATTACGACGATCTAATTCTTGTGGTTGTGAATTCACCCGCACTACGCAACGGAATCCCACATGACTCATCCCCGTATCCACCATTTGGGGGCGACGGGCAGATGGACGATATCGCTCGCAATACTCTGGCGAACAGAGATAAGAGCCTCCCTTTAACACTTTACGCGGAATGGAAAACTGTGGTTGAACGGGATCGTAACTGTCTGCCATCGAACCACCGCGAGGATTATGTGGAATGCAGCAAGGCTTGGCAGCATCTTCGGTATGCCGATCAGTATACCAGTCGCAGGTCCACTCCCACACATTACCCGCCATGTCGTAAAGTCCGTAGCCATTGGGTGGATAGGAGCCGACAGGTTCGGGAGCGGGGGGATGGGATTTGAGATACTTCCAGGGAAACTCGCCCTGCCAGGTATTGGCCATGAGCTTGCCCTGCGGTTTGGGATCGTCTCTCCAGGTAAAGGCGGCATTCTCTAGGCCACCCCTGGCGGCAAACTCCCATTCGGCTTCCGTTGGTAAGGCTGCACCTGCCCATCGAGCATAGGCTTCGGCATCCTCATAGGCAATGTGTACCACTGGCAGTTGCTTCCTCTGTTCGATCGAACTACCTGGACCCTCCGGACGACGCCAGCAGGCTCCCGGTACCCAAACCCACCACTGGCTCATATGCTTCAGATCGACTGGCCCGGAGGTCATGCGAAAAACCAGCGATCCCGGCACCAGATTTTCAGGTGGGGCACCGGGATAGTCGGCGGGATTCAGCGGACGTTCGGCGACAGTCACATAGCCAGTAGCCTTGACAAACTTTTGGAACTGTCTGTTCGTGACCTGGTATTTATCAATCCAGTAGCCATCCACGGTTACGCGATGCACCGGCTTTTCTTCGGGATAGAAATCGTTCGATCCCATCAGGAACGTACCGCCAGGAATCCAGACCATATCGGGTCTTGGCGGTCTGCCGGGCGGTTTGGTTGAACGTGAAAACTTCGATTGCACTGGCGATCGCGACATATTAAACCTCTGTTATCGGGCTAGATCGTCAAAACTCTATATCTTCTCAACTTTTACAGTCATGTCCGCCCCTTGAACTGGACAGTATGCCCTAAGAATGCCATAAAAAGGTTTTCCCGTCGGAATACCATTCAAACCTTCGCCATCAGGACTGAGCGTGACAGTATAAGTACCATCCGCATTTTGCTGTGACGTGTAGGTGGTTCTATCGTAGATCTTCTTAGCGTTCGGGATAAGCAGTTTGTTGTCGGAGCCGTAAATTGTAATCGAAGAATATCCATTGTCATGTACGATGCCAGCGGGGACAGACAGAACGTAGGTGTCCTTGCCATTAAACGCTTCACCATTTGCATCGCTCAAAATCGTACCGTATCGCACAGAATCCGATGGCGTTCCTAGTTGTCCGAGCATTACGGCTGCCGCCAGCGTGATATCGCCAACATCGCCAGATTTATAGCCAAAGGCGATGTCTGGATTTATATGGGGAATCGCAGCAGAGATGATAGCTATTGCTGCCTTCTCAATGTCAGCAGAGAATCGTTGCACATCTCTATGCATATCACCCTTACCACCCTCCATTGTGATTGATTTGCTCAGTTGTCGGACTTCTTCCATGTTGTCAACGACGACCATGCGGGTGAATACCAGTCCCTGGTCAGTTTCCAGGTTGACAACGTGAAAATCTCCTTCAGGAAGGGACTGACCGGGGCGAATGAGTAAAATCGGTTTTTCAGGACTTACAATGACTGCAGGAACATTGTGTTTCATGTCGAAGATTGAAACGGAAAAAAACTTATCGTATTTGGAGGTTCGGACGATGGCGCAGCCTTCCGAAAGGCTGAACCAGTTATATCCATAATCCACTGTTGCCTGAGGTGTTACGACGGTATCGTCAGTTGGATCGACAAGCCCTGAGAATTGAAACGTGCCCTTTTCATTTTTAGCAAGCCAAGCTTTCATCATTTTCACCTGTTCTTGGTTTGGGTATTCCTTGATGTAGTTCTCAAAGGTATCTTGACTGTTTCTCATAACATAAGCTCCTTCTATTTTTGATTTAATTGACTTGATAATGGTCACGCTGTCTCAGATTAACGCGATGAAGTTTGCAAAGTTTACGGTCTAACTCACTCGCTCAATATCCCCAAGTGCCCAGCTCTTATCAAAAAATGCCTGCTTGGGAGCATAAAGACGGAAATAGGGAAACCAGCCCTCATCGGGATTAGTGGCGATCCAATTACTTTCCATTCCAGCGGGAATCTTCGCCGTGTTGGGGCCGAAGTAGATGTCAACCGATCCATCGGCATTCGTCTGAAGCTGAACGTTGCGCGAATCCAGATTGACGTTCATCTGATTTGTGCGAACAAAGATCCTACTGTGCTCGGCATAGATAGTTATTGCCCAGAATTGCTCCATCGGGGCATTGGGTAGCACCGTTAGCCGATAGGTTTCACAACCCCGCAGCACCTGTCCATACTTGTCCCTCTTGGTGCTCAGGTAGATCTGTCCAACGCCGGGGGTTTCCGTCTTCATCCCTTTTGTCGTTGTGATAGCCTCATAGAACCAAGCCGATCGCTCGTCCAGGTAAAGTCTTGTCTCATCTTCCTGTGCGATCGGGAAATCAATCAACCGATACCAGAAAGTATCTTCCCAATAGGGTTTGGTAAAGTCTGGCTCCATGATATTGGCACGGGCAAGGAGTTCGCCAATGTTTGCACCCTGAGCCAGCAGTGTTGAAAGGCGATCGTCGGGATTAAAGGGCTTACCATCTTCAATACCAAAATAGCTGAGATACGCCATGAACGCTTTGTCGCGATCGGCAACTGGTTCATTCTGAATTGCTTGATGCAAAATCTTGAAGTAATCAAGTCCAACGGGTGGAGTTTGCGCCCATGGTTTGTCCAGCCCTGAAATGAAATGGGCAGGTTGTGGGGTGCTGCCCAGAGGATAAACTTTTAGCGACTGCTTGAATGCATCTAGTGCCTCTGCTCCTGGTGCCAGAACGCGAGTACCAAGTACGATTTTGTTAGTAGGCGACCGAAAAACTAAATACTCCGAGCCTTCATACAGCTTGGGGTCGTCCAGGGGACTGATAATCAGGTATTTTGCGCCCTTACCCTGGTCTGGACCAGTGATGCCCAAATCGCAGGTCGGATGATGCCACCAATCAAGAACGCCTCCGGCAAATATCCCCGCCGGAAAATCGACGACGATCGCGCCAGTTTCAGAGAGGTCGAACAGAGTAATGATGTAGGGTGTAGTGGCATTTCCAGTCGTTATGCCGCCTTTTTCGTTGAAACTATCGTAAATAACGAAATCAGTGCCTTTAGCTCCATAGACGCGCTCCTGCTCGTTCTTCCATACCTGAAACTGCATTAGTGGCAATGCCCAGAGATAAATTTCTGATGCGCGTTGGCGATCGCGCTGGTCGAACAGCAACTCGATCGTGTCGTCAGTCGGGTAGGAATTGTCGATCGCCATGGGGCCATAGGGCGTTGATAGCGATTGGGTGCCAAACAGGTTCGATCGTTCGATTGGTGTATTCATGGCAGTTCGGTTTTAAACTTTACGCTGATTGTGTTTTGATGGTTTTGGTCTGCACAGATTGTCCCACTTTATAGCGGTAGCCACAAAATCTTAGTTGCCGAAGCTAGTTATAATCAGTATCACATTTATTTTGATAAATTATGGAATTTGTAGCTGTAGCACTCATATCGACAACATTACTCTGCTTAGGTATGGCTGGAAGCATTGAAACTGGCTATAGGATGGGTAAGCGCAGACTAAAAAAGTATCCAGAAGGTAAATCCGAAGGGTCTGGTGCAGTTGAGAGTTCTATTTTTGGTATTTTAGGTTTAATTTTAGCTTTCACTTTTACGGGAACGTTAACCCGCTATGAGAATCGAACTAACCTGGTTTTAAAAGAGGCAAATGCCATTGGTACTGCCTACCTCAGGCTTGACTTACTACCAAAGAACGATCGAGATAAGTTGCGCCCACTTTACAGAGAGTATCTTCAATCCCGCATCAATCTATTTGAGAATTATGAAAATCGGCCGCTATCTGATTCTTACTTCCGCCAAGGTCTAAAATTACAGGCTCAAATCTGGGGAATTGCGAATGCTGCTGTTCTACTAGATAAAAACCCTGGAATCATGACCCTAGTTCTAAGCTCCACCAATGACGTGATTGATGTTGCTAATGAACGGTTGCAAGCGAACCGTACCCATCCACCGATAATTGTTTACATTTTATTATTTATTCTTGCTTTGGCTTCAGCTTTTTTGGTTGGTCAAAGTATGTCCGTCAATCAAAGGAGACCGTTACTCTATATGGTCGTATTCTGCGTGACTATATCTGCAATCACATATATTATTCTTGATTTAGAATATCCTCGACTTGGGCTGATAAAGATTCATTTAGGCGATAAGGTACTTGTAGAAACTTTAGAAAATATGCAATAAGTTTTTATCGACTATTCCTCCATCTCCACCGGATCGTCGAAAATCTCAGCTTCGGAGAAGGGACATGATTGAGGCAGATGCTTGGGGTTAAGGGGAGTTTCTTTCTCCATCAGGTCCAGACCATCCTGATAGCCCCGCTTGATGGCTTCAGAGAGATAGGGCTTTAGACTGGGGTTATCTACCAGATGTTCTTTAATTCGCCGCCGCTGCTCTCGGATTGTCCCTGTCCAGGAACGCGATCGGCCTTCAGGTTGATAGCGCCACTTGAGGAGATGCCCCAGGAGCACTCCCAGACGGTTGCGTAACTCTTGGCGCTGTTGCTTGCCCAACGCATCCAACTCCTCGATCAAGTTTTCAATATCCACTTGGTTCCACTGCCGGGCTTGCAGCAGCTCTATTTGGCGCTGAGTCCAGGCGTAGAAGTCCTGTTCATAAAGGGTTGTGGTTTGCATAGTCTACAGTGTTGATTGTGTTTTTATGGTTTTGGCCTGCGTGGTTTTGGTTTACACAGATTGTCCACCTCCCTTCCTGCCACTCTTTTCCTTGTGCCTGGGTTTTCTGCCTCCCTCACGCTTTATAGCCCAGCCAAGTTTAGCAGGTATAGAACGACGCAGCCAGCATCGAACCATGCTGCCAGGTTTGCCAGCCGAGGTTTTGGCTTCAGACCAAACAAAAGCAGAGCAGTGATCGCCACTTTTTCCGTGATCGCCACGATCGTGACGGGTAAACGAATAGCGGGAGCAACTGCGCTGTAGACCAGCAATGCCCCCACCAGAAAGAGCAATAATCCCCAATGCCTTGCCAGCAAGAGGATGCTCGGTTCCGTTGTCTCAATCCCCAGCAAGAGTTTGAGTCCAAATTGGGGTAGCAGGAAGCGGGCGATCGCCCCCATCGTTGCCAACCCAGTCACAATCAGAATCGGTTCGATAAAAGTAGTCACTAAAAGCCTAAATCCTCATTTCTAGAGATCGAATCGATCTTTTGGACTCCAAAAAACATCTCTAATATCTTACGTTTTCCCATTGCCCTCACGATTTCCCTCCCAATTGAGTAACCCAATAAAAGCATCAGGAGCCAAATTTGAACCGCCCAAAAGTGCGGCCAAACTATTTCCTGTTGCAGATGCTGGTGGGCAAGACTCCAACTTTGGTATTTAAATAGCCTCGGGATAAGTGCCTCTAAATACCGAAAGAATAGAGCAATCAGTAGATAAATAAACGTCTTCCAAGCAATATTGTAAATTAGGGGTTTGTTGGGAAATCGGTTGATAAATGGAAGCTTATCCGCGATCAAAATCGCCTTTCCGATTACAAGAGCGCTGACAGTAACCAGTACCGTGGTTGAAACGGGAACTCCATACTCACGCAAAATCAGGGACTCTGTAAGAGCAATCAAGTGAAAGGCAATAAAGAAGAAAATTACTGCGGGAAGTACTTCCAAGAATTCCTTCTTGAGAAAATTGAGGATTTTAGCCATACTAATTCCTAGATCTAAGCAAGTCGGTTTATAAAACTGGTCTTCAGTTAGAAACCATTTAAGAATTGTAATTTTCGCCCCCCTAGCCCCCCAGAATTGGGGGGAACCAGATTTAAGTCCCCCAGAATTGGGGGATTTAGGGGGCGAGAACACTGAAAATTTTGCGCGTATTGACTTCTCAAGCACGCTCTTAGACCTTGATCGCGCGAACTTCTCTGGTGCGATCGTCCTTCTCTAGGATTGAGATGCCATCTTTGTTTTTGTTGGGCAGGCTGATCAGATAATCCATAATCGCTTGCCACTCTTTCACTTCCTTATGAGCGGCACTGGTAACGGCACTGTCGGTTTCCAGCGAGCCGCCGCTACCATGGATAACGTAGGGTCCAGAAGATTCGCGGGGATCAACCACCGCATCCGTCCGAGTCTCGATCGGCGTGCCGTCTGCCTTTTTGGGAACCAGTTGTACTGCGCCTTTGCTGAGTCTGGGAAGGGCTGCAATAATGACTCCAACATAGAGACTACAGGTGAAACTGTATAGCCTGGAGGCACTTTCGGAAATATCGATCGGACTATAGCCCCTGGCTAAATCGCCCAATTCGATCGCGGTGATTTGAGCAAATTTGGGACGGGATGGATCGTAGAATAAGCGCATCCCCGATACCCTTGGGAAATATTCACCGGGATGGTTAGGGTCATCAATCAAGAAAAACTCCAGCATATTCTTGAGTTCGCGTCCCGTGAAGTAAGCCTGCACCATGGCACTCCCTGCCGTGGGATCGACAATGCCGCTGCCCAACGGAGCAAGAGAAAACACATCGTAGACCGTTTGAATTCCTGAATTGCCCTTGATTAAAGCAGCCCGAATCGTGCCATTCCCCGTGCAGGCAATATCGGCTCCCGTGGCTTTGCGAAACGCATCCGTAACCAAGTTTGCCAGTGGCGTACCTGACTCAATATCTTTGTAGTTCATCGGCCAATCTTCGGAAACCACTGCCAAGGGCTGTGTCACGCTGTAGCCACGTGACGCAAATACAATTTGGCTGGATTCCTTCAGGAAGAGATCGACTTCTTGCTGGATGGTGCGATCGCCCATCACCGTGTCATCTACGGGAATTAAACGATAGGACTCGACCTTGACTTTCCCACCTTCCAGACTAATCACCAACTCGCCGAGATTTTCTCCATATTTGCCCGTTTGCACCGCAGGTCTACCGTCTACTAGCAGCGGTTTGGTGAGGGCGGTGTGGGTATGTCCGCCAATCACAATGTCAATACTAGGAACTGCCTTTAGCAAGTTGACATCTTCGCCAACATAAGAATTCCCATCTTTAGCTTTGATCGCACCCCCATGACTCAGCACAATCACCACATCTACCTTTTCGCGATCGCGTAATAGTTCGGCAGTCTTTTGAGCAGTGGCGATCGGGTCATCGAAGGTGACACCCCCTGGATCGGTGGCATACTTAAAAGCGTCGTAGCCAATTATGCCGATAATGCCGAAGCGTAACCCACCGCGCTCAATCACCTGATAGGGACGCAGAATGTTTTCCGATGCTAACTGCTTGAGCGTAGCTAATCGAGGTTCATCGGCACTGAGATTAGTGTTAGAAACTATCACAGCGGGGACAAATCCAGCTTCCGCAGCTTTGGCGATCGCGCTACCCAAACCATCGGGTCCCAGATCGAACTCATGATTGCCAAAAGTCGTCGCATCGTAACCCATTCGCGACATTAGTTGCAGTTCTGCCCCAAGTTCCCTCGTTGCCGCTGCCACAGCCGTACCCATGCTAAAGTCACCCGCATCCAGCACCAGTACTGCCCCCAATTGACCGAGTTCTTTTTTCCTCTGGGCAATCAACGTTCCCAGTCGCGAATAGCCGCCTCTGGTGGCATCATCATTCAGACTCATTGGCGTGTAGTCGGTGAAGGGTGATAAGCCGATCAAGTTAGAGTGCATGTCGTTGGTATGCAGGATGGTGAATACCCGTTTACCTGGAGTTGCGGCGACGGCTTTCAAGGCATCGAGCGAAGCAATAGCGGCGGTTGTCATGAGGGTTCTCCTGAGAAATTTACGGCGGGTAAAATTTGCGATGGTTGTCATGAGGGTTTATCCGAGAAATTTATCTCGCTGAATCAGGAATCCCCGTCACTTCAGTGCGGGGAGTGTCAAAAAACTGGTCTTCAGTTAGAGAGAAAGGTATCTACCAGTGATAGCAGATACCTTTCCCTATAGTTAAAAAGACTTGGCAACCTCTAATGGCTACTAATACCCGCCATGATCTTCTCCATCACCTGGTCAACCGTGAAGCTTGCCGCCTTCTGGCGAGGGGGAAACTCTAGGAAGGTGGATAAGAATTCAGCCACTAAAGGCTGAGCTCCCAGCACTAAAGGAATGTGGTCGAACATCCAATCCCAGTAGGTATTTGAGGTGATATCGGCATACTCGTAGGGATCGGTACGCAGGTTAAACAACTTCGGCACCCGCAGTACGACAAAGGGTTCTGCCCAGATTTGACAAGTGCCTTTTTCTCGCTGTTCCATGAAAACTGTCTTCCAGTTGTCATAGCGCAACGCCATCAGGTCGCCATCGTCGCTGAAGTAAAAGAACTCAACACGTGGGCTTTTCTTCACCTCACCCTTCAGGTACGGCACTAGGTTGTAGCCGTCAAGATGCACCTTGAACGTCTTATTGCCTGCTTGGTGACCCTTGAGCAGTTTTTCTTTAATGTCAGGATCGCCCGCCGCCGCTACTATAGTCGGCAACATATCCAGGTGACTGACAATTTCATTACAGATGCTACCTGGTGCAATTACTCCGGGCCAGCGCAACAGAGCAGGTATGCGGAAGGCTCCCTCCCAGTTCGTATTCTTTTCACTCCGAAATGGAGTCATGCCAGCATCTGGCCAAGAGTTTCTGTGGGGACCGTTATCGGTTGAGTACTGCACGATCGTGTTGTCGGTAATGCCGAGGGCATCCAGATAATCTAGCAACTCGCCCACGAACTTGTCGTGATCGATCATCACGTCGTGGTATTCCGACTGCCAGCGACCAGACTGGCCGATACTTTCAGGCTTAGGATGGGTACGGAAATGCATGTGGGTTGCGTTGACCCAAGCAAAGAAGGGTACACCTGCTTTCACTTGGCGATCGATGAAATCCTTGGCTTTGAAAAGAACTTCATCATCAATGGTTTCCATCCGCTTTTTCGTCAGCGCACCAGTGTCAACAATCGTTTGAGTTCCGTCTGGATTGGCATGACAATGGAGAACACCACGGGGACCGAAATTTTTTCTGAAGTTAGGAAAGTCGGCGGCGGGAGGATAGTCTCTTAGTTCTGGTTCTTCTTCTGCATTCAAGTGATAGAGATTGCCAAAAAACTCGTCAAACCCATGTTTGGTGGGCAGCATTTCGTCTTTATCGCCCAGGTGATTCTTGCCAAATTGGCCAGTGGCATATCCCAACGGCTTCAGCAACTCGGCAATGGTGGGATCTTCATCGCGCATCCCCAAGGTAGCCCCAGGCATCCCCACCTTACTCAAGCCAGTACGGAAGACACATTGACCCATGATAAAAGCCGATCGCCCAGCCGTACAGCTCTGCTCGCCGTAGTAATCCGTAAACAGTATCCCTTCTTTGGCGATGCGATCGATGTTAGGGGTTTTATAGCCCATCAAGCCGTGGGAATAACAACTGAGGTTAGACTGACCGATGTCATCCCCCCAGATAATCAGAATGTTTGGCTGACCGTTCGTCATGGATATATCTCCAATGTAATTGGTTAACTAGTATTTCTTATGCTTACGTGGGTAGTATCAAACTTTGACATTGCCCCCCAAGTGATTATGACATGAAATGTATGAGGAATTTGTGAGCGGCAAAATCCCCTGCAATAAAAAGTTACAGAATCGCGATCGCCAGCGTTAAGTCCATCAGTTCCCACATCAGTTGTGATTTCTTATTCGCGATCGCCAACATCAGGTTCTGCATTTAGTCGTTTCTTGCTTTCCAGGGTTTCTGTTAGTTCTCTATTTAAAAAGTAATTGAGGAAGGTGCGAACAACGGCGATCGCCCCCAATTTCCCAAGCGCCTCAAACGATGGAGCAACAGTCGTGTTGACGATATCGGCAGCCAACTGAAATTCCAGGGCTAATAGCAGCCATGCCCCAAACCTGATGCGAAAGTCAGTAAAAGTAATAGAAGATGCTAGCTTGTGCGATCGCCGGGTTGACACCAACATTTGTTGCAAAGCCTGGAGCAGTCCCAGTAAAATGCACAGAATTGAAGTTCCTTCGAGAATCAGTTTGAGAAACCCTGCTAATGCGGAAAGGCTCTTTTCGAGGAATTCCATCGTTAGTTTAATTTAGAAAGTAAAAGTTGTTCGGACAGTGGCGATTTAGAGATAGATTGCCCTGAGCATAACTCCAAGAAAACTGATCGCACCGATTAAAAGTAGAGATACTCCGACAATTTCAGCCGTGTTTGAACTTTCGTAGTTATAGCGATCTTTCTGAAGCCGCTTCAACATGCGGTGGTGTTCTTTTAATGCAGCGGCCATGCCAAAAATCCCCACGCTGATGAAGGACAATCCCACGATGGTAGAAAAGCGGTGCGGATCGATATGTTCGCCAACACGAGTTGATTCAATTGTTCTGACAATAGTGGGAATACCAAAACCAAAGCCAATCAGGGAGAGAGAGGTGCGAATCCACGCCATCAAGGTGCGATCGGCAGCCGCACGAGTACGTTCTTTTGCCAGTTCGTTGTTAAGATTATAGGGCGGCTTTTCAGAAGGTTCGGAGAATGGTTGCATATCATTTACTGGGTTTTAATTTCTAGTGTTCTACTACTGGTAATTATTCGCTCTTATTATCCCTATCGAATATTATGTAGCTTTTTTGGTAAAAATAAGACACAATAATGAAATTGTCGAGATATCTGTAGTTTACCTGAACCTGAATATCAGCAAAAGTTAAATGCAAGTAAAAAGCGGTCAGTCTTTAAAAAAGGGTTTCAATTATTACTGCAGCGATTCCTTTCACGATGCATCCCGCCGCGCAAAAGAGCTTAGCAAATACTCGTTTCGGCAATCCTTACCCCCTGGCAGTTTGCTTACGCTGTTCGTGGTGATCGCTCTTTCCACTTTCCCTGTTTGGGCAGAGGAGCAGCGAAGCGCATAATGACTTCCAACAATTCATACGTGAGGATATTAAAATATGCGATTTCGATACCCAGTTCTATTTGGGGCTGTAGTGCTAGCAATTATCGGACTGATAGCACTAATAGGCTTTGCTCAGAATCCTGCACCTACTAGTGCTCAGAATCTTCAGTCCACCAGTACTCTGTTTGAAAATGTGCGAATTTTTAACGGTACTGCGGCACAACTGTCTGCCCCGTCCAACGTGCTAGTGGTCAATAACAAAATCCAAAAGATTTCGACAGCGTCTATTGCTGCGCCATCGGATGCTGGCTTAACCCGCATTAACGGTGGAGGTCGCGTCCTGATGCCAGGGCTGATCGATAACCATACGCACCTGTTTATGGCGGTCACCAGCAAAGAAGACCTACTCTCTCCCAACACCACGCCTGAAACTATATTTAAGACTGCACAAACCGCAGCGAAAGAAATGCTGCTGCGTGGATTTACCAGCGCCCGTGATATGGCAGGACCCGTGTTCGAGTTGAAAAAGTTAGTTGATAAGGGTGCGATCGTAGGCCCGCGCATCTACCCTTCGGGTGCGATGATCTCACAGACGAGCGGACATGGTGACTTCCGATCGCTCAAGGAACTACCAAGATCGGCTACTACACCACTCAGTCGCGGCGAAGTGTTTGGCGTGGGTGCGATCGCGGACGGTGTGGATGAGGTTTTGCGCAGGACTCGCGAACAATTGATGCAGGGGGCGACTCAGATTAAACTGGCGGCAGGTGGCGGTGTATCATCGGACTACGACCCCCTGGATGTCAGCCAGTATACGGAACCAGAATTTCACGCCGCTGTCGAAGCCGCAGCAAACTGGAACACCTACGTGACGGTTCATGCTTACACGCCGATCGCCATTCAGACAGCTGTCCGTGCTGGGGTCAAGTGCATCGAACACGGTCAATTGATGGACGAAGCGACCGCAAAGATCATGGCTGAAAAAGGAATCTGGCTGAGTATGCAACCGTTTCTCGACGATGAGGATGCGATTCCGTCTGCCGAAGGATCGCCCAATCGCATCAAACAATTGCAAGTGACCAATGGTACTGACACTGCCTATAAATTGGCGAAGAAATATAATCTCAAGACTGCCTGGGGTACCGATACGTTATTTGATGCCAAGTTAGCCACTCGGCAAGGCGCACAGCTTGCAAAACTGGTGCGCTGGTATACCCCCTTTGAAGTGCTGAAAATGGCAACCAGCAACAATGCCGAATTACTTGCCTTATCTGGTCCTCGCAATCCCTATCCAGGTAAATTGGGAGTTGTTGAAGAAGGCGCACTTGCCGACTTGCTGCTGGTGGACGGCGATCCACTGGAGAATATCAAGCTAATCGAGAATCCGGCTCAGAACTTCAAAGTGATTATGAAGGATGGGAAGATTTATAAGAATTCAATCAGCTAATCAGGAGATAACCCTTGCCAAACGATGAACCCAACTTTCTTATGGACATGGATACAAAGGCGATCGCCTACCCCTCAGAGAAACTATCGTTCCCATTAATTAGCCCTGAATCTAGGTGCAATTACAGACATCCCAAACCCACAATAGAGGTGCATCTATGCGATTACGTTACGGCTTAATTGTAGGTGCTTTATTGCCAGCAATTATTGGCTTCACAACCTAATTCAACTTAAACTTATTTAAGAACTAATTCTAAGAGTGGCAACTATGAAAGGACTAGCTGGAAAGACTGCCTTGATTACGGGAGCGAGTTCGGGAATTGGGCAAGCGATCGCCATCCGTCTCGCCCAAGAAGGCTGCAATGTGGTAATCAACTATCGTAAAAGTGCTCAAGAAGCCGAAGATACCTCAGAGCTAGCAATGCAGACTGCCTGCCAAAAATCTAATGTGCGATCGCTGATCATTCAGGGCGATGTCTCCAAGGAAGAAGACATTCTAAACATGTTTAATCAGACGATTGAAACATTCGGTAGTCTCGATATTTTAGTCAATAATGCTGGTATTCAAAAAGAATGCCCTTCTCATGAAGTGACAGCAAAAGATTTTGATAATATCTTGTCGATCAATCTACGTGGCTCATTTCTATGTGCTAGGGAAATGATTAAGCATTGCTTGAGTCAAAATCGCGCTGGAATCATTATTAACGTCTCTAGTGTTCATGAAATTATTCCTCGCCCGTTGTATGCCAGCTATTCTATTAGCAAGGGTGGAATGGAAAATTTGACCAAAACATTAGCGTTGGAATATGCTGCGCGGGGTATTCGGGTCAATGCGATCGCCCCTGGAGCCACCATCACACCCATCAACCAAGATTGGATCGATCATCCCGAGAAAAAAGCTATGGTCGAGAGCCATATTCCTATGGCGCGATCGGGGACTGCCGAAGAGATGGCGGCAGGAGTAGCATTTCTTGCTTCTGATGATGCCTCGTATATTACGGGGCAAACGTTATTTATTGATGGTGGACTGACCCTCTATGCTGATTTTCGCGAAGCATGGTCGGCATAGGTGCAATTTTCTGCAAATTTAAGGGCATCGATACTAAGGGAGTAGCAACTACTTTAGAAATGTGTAGCAGCTAAAGCCTTGCACTAAAAGTGCATAGTTTTGACTAGCGCTTTAGGATAATGAAATTTATAACAATGGTCGTTGGCGATAATCCTATGAATCAACCGTTGATTGAAAATGTGCTTCCTGCCCGCGCCCGCTTAGGCGAATGCCCTGTGTGGGATGCCGATCACCAGAAACTTTACTGGGTCGATGTTTACAATCATCGGGTTCACCAGTTTGACCCAGTAACTGGGAGTGATATCTATTTCGATACGGGTGATGTGGTCAGCGCAATTGTACTGGCAGGTAGAGATCGCTTACTGATTGCACTAGGAGATCGCATTGCCTTCCTCAGTACCGTAACTGGTAAAGTTACACCCTTGTGCCAGGCAGAATTTCCCCATCCCAACACCCGCTTTAATGATGGCAAATGTGATTCCCAGGGGCGTTTCTGGATCGGTTCCATTAGCGAAGCGTCAGGGCAGGCAGAATTGTATCGTTACGATCCAGATGGTTCTCTACAGGTCATGGAAAGAGGATTAACAATCTCCAACGGATTGGGCTGGAGTCCCGATGGTACAACGTTTTATTTGACTGACTCCGCCCAACGGAAAATTTATGCTTATGACTTTGAGGTGGAAACTGGAGCCATTAACGATCGCCGCGTATTGATTGATCTGAGCGACGAAATTCTAGAACCCGATGGGCTAGCGATCGATGGGCAGGGAAATCTCTGGTCTGCGCTGTGGAATGGCTGGGGTATTGCTTGCTTCAATGCAACTGGGCAGGAAATCTTACGCGTAACACTACCAGTTCAACGTCCAACTAGTGTTACATTTGGGGGCAGCCATTTGACGGATCTGTACATCACCTCCGCATCCGTCGGGTTGAGCCAAAAAGAAATTCAACAGGGCTTTAATGCCGGGGATTTATTTCGCTTCTCAACCCAATTTTCGGGAATGTCTACTCAACCATTTTTGGGTTCATCAGGATTGCAGAGCCAGTTTATTTGAATCATTTAGTGAGGAATTATGTGTAAGCAAATTCGGGTTTTAGTCGGATTTACCAGTCTTGCAGGCGCAATGGGTCTAACATTAGTGCCCCATGCCACTGCTCAAATCAATAATAAAGAATTTCAAATGAGGTGTGCCCGCAAAGCCTGTACCATTCAGGCTCAGCAGCAGTTCCTAACAGTTAACGGCCCGATTTCAGCCACTCTGCGAGTACCCAACAATATTAACGGCACCTGCCAAGTTACAGTATTTGACGCGCGAGTGAACTCCATCGCAACCCCTGTCCTCGCACAGCAACTTCCTCACAAAACACAACTCATTCAGATAGCTCAAACGTCTCCCTCAATTGAAGGGAATTGGCGATTGGCAAACATTTCAGAGGATGCTGCTCCCACTCCGATGCTGCTCTCACAGGAACTGACCGCAGACTTTTCGGGCGATCGCCTCTCTGGCTCGGGCGGATGCAATCGCTTTATGGGAGGCTTCAAAACACAGGGTAATCAACTAACTATTGACCCCCTTACCTCCACGTTTAAAGCGTGCGAAACGCCTTATATGGATCAGGAAGCGAAATATCTCAAGGCATTACAAGGTGCTCAGCGGTATGAGGTGAATGACCAGGGGTTGCAAATCTTTTATCAAACTGCTCAAGGGTCGGGCGTTTTACGCTTCACCTCTCAACCCATTAGAGCATTGTGGTAGAAATAAGCACATCAGATTTTGCTCAGCAATCCTCATTTTGAAGTCGATTGCCATAATGAGAAGTTCTGGTAGACTGTGGCAATAAGTTGTCTATACCGAACTTGCTATGCTAAATTAGTATCAATTCAGCTACCTCAATCCGTCATTTTGCCCCTTTTTAAGCTGTCAACTTAGTTTTTACATACTAGGTTCGGTAAAACCAATTTCCCTTGTGATCTAATTGTAATAATGATGAAATATTGCAACAATAGAGTATTATTGCCATCTGGTGGCTCTTGGAGTGGCAGTGGATTCCTTTTTGGAGTACTGATTTTATTCAGTTTAGGGGGATGTGCAGATAAACAGCCTGTGGTTAGAAGTCCTCAAGCTATACCGGTAAAACTACAACGGTTAGATGCGGGTGTGCTAGAAGATACCACGGAGTTTGTCGGTAATTTGGAGGCTGTCAAAAAGGTGCAGCTAAGAACCCAGATCGAGGGAAAAATTACTGAGATTCCCGTGACTTTCGGACAGCAGGTACAGCAGGGAGAACTGCTTTTTCGACTGGAACCCGCTCAAACTGCTTCCCAACTAGCAGGCGTGAACGCCCAAGTTAATGCCGCCGAAATGGCTCTGAAATCAGCCGAAGCGAATTTGGAACAGACCATTGCTCAACGGGGAACACTTGTGTCTGAGTTGGAGTTTAATCAGACTAACTTCAAGCGGGCTAAGACGCTGGTCGATGAAGGGGTTGCGCCTCAAGTCTCTTTGGATGAGAAAACTAAAAGAGTCGATATTAACATTGCCCAACTCAAGGCTCAGGATAAAGCAATTCGAGCGAGCAGAGCGGCTGTCAATCAGGCTCAGGCCAATCTTCATAATGCTAAGACTCAAGTAAAAAGTGCTCTGGTGCCCTATCAGTTCAAGCAGATTAGCTCCCCTATTAATGGCGTGATTGGGAATTTCAATGTTCAGGTTGGGGACTATATCACCACTGGACAAGTTTTAACGACGATTAATCAGAATGATTTCTTCGATCTGGTTATTCCAGTACCGACGACCTACGCCAACCAATTGCGACGGGGGGTGTCCGTATTTCTGATAGACCCCAAATCTAATGAAGTGTTATCGTCAGAAGGCAGTATTGCTTTTATTTCCCCTGTCGTCAACAATTCTGCCCAATCCATCACCACCCGTGCCCGTTTTCCCAACCCCAATGGCAAGTTGCGGGACAATCAGAACGTCAGGGCAAGAGTGACCTGGAATCGTCAAGCGGGGATTTTAATTCCTGTTACAGCAGTTTCACAGATCAGCGGTCAGGCTTTTGTCTTTGTCGCCCAGAAAACCCCTTGCCGAGAAGGAGAACCACCCATCGTCGGCGATCTGATCGTCTGTCAGCGACTCATCAAAGTGGGTGAGATTCAAGGGCAGAACTACCAGGTGATCGAGGGTCTAAAGCCCGGTGATACGATCGCCGTATCGAACATCCTCAACCTGAGGAATGGTACCCCGATCCGATCGGAATCTTAGGAGCGCACCTACATAGATGTTACTATCGTTCTCCAACAATTTTATTAAGCGCCCCGTACTGGCAACGGTTTGCACCCTGTTGATCGTGTTGGTGGGGGCCATTTGTATCCCTCTATTGCCAATCAGCTATCTGCCGCCCCTGACGCCGGTGACGATCCAGGTGGCGGCCAGCCTGACTGGAGGGGATGCGGTTACGGTGGAAAATACCGTTACCACGCCTCTAGAGCGGCAGATCAACGGGGCTAGCAACATGCAGTACATGACCTCCAATAGCACGGCTACGGGGTTATCGCTCATTACTGCCTATTTTAGACCCGACCAAGATCAGAATCTGGCCCAAGTAGACGTGCAAAACCGGGTAGGAATTGCCTCTCCTCTGCTGCCAGTTCAGGTGCAACAACTGGGCGTGAGAGTGGAGAAAACCTCTCCTGCGATCCTTTTGGGCATTGGCATCTATTCCCCCGATGACTCCCTCGATCCCAAATTTATTAGTAACTACGTCGATCTCCAAATCAAGGATCAAATCACCCGGATTCCAGGCATTTCTCAAGTCTTAAGTGGTGGTGAGCTCCTCTATGCTATGCGGATCTGGCTCGACCCCAAGGCGTTGGCGGGGCGGGGCTTAACCTCTCAAGATGTAACCCGCAGAATACAAGAGCAAAACCCTCTCATTGGTTTGGGGGGGATTGGACAATCCCCTACCGCTAACGATCAAACCTTCGTGTTCACTATCCCATCGGCAACCCAGCTAACGAGTGTCAAGGATTTTGAAAATATCGTGCTAAAAGTCCAGCCTAATGGTGACTTGGTCAAGTTGAAAGATGTCGGACGGGCTGAATTGGGATCGCAGAACTACAACACTGCCTCCTTTACCAATGGTCACCAGGGAATGACAATGCTGATTTTTCAAGAGTCAGATGCCAATGCCCTGGTTGTTGCTGCTGCAGTCAAACAAAAACTAGCTGAGTTGAAGCAAAATTTTCCACCAGGGTTAGTGGCTGCTCCAGTTTTTGACACTACCCTATTTGTGAATCAGGCCACTACTGAAGTGATATTTACGTTATTGAAAGCGGTCCTTCTGGTGGTGATTGTGATCTACATCTTCCTCCAGGATTGGCGAGCCCTGGTGGTTCCCGTTATTTCCATGCCCGTAGCACTGGTGGGATCTTTGGCGATCGCCTATATCTCTGGCTTTTCACTCAATACCCTTACCCTATTGGGTCTGATCCTGGGTACAGGAATGTTGGTGGACGATGGTATTGTGGTTGTCGAAGCCATTGTCGAAAAGCTGGACAGTAGCCCGGGTATTTCGCCCCGACAAGCAGCCTTTGATGTCATGCAAGTGTTGACACGAGCGATCGTCGGCACCACTCTGGTGCTGATGGCGGTATTTGTGCCCGTAGCTTTTTTCCCTGGTACTACTGGGATCATTTACAAGCAGTTTGCCCTGATCATTGCCTTTGCGCTGGTGGTCTCCGCCTTTAATGGTCTCACTTTCAACCCCAGTATTGGGGGCCTTGTGATGCTCCCCCATGCCCATGGAGAAAAGACTGGGTTCCTAGGCGGGTTTTTTAATGCCTTTAACCGAGGATTTGATTGGTTCAAAGAACGCTACATTACTTTGGTAACATTCCTAATTCGTATCCGTTACCTTATGTTGGTCGGTTTTGGACTTCTGATTGCCACGACCATATTTTTGTTTCAGACTCTACCGACTGGATTTGTCCCCCAAGAAGATCAGGGGGTATTTCTGGGGATTATTAATGGTCCTCCTGGTGCTTCCCTTAGCTATACCAATAAGGTGGCAGACCAGATTTGGCAAAAATTGAAAACATACGACGAAATTGAATACGTCACCGTTGTGTCAGGTTTCAGCAACAGGGGAAGTATCCCCAACGCTGGCTCTCTATATGTTTCGCTCAAACCATGGGATCAGCGCACAAAGCCCGAACAGCAAATTGATGGTCTGTTGGAGCGCGTAAATCGAGATTTGGCATCGATTACGGATGCAAGGGTTACGGCCTTGAATATACCTGCCATACTTGGGCTAGGCAGATTTGGCGGCAGTGAGATGCAATTTCTGGATAGTACCGGTGGTAAGTTGACCTTCGATCAGTTTGTCGCTAATGCCAACTCAATCGTTGACGAAGCCAGAACCAATCCAGTCATTGGAGGAAGAAATATTTTTTCCCCCACCCCACCCAGTGCTCCTCAGTTAGAGATTAAGATTGACCGCGATCGCCTGCAATCCCTCAATGTCAATTTCAACGATGCTATGGCTACTCTAGGAACCTATCTGGGTTCTAGTTTTGTGAACCAGTTTTCCTTTGGCCAACGCTATTACCAAATCTATGTGCAGGCAGATGCACAGTTTCGTAGCGCTCCCTCAGATATTGGACAAATTTATGTCCGTTCTCAGGACAACCAGATGGTGGCTTTGAGTGAATTAGTCACGATCAAGAAAACCTCGGGACCTCAGGTAATCAACCACTTCAATATTTTTCGTTCGATTGATATTGTTGGCAACCCTGCACCTGGCTATAGTAGTGGACAGGCGATTGAGGGCATGGTGCAAGCTTATAACGAGAAGGCACTTCCCGGCACAAGCTATGAATGGTACGGCTCGGCTAGAGAACAAATTGCATCTGGTAGACTGGGCCCGATTATCTTTGGTCTAGGTCTGCTGGTTGTGTTCCTAGTGTTGGCGGCGCTGTACGAAAGCTTTGTTGACCCATTCATCATCCTGATCACCGTACCCTTAGCCATGCTGGGGGCTTTGGCATTCACTATGGCGCGGGGTCTGGAGAATAATGTCTTTTGCCAAATTGCCCTACTGATGCTGATTGGTCTTTCCAGTAAAAATGCAATTTTGGTTGTAGAGCTAGCCAACCAAGCCGTCCTTAAGGGGGCGAGCTACGCACAAGCCATTCTTAGTGCTTTTGGGCAGCGGTTTCGCCCAATTTTAATGACCGCAGCCTCAGACTTAGCGGGATTCTCTGTGCTGCTGATCGCCTCAGGGGCGGGCGCAAATTCCCGTTGGTCGGTCGGCTATGCCGTTTTTGGTGGCGTGCTGACTGCCACGGTCATGAATCTGTTGATGTTGCCGGTGCTGTACGTGGTGATTAAGACCCTGGCGGGGAAAGTCAAAGATAAGCCCCCTCAACCTCCCGCTCCTCTATCTCCAACCCTTCCCGATCCGAATGGCCCCGTGCAGACTTCTAGTGAAGTTGAGTAACTATCAGAATCCCAGACTCCAGGACTAGAATGGCGTTTATCTCATTGAATCCTGAAATTTAAACCTTATCTAACCATTCAAAACAATCCTATGAGCGCAGAAGATCAACGACTTGAACAAACTCGCACTGGCAAGGCTGATTGGTACAAATGGGGACCCTATCTAAGTGAGCGCCAGTGGGGCACTGTGCGCGAGGACTACAGTTCGGATGGCAATGCCTGGAGCTATTTTCCCCACGATCATGCCCGATCACGAGCCTATCGTTGGGGGGAAGATGGTCTGGGTGGCATCACCGACAACCATAATCTGCTTTGTTTTGCGGTGACTTTGTGGAACGGTCAAGACCCCATTCTGAAAGAGCGGTTGTTTGGGTTGACCAACAGCGAAGGTAACCATGGCGAAGATGTCAAAGAGTACTACTTCTACATTGACAGCATACCGACCCACTCGTACATGAAGTACCTCTACAAGTACCCCCAGGCAGCGTTTCCGTACAGTGATTTAGTCGAAACGAATCGCAACCGTAGCCGCTACGAACCGGAATACGAGTTGCTGGATACCGGCATCTTTGATGGCGATCGCTATTTTGACTTGTTTGTGGAATACGCTAAAGCGGATACAGAAGATATTCTCATTAAAATCAGCATCGCCAATCGGGGACCTGAGGCGGCTCCTCTGCATCTGCTACCCACTCTGTGGTTTCGCAACACCTGGTCCTGGCCGGATACAGGTTCTAAGCCTGTCCTGACGAAGATTGAAGATCCTGGCAACAGTGTTGTCCATGCCCACATTACGAATCCGGTGCTGGATAAACACATCAAAGATTATTACTTCTACTGCAATGGTACGGTTCCGTTACTGTTTACGGAGAATGAAACCAATAATAAGCGTCTCTTTGGGACGCCGAATGCCAGTCCTTATGTCAAGGATGGCATCAACAACTACATTGTGCATGGGCAGCAGGATGCCGTGAATTCCAATGAGGGTACAAAAGTTGCATCCCATTACGACCTCATCCTTGGGGCTGGAGAGACAAAGGTAATCCACTTACGCCTGACAAAGCGCCAGCCATCTCAGATCGGAGACCCATTTGGTCCGTACTTCGATCGACAGTTTGCCGATCGTCTTCAGGAAGCGGATGAGTTTTATACGACCGTGATTCCGCCAGTCGTGCAGGTGGATCGCGATCGCGCTAACGTCATGCGCCAGGCATTAGCGGGGATGATGTGGACGAAACAATACTTTTACTACGATGTGGATCAATGGCTGAGAGAGCGCAACTTAACGCCCTGGACTCCCACCGCTGAGCGCAGGCATGTGCGGAACAGCGATTGGTTTCATATGCATAACGACGATGTCATTTCCATGCCAGACAAATGGGAATATCCCTGGTACGCCGCCTGGGATCTGGCATTCCATGTGATTCCGATTAGTTTGATCGATCCAGACTTTGCCAAAGATCAGCTGATGCTGATGCTGCGGGAAGATTACCTGCACCCGAACGGTCAAATTCCTGCCTATGAGTGGAATTTTAGTGATGTGAATCCGCCTGTGCATGCATTTGCCACCTGGGAGATTTACACCCGCGATCTCGAACGGAACAATGGTAAGGGCGATATTGAATTCCTTAAGTACGCTTTTTCCAAGTTACTGATCAACTTCACCTGGTGGGTCAACCGCAAAGATGAAGGGGGTAACAACCTGTTTCAAGGTGGTTTCCTGGGATTGGATAACATCAGTGTGTTCGATCGCAGTTCAACGTTACCCACAGGTGGTCATCTGGAACAAGCCGATGGTACTGCCTGGATGGTATTTTTCAGCCAACGGATGTTCCAGATTTCTCTAGAACTGGCACTCCACGATTCCCACTACGAAGACCTTGCCATCAAGTTCTTCGAACATACAATGTGGATTGCTGGAGCGATGGATCGGATTGGGGAACACCATGATGAACTCTGGGACGAGGAAGATGGCTTCTTCTATGATGTGCTGCGCTTGCCTGATGGCGATTCCAGTCGCTTAAAGGTGCGATCGCTGGTCGGGCTACTATCGCTGATGGCCGTTGCCGTCTTCCCGAGTGAAGTCTTTGAAAAGCTACACCGCCTCCAGGAACGGGTGCAGCTATTTATGTCGCGCCACCCTGAGTTAACGCACAATATTCATCTACCCAGTCAACTAGGTGAGCGCAATCGCCTGATGTTGTCGATCTTGAACGAAGAAAAATTGCGCCGCGTTCTCGCTAGAATGCTGGACGAAACTGAATTCCTCAGTGATTATGGGATTCGTTCGCTCTCCCGTCATCACCTGGACAACCCCTACTACTACCATCACGATGGGATGGAATTCAAAGTTGGATATGTTCCCGGTGATTCAACCTCCGGCATGTTCGGTGGCAATTCCAACTGGCGCGGCCCCATCTGGATGCCAGTTAATCTTTTATTGTTGAGATCGTTGCTGCAACTCTATAGTTACTACGGTAATAGCTTTACGGTTGAGTATCCAACGGGATCCGGTGAGTACTTAACCTTGTTTGATGTCACCAAACAAGTGAGCGAACGGATTGTGAGCATCTTTCTCAAAGATAAATCTGGTCGTCGCCCCGTCTATGGGAACACGGAGAAGTTTCAGACAGACCCCCACTGGCGGGATCTGATTCTGTTCTACGAATATTTCCATGGCGATGATGGGGTTGGGATTGGCGCCAGTCATCAAACTGGCTGGACTGGCTGTGTAGCGCGCATCATCCAGGCTCTGGGCTACTTAACTCCCGAGACTGTGCTGGACACGATCGCTCCCGGAGAACTGGTAAAGTATCGGGTTTGAGCTATTTTCTGATGTCGTTTTTGGGTTTGGGCAGGGTACAGAGTCAATAGAGCCAGGTTTTGTAGCTGGACTCTGAAATATGCCTAGGGCGACTCCTTTATTGCCTCGACCCCCAAAAAAAGAGGCAATTCTTGATTCAATCGTCCCGATCTCACAAACTCAGCGTAGGTATCAGCCTCGATTGCCAGGAGTTCTTCTTGCAGTTGCTCAGCAATGATTGTCTGTAGGTCAGGGTAGTTTTTTTGGAGCTGGATGATTTCTGCTTGTAGTCGGGTTAGCTCTTCCTCAACCAACGATACTTGCTTAAGATAAAATTTAGGCTCAACACCGGGCTGCTGCTCTATCTCGCTCAATCGTTGCCGCACTCGACTCAAAGCAGCCTGACGTGCAATGACCGCTAGATACTGCTGGCGTATCGGTTGGTCGCCCAGAAGATTAAGTTTTTGGAGAATGGGTTGAATCGTTAGACCTTGAACGAGTAGCGTAAATAGCACTGTCCCAAAAACAGTCGCGATTACCACCTCACGCCCCGCAAAGCTTTCAGGCACGCTCAATACCAGGGCAATGGTCACGGCACCCCGCAGTCCTCCCCACCACAACACAGTCTGATCGGGTAAGGGAATAGCAGAATGCACGAAATAGTTGCTCAATCCACCTAGTCCGTAAATAATGATCGCCCGAGTCAAAATTACCGCTGCGATCGCTGTGGCGATCGCGCCCAAATTTTCACCCAAAATCGCAAAGCGAATTTGAGTGCCAATGAGCAAGAAGACAATCGAATTCACAAAAAAAGCTAAAAATTCCCAAAACTCACTCACAATGATGCGGGTGCGAGGACTCATGCCGATGAGAGAACCAAAGTTGCCTAAGATGAGTCCCGTGGTGACCACCCCAATCACTCCCGAACCCCCTAATTCTTCCGAAATCACGAAAGCGCTGTAGGCAACAACTAGCGTTAGCGACTGCTCCACTAGCGGCAAATCAAACCGTTGGGTTAGATAAGATGTCCCAAATCCAATCAGTCCCCCAATCCCCAGACCAATCCCAACCACCGTAATTAACTGAGTCAAAATGGGCTGAAACGCTAAATTCGCAGTTCCCTGAGAGAATGCTACCAGAAATCCAAAGGCAACAACTGCCACCCCATCATTAAACAAACTTTCTCCTTCCATCAAAGTCGTGAGTCGCTTGCCAACACCCAGAGAACGAAACAAAGCCGTCACCGAGACAGGATCGGTTGCGGATAGGCTGGCGCCAATCAATAATGCAGTCGTCAAAGAAAAACCGACGAATTGATTTAGACCAATGGCAACCCCTGCAATGCTAATGAAAACACCTAAGCTCGCATAAAGAGAAATTGGGATTAAATCCTGCTTTAACCTCGTCCATTCCAAATTCCATGATGCTTCAAATAGCAGAGGCGGCAGAAAAATTAATAGAATCAATTCGGGGGAAAGTTCGATCAATTGCACATCCGCTAAAGCAAGTCCTAATCCCACAACCACCAGCAGCAATGTATAGGGAATTCGCCGCAGCCAGCTAAAAACTTGTGACAGGATTGCCACACTCAACGCAATCGAAAGCACGAGTAAAAATTGCTTCAATTTCTCTTCGATGAGAACTTCCTGTAGACTTGCTTCTATCATTAACTTTTAATTCCCATTTGTAATAGTTTATGGTACACGGCTTCAATCTTGCTCGTCAACGGTAAATCCTACTTTCAGCAGGTTTATTTAGGCAAAAAATAATTGCCACGAAGCAATGCTCGTTTCAGAAATCTTAAGCTCAATAGTACAAAATTAGTTGAGACTATTCTTATTGAAGTGCCGATCACTAACGAACTTCAAAAGCAACCTTACTAGGGAGCACTCAATATCTCGACACAAGAGCTTTTCATCAAAGACTTTGTCCAAGGGAATTCCGACTCTACAATTGCCTTCCTGCAAGCCCTGACAACTATTAACCCGGCAACCTGAGATATTAAGGAAGATACAGTTGTTTCAAGGGTCACCACCTAAACAATGCACGCTCTATTATTGCCGGAGTAATAAATGTCCTCAGTCGCGTATTGCCTTGATTTGGGATAGTGCAAGCTATCACCGTTCTCAAGTCGTCAAAGACTATTTAGCTTTGGTGAATCATGGGTTAGAAGAATCTGAATGCGACAATCACTTGCCTTCGCTTCGCCCCCAACGACCCTCGGCAAAACCCAGTTGAGGATGTTTGGTTGCAGGCAAAGCAATTCATTCGAGAGTTTTATTGTCCCAGCACGCTAGTCCAAAACTACCCACTTTAGTGGGAGGCTTTAGCTGCTACACACTTCTATTCAGAATATACGGGATGACAGATCGATATGTTTGCCATAAACCGACTCTTGGGACTTTTAGTCCCTTTCCAACCTCTGGACTGAAAGTCCAGAGTGGTTGAGTATTTGTGTCAGTCGTTCTCAACGGTGAAATGGTTATTTGAGTTGATCGCTCATCGTCGGATCTTTAATTTCCCAAAGGTCTTTATGTACGGCACATTTTCATGAATCATTTAGGATTGCTATATCTACGATAAGGATAACAGCAATTGATGGCTACTCCTTTATTCAGATGAGACAGAAAGGTAAGCAAAGATGACAGGGAGAAAGGGCGAAAATTCACTCAAGGATCTTCTGATGCGGGAAGTGTTGTTAAAGATGGCAGACGATCGCTACTTTGCCCGTGGAGAAGACTACGCTCGCCGCAGATGCGTCCGCGATCTGGCTCTAGAAGGCGATTTACTAACCGCCCGCGTCAGCGGCACCGAGGAATATTACGTCGAACTATGGCCAGAAGATGGCGATCTCCATGCTACCTGCACCTGCCCATTGGGCACTGCGTAGCCGTAGGGCTGACCTGGCTCACCAATCCCAACGCGGCCAAACCTCAGAAAAGCAGCCGCCCCGCTCAAAAAACCGTCACTATGCAGGAAGTGCAGCACTTTCTAGAGCAGCAGGACAAAACCCCCCTGATTCAGTGGATACTTGATCGCACCAAGCGAGACGATGACTGGCGGCAGCAGTTATTCCTGAAAGTGGCCTCGCAGCGTCCCCAGGGTCTCGATCTCACCACGTTTCGGCGGGCTCTACGCGATGCGATCGCCATTCGGGGCTTTATCGAATGGAACGAAGTCAGCGACTATGCCGACTAACGCGCCCTGAAGATGCCCTGCCGATTTATCAGCAAGAAATCGAACCGTCGATCCAACTAACCAACAACACCGCTTATGCCAATGCGGTTTCCTTCCTGCAAAAAGTGCATGACCTGATGGTTCGTTTGGATCGGCAAGCTGAATTTAATGCTCTCGTTGCCCACCTCAGCCAGACCTACAAAGCCAAACGTAATTGCATCACCCTGCTTGTTCAGCAGAAGTGGTAGTCATACCTAAGCCGAGCAACCAAGCAAGTCCAGCAAAATTCGCCAACCAAGGCTGTTAGACGCGTTGCATGTGTTCTACAGATGAGCCGTAAATTTCTGCTTTTACTTTCGACTCTTTTACTATAGTTTCTGAGAAGTTTGGCGTTGCTGATTTGTCTGCGAAAATAGTTTTTGGATGTTTCATCATTACCCTTGCCATGTTCGCCGCCCAAGACATTCAATTTGCCAATTTGGTACGCGAATTACGCTTTCGTTTGGGACTGACGCAGGAACAATTCGCCGCAGAATTAGGAGTCACTTTTGCTTCGATCAATCGCTGGGAGAACTGCAAAGTGCAGCCATCGCCAATGGCACTGAAACTATTACGAAAGCGTTTGGAACAAATGGGCGATAAAGGCACTGACCTGCTAGATCGCTACTTTTGATGCGAGTAACACGGCAAGGTCATAGAACCTGCTAGTGCAGATGTCATGGTTTCTCGATGTCTCCTCACCTACGCTCATAACCACAGAGCAAATTTGGAGACATCCATGAATCAACTTGAGCTAGCTAATGCGATCGCCCAGGACTTACAGATCGGAGCCTACGTTTCTGAAAGCTGCGATCACCAAAATTACCGCCACTGTGTCAGAAAATGTGCTTGTCGAACTGATGAACTTGGGGACATTTACGATGCGCCCTAATGCACCGCGTGTAGGACGTAATCCTTCCACTGGCGAACCTATTGATATTCCTGCTAAGAGCCTATCCGGAAAATACTAGGAGTTTACGACCGACAATTAAACAAGCCGCAATCTGGACAAATCCCAAATAAGACTGGGATGACTTTGCCCAACGAATCAATACCCCACGGAAGCGGTTAAACCAGGAATGTCCGACTTCGAC
>CALRKB020000022.1:0-72776 GCA_943367755.1 Rhizobium sp. Q54 | reverse complement strand
AAAGTGAGTGCGGGTTGCATTATCGAGGACTCGTTGCTGATGGGCAGTGACTTTTACCAGACTGATGAGGATCGCGCTGCCGATTTGCGTTCGGGTAAAATACCAATCGGTATCGGTGAGAATACGACGATCCGGCGCGCGATCGTGGACAAGAACGTGCGGATTGGCAAAAACGTGCAGATTATCAACAAGGATGGTGTCCAGGACGTGAATCGGGAGGAGGCAGGCTATTGCATTTGTGGTGGCATTGTGGTGATCTGCAAGGGCGCTACCATTCCCGATGGCTCGATCATTTAATCGCGTTGATTTAGTTGCCTTGACAGCAGCGCGTTTGTTTGCGAAGATGTAGTGTTTGTGCGATCGTTATTTAATATCCAAACCCTTGGCTAATGTAATTGTAATCGGAACTCAGTGGGGCGACGAAGGTAAAGGCAAAATCACAGATCTGCTGAGTCGCTCTGCAGATGTTGTAGTGCGTTATCAAGGCGGAATAAATGCTGGTCATACTGTAGTAGTTAACGATCAGACATTTAAGCTGCATTTAATTCCTTCGGGAATTTTGTATCCGCAAACTGAGTGCATTATTGGTAGTGGCACGGTTGTAGATCCCAAAATTCTCTTGGAGGAACTCGATCAGCTACATCAACTAGGCGTGTCCACTGATAATCTATTTATTGCGGAGACGGCTCATGTGACTATGCCCTATCACAGATTGATTGATATGGCATCTGAGGAGCAGAGAGCGGAGCATAAGATCGGTACTACTGGCAGAGGTATAGGTCCAACCTATGCCGATAAGTCGGAGCGTATTGGTGTGCGTATTCTCGATCTGATGGATAAAGATATTTTGCCCAAGCGGCTGCGCTGGGCAGTCGAGCAAAAAAATATCATACTGGAAAAGCTATATGGTTTACCAGCACTCGATCCACAGGAAGTAATCGGTCAGTACACTGAGTATGCCGATCAACTGCGTAAGTATGTAGTTGATGCCTCACTGAAGATCGATGAAGCGATTAAAAAGCGCCTCAATATTCTGTTTGAAGGTGCTCAGGGTACACTGCTTGACCTCGATCACGGCACCTACCCATATGTCACCTCCTCTAATCCAGTGGCTGGAGGTGCTTGTATTGGCGCTGGAGTTGGGCCCACGATGATCGACCGTATTATTGGTGTGTCGAAGGCATACACTACGCGGGTTGGTGAGGGGCCTTTTCCCACTGAGTTAAATGACGGCTTAGGCGAGCTACTTTGCGATCGCGGTGCTGAGTTTGGTACGACTACTGGGCGCAAACGGCGTTGTGGCTGGTTTGACGGTGTGATCGGTCGCTATGCTGTGCGCATTAACGGACTGGACTGTTTAGCACTGACTAAGCTTGATGTGCTTGATGAGCTAGACGAAATCAAAGTCTGTGTTGCTTACGAGCTAGATGGACAGGTAGTGAGGGATTTCCCTAGCAGTTCGCGGGTTTTTGCCAAGTGTCAGCCCATCTATGAATCTTTGCCTGGTTGGAAAACCCCAACCCAAGATTGTAAGTCTCTAGCAGATTTGCCCACAGAAGCTCGAAACTACCTTAAGTTTTTAGAGGATCTGTTAAAAGTTCCGATTGCGATCGTGTCACTGGGAGCCAGTCGGGGACAAACAATCATCGTTGATGACCCCATTCACGGACCGAAACGGGGTTTACTCAATGTCTAGCTGTTCGGTCAATCATAGCTACACTGGCTATGCAATTTGAATCATAAACAACCACTTACTTACTAACCACAAGAAACATGCAACTTAGTATCGAATGCACAACCCGTCCTACCAACAGCAATCCCCGCGCGCTGCGTCGCAGTGGTCGCGTTCCCGCTACGGTATACGGCCACAAAGGAGCGGAATCAACGGCAATTAGCCTGGATGTCAAAGATACAACCACGCTTTTACGTCATGCAAAAATCAATAACACAATGATTGAGTTGAGCGTCACCGATGGTGACTTTAAGGGGTTAGCACTCCTGCGCGAAGTTCAATCCCACCCTTACAAGAATAATATCTATCATCTGAGCTTTTTTGCTATTGGTGCTCAATCATCGATTGAAGTGGCAATACCTCTACATTTTACAGGGGTACCAGTAGGCGTTAAGGTTGATGGCGGTACAGTAGAAGTACTGATGAACCAGATTAAAGTTGCCTGCCCACCTAATCTCGTGCCCGAAAGTTTAGAAGTTGATATTACAGACCTACAGGTTGGTAAAGGTATTCATGTTAGTGATATCCCACTACCTGAGGGAGTAACCTTAGTTGGTGAGTCAACACCACTTGTAGTTAATGTCATTGCTGGCCGCAAGTAATTAACTTAGTTTTGAACAGCCAAGCTTCCGGGGTGGTAATTGTTTAATTACCACCCTGCTTTTTTATCTGAAAGCTCTTAGACACCAGTAAAATTATTCATTAGCAGGATATGGCGATCGCGATCAATTTTGAGCAAGTTCTCCGCCTGAAAATGCCCCAATGCTCTAGTAACCGTAACGCGGGTACTGCCGATCGCATTTGCTAGGTGTTGATGGGTAAGCCGCACGCTAAGCCTAGTGCCGGTCATGGCAGGCTGACCGATCTCATCTTTAAGTAATAGCAATAGTTGCCGCAATCTGTCCTCAACACGACGGTGACTCACAAGGGCCAGCATTGCTTCAGTACGCTGTAGGCGGAGGCTAAGGTGGCGGAAAATTCCTTGCATAAGTTGGGGGGATGACTCAACCTCAACCATAGTAAACCGCATTAGATCGACATCTGATAGTGCGATCGCCTGATAAGGATTGAGTAAGGTCAACGGCAGACCAAAGGGCATTGAAGGGCCAACTAAGCCTAATGACACTTCATCGCCGTTCGGATGTAAAGTACTGAGTTGCGTGATACCACGACAAACTACCCAAATTTCATGGGAACACAAGGGAATGTTTTGGCCGCCGCGAAATGGATATAAGCTGCGTCCTTGGTAGACATTCTCTAACAACTGCCGCCAATTCGAGTGCGAATTAGCTTGGGAATTAAACAAATGAGACATACAAACTCGTAATGCTTAATTCAAATACTAATTCCTTAGCCTTAAGCAAAGGTTAAGGTATACCTATGCGTTATTCTTTCTGAATTTCTTTTTTGCTAAAGTTTTCACTACATAGGCAAAATATATAAGAGCTCGATATCAGCTTCCTAGATACTTGACACAGTTTTGCCAGCCGACTTAAACGAGTTAAATATGTCAAATCCTCTCGTAGCAGAATTACGCCAGTTAGGAAGCTTGGAAATTCTCCAAACTTGCGGCACGGCTTCACAGGTAGCTGCTAATTATATTCCTACCGTTGTGAATATTTTGGAAAGTACGGTCGGTCAGAGAACTCTGGAAATTAGCAAGATTTTGCGCGGTACAAAGTTGGAAGCATGCGATCGCCTGAACCTTGGCAGAATTACTCAAGAACGCGTCCCTGGGCATATCGCTGTAGAGCAACATGCACGTCTAATGCTCGTTGGTAATAGTGGGGCTGGCAAAACTAAATTTTTGCATTACCTTGCCACTCAATGTGCTGAAGGCAAGTTTCAACCCCATCGCGTCCCAATTTTAATTCAATTGCGGCACTTTGCTAACGCACCTGAACAACCGGAATTTTTGGCCTATATAGCGCAGTCCTTTGAGGCCTTTGGCGTAGAAAATGCGGATACAAAAGTTGCGGAATTACTAGATCGGGGTGAAGTTTTGCTACTGCTAGATGGTCTAGATGAAGTCCGCGATCGCCATCTTGAGCACGTACTGAATCAGATTCAGGCTCTATCAGATCGAGCGGTGTCGAGTTGGATCGTTGTTACCTGCCATACCAGCGCACGGGATCGATTCCTGTCCAAATTTACTGCAACTGAGATAGTGGACTTTAAGGCATCTGATATTGCTAAGTTTGTGCATGGCTGGTTTAAGTCGGAGAACTTAGCCAAAGCACAGAGATTTGTGCAGTTGCTAGAGAGTAATAAACCAGCCAGACGACTCTCTACTAATCCTCTGATGCTAAAGCTGCTATGCCAAGTTTTTCAGGAAAATATGACACTACCGACTGACTGCTGCGAACTCTGTGAGGGCGTCATTCATAATCTGCTCAAGCAACCTCGAAAAATCAAAACTAGTATCTCTCTCCACAGACAAATAGATCTACTCAGTCATCTCGCATTCATTAATTATGCTCAAGATCGAGATTGGATAAGTCATAATGACCTGCAGCAAAACATCCAGCATTACGCTACCTATCTACCTGAATCAGCCTTAGATCGATCGCCAAATCCAACTCAAATCATCAATGAGCCAGAATTTATCGATTTGCTTACTACAGAGCATGGTCTACTCAGTAAGCACGAAGAGGCATATGAGTTTTCGCATGTGTTATTGCAACAATATCTCGTAGCTAGAGAGATGGTTGCTCCTTCCGAACCGCAGGCTGTTGAAGATACGCTCAAGCAATTGGTGAGTCGGATTAGCGATCGCAAATGGCGCGACATCTTTTTAATGGTGGTAAGTATGCTGCGCAATGCCGATTATTTCCTGTTACTCATGAAACAACAGATCGATCGGATTGTGGTTGGCGATCCTAAGTTAAAGCAATTTCTAGAATGGCTCGACCAGAAGTCCCAAACGGTAGGTTCTGCAAATGATACCGCTGTAGTTAGAGCCTATTATTTCGATCGAGTTCTGGAGCTTAATTTTGACAATACTCTCAGCGGTGCCATTAATGATGCAATGGATGTCAATCTTGAGCGGACTTTAGAGCTGGCCTTAGAATTACTGCGAACCTTAGATACTTTGCAAGATCCTGATCTGATGCACAACCGTAGTTTTATGTCCAGTTTTGAGATGAACCAAGCGCTTACCTCCGAGCGCGGTCGTATTCTAGAACGCGCCATTGGAATTGGTAGTGCCCTAGAGAGATCGTTAGATCTGGCGATCGCCTTAGCTGCTGAACCAGAACTAGAGCTAGAGGAAGAGCAATCGCTGCAATGGATAAAGTCACAGATTCCTAATCCAAGTGGCGATCGCGAAGAGTTTGCGAAGTGGTGGGGGCTAGACGGGAAGGTATGGACAAATTATTTAAGAGATTTTATCTCGCAATTACAAGACCTCAGACGCGATTGGCAGTTCAATGATTCTCAAAGAGAAGCTTTACAAAAGTACTATGATGCCAATAAGCTACTTGCTGCCTGCCTGACAAGCGATTGCTGTATTAGTCCTGCCGTGCGCGAAGAGATTAGAGCGACTATGCTCGTGTTAGGAGGAGCGTAGGTATATATTACATGGGGGTGGAGAGACTTGAACTCTCACGACTTTTAAGGTCAACGGATTTTAAGTCCGCAGCGTCTACCATTCCGCCACACCCCCAAAAAAGAAGCTTTGCCATTGTAACTCAACTAGCCAACTAACTCAAAAATTTTTTAGCCCTTGTTTGTAAAAATCTTAACTGCGAGTTAATCCCTGGCTGTAATGGTTGCCGATATAAACCCACACGGGGCGCAAAAACGGGAAGGCAATCTCTGAAATTTGCCTGACTTTGCGATCGCGCAAGCCGCGTAACAATTTTTTGTAATTCGCCATGACGAACATGTCTTTAATACAGCTACTTAAGGCATAATTCTCTCCTACCAAATGCCAGCCATAGCCTTCATCGATGCACCTGCGTCTGAGCTGAGAAAAATTATAGTCGTGGGTATGATAAACAAACCCATCCGCATAAACGATTTCATGCCCTTGGTGGTGGACTTGCGCCTGAAAGCCTTTATCCTCAAAAATATCCATCTTGCCAAACGGATGTTGTTGCCATGTCGATCGTCGGACTGCACAATTAACCGTAGAAAAACCCATATTGTGATAGCGACCGATCCAGTTTTTGGACTCCGATGTAAAGTAAAACGTTTCGCCGCAGGAATCCCAAAAAAAGCGTTGCATGTCGTTACGCTCTTTGATACCTCCCTGGACTGCCGCGATCGCCGGATTTTCAATCATAGGCTGCAACATTAGATCCAACCATTTAGCATCTCCCGGTTCCGCATCTTGGTTGATAAAGAGCAAAAATTCACCTGAAGCATGCTCTGCAGCAAGATCGCGAGTCAGTCCATGATTGAATTCGCTGTTGTCGATCTCAATCAGCTCGATCGAAAATTCCTGCAATATCTGCTTTGTATCTGGTTTGGAACCGGAATCGACGATCACTACCTCAAAGGACTTGCGAGTTTGTTGGGTGTAAATCGCCTTTAAAGTACGCCGTAACAGCTCGCCGCCGTTATAGGTAGGAATAATTATGCTGGCATCCATAACTCTTAAGTGCTTAGCGATATCGTAAAGTATTTTTACTTAAAATACCTTAATACTTTACCAATTCAATCTTCAAGCTCAGCGGCATTAAACTCACCGGATTTACCACCACTCTTGTGTACTAGTCGCACGCTGGAAATTACCATTGTTTTCTCCAAAGCTTTTGCCATATCGTAAATAGTAAGAGCCGCGATTGTCGCAGCGGTAAGAGCCTCCATTTCTACGCCAGTTTCGGCTTTAGTTTTTACTTCTGCCTCGATCTGATAACCAGGGATATTCTCATCAAGGGTAATCCGCACATCAACCGAGGCCAATGGCAGGGTATGACAGAGGGGAATCAGGTTGGCGGTTTGCTTCGCGGCCATGATACCTGCCAGTTTTGCTGTGCCCAATACGTCCCCCTTGGGGAGATTGCCAGCTTGAATTGCATCCAGGGTGGTAGTTTGCATCGCAATTTCGCAACTGGCGATCGCGCGTCGCAGGGTTGGCTCCTTAGCAGAGACATCAACCATACGGACAGTACCTGTTTCGTCAAGATGAGTAAGGGCTTGGGCAGAATTCATATATTTAGGATCTTAAGAGCTTATGGCAGGGCTTGTTGGTTTCAATTAAATTATTGCCTCTTAACCATATTTTCACCATAAAGCGTAGCACTCAGTTTCACCGATGTCTTCAGCACGATGGGGCAAGGCGCAGTTTTTCTGCGCTCAACTTTCGGTCATGGCAACGATTTGGCTTGTGGATAGCTCCAATTGCGGAAATGTTGGCGAAATGATG
This sequence comes from Rhizobium sp. Q54, assembly GCA_943367755.1. GTDB lineage: Bacteria > Cyanobacteriota > Cyanobacteriia > Pseudanabaenales > Pseudanabaenaceae > PCC-6802. The sequence goes on along the minus strand of CALRKB020000022.1, from coordinate 65,673 downwards.
GGGATATCTCCTTGATACTGCTGGGCTTGATATTCGTCATCTATTAAGCGATTGACTGTCACAGTAGGCTGCTTAGGCGATCCAATATATTGCACGCCACCCAGACCAGCATAATCGACAATCCAATACTCCAGCACCCCCAAGGTTTCGTACTCATTCAATTTGATTCGATAATCATCGCGCCAATTGGTACTGACAACCTCGATCGCTAATGGTGGTGCGATATAGGCTGCGGCTGAGGCAGAACTTTGGCGCATTCTTTCCCATTCTTCCTTGTGGAAAACTACAATGTCTGCTTTGCGACTGGACTCATTTTCTCCGTAGGGTGTTTTGAGTCTGACCTGCTTACCCTGTCGGGGAATATAGGGTAAGGTAAGTGCCTGGCAATGGTTAGCTAAAAGACGACATAGCCCATCAACTACATCCTCATGTTTGGCGTTGGGTTCGCTTAGGGGCATGGCTACTCCGTTAATCAGCTCGAACGACCTGTCGGAAGCATCATCCCAATCTAGAAATTCTTCAAAGGTGAGTGTTTTATTGGAGATCGCAACCATTGATATCTTCCTCTAGCTGGCTTGGCTTTTCCGAAATGTATCGGCGCTTGATATCCATAATACTAGGTACTAGCTTATACCCGAGGCTCTACCATCAAAGTCGGAACTTTATGCAGCTGAATTTTTTGGGTTACCTCTGAAGCTTTGCCCATACAAACCCAGAGCCCAGCCCCTGAACTCTCGCCATCTGAATCCACAGGAGCGTCATATGTTCCAGATGTAAGCTCATGGAAAGATCGCCTGTATCGACGGGTTCCCAACCCAAGTCTTGGCAAAGTGATGCGACGACTTGCTTAGCCGTTGCATCATTCCCAGCAATTAGCATGGCTGGTTTGAGGTTGCCATAGCCAGGATAGATACTATTCTCAAAGTTCTCAAATCCATAGATTGTGAACGCCTTCACTACCTTGGCATTAGGCACAAAGCTTTGTACGAGTTCGCTGCCGGATTGGGTGCTTTGGAGACCGTGGCTGAGATTTGCACCCACGGGATTGGTGCAATCAACCAGAATTTTGCTGGATAGATCGCCCACTTCAACAAGAGCGGCCCGATTGGCGCTAAATGGAGTAGCCAGGAAAATCACCTCCGCCTCTGCGATCGCGACTTGAGGCGATAGAACTCTCAACCCAGGGAATCTGGCAAGTGCAGTTTTGACACTGTTTGAATTGGGATCGCGGGCAGCAATCGTGACGGTGTGTCCCAACTCCAGCAATCGTCCTGCCAGGGCAGAACCCACCTGTCCAATCCCAATAAATGTAATTTTCATGATTAATCTCCGATTGCGCTCAATACTTCCAATACTAATTTGGCAGTCTCTGCACCAGAGTTTTGCTGCTGCCCGGTAATCAGGAGTCCGTCCCGTACGGCATAGGGGGTAAATGCAGTTTTGGTGACAAAATCAGCCCCCAGTTTGGTAGCTTCATCCTCAATGCGGAATGGCATCACCTTTTGTCCTACAACCTGATCGGCATAGTCTTCTTCGCTGTTGGCAAAGCCTGTAATCGTCTTACCCTGAATCAGGGGCGATCCGTTGGCAAGTCGAGTTTCCAGGAGCAAACAAGTGCCGTGACAGAGGGCTGCACTAGGTTTGTTAGCTGTGTAGAATTGCATGAATAAATCCGCTAGGGCGGCGTTTTGTCTAAATGTGAACATGGGGGATTGCCCACCACACACAACGATCGCATCAAAGTCTGTTGGGTTCAGCGTGGCGATCTCTGGGGTGTTTTCCAGCAATTGCATGAATGCAGGCTGGTTTATGTACTCCAGAGAAAGGGTGTCGGCTTTGGAATAACCAGATGCATCGCGCGGATCGCTGAGGCTATCAAACTCAACTTTACCGCCGTTAGGGCTAGCGATCGTCACCTGAAAGCCAGCTTTGGTGAATACATCATAGGGATGAATTAGTTCTGATGCCCAGAATCCCACAGGCCATCCTAATGTGGTTGAAATTGAGGGGTTTGCCACGATCGTTAAAATTTGCTTACTCACGGCATTGCTGTCCTAAATTGCAAAAACTTCACCAATCTATCCTGGATCGAGCATTATAGATTTGTCCAATGGATAATTTATATGAGCGATATTCACCATATCAATCTTGCTGGCATTGATTTAAACCTACTGGTTGTCTTTGATGCTTTGATGACGGAGCAGCATGTCACTCGTGCGGGCAAACGATTGGGCTTGAGCCAGCCCGCTACCAGTAATGCGCTGTCTCGGTTGCGCAATTTAGTTGGGGATGAGTTGTTTGTGAGAACAACCGCAGGATTACGCGCAACTCCTAAAGCGATCGCACTGGCGCAACAATTGCACCCCACCTTGCAGCAAATTCAAGCGGCTCTGCTAGATCGACCAACCTTTAATCCAGTTATGAGCGATCGCGTCTTTGCGGTTGGCATGTCGGACTATGTAGAATTCACGTTACTACCGAAATTAATGCAAACTCTCCAAGCGATCGCTCCCAATGTTAGCTTGCAGATCAGATCTGGCGATCGGCAAAAACTGTTTTCCTTGATGGATAGTGGTGAAATCGATCTAGCGTGTGGATTCTTTCCCGAGCAAATTCAGTGGCACAAAGAACAGTTTCTGTTTCAAGATAACTATGTTTGCGTATGCCGTCGCGATCGTCCCACGCTTGAGAATTCCTTATCATTAGAGGAATATCTCACTGCCTCTCATCTCCTGGTTTCGATTAAGGAAGATCGAGTTGGACGTGTGGACAGCTTGCTGGCCAAGCAGAATCTAAAACGGCATATTGCACTTTCCATTCCACATTTTCTCACAGCACCGTATATTCTGGCGCAGACCGATCTGGTGGCTACTCTCGCTGAAAGGGTGGCACAGACCTTTATCGGAGATCGAGGTCTGAAGCTTCTACCACTGCCGCTCCCCCTCGATGCTTTTTCAGTATTTATGCGTTGGCATCGCAGTACTGACAATTCCTCTGACTGCCAGTGGTTGCGATCGGTGATTGTGGAAGTCAGTGGTACAGTTTAGGCGACATCAGTTGTTGTTTTACCTTGACTATTTCCGTATAATCATCCTATAAGGGGTGTTATACAGACAAATCCTGTATCAATACCAGTTGGGCAGAGCAGAAGTGAGAGCAAGATGACTTTAGCTCAGAGCCAGTAGCTTGCCTCCCGTAGGGTACTTTAGTTCAAGGTTTATTTCGGCGTAAGTCCTACCATGTTGGCATCACGATCCGAAATCCAATTTGATCTAACCAAACGTCAGGTGAGTACTTGCCGCGCACAGCAGCACGACAGCGACCTGGATTATTAAACCACGACCCACCTCTCACAATCCGAAATTCATCATCTCCACCTGTTTGCCAAATTTGTCCATTAGTGGGAGCCCCCTCATAGTTGTCATGCCAACGATCTGCACACCATTCCCATACCTGTCCATGCATATCAAATAGACCAAAGGGATTCCCTACGCGAAAACTGCATATCGGTAATGTCTGATTGCGATATTCACCCATAGCACCAAAACCGTAGGCAGAAGTGCCATCATAGTTAGCTAGATCGGTAGAAATAGTATGTCCACAGGAAAATGGAGTCTTGGTGCCACCACGACAAGCATATTCCCATTCGGCTTCACTGGGCAAGCGGTAATTTAATCCCGTCGCTTGAGCAAGTCGTGCGCAAAACTCTACTGCTTCAAACCATGAAATACTCTCAACGGGTCGGTCTAAACCCTTGAAATGAGATGGATCGAGATTGAGATTCAGAGGTGACATTCGATCGGAAGGAGGAAGATTTGCTACCGCATACCACTGTGCCTGAGTTATTTGCGATTTGCTCATAAAAAAGCTTGGCATAGTTACCCAATGCTGCGGGCCCTCGCTAAAATCGCGACCTGGTTCCCGCTCAGACGAACCCATAAAACATACTCCACTAGGGATATAAACCATTTCGATACTGACAGGTGGAATCCTTTCAGCTTCAATATTCTGGATCAGGAGTTTGGCGCAATTGATGCGGCGATTGATTCCTTTCCCATTTGAGTTGAGTCGGACTACTTCATATTCAAATTCGCGACTATGGCTATTCCCTCCCAAATGTTGTCGATCTGCCTCTGCCATTATGTCTAACGTAACCCGGCGATCGCTCTTTGCGGTAGAGGAATTTGGATCGATAGCGATCGAGCGATCGTAATCGGTGATCGCAATTTTACACTCACCTAATTCTCGGTAGGCGTTACCGCGATAATTGTAAGCTTTAGCAGAATTAGGGCTTAATTCTATGGCCTTACTATAATCATCAATTGCTTGCTGATATTTCCCCAAATTAGTGTATGCCTGTCCTCGTTGCAAGTACGCTTCTACATGCAAATCATCGAGTTCAATTGCTTGCGTAAAATCGGCGATCGCGCCCTTGTAGTCGTCCGCTTCATATTTACTCGTCCCCTGGTCAAACCAGTTTGCCCCCAGGCTAATTGAACGGTTATAACCGATGGTAGCCAGACACTGATTTAATTTATTGAGATATCCCCGATCTGCTAAAGTTGCATGCGCAATTGTAGCATCGAGCAGATTAGCAAACTCGCTAACTCCATGCATATGCGAGATGCCCCGCAATTCCAGCCAACTGATTATGGAGTTCTCGATCTGTGATTTTGCCCATGCCCGTTCGGGTAAATCACTAAGACTCAGAGCTAGATCTAGGCATAGATCTGGATAGCTCAAAGGTTCTCTTTTCGCTAGAAGTTTATAGAGTGACTGGTACCGCATCACAATCTGCTTCTCTACTTGGGCTATCTCTTGGGGTGGCATCTCAGTCAATAGTTGAGATAGCATTTGTGGTAATATCGGACTCAGTCTTGATTTTGGCATGAGATTTAAAAGAAAATACTCATCGAGATGGAGTCCTAGGAGAATGCAATAGAAATTAGCAACATGCTCTCGTAATCGCGTGAAGTCCTGTAGTTGAAATGTATAGAGCAGGTCTAATGGATTGACTGTCATGCCACTTTGCCGCACTTTTTGCTCCTGTTCGATCGCTTTCAGGTTATCGATAAATATCTGAACCGTACCTGGATCGCAGTTTTGACTATACTGTTCCGGTGACATCCCCTTAGCTGTAGCTTGCTTTAAGCCCTTCCACCAATCCACAGCGGATTTTTTGGCAAAACTATTGAGACATTCCCGCAAGTCAATTTCTAGCGCTGATGGTTGATAACGATAGTCAGCAGATGACAATCCCCAATAGCCTAGATGGAGATATAGAGTCTCAGCAAATACATCGGATTCTAAAGCTAGAATTGGCTCTGTTTTTAGTAGTATAAATAAATCATTAATGGCAGCCTGACCGGAAAAGGTCGGACTAAACCAATCTCTCGCTAGTAACTGAACTGGTCTGCCCTGTGTGGCATAGGTTTGGCAGAAATGCTGTAACCGCGCTTCCAACTCTTTAAAGATGTCAGCAAGGCCAAGCAAATTATCCTCAGAGTTTAGGGTTGGGATGTGCAGGAGAATCTGTAAAGGTACAATGCCAGACCCACTTAACTCAGAGTTCGCTGATGTTGGCTTAGAGAGTAGTTGGCTAACGGTTTCCCAAGTGAGCGATCCCGCTGCATCATGTTTTAATGCGTGGGGCGCGATCGCTGAACCGCGATCGCTGGCTCGGATCGCCAGGATGATTTGCAGTTCGGTGGTGCGAAGTTTTTGCTGGAGTTCCTGCTGCTGCGATCGCCGCCATTGCCCAGAATCAGGCTCAGATCCTGATAGGCTTTCAACCAACTGTCGCCTAAATTCCGCCAATTTGTAGTGGTATTCAGGGATTAGCCTCAACTCCAGATCGGCCAAGGTATTGTGATTGTGATTGTGACTGTTGGCGCGATCTGCAAGCGCTTGGAGTTGCAGTTGAGTCAGCCATAGTTCTTGAGCCAGGATAGCCACCCCTGCATCAAGAGCGATCGCTGCATCAAGGGTTGCGGCATCACAGGTGGGCAAGTAAACCTGAGCCTCGATAAAGGCTTCTAACCATTGCTGAAACTTAAACCAAAACTCCATAATCTACACTGTATAGATTGAATAGCTGCCCCAACTGGGGGCGGACAGGAATTAATCACTAGGTATTGTTCCCAGTATTTATGGATCTGCTACCTTAAAACTGATAGCTGTAGTTTTACCACACCTAACTTTGAGTCAGAGTAATTTTAGTTCCGAATGCTACTTGTTTGCGCCTGCCACACCCCACGATAGTGCTATCCCGATAGTCTTTGCTTTCCCCAATACCTACACTGTTGGTATTACGAGCCTGGGCTATCAGACCATCTGGGCGGATCTAGCTATGCGCCCCGAAGTGTCTGTTAGTCGTTGGTTTACTGATGTCTGCGAACCCTTACCCCGCTACCCTGAATTATTAGGATTTTCTTTCTCCTGGGAACTTGATTACATCAATATTCTAGCTGCATTAGAAGATTTAGATATACCAATTAGCAGTGCAGATCGCGGCGGTACGCATCCCATGGGGATTCGTCCCCTAGTTTTTGGTGGGGGGCCAGTTTTAACAGCCAACCCTGAGCCGTTTGCGGATTGGTTTGATTTTATCCTGCTGGGCGATGGTGAGGAGCTAATTGGCAATATGTTGTCAGCCTATCAAGAAGTGCGCCACCAACCCCACCAAACTCAACTCAGACATTTAGCCCAAGTGCCTGGTATCTACGTACCTAGCCTCTACGCTGTTAGTTATGCATGCGCAGAAGGGGCGATCGCCACAATTCAGCCCATTGAGCCGAATATTCCCACTACAATTACCAAACAAACCTATAGGGGGAATACACTTTCCGCTTCCACCGTTGTCACGGCCAAAGCAGCCTGGGAGAGCATCTATATGGTGGAAGTTGCACGCAGTTGTCCCGAAATGTGTCGTTTCTGCCTAGCCAGCTACTTAACACTGCCATTTCGCACCCCTAGCGCCGAGGGAAGTCTAATTCCGGCAATTGAAAGGGGCTTAAAAGTGACAAATCGCCTGGGCTTACTGGGCGCTTCGATTACGCAGCATCCAGAATTTGAAACGCTCTTAGATTTTATTTCGCGATCGCAGTTTGACTCAGTACGGCTCAGTCTGGCCTCAGTGCGCACCAATACGCTGACACTGAAATTAGCGCAAACTCTAGCTAATCGCGATAGTCGCTCGGTAACTGTAGCTGTAGAGAGCGGTTCCGAACGCCTACGTCAAATTATCAACAAAAAGCTGCACAATGACGAAATCCTGCAAGCGGCAGTAAATGCTCAGGCTGGAGGTTTGAGCGCACTCAAGCTATATGGCATGGTGGGTGTCCCTGGTGAAATCGATCACGATATTGACGAAACCGTGGAAATGCTGCGATCGCTCAAAAAAGTGGCCCCCAAACTGCGGATTAGTTTTGGCTGTAGCACATTTGTGCCCAAGTCCCATACCCCATGGCAGTGGATGGGAGTCGAGAAAAATGCTGATCGAAAGCTGAAGTATCTCCAAAAACAACTAGCCCCAAAAGGCATTGATTTTCGCCCCGAAGGTTATAAGGACTCCGTGATTCAGGCGCTAATTTCCAGGGGCGATCGACGGATTCAGGCTTTGCTGCGGCTAGTGTATACCTACAGCGGCGGTGCAGTTCCTAGCGATGGCATGTACAAGCGGGCATTTAAGGAACTGCGCGGTCAACTGCCAAGTTTAGAATCCTATGTGCATCAGGAATGGTCAAGGGAGAGGGTATTGCCCTGGCAACATCTGCTTGGCCCCTTACCCGTAGGCAAATTGATCGAGCATCTTGAAGCTTCTCAGCATGCGATTGCAAAACCTGCCCCTACCGTCCCTGAAATGGCTGTACCTGTTGCATAAGCAACTGCGCCTTAGATATGACAGCTGTCCAGTCATCCTCCTTGACTGTGGCGGGCAAGAACAGGTCGCTGGAGATGCCAACGGCGATCGCGCCACTTTGCAAAAATAAGCTAGTGTTTGCGACCGTAACTCCGCCCGTAGGAATTAAGGGGATATTGCCTAATACGGGTTGCAGGCATTCCAGATAACTGACGCCACCCACTGACTTGATCGGGAATACCTTCACTGCTGCGGCTCCCGCCTGCCACGCCGTTAAAATTTCCGTGGGAGTTAAGGCTCCGGCAATAACTGGTACATTGGCGGTGCGACCCAGCTCGATAATCTCTACGCTGGTATGGGGCGTAAATATAAAACTGCACCCACTGGCGATCGCTCTTGTCGCCATATCAAGATTGAGGATCGTCCCCGTACCAATTTTGCAGTCGGGCAGTTCGCTTTGTAATTTTGGAATCAAAGATTCTGCATTATCAGTATTCCAGGTGATCTCCATCAGCTTAATGCCACCGGCAGCAGCAGCCAAAGCACTCTCACGCGCGATACTAGCTGTTGTAGCGCGAATTACAGCAATGACACGTTGTTGTTGGAGTAAACTTAACCAGGCAGTCACAATGTTTATCGATCGACTTCACGCAAGATCATGGCACAAGAAGGCTCTAGATCGGGGAGTTGGCGCAAAATCTACTGGTAAATGACCGCGCGATAAAATAGCAAATATGTCGCCATCAACCGATCGCAATACACACTACCATACCTTAGAAATAAGCCATCAGGCTACACAGTCTGACATTAAGCATGCTTATAGAAAGTTGGTAAAACAGTTTCATCCTGACTGCAACCACGATCTGTTAAGCCACGATCGCATATCAGCAATTAATGTTGCCTATGAAGTGCTCAGCAATCCGCAAACCCGCGATCGCTACGATCGCAGCATCGGCATTGCCAGACCCAAGGTGGTTAATTCTCCATGGGGGCGATCGCCTAGATCGGCGCGATCGCCTAGATCGGCACGTCCAACTGGCCTCGATGAAGATCAAAAGTTAGATCTGTGGATTGAGCAGGTCTATACCCCTATCTCTGATTTGATTAGTGAAATTATTGATGTCATTGACGAACAAATAGACGATCTAGCTGCCGATCCCTATGATGATGAACTCATGGGTAATTTCCAAGACTACATTGACGAATGTCGTGGTTCGTTTAGCAAGGCGCAGATCTTGTTTCGAGCCATGCCAAATCCCACCTCAGTAGCGAGCGTTGCCACCCATCTTTATCACTGCCTCAGCGTTCTGGGGGACGGCATTGAGGAACTAAATTACTTCACACTAAACTATGACGATCGCCATCTGCACACTGGCCAAGAAATGTGGCGAATTGCCGAAGAAATGCGCAGCTACGCTCAAGCCGCCATGCAAAACTTAAATAGGCAAAGAAGTACTTTTTAAACTTTGACAAATTGTCAATAATTATCTCTTAGCAACTTTATTCTGTGACAGATGGGATATATTCAATAGAAGTTGATGGATCGATTAGCTTTAGCGATCCTATTTGGATTGTGAAACAAATCCCTAAAATCACGAACGATCTAGGATTGCTATATGAAAATTACTAGACGAGAAGCGATCAAACTCGGTTTGGTCAGTGGTGGAGCGCTACTTTCACCCTTCGGATTTCCAGATCTTGCCCTTGCCCAACTAAGCCCACAGATTCCACGCTTTAAGCAGTCATTTCGCATCCCAGATGTGCTTAAGCCCGTGCGTAGTGGAATTACAAAAGACGTTAATGGCAAAGATACTCCTACTGATTATTACGAAATCGTAATGAAAAAATGTCAGGTTGATATTTTACCTAATGTCAAGACAGATGTCTGGAGCTACAACGGGAGTATTCCTGGGCCGACGATTAGACAAAATCGCGATCGGCTATCAGTTGTCCGCTTCATCAATAATCTAGATGTAGATACCTCAATCCATTTGCATGGCATGGCTTCCGACCCAGAATATGATGGCTATGCAGAGGATTTAATTCGCCCTGGTTACTATAAGGATTATAAGTATCCCAACAACCGCGCCTCTACGCTTTGGTATCACGACCATGCCATTCACCATACTTCCCACAATGTCTACATGGGATTAGCAGGGATGTACATTGTTGACGATAGTGTTGAACAAAGTTTGAATCTGCCCCAGGGTGAATATGAGGTGCCATTAATCATTCAAGATAAGAAATTTGCGATCGATGGATCGCTGATTTTTGATGACAAAGGGCAAAGGGGTATCTATGGCGATGTGATGTTAGTAAACGGAGTGCCTTGGCCTCGTATGGAGGTCGCTAACCGTAAATATCGCTTCCGCGTGCTTAATGCTGGCGCTTCTCGTACCTGTCAACTTTCCCTCAGTACAGGCGACGACTTGATCGTAATTGGCTCCGATGCTGGACTATTGGAGGCTCCAGTTCGAACCAAAACTCTGCGTGTAGCAATGGCAGAGCGCTATGGCTTTATCATTGATTTTTCTAAATACCCCATTAATACTCGGGTGATCCTCAGGAATCCCCTTTTTCCAAATAATCTCGATACCGATTCTCGCACGCATGAAATTATGTGCTTTGATGTCGTGCGTCAAGAAAGCGATGATAGCGTTATTCCTGAGAAGCTGCGCCAGGTCATTCGTCTCGATCCAGCTTCTGCAGTGCGCACAAGAACTTTTAGGTTCGATCGCGGTGGTGGACAATGGCTGATTAACGGTCAAACTTGGAACCCCAAACGAGTTGATGCCAATCCAGGTTTAGGAGATATCGAAATTTGGAATCTAGTTGGGGTTGGAGGTGGCTGGATTCATCCCGTCCACATCCACCTCGTCGATTTGCAGATCCTCGATCGCAATGGCCTACCACCGCTGCCCTACGAGCGTGGCTGGAAGGATGTTTTCTTGGTTGGTGAGAACCAGACTGTTCGGGTAATTGCCCAGTTTGCGCCCAATCGCGGTAAATACATGATGCACTGTCATAATATCGTGCATGAGGATCATGACATGATGACCCAGTTTGAAGTGGGACAAGGTGGTAAAGACCCCATGTCAGCCCCAGCCAAACCGCTGCCAGCACCGCCTCTATAGCGGGTAGGGCAGACACATAGGTCTGCCCGTACAGATGAAAGCAGAGATAGATATCAATTTAGCCACCTTAGTCGCCATATAGTTCTCGATCGAACTTATGAATGGCTTCCATATCGTAGGGATTCTCAGATTGAGTTTCCTGGATCTTTGTTGTTTTGTCGAAAGGGGCACCTGTCTCAGTTTTTGCGCTGCCTCCTTGGTTTCCCAGTGTATTTTCTGGACTAGGAATCGCCTTGTCCTTGCTATCATCTCTAATCTCAGCAGATGAGGGTTGAGCGATCTCTGGGACTGAAGCCGCTTGAACGAATAAGGGATTACTAAAAGTAACTGCGATCGCGAGTATAGTCAAAGCCACAAATCGCAGTGTTATTTGCCAAAAAGATTTCAACATGGCATTTGCGTGTTTTTTGTGTGCGAGCTTTTATTTAAGGATCATAACTGATTTTTGGTGTTCAGTATAATCCTCTAAACCGATGGATAGCTAGTTTACTTAATACTGGAGTTTAGACTAAAAGGCAACAAGAAGTATCCCGATAGATAGAAACTAGCGAGAAAGAGGATAAAAGAGCAGAAGTTCAGCTATGCAGTTGCTGCTGTAGCTTTTTTGACAGGCTTGGCATAGCGTTTTTTGATAGTGGGATAACGAATCCGTTGCGTCCGTTTTCTTCCAAGGGGCCAACCTGGAGACTTTCCGCGATGTATGGAGTGAGGAGCAGGAGAGCCAATCCTCACCAAAACTAGAGCAAAAGCATTGGTGACTCGACCAGGAGATAATTTAGTCATGGTTTTCTGCCAAGGGAGAGGAGAGTCTTGGACAACATCACGAGCTAGCCACAATTGCCAAGTGAGTAAAGGCATCAAGGCTGACCAAGTTTCCATCTGAGCAGGGGTAGAAAGTTGAGGGAGCGTCCAATGAAGGCGTTGGCGCAGAAATCGATACCAATGCTCAATTATCTCTGGTTGGTTTGCGGAGTGTGATGCCCGTACCATTCTCATCTGAAAATTGCTATACAATGCAACGCTATACCGAAGTAATAGCCATTTCAGCCGTGACAAAGCACACAGCACAATTTTTCCGAAAACTTGATCTACAGATCCAGGACACCACCTCGGAGTTATTACCGCCAAAATAGAGATATTCATCTGCGGTGACGATAATTATGCTGGATTTGCTCAAAGTAGCGGCACAAATGCAAGGGATGTCAGAGCAACTAGCGCATGAGGCAAAATCACTCGCCCACAAGCTAGATCTGGCGGAGTCTCTATTTCAGGATGCGATCGCGCATCAAGTTTTGCGACGGCAACAACGACAGGCATGGGGCGATCGCCTGGCATTTAACTGCGCTGAGCCCGTGGAACCGCTAGAGAGCCAACATGCGATCGCGCCGATTACTTCGCCGCATACGGTTGTAGCTACTGATGGTTCCCAGATTGCGCCTAGCCGCCACGAGATTGCCTATTGCTACTTAATTAATGTCGGCAGAGTCGCTCTGCACTATGGCTCCAGTATCTATCCCGTGCTTGATAATCGGCCAGAGGTATATTACAAACCTGAAGATCTCTATGGCGCGAGGCAGTGGGGGATCCAAACCGAGGAGTGGATGACACTCAAGCGGAATGTGGCTGAAGCGATTGCTCTAGCCGATTTGGCCTGCGAGCAGAAAAGTCTTCATCCGCTGTTTGGGCCTGTCCTAGCTATGAGCGACGGTTCCTTGATTCATTGGTCTTTGGAAATGTTACCGCCAGAAGCAAGGGCAAAAATTCTGCCGGATATACTGGCGGCGTGGGAGCGGTTGCGCCAGGATCGCATTCCGATGGTGGGATATATCAGTGCGCCTCGCAGTACGGAGGCAACTAACTTTTTGCGTCTCCAAGCCTGCCCTTTCGCTCAGCCAGACTGTAATACCCACTGCATTAGTACTACCAACCAAAGTATCGATCGCGCTCCCTGTAGTGTGCTGCAACCCTTACGAGATGCGACGCTCTGGCATCGTTTCCTGCAACCAGGAGAAGTTAGTCCGCTCTGGCGGAGCAGTGCGCGTATCCTGCAAGAATATGGCGAACATACAGTGTATTTCTGCTATCTGCATGTGGGTACGGAAATTGCCAGAGTGGAAATGCCAGAATGGACAGCCTTAGATCCTGACCTCAGGTTTCAAGCACTTAGTTTGATTTTGGCGCAAGTGCAAAAGGGCTATGGTTATCCCGTCGTCCTTGCGGAAGCACACAATCAAGCGGTAGTAACTGGGAGCGATCGCTACCGTTTTTTTGCCATTCTGGAGCAACACCTGGTGAAGTCAGGACTGAAAAATGTTGCTACTTCCTACAAAGAAGCACGCAAACGCAGCAGTATTGCTTAGTTATTGGGTTGGAGGCATCAAGGGCTTGGTTTTAAGTTAATCTGCGAATGCTAAAGTTAGGGGATTGTTCGAGGCGCGGAATGAATACGCATCCACAGTCCCAGAAAGAATTGATGGGTTTTGCTTATGGGTTTCTGGGTGTACTAATTTTTAGTCTTACCTTACCAGCGACTAGAGTTGCTGTTATGGCTGGTTCAGGCTTCGATCCAGTTTTTGTGGGTTTGGGACGAGCGATCATTGCCGCAGGGCTATCAATAGTTCTGTTAGTGGTTACCCGCCAAAAAATCCCCCCGTTGCGATCACTACCCAGATTTTGTATTGTCATTGTTGGGGTAGTGATTGGGTTTCCTCTACTGTCTGCGATCGCCATGCGCGATGCGCCAGCTTCTTATGGAGCGGTCATTACTGGTCTATTGCCGCTATCAACTGCTCTTTGTGGCGTATGGCGAGCGGGCGAACGGCCTTCCATCATGTTATGGTTTTTTGCAAGTTTGGGTAGTCTACTGGTAATTGCTTTTGCACTCTGGTCGGGTAGTGGCTCAATTCGATTAGCGGATCTGGCCTTGTTGGGAGCAGTTGCAGCAGCAGGTTTGGGGTATGCAGAAGGAGCGATTTTGGCACGTAGCTTTGGCTCGTGGCAAGTCATTTGTTGGTCTCTTGTGTTATCCACACCTGTGTTACTGCCAATCGCGATCCAACACGCACCATCATCTTTCTCCTTAATTTCAGTTAATGCTGTGCTGGGATTTATCTATGTGAGCATTTTCAGTATGTTGCTTGGATTTTTTGCTTGGTATCAAGGGCTATCCCTAGGTGGGATTGCTCGCGTTGGACAAATTCAGTTGCTTCAGCCATTTCTGACCATCCTGGCATCAGCAGCATTCCTCGGCGAACATCTGTCAATTACAACTCTCAGTTTTGCTGTGGGAGTAATTGTTTGTGTAGCAATGGGGAAGCGCACTCAAATCGCTGTTACATAAAGCCTATACACCTGCCGTTGGGAAGTTATCAGTTACGGCAGGCGATCGGCCAAGTTATCGCTTCCACAAAAACACTCTTCTTGCCTCGCTAGTCCAAAACTGTTTTCAACAATCTGACCGTAATCTAATCTCAGGATCTGGTCGGCTACACCAAAATATTTCTCGTCATGGCTAATAACTAAAACGGTTTTGCCTTTAGCCTTGAGTATTGGTAAAAGTTCTTCGTAGAAAGTCTTTTTAAAGATAGGGTCTTGGTCAGAAGCCCATTCATCAAATAAATAGATAGGGCGATCTTCTAGATAAGCTGTCAGGAGTGCCAGCCGTTTACGCTGTCCTTGCGATAGATTTATAGTTGAGAGTTTACCATCTTCAACCTTGACTTTATGCTCAAGTTGAAGTTTGAATAAATATTCCTGTACCCGTTCGTCAACTTGCTGCAGTCCTAGGAAACGTTCAAATAAATAAAAATCTGAGAATACCACCGAAAAATGCTGCCGATACCACTCCCTATTAGCATCATCAATCAAACGACTGTCAAGCCGAATTTCTCCAAATTCGGGAAGGTATAACCCAGTTAGTAACTTGGCTAAGGTTGATTTACCGCTACCATTTCCTCCAATAATAAAAACTAGTTTGCCTGCACTTAATGTCAGATTGAGTGGGCCGAGAGTAAAGTTACTATCATCGTGCTCAGAGCGGTAGATATGGGTAACTCCCAGCAACTCTAACTTTTGCCAGGATGAACCAGACTCAGATACGCTAAAAGCACTAGGTTCAGCACTTCTCTCCAGGAGCAGTCCGAGGTCGGAGATTTTAAGTAAAGCAATCTTTGCTTTCCCCCAGTTAGGCAACAAGCTCAAAATTTGCCCCACGTAGGGGCCCATGTAAATAAATGTGAGCACATAAGCTGACAAAACCGAGCGAGAAATTGGTTGGAGACTAGGCATAAGAAACAGCAATACGCCCATAATTAGGAACTGTAACGCTTGCCCCCAACTAGCTGCCCCAATGTAGATTGTCATCCCGGCAATTTTGTAGTTTTTAGCGGTAATAGCAGTAAGTTTTAGATCCTCATTGAGAAATGCCTGGCGGCGATCGCTATGCATCTTGAGTTCCTTGATGCCCTCGGTCATGGCGCGGAAGTGTTGGAATAGACGATCTTGCTGCTGGCGGGCTAATTTAAGTTTGGAGATCGCTTTTGTCTGAAGGAACTGAAAGCTGATGATTCCCAGCCCCAGAAAGACTAGCAGGACAAGAAAGAGTATTCCTGAAAGCCAGACTAGATAGAGAAGACAGCCACTGACAAAGACAATATTGATGCAGACAAAAGGAATGAACGTGACGAAGTTCGATATGACCTGGATATCCTCAGTCAGAGATGCTAGCAGTACAGGTGCACCCATGGTTTCGATCTGACGGAGCGATGAGGCAAGAATGCGTTGACTTAGAAGCATCTGAAGGTGGCATGTCATTTCCTGGCCTAGTCGAGTTAAAGACACCTCCGAGATGAAGCGAGTTATCAGTTGAATGCAGCACAACCCAATAAATCCCCCGATCTCCAGGAGAGAAGGTGGCTGAGATTGACGCATCGCTGTAGCGATGAGAGCGATCAGAAAGACAGTACATCCACCACTAATTATTCCTGCGATCGCGGTGATCGTGACTGTAGCCCAGGAGGCTTGTAGCAAGTGTCTAACAAAATTCACAGTTTTGCTCCTTTTAAACGAGTCAGTCGGCTTCATCCACGAGGAGTGATAGTGGATTCGTAATCTGGAAGCAACAAGGCTTGTAGCCGACTACCCAAAGCAAACTCTCCGATAGACGTTTCGGAGTAGTAGTCACATCCTGCCGCCTTCGCAAATAAATCAGAATTGCCACCTCCAAGACCGCAAGGAGCTAATTCCATAGCTGTTGCCACCAGGTACATAGTTTGGTACAGAACCCCGACGTTCTTGAGCATCGCTGCATAAGCCATCGATTCGTACTTCCAAGCCATCCTTTGAAAACGGGCGGCAATCACAATCAGAACTTGAGGTATACCTTGCTGCCCCATTGATTGCCAAGCATTTTTGAGTAGCGCATCTACAGTTTCGGTTCTGTCAGAAATCCGACACAGTTGATGTGCTAAAGGATCGTAGTGATATAAACCAGAGGAAATTCCCTCACAACGGTTGACTATGGGGTAAAGTTCTAGTTCGTATAGTGCCCCTCCACCGGGATAAGGACGGCGAGTAATTTCTCCATGCTCTTCCTGCTTCAAGTGTTTGACTCTGGCACAGCGGTAGAGAAACTCTCCTAGTTTTTGGGCAGCGATCGGAGTTTCTCCGTACTCCCGAATTGACTTTCTTGTTTCTAGAATCTGAGTCAACGATACCTCCGTCGTTTTGAGGATTTCCAGGTCAGGTTTATATAGCGAGATCGCCTCCTCAGACATCCGAGGTTTGATTGCAGGCAATGGCTCAATTTTGCCTAAAAAGCGATAAGTTCTGCCGAAAGGATTGGCATGTCTCCCTTGTCGGCTGCAGCTATGAAACAGAAGGTCGTGAAATTCCCATTGGGCGAGGGTAGTATTGGCTTGTTCTTGGATAGTACTGTCTTCACCCACCTCAGAGAGCATTTGGGCACCTAAAAGTAGGCTGACAAACTGCTGCACTGTTTTTAGGGAAATTCCTGGAACTGCAGCCAGGATGTCATGACAGCTTTGAGGTCTGGCTAACTGTGTCACCAGAACTGCTCCTTGCCAATTCAGTAATAGCACTTGTGATTGAGACAGCGGTGACTCCAGTACCAGTTGCCCTTCAACCGAGTGGCAATAGGCAAAGCGGGAAAGTATATACCTGGACTCGACAACGACCTCAGTATAAGGAAATTGATAATCTGAGGTGATGGGTATAGCAATGGCGATCGGCAGACCTTCTGCTAAGGCTGAATGACAAAGCCAGCCGCAGTGGGTGAATCTTTGCAGGTAGGTATAAAACTGGAGTGCAGGAAAATTTCCATCGTCCTGCTGTACCATTTGGCTCAGTTCTGCCAAGGTGGCACCACCATCTGCTAGCGTCCTGAGCGCTGTTTTCAATCCCGACTGTACCTGTTTAAAGGTCAAAGCATGGGTTAAGGATTGGAGAATGAGTCGATCGGTTTCGTCTGATTCAATGCAGGAAATGTCTTTTTTAAGAGATAGGAGGAATTGCTGTGACATATGAAAGATCCTTAAATTTAGAAAAACATCGGTATTGGGTTGAGTTGTTCTTCTGTCAGAGGTTCTTGCAACCAACCCATGCTCACGGGAACGTCATACAGCCGCCCTGGAGCAAACCGATTCCAAAAGTGGCGCATTCCAGGAACGATCACCTTGACGACGTTTAAACCAATATCTGGGCGGGTTTGGTCGAGGACAAGGGTTTCCATGCCGTGTCGTGCGGCAATGTCTACGCAGGTGAGTACGTCTTGTCGTAGGTCATCTTGACAGTATCGTGGATAATCTGAGTAAACTTTTACAGGAACTTGGCGATCTCCCACTAGGTAAGGCTGGTTTTCTAATGTGGCATTCCTAAGCCAATACTGCCAATCTGGATCGTCAGGCACGGCTTTGCCATTGTCCAGTTCGATGCCCAATGTTTGGTTCATCTCAGTAACTGCCCTAAGCATGGCAACTTTAGCATCGAAATGAGTGCCAAAGCCCAAAAGTATCTCCTCAGAAGATCCTTGAGTTCGTCGAGAAATCGCGGCAAAGCAGGGAATATTCAGATCGTTAGTGATATCCAACACCCAGAGGTCGCGGTATTGAGTTTGGTAATAGTCTTTCAGGTCTAACAGGTAGGGTTCATCAAAACTGTTTAAATCCACAGCGGGTCGTTTGATGCGGTTGTACCACCATAACGCCACGCAGTCTCGTTCTACCAACTCCATAAATCCTTGCAGAATCGCTTCTTCTAAGGTATTGCCCGCAGCATTACCGTTGGAATCTCCGCGACAGAAGCGATGGTCATCGGGAAGCGGATAGCCATAGTAACAGTAAGCAGTTGGCACATACTTGAACTGTTGGTGAGTCAGCGACCAAACCGATGTCCACTCAATTTCTCGCTCCTCGTTAAAGGGTTTGGGTACCCAGGCAAAACTGCCGTGCTGTTGGTTCCAATCTTGGCGGTTTTGGTATTGGTTGGCGCTAAAGAGCATACATGTATTTGGGTGAATGGCGGCTGATTCCAGTTGGGTATAAGTACCTTTGATGCAGATTTCTTCGCCCGTGAAAACGCCAGAATATCGCTCAATCGCTTCACAAAGACCGCTTACTTTGGACTGCTGGTCCGTCTTTCCCTTGCCAGCACTGTTTTGACGTAGACTACTACGTAGATCGGCTAAACTACCCAGATTTTTTCTCAGCGAGTGAACGGCACCGTAAACGTGAATTAGATCGCTATCAATCTTCTTTTTGGGAAGAGCGCGGACTACTCCCGTAATCGGGCTGATATGATGTTCGTATTTCTTAAGCGTTTGCTCTGGTGTGAAACAGCGGTGGCCGCCATCTGCGGTGAATCGCTTCTTCTGACTTTCGAGCACGATTGGTTTGGATTTGTGATACTCAAAAGCAGCTTTCTCTCCACAAGCTGGACATTGTGGACGTTTAACTAAAACGTGGTGCTGCATGGACAGTGAGGCTAGATCCAATGTCAACAACTTGCCCTCTAGCTGTTCGTGGTTTCCCTCCTGGGCTATCCATTTGGCAACTTCCGTTGCTGCCAAATTTACGCCGATCTGGAAGTGGGTTGGTAAAATTGACCGAGAGGTGGGAAAGGGATCTACAATTCCTTTTTGCTGACCGACGACAGTTTCGACTTCACGATTAGTCTGCAAGCGTTGAGCTAAACATTGCCAACAACCCGTTTGACCCGGAACAAAAATTGGTCCGACCCAGATGGTTGCACCGACAGGTTTGACAAGCATCCAAGGCTTTTGACTGAGTAAGGATTGGGAGTTAAACTCACCTAAACCCGGTTGTAGATAGTCATCAGTCAATACTACGGTGAGGTCTCCATCGTTACTAACCTCGATGTTCAGAGACTCTAACGCAGAGATAAACGGTTCTGTTTTCACTTTACCGAAGGCAGTTACAGAAACTCTGGTATCTTGAAGTTTACTAACGGCTATT
The DNA here is from genome assembly GCA_943367755.1 of Rhizobium sp. Q54. Taxonomy (GTDB): domain Bacteria; phylum Cyanobacteriota; class Cyanobacteriia; order Pseudanabaenales; family Pseudanabaenaceae; genus PCC-6802. Next base: position 46,189 of record CALRKB020000022.1, on the reverse strand, counting down.
CCAGGCTCTACGCCCTGCAAACTCCAAAAGGCTGCCACTTCAGTCGGGATGTCTACAGCTTCGGTAAGGTAGCCCTGACTTTCCAAGTTGGTTAATGCGTGATAAATACCAAACAGTGATTTATGTGCTTTTAGCCGCTCAACAATTTCATCAACTGTATACTGACCATTTAGCAAGGGAGTTAACAAGGTATAGAAGTTACCACTCAAAGCAAAATGCCCTTGCTCGCTCATGAGATAGACGGTACTGGGTTCTACAACTTCAATGTGGAAATGAGGCTTAAATTGGGGTTTTTTGAACATAAATTACCTCTCTGAGATTTTGGGTTTTGAAAGTTATATCTGAACTTAAATGCGATTAATTAGGGGTGACAAACGTTTTTTTCAAAAGCTCGATATTTTGCCAAAGCTTCAATGCAGAGAGCAGTTGTTAGCTCCTCAGATCCCCAATAACCTGCTAGCCAATTTCCGGTTTCTCCTGCGCCTTCAGTCCAAAAGCAACCAGTTACCATAGCGATTTTTGACCAAGCCCCATCTTCTTGCTGGCGCTCCACAAGACTCTGAGCTGCGCGATCAAGAATGGTTTCATCACTATACTGATAGTTGAGCAGTGTACAAACCGCAAGAGCAGTACTCAGATCGTCACCAAAAGAACCATCTTCTTGTTGCAAGGAAATCGTTTTGTTTGAGACAGCGTCTTTTGCGTCCTTAAGTCTGCGCGCACCCTGAAAATATGCTCTAGACATGAAATAGTAAAGGCATAAATCTCTGAGATAGGAACGATCGGAACCCTTTTCGCGATCGCTTAATACCAGATCTTGCAAATAATCGCAGACTGCCTTAGTTTCTTCGCAATCGCCCAGGTAAAATAGCACATTAGCATTAACTACACTATCAACCCAATTATTTTGATGTCCGGGCGGTACGATCCAAGTATAAAAAAGTCCCTGTTCATTTCTATTATTGAGAAGAATTGTTTGATTAGAACCAAAAAGAAATGAATAAAGCAAAGGAGAATAATATTGCTTTAAAATGAAGGCAATGCAGGCAGTATCGTCTAAATCAGGAGGAAGTCTCTTGTGCTTCGGGTTTCTCGAAGACCAAAATCGCCACAGACCTGGTATTTCTTTCTCCTCTACAAGGAATTGGACTGCTTTTCGGGTTATTTCCTTGACTTTTGGATCTTCCACAAAACTGATACAGTATACAACCAATGCTGTGACAAATGGTGAGCTATCAAATACACACCGATTTTTCATCCTTTCATCAGTGGAAAAGTAGGTTTTAATTTCTCCGTAAGGCAGTTGATTTCGAGCGATAAAATTGAGTGCCTTTGAAATAGCAACATCAATCTGATTTCTGTTTACTACTATCGATCTATTAATCATGGTGTCTCTTCCCTCATTTTTTAATACTTTGTATAGGGGATTTGGGGCTAACGTCTACGTCTACGCCTACGTTCCGTACGCATCCCCAAGAAGGGGTTCCGCCCCTTCACCCCATAAGCGAACCCTTTCTTAATTGAAAAGCGCTATATTGACGCTTAAGGCTAGATTATTTAGGAAACAACTGGTTGAGTTGTGTCGCTAATTAGCAAATTTTGCTCCTTAAACTCTTCAGATTTTTGCTTCTTCTCAGTCAGGACATCAGAAGCAAACCAGTTATGACCAAAAGCTAGATATCCTTTGGCTTCCAATGGCATACCTGGTTGATAGATCAGTTTTATATGGCTAACCTTTCGCCAAAAGACGCTAGACGCTCTAGCACCTAAGAAGCGATCTCCAACGCTAATATTACTGGGCCATAGGTCTGGAACAGATGGTTTCTGGGACAATCCAGGCCAAGTCAGAAAAGCATTTTTCTTAGCTGGAGTACACACTCCTTTTTCAACCAAATAGTCTAAAAATCGCTCCCATCGTGGTTCAGTGTAGGGCTGTTTATTCAGAAAACATTCCAAACCAATTCTAGGCAGAATAGTATCTCCCATATCAAAACTTAGGATAACTGTATCAGTGAACTCTGATACAGTCGATACAAGAGTAGAGAATGTATGTATTGAATCTGTCCAGCCAATTTGCATTAGGTAATCTAATAATTGATTTGGAGAAATTCCCTGGACATTCACCCTGACAGCTTTGGCTACGCGAGATAACATTGCTCCGAGATGGCTAATCATTGTCCCAACAGGTAAGGAATCAGCACAACAGCGCAGATTCGACTCAAGCAGTGGAGAAATCTGATGGTTAAGGAGCCTGACCATTTGTAGTAGTCTTTCAGCATCAAGAGGATTTTCCTCTCTAAATTGCAGGAAGATAGAGGGAATGGGGACTTGAGGCATCCGTTCGTTCACGTCAAATTCCAGCCCAACATTTCTAATCTCTTGCTGCAGTGAAGAATTGGGTATCGTCCAATTCTGATAAAAGTCTTGCAAAAATTGCCATGCTGGAGCGATTGAAAAACTTTCTGGTAATTTTTGGTCAAGGCATGGGAGACGGACTTGGAAGTCAACTCCCGATTGGTTTGCTCCCAAACGACATTCAAGCCCAGCCAAAGACGAAGAAGGTAAAACTTGGGTGAGAGACTGGATGTGGGACAAAGCTTCGGGAGAAACCAGGTCAGGATGTAGTTGGGAGACAACGATTTTTAGGTAACTTTCCATGGAATACTTCATATAGTTTGCTCTTATTTGAGATGAACTACCGACCCTAAAACTTCCAACTGAGATGGAGATACCGTGTTACCATTTCAGGGGTTTCGGCTAAAATCTTTATCAGAAAAAGTTAAATCAAAATACTTACTAGGAAGGCAAAAAATAAGCTTCCAATGGCAACTTCTATTGCCAACGAATAGGGGATTTGGGGGCAACGCCCCCAAGAAGGGGTAGAACCCCTTCACCCCCATAAATAAATCTCTTTTAGATTCTAAAAGACGCTATAACTATCACAAAATTTAGTAGCAGGCACTTAGTGTATATGTCATCGGCACATCCTCACCTTCACCATCATCGGCCAGAGCCTCAATCCACTCATTCCCAATGGCAACTTCTATTGCCATTGCAGCTAAGACTTCCTCTTTAGTGAAAAAGTAGCCTTTCTCGTCTCCCAACTTTACAGCTAGTTCGCAAAGACTATCTGGATCTGTTGCTGCTTTAAGCCGCTCTTGCAGCATCGGGTCTTTCAACAGCTCCAAGTAAAACTGTTCGAGATCGGTTGTTATCTGGGGTGCAGTTTTTGTTATCATGTGGTTTCTCCTTTGAGAAATTGAGTTTTGTTGGACATCATTTCATGTGAAAAAGATGTATGCAAACATACTTGAACATTAAGTTCACTTATGAATTGATATCAATCACACAAATTATGTGCTTTTCATCACTGACAATTGGAGTTTAGACATTAGCAGAGTAGGAGAGGGAAAAGTAACGAGAATATAAGGCTTAAAAAAACCTCTTCACGGGAAGAGGGGGTTAGAGAGAGGTCAAATTCTAGACTGCCGAATTGACTTGTTTGAATAGGTTTGAGCTTTTACGTAAGTCCTGCGATCGCGGTTTTCGTACACTGCTTTAGCTATCTGCAATGCTCGTAACCAGATTAACCAGGGTACGCACGGGATAGCCAGTCCCACCCGCATTAAGGTAACCATTCTCTTTCTCTGTCCACACTGGACCCGCCACATCAAGATGTGCCCAAGCAGGAGTCTTATCAACAAACTGTTTCAGGAATAAAGATGCCGTAATTGAGCCGCCTGCCCGAGCACCAGTATTCTTAAAATCGGCCACCACGGACTTCAATTGATCGAAGTAGGGTTCCTCCAATGGCATGCGCCAGAATTTTTCCCCTGCCTTTTGGGAGGCAGCCTGGATTTGGGCTGCTAGCTCGTCACTGTTTGACCATAGACCCGCAATGCTATCTCCTAATGCCACAACGCAGGCACCTGTTAGGGTCGCGAGATCGACGATCGCATCCACACCTAACTTATCCGCATACACAAGCGCATCAGCGAGGGTAAGTCGTCCTTCCGCATCGGTATTATTCACTTCGATGGTTTTGCCGTTAGAGGCGGTAAGAATGTCGCCAGGGTGAATTGCCTTGCCACTGATCATGTTTTCGCAAGCAGCAATGATGAAGTGGACTTCGATTGCGCTGGGGCGGAGTTGGGCGATCGCGCTTGCGGCACCGAGCGTAGCGGCAGCTCCACCCATATCTGTTTTCATCATTTCAATGCTGCTGCCCACACCCGCTTTGATATTCAGCCCCCCGGAGTCGAAGGTGATACCCTTGCCAATAATGGCCAGCTTATGCTTGGGAGATTCGTTACCTTCTGGCTTATAGGTGAGATGAATAAACTTAGGCGGCAGATCGGAGGCTTGGGCAACACCAAGAAATGCGCCCATACCTAGAGCTTCGCATTCCGCTTTTTCCAGAATTTTGACACTCATGCAATCTTTGTATGTCACAGCGATCGCTCTGGCAGTCTCGGCCAAGGTTATAGGCGTTACGACATTGGCTGGAGCTGACACTAGTTCTCGTGCGGCGATCGCGCCACTACAGATCTTTTGGGCTTTCTCCAAGCCATCTCTAGCGGCGGGTGCAGCAAAGCCAAGTAGATCGACTCGTTCTAGTTTGATTTCAGATTTGGCACCGTCAGCACTTTTAGTATCGTTCTTGCCGTCACCTTTCGATTTAAAGCGTTTATCCTGATGCGTAGCAAGCAAAATCCCTTCAGCTAAAGACTGCGTTGTCAGCGCTTCGTCCTGGTTATACAGAGGTACAGATAGAGCCAAACTCTTGCATTTAGACTGAATACCCCATTTAGCTGCTTGGGCTGCGGCTTTACGCCAAGTGTCTTCCGTCGCCTTAGATGGTTCACCCAGGCCAATTAGCATCACTTTGCGAATAGTGGCATTTGCCCCGACTCTAGCGTTAGCCGTCGATCCCATCTCCCCTTTAAATTCGGTTTCGCTAACTAGTTCCTGGAGAGTACCTGCAAGCTTATGCGTATCTAGATCGATTAGTGCCGTACTGAGTATGCCAGTATCTTCCCCATCTTGCTGAAATAGCGCGATCGCCAAACCATCACCTGACCAATCGCTAGCACTACCAGCCAACAAGTTAATTTCCACGTTAGTACATTCCTAAGGACGCAACCAGCAAGCATTATACCTGGCTATTTAACAGTAGCATCACCGCTTTGGTAGAAGGGGCCAAGAAAACTTATGCTGCATCCCCCAAAGGTAACAATATATTTGATGTTGCCTTAGATTTTGTTGGTATCCCATTCCAATTCGCTACCCTGTAATCGATAGATAACATTCATAATATTTCTGTGATTCTGACATGATTTAAAATTTTTTTCCCTGAAGCTCGATCCAACTGTTTAGCAGCTACGTACTAATTGCAATAGACGAATGAGAACTCTAATTAAATCAAGTTTAGTTCATCTAATTATGTTGCTAAGACATTGACTAACCCAATCTAGATCGAATACTTAAGGAGAATTAACATGGCTGGTTTTTTGGGTACTGATGACGTTAAACGTCTTTTAAAGAATCAAGTGGGTGAAATGTTATACATACTATGGATCAGAACCTTAATTCTAGTCAATCTCCTCCTAGGCAGAGACTTCTTGACTTGGCGAAAGTATTGATTTTGATTTGTATTTTCAAGATGTGACTAGAATCACAGTTAATGATTGATCTCACTCACAATTGATTCCCAATCAGTAATGAATACTTAGCTATATGAATGCAAAGAGATCGGTTTTATTTTATAAATGAGTTTTTATAGCCAATTTGATAGGCGAGAAGAATTACTCAATTTTAAGGCATCAGAACAAAAATAATTAGGAGATCTCAAAGGTCTAAAATTGGGGCTTTGAGCAGACAGAAATATCTCAATAGGGTTACTGAACTTCTTATTGTTGCAGTTAGGGAAGCAGCAACTGAAATGCTAGTTGGGCATCACATTCACTAAGTAAATCCTCAAATCAACTTCCTAGGAACTTGGCCATTTGTGTGGAAGTTGGATTTGGGAAATGCTCAAACAAAATCAAGATATCTGACATCACGGAGAAAAATAGATATGTCAAAACCAATGTTCAAAACTAAGCCACCTCATTCGCGATCTAGTAAAACTGCTCCCCCTATAATCCCCCAACTGATAGTTACGCAGCAAAGCGATCACGATTTAGTAGGCATCTCCTCAAAACATAATGCCCTTCCATTGAATTCGGGGATTTTATCAACGGTGGGGAATACACCACTAATTAAATTAGAAAAAGTTTTCAAAGATGCTGATTTCCAACTATTCGGTAAGTTGGAAATGTTTAATCCTGGTGGTAGCGTTAAAGATCGGCCAGCTCTAAATATGCTGAAAAGCGCATTTGAGAATGGAGATATTCAGGCCGGATATACAATAATTGAATCCAGTTCGGGAAATTTAGGAATTGGCCTAGCCCAAGCCTGTGCCGTACTCAATTTACATCTAATCTGTGTTGTCGATCCTAAAACTACCCAACAGAACATCAAAATCCTTAAAACTTATGGCGCAGAAGTTGATGTAGTCACTGAACCAGACCCAATCACTGGTGATTTTCTACCCGCTCGTATTAATCGAGTCAAGTCATTACTGAATTCAATTCCCAAGAGCTTTTGGTGTCAACAGTACGCCAATATGAATAATGTCCGCGCGCATCATCAGACCATGCACGAAATTGCTACTGCTCTCGACGGTAAATTGGACTACTTATTCTGCGCTACTGGTACGTGTGGCACCCTGCGCGGCTGCTCGGAATATGTCAAGAGCCACAATCTCAAAACCAAAATTATTGCTGTTGATGCCAAAGGCAGTGTCATTTTTGGCGACAAACGCAGCAAACGATTGATTCCCGGACATGGTGCGGCGCGAGTTCCAGAATTGTTCCAACCTGGATTAGAGGATCGAGTCATACACGTATCCGACATGGAATGTATTAGTGGCTGTTATCAATTGCTACGGAGTGAGGCTATCTTAGCTGGCGGTTCATCGGGTGCAGTGATATCTGCAATCAGAAAAATGCTGACAGAGATTCCCGCAGGTGCCACTTGTGCGGCGATTTTATGCGATCGCGGCGAACGCTATCTCGACACAATTTATACAGATAGTTGGGTCAAGGAACACTTTGGTGCTGCTGCTATGTATTCACTAAATTAAAGAGAAATCTTCAGGAATTTGCCATGAATTATGATGACATTCTGCTCTTAAGAGGTAATGAGATTTTTACCCTATTGCAAAACCGCGATCGCGAGATCTTGGAAGCTGTCAAATTAGCCTATCAAATCCATGCCAAAGGTGATAGCTGTTTGCCTCATTCCAGCTTTTTGCGATTCCCAAATCATGAAAAAGACCGGATTATTGCTTTACCTGCTTATTTAGGTGGTGAGGTGAATGCGACGGGGATTAAATGGATTGCTTCTTTCCCAGACAATCTCGCCTTGGGGATGGAAAGAGCTTCGGCTACTTTAATCCTCAATTCCACCCAAACTGGCCACACCAAAGCAATTATGGAAAGCTCGATTATCAGTGCCAAACGTACTGCGGCAAGTGCGGCGATCGCGGCGGAACAATTACGCGGCCAGCAAAAATTGACGACGCTGGGAATGATTGGGACTGGGTTAATTAATTTTGAAATCCTGCGGTTTCTCTTAACCACTTGTCCAGAAATTGAAACCGTCCTAGTTTACGATCTGAGCCGAGAACGCGCCGAACAATTTACACGAAAGTGTCAGCAATTGTCTGAGAAATTGGAGATAGTTATTGTTACAGAATCCGATCCTGTTTTTCGGAATTCTGCCGTGGTTTCTTTTGCCACCACCGCCGCCAAACCGCACATATCCGACCTTTCTCAGTGTCACCCCGGCACGATCATCTTACATATTTCCCTGCGAGACTTGTCCCCAGAAATCATCTTAGCGGCGGATAACGTTGTTGATGATATCGATCATGTATCCCGCGCCCAAACATCAATTCACCTCGCCGAACAACAAACAGGAAATCGCGATTTTATTCGCTGTACTCTAGGCGATATTCTCAATGGTGTTGCACCTGCACGCCAAGACGATCACCAACTCGCGATCTTCAGTCCATTTGGATTGGGCGTGCTCGATTTAGCAGTGGGACAGTTAGCCTACAAAATCGCGATCGCACAAAATCTGGGCGACACAATCAAGTCATTTCTACCAGTTTCCTGGTTAGAACGAGAAGAATTTGGAGTATCTGTGTCATGACTAATTTGCACCTCCCACTACTAAGTACCACGGAGCAGCAGTTGCTCCACAATTGGAACGATACCAAGACTGATTATCCCTTAGACCAGTGTTTCTCCCAGTTGTTCGAGCAACAGGTATCGCGCACCCCAGATGCGATCGCCGTTAGATTTAACGATCGACAGCTAACCTACCACCAATTAAATGCCCGTGCAAATCGGTGGGCAAGGCATTTAGTCGAACTGGGTGTGGGGGCAGAAACCATTGTTGCCTTGATGTGCGATCGCAATATCGATTTTCTAACAGCGATGTTAGCAGTGTTCAAAGCGGGTGGAGCATATCTACCGCTAAATCCCGATTATCCCGCAACGCGCACGCAGCAGGTATTAGCGCAAAGTCAGGTGGCGTTGCTATTGTCTGAGCAGAAATGGGAAGCGATAATTTCTCCAATTGTCGAAGGATTAGAAACTAAACCCCAATTGTTATGCCTCGAAGATTTAGATCGGGTAGAAGGTGCGACGGAAAATCTGCCGATCCGCTGCACTCCAAATAATCTAGCCTATGTAATATACACTTCTGGTTCCACTGGCACTCCTAAGGGAGCGATGCTCGAACAACGGGGGATGGTGAATCATTTATATGCGAAGATAGTGGATTTGAATTTGAGTGCTAGCAATATCGTCGCCCAAACAGCATCCCAAACCTTTGATATTAGCATTTGGCAATTTCTCGTTGCTTTGCTCGTTGGTGGCAAAGTTGAGATTATTAGTACCGAAATTACTACAGACCCAACTCAGTTACTTGCTCTTGTAGAGCGTCAGTGCATTTCTATTCTGGAGATCGTGCCATCACTACTACGCGCACTTATCCAACAAATAGAATTTGATGGGATTCGACACAAACTAGCCAATTTGCGGTGGTTATTACTTACAGGTGAACCCCTGCCTCCCCAGTTATGCCGTCAGTGGCTGGAGTATTATCCCAGTATTCCAATCATGAATGCCTATGGGCCAACGGAATGTTCGGATGATGTCACTCATTATCCAATTTACCAACCACCCGCATCGGAAATCCTAAATCTCCCAATCGGTCGTCCAGTCTCCAATACCCAATTATATATTCTCGATCCGCAGTTGCAACCCTTGCCAATTGGTGAGGCGGGCGAACTTTATGTGGGCGGTGCTGGGGTGGGACGCGGTTATTTGAATAATCCAACTCTCACGGCACAGGCTTTTATTGCAAACCCTTTTAACCCCGCAGACTCGGCGCGTTTATATAAAACTGGCGATCGCGCCCGTTATCTCCCCGATGGTAATATCGAATTTCTGGGGCGGATTGACTGCCAGGTAAAGATTCGCGGCTTTCGGATTGAGTTGGGCGAAATTGAAGCGGTTCTAAGTCAACATCCCCAAGTGCAGGAAGCGGTGGTAATTGCCAGAGCAGATCGCCTGGGAAATTTATATTTAGCTGCCTATGCGATCGCCGATCGCTCAGTTACAACTAGCAACTTGCGCGATTTTCTTAACCAGTGGTTGCCAGACTATATGATACCTGGAGCATTTGTCTACTTAGAATCGATGCCACTAACTCCCAATGGCAAAGTAGATCGCCAGGCTCTACCCGTGCCAGATCTGGATCTAAATTGGTATACCGATTTTGTCCCTCCTGCTACTCCCACACAGGCAATGCTGGCACAACTATGGGCAGAAATTCTCAATATCCATCAAGTAGGCATTCATGACAACTTCTTTGAGTTGGGAGGACATTCCCTGCTGGCGACACAGGTAATTATCCAATTGCGATCGCTGTTTGGGGTAGAACTGCCTTTGCGGAGCTTATTTGAACTGCCTATGATCGCTCAATTCAGCGAATTAATTGAGGCTAATCAGGAAGCTGGTATGAGAGTACAAGGATGGCTGAACGACCGCGTACCACCGCCAATTGTGCGAGTTCCTCGCGATGAATCTTTACCTTTATCCTTCGCTCAAACAAGATTGTGGTTTCTCGATCAATTAGAAGGTGGAAGCGCCACCTATAACATGCCAGAACCGCTCCAGTTGACGGGCGATCTCGACGTCACGGCGTTAGAAATGGCAGTACAAGCGATCGTGCAGCGCCACGAAATATTGCGGACTAGCTTTAAGATGGTTGATGGTGTTCAAGTCCAGGAGATTGCCAGCGATCTATCGATCTCTATTCCCTTGGTAGACTTACAACACTTACTAGCAGAGGAACAGGCCGATCAAGTGCAACGGTTTGCGATCACGGAGTCGCAGCAAACCTTCGATCTAGGCATGGCTCCCTTGCTGCGAGTTACGTTGGTACGATTGGAAGAAAAATCCCATCTGCTGCTCCTCACCATGCACCACATTATTTCTGATGGTTGGTCGATGGGCATATTTATTGATGAGATATCTACGCTGTATCAGGGTTTCTGTGCTGGGAAACCTGTCGAATTACCTGAGTTGCCAATCCAATATGCTGACTTTGCTCGTTGGCAGCGCCAATGGTTGACCGGGGAAGTACTCCAAACTCACCTCGATTACTGGAAATACCAATTAGATGCGGTCCCCCCGTTGCTGGAACTCCCCACCGATCGACCTCGCCCTTCGATACAGACATTTCAAGGGGCTAGTGTAGCTTTTCAACTCGATCGCGAGTTAACCCAGCAGCTTAAAACTCTGTCACAGCGATCGGGTGCAACCCTATTTATGACTTTGCTAGCAGCGTTTGCGACTTTACTTTCGCGTTATAGCGGTCAAGAAGATATCGCGATCGGTTCCCCAATCGCCAATCGCAATCACAGCGGCATCGAATCCTTGATTGGATTTTTTGTTAATACCCTGGTCTTGCGCACGCAGCTAGATGGCAATCCGACCTTTGCCGAACTGCTAGAACGAGTGCGGGAAATGACTTTGGCCGCATACGAACATCAAGATCTGCCCTTCGAGAAACTTGTGGAAGAACTGCAGCCAGAGCGTTCCCTCAGTTATACCCCCTTGTTTCAGGTAATGTTCGTCTTGCAGAATGCTCCAGTAGGGAAACTGGAACTTTCAGATTTAACCATGACTCCCTTTAAAATGGAGCACGTCAATGCCAAGTTCGATCTGACATTGCAGATGGAGGAAACAGCAGCAGGACTGACTGGAGAACTGATTTACAATCGCGACTTATTCGATCCAGCGACGATCGAGCGGATGGCAAGGCATTTTCAGATTTTACTCTCAGGAATTGTTGCTAATACCCAACAGCGAGTCGCCCAATTACCACTGCTAAGTACTGCGGAACAGCAGCAGTTACTGATTGACTGGAACGCCACCCAAACAGATTATCCCCAGGATAAATGTATCCATCAATTGTTTGAAGCACAGGTCGAAAAGACCCCAGACGCGATCGCTGTCCAGTTTGAGAACGCACAACTGACTTACCGCGAATTGAACGATCGAGCGAATCAACTGGCGTACTACTTGAAAATCTTGGGAGTGAAACCGGAGGTATTAGTTGGAATCTGTGTCGAGCGTTCCCTAGAAATGATTGTTGGACTGTTGGGAATTCTCAAGGCGGGTGGTGCTTATGTGCCACTAGATCCAGCCTATCCCCAAGATCGATTGAGTTTCATGCTGTCGGATTCCCAGGTGGAGGTGCTGCTGACGCAAGCGAAATTGGTGGCAAGTTTACCCGATCGCTCCGTCCCAACAGTTTGCCTGGATACAGACTGGGGTGTAATTTCGCGGGCGCGAAATACTAATCCGATCTGCGGGGTAAAACCTCACAACTTAGCCTATGTGATTTATACATCAGGTTCTACAGGCAAACCGAAAGGTGTCCTCGTTGCCCATCAGGGATTATGCAACCTTGCTCTCGCTCAGATTCGCATCTTCGACGTACATCCCAATAGCCGCGTGCTGCAATTTGCCTCGTTTAGCTTCGATGCTTCGATTTCGGAAGTAGTGATGTCTCTATGTGCTGGCGCTACGCTGTATCTAGACACCCGCGAATCCCTACTTCCAGGGACAAATCTGATGAATCTGCTGCGCGATCGCAAAATTACCCACGTCACCCTCTCTCCTTCCGCATTAGCGGCAATGCCAAGTGGTGAGTATCCAGACTTGCGCACGATTATTGTGGCGGGAGAAGCCTGTCCTCCTGATTTGGTGGCGCAATGGTCGAAGGGAAGACGTTTTCTCAATGGTTACGGGCCGACAGAATCGACGGTGTGTGCGACAACAGCTATTTGCACCGATAGCACTGATACTAAATCACCACCGCCCATCGGCAAACCGATCAATAATATCCAAACCTACATTCTAGATCGCCACCTCCAACCAGTTCCAATTGGGATTCCTGGAGAACTGCATATTGGAGGTATTAGTTTGGCCCAAGGCTACCTGAATCATCCAGAATTAACTGCTGAGAAATTTATTCCTAATCCCTTTAGTCAAGACTACTCTGGACGACTCTATAAAACCGGTGATTTAGTTCGCTATTTACCAGACGGCAATATTGAGTTTCTCGGTCGAATCGACCAACAGGTGAAGATTCGCGGCTTCCGCATTGAATTGGGAGAAGTAGAAGCGGTGTTGAGTCTCCATCCCCAAGTGCGGGAAGTAGTAGTAGTTGCCAGAATTGACCAATCTGGTGGGAAGCGTTTAGTCGCTTATATCGTTCCCAGTACAGAACTAATTTCTACCAGCGAATTGCGGAATTTCCTGAGCGATCGCCTAGCTGAATTTATGATTCCCTCAGCTTTTGTGATGCTGGAGTCTCTACCTTTGACTCCCAACGGTAAGATAGACAGGAAAGCACTAGCAAACCTAGAACAAGCTCAATCCGTATTAGATCCAAATGTAGTAGCGCCCCGTACTGGAGTAGAAGAAATACTCGCAACAATTTGGGCAGAAATCCTCGGACTAGAGCAGGTTGGTGTTTACCACAACTTCTTCGAGTTGGGCGGACACTCTCTGCTAGCAACTCAAGTTATTTCCCGCATCCAGGATTCATTGCAAGTACAACTGCCATTGCGATCGCTGTTTGAAAAGCAAACCATCGCAGATCTAGCGATCGCTGTCGTCGAGCACTTAGCTGAGGACACAGACCAAGATGAAATGGATCGCATTTTAGCTGAATTAGAAGAAATGGAATTAACAATTAACAATTAACAATTCAATCTTCGATCTTCAATCTTTAATCTTCTCTATTCTCCCCTACTAAACCAACCATGAGTAACTTCAATCAACGCATCGCTAATCTCTCTCCTGAAAAGCTCGCCCTCTTACAAGAACGTCTGATCAAGAAAGTCGATCTTGGAGCAAAAAAATCCAAAATTATCCCTAGACAAAGTTCAGATCCTGCTCCCCTGTCTTTTTCTCAGCAAAGATTATGGTTCTTGAATCAATTGGAGCCGAATATCCCTTTCAATATCTCGATCGCGGTGCGATTGCATGGGAACTTGAATGTAGAGGCACTGAGCCAAACCCTCAATGCGATCATCGATCGCCATGAAGCGCTGCGAACTGCTTTTGCTTCAGTTGATGGGAATTTATTTCAAGTAATTACTGAAGGACAGTCGGTAGAACTAACAGAAATCGATCTCAGTCAGTTGTTCGATCATGATCGCGAAGTTGAAGTGCAAAGAATTTTAAGCACGGAACCCCAGCAACCGTTTAACTTGGCTGCGGATTTGATGTTGCGGGCTACTTTGCTGCGCTTGAACGAAGCGGAACACATCCTCCTCTTGGTAATGCATCACATTGCTGCTGATGGTTGGTCGGTGGGCATCCTGTTTCGAGAACTGGGAAGTTTCTATGAAGGTTTCGCAGCGAATAGTCCCTTGCGACTTCCCAAACTCCCAATTCAATATGCTGATTTTGCTGATTGGCAGCGACAATGGCTGACTGGTGAGGTAATGGCAACTCAACTCAACTACTGGCGACAACAATTGGCGGATGCGCCCAAATTTTTAACCCTCACTACCGATCGCCCCCGCCCATCAATTCAGACATTTAAAGGTGGCACCAAATATTTCCACATCGATTGGGAATTAACGCAGCAACTCAAGCAACTGAGCCAGAAGTCTGGCTCGACCTTATTTATGATTCTATTGGCTGCATTTGCGACTTTACTTTCCCGTTATAGCGGTCAGGATGATGTCGTCATTGGTTCGCCCATTGCCAACCGCAACCATAGCGAAGTCGAGTCTCTGATTGGCTGTTTTATTAATACTTTAGCCCTACGAACTCAATTGCAAGGCAATCCTACTTTTCTGGAGCTAATAGAACGAGTCAAAGAAATGACTTTGGGAGCTTATGACCACCAAGAATTTCCCCTAGAGAAACTGGTCGAGGAACTTCAGCCAGAGCGATCTCTCAGCCATGCGCTACTATTTCAGGTGATGTTCGTCTTGCAAAATGCCCCGCTGGGGAAATTGGAACTCCCAGGGCTGACGCTCAATCCACTGGAGCTAGAAGATCTCTCTACCCAAAACGATCTATTTCTGTCGATGGCAGAAACCAAAACGGGATTGGCTGGGGAACTAGGATATAACAGCGACCTATTCGATCGCGGAACGATCGAGCGGCTGGCAATCAACTTCCAAACATTACTTGAAAGTATTGTCGCTAACCCATACCAGCGAGTTGTCCAATTACCGATCTTGGGTGCGATCGAACAACAGCAGCTACTTAGCGATTGGAATAATACTCAAGCTGACTATCCCTTAGAGCAGTGTTTCCCCCAGTTATTCGAGCAACAGGTAGAGTCTACTCCAGATGCGATCGCGGTAGTATTTGGAGACCAACAGCTAACCTACCAGCAATTAAATACTCGTGCGAATCGGTGGGCGCGACATTTAGTGGAATTGGGTGTGGGAGCAGAAACAATCGTCGCCTTAATGTGCGATCGCAATCTTGATTTCTTGACGGCGATGCTGGCAATATTCAAGGCAGGTGGGGCATATCTCCCGCTGAATCCCGATCATCCAGCAGAACGGATACAGCAAGTATTATCACAAAGTCAAGTGCCATTGGTATTAGTCCAGCCGCAGTGGGAATCGGTAATTTCTCCAATCGTTGACAAATTGGAAACCACATCTCAATTGGTATGCATCGAAGGTTTAGAGCAGCTAGATTATTCAATTGACAACCTCCCAATCCGCTCTGCCCCAAATAGTTTAGCTTATGTAATTTATACCTCTGGCTCCACCGGAACACCCAAGGGAGCCATGCTCGAACATCGTGGGATGCTGAATCATTTGTATGCGAAAGTGATGGATTTAAATTTGAGCGCTAATGATATAATCGCCCAAACTGCATCCCAAACCTTTGATATCAGTATTTGGCAGTTTCTCGTCGCTCTGCTAGTCGGTGGCACAGTTGAGATTATCCCTACCGAAATTGCCACAGATCCAGCTCAGTTACTCTCGCTAGTTCAACGTCAGCAAGTTTCCATTCTAGAGATCGTACCATCCTTATTACGGATGTTGCTTCAGCAAATAGAAGACGGAGCTATACTACCCGCAATGTCTAGTTTGAGGTGGTTATTGCTGACGGGAGAAGCTTTGTCACCCCAGTTATGCCGTCAGTGGTTCGAGCATTATCCCAGTATCTCGATGATGAATGCCTATGGGCCGACGGAATGTTCCGATGATGTCACTCATTATCCAATTTATGAGACACCTCCAGCCGAAATCCTGAATCTAACGATCGGACGACCGATCGCAAATACCCAATTATATATTCTCGATCGACAGTTACAACCCGTACCAATCGGTGTAGCAGGCGAACTCTACGTAGGCGGTGCCGGTGTTGGACGCGGTTATTTGAATGCCCCAGAGCTAACCCAGCAAGCCTTTATGCCTAGTCCCTTGTCTCGGTCAGTGGACGAACGATTGTATAAAACTGGCGATCGAGCACGTTATCTCCCCGATGGAAACATCGAATTTCTGGGTCGCATCGACTACCAGGTGAAGATTCGTGGTTTTCGGATTGAGTTAGGAGAAGTTGAGGCGATACTGCATCAACATCCTCAAGTGAGGGAAGCGACAGTTATTGCCAGAGAAGAGCGGCCAGGGAATCAATATCTAGCTGCTTACGCTGTGGTAAGTCCAGGAGTGGTAACTAGCGACTTACGCGATTTTCTCAAACAGAAACTCCCGGACTACATGGTGCCAGGAGCATTTGTGTTTCTAGATGCTATTCCTCTCACCCCCAACGGGAAAGTAGACAGAAATGCTCTACCTATGCCAGATCTAGAACTCAGCCTGATCGGTGATTTTGTCCCTCCGGCCACGCCTACTCAAACAGAATTAGCCAAACTATGGGTGGAAGTTCTAAACATACCCAAAGTAGGGATCCATAATAACTTCTTCGAACTAGGCGGACATTCCCTCCTTGCCACTCAAATCGCATCCCGGCTACGCGCGCTGTTTGGGGTAGAACTGCCACTGCGTCGCTTATTTGAATTGCCTACTGTCGCAGAACTAGCTAAGAACATCGATAAGATGAGATCGACCATCGAGAAGCTTCAAATCAATTCTGATGATCGCGTGGATGATCGCGAAGAAATCGAAATATAGAAAAGATAGCGAGATGCATTATCTAACCACTAGCCTCAGCAGTTCAAAATAACATTACAGAATGAATATATGAAAACCATTGAAGAATTCTTATCTAACTTAGCTAATTCAGACATCAAATTATGGCTGGAGAGTCAAGATGAAATTCGCTTGCGCTGTAATGCACCTAAAGGAGCGTTGACAACTGAAATACGCGCTGAACTGGCTGAACGGAAAGCAGAGGTTATCAACTTTCTCCAGCAAAGTAATCTGGAGGTTAATTCTACTTGCGATTCTATTATCCCAATTCAGCGAAACCAAGATTTACCCGTATCCTTTGCGCAATCTCGACTGTGGTTCCTCGATCACTTAGAAGGAGCGAGTGCTACTTATAATATCCCTGTTTCCCTGCGCCTCTTTGGTTCTCTGAATGTTACTGCGCTAGAGATGGCTGTCCGAGAAATTGTGCGTCGCCATGAAGTGCTGCGGACTAGCTTCAAGTTAGTGAATGATGCCCCCGTCCAGGCGATCGCTAGCGATACCACGATCGCACTCCCAGTCATAGATTTACAACACTTGCCAGAGCCAGAACAATCCGAACAAGTGAAACAATTAGCGATCGCTGAGTCTCAGCAAGCCTTCGATCTCTCCGTGGCTCCCTTGCTCCGAGTTACCTTACTCCGGTTATCTGAAACATCTCATGTATTGCTAATCGCCATGCACCACATTATTTCTGATGGTTGGTCGATGGGCGTATTTATCGCTGAGTTGTCCGAGCTATATCGATCTTCCTGTGCGGGCGAACCCGCTCATTTACCATCCTTACCCATTCAATATGCGGACTTTGCGTGCTGGCAAAGGCAATGGCTGACTGGAGATATCCTCCAAAAACAACTCAACTTTTGGAAAGAACTGTTAGCTGCGGCACCTCCCCTATTGGAATTACCTACCGATCGCCCCCGCCCATCAGTTCAGACATTTGTCGGTAGTTTCGTTGAATTTCCACTCGATCACGGATTAAGCCAGCAACTCAATAGGCTCAGCCAACAATCCGGTGCGACTCTGTTTATGACTATGTTCGCTGCATTTGCGGCGCTACTTTCCCGTTACAGCGGACAAGACGATATCGTCATTGGTTCGCCGATCGCGAACCGCAACCGTAGAGAAGTTGAATCCTTAATTGGTTTTTTTGTCAATACGCTAGCGCTACGTGTCAAGTTCGAAGAAAATCCGACTTTCCATGAACTGCTTGAACTAGTGAAGGAAATGACCTTGGGGGCTTACGAACACCAGGATTTACCTTTCGAGAAATTAGTCGAAGAACTGCAGCCAGAGCGTTCTCTGAGCTATTCACCCCTGTTTCAGGTGATGTTTGAAATGGAGAATACACCAAGCGGCAAATTGGAACTACCTGGACTCCAGATTGAGCCCCTAGAGTTAGAGAATATTAATGCTAAGTTCGATCTCACACTATCCATTCAATCATCAGAGTCAGGATTGGTGTGCGGTTGGGAATACAAGACGGATTTGTTCGATCGCAGTACCATCGAGCGCCTGGCAGTCAATTTTCAGACTTTGCTTGAAAGTATTGTTGCTAATCCTCAGCAGCGAGTTGCCCAATTACCTATCTTGAGTGCGATCGAACAGCAGCAAATCGTTGAAACATGGAATCAAACTCAAGCTGATTATCCCTTAGATCGGTGTTTCCCACAGTTATTCGAAGCGCAAGTTGCCCGCACTCCCGATGCGATCGCGGTTAGCTTTGGAGATCGACACCTCACCTATCAACAATTAAACGTCCGGGCGAATCAATGGGCAAGACATTTAGTGGAGCTGGGTGTGGGTGCGGAAACGATCGTGGCTTTGGTGAGCGATCGCAATCCCGACTTCCTCACCGCAATGTTGGCAGTGTTTAAAGCGGGTGGGGCATACCTGCCGCTCAATCCCCATCACCCAGCCGAACGCATTCAGCAAGTAATATCACAAAGTCAAGTGTCGTTAATCTTGACATCTAGCTCTTGGACATCAATGTTGGCAGCGATCGCTAATAGCCTCGATAATTCACCACAATTGATAGATTTCCATCAGCTCAATACAGAATATTACTCCAGTGAAAACCTACCTGTTCGCTGTTCTCCGTCCAACCTGGCTTATGTTATTTACACCTCTGGCTCCACCGGAAAGCCCAAAGGAGCGATGCTCGAACATCAGGGAATGTTGAATCATTTATATGCAAAAGTGAAAGATTTGGGATTAACTGCTCATGATATCGTCGCCCAAACAGCCGCTCAAACCTTTGATATTAGTATTTGGCAGTTTCTGATTCCCTTGCTAGTCGGCGCAAGAGTCGAGATTGTCAGTACCGAAACTGCTGCCGACCCAGCTCAGTTACTCTCCTTCGTAGAGCACCAGCATATTTCCATTCTAGAGATTGTTCCCTCCCTGTTACGGGCGATCCTCCAATACATCGAACTCAGTACAAGCCTACCGAGACTATCTTTGCGGTGGTTAATACTCACGGGTGAAACATTACCACCCCAGTTATGC
This sequence comes from Rhizobium sp. Q54, assembly GCA_943367755.1. Classification (GTDB taxonomy): domain Bacteria; phylum Cyanobacteriota; class Cyanobacteriia; order Pseudanabaenales; family Pseudanabaenaceae; genus PCC-6802. Next base: position 26,853 of record CALRKB020000022.1, on the reverse strand, counting down.
CGTCAGTGGTTAGAATACTATCCCAAGATTCCCATGCTGAATGCTTATGGTCCGACGGAATGTTCCGATGATGTCACTCATTATCCAATCGATCGAGCACCAGCACCGGAAATCCTCAATCTACCAATCGGTCGTCCGATCGCAAATACCCAACTATACATCCTCGACATGCAACTACAACCCGTTCCAATTGGTGTAGCAGGCGAACTCTATGTTGGTGGGGCTGGGGTCGGACGCGGTTATTTGGACGATCTGGTACTCACACGGCAAGCTTTCATAGACAATCCATTTAATCCCACTATATCTGCCCACTTATACAAAACTGGGGATAATGCCCGTTATCTTCCCGACGGTAATATCGAATTCCTGGGTCGGATCGATTACCAGGTAAAGATTCGCGGTTTCCGCATTGAGTTGGGAGAAATTGAAGCAGTACTGACACAACATCCTGATATCCAAGCAGTAAAAGTTATCGATAGAGAAGATAAACCAGGAAATAAGTATTTAGTCGCCTATATAGTCTCTAACCAAGCACTGACAATTAACTACTTGCGCGATTTCCTCAACCACAAACTACCAGATTATATGGTACCTGGGGCATTTGTCTTTCTAGATCGGATCCCTCTCACTCCCAATGGCAAAGTCGATCGCAAAGCTCTACCCGTACCAGATCTGGGAACTAGCGATACCTTTGTGCCCCCTAGTGATGCCCTAGAACTCCAATTAATGCAGATTTGGGAAGAGGTGCTACATGTAAGTCCAATCGGTGTTCGAGACAACTTTTTTAACCTCGGCGGTCATTCGCTTTTAGCAGTAAGTTTGATGGCACGAATTCAGCAGCAATTTGGCAAGAAGCTCTCCCTCGCCACCCTCTTTCAAGGGGCAACAATCGCACATCTGGCACAGATTATTCGCTCCACTACCACAGCTTCTCCTTTCCTATCCACTTTAATGCCACTCCATCCCGATGGCACCAAACCGCCTTTATTTTTCGTCCATCCCGGCGGTGGCACCGTGCTCTCCTATCTGGAGTTAGCGCGTAATTTAGACCCAGACCAACCAGTCTACGGACTAGAATCCCTAGACTTGGATGAGGAACAGCATCTGCACACCAAGGTGGAAGACATGGCAGCTTATTACATCCAAGTGATGCAGACTGTTCAATCACAGGGGCCCTACCAGATTGGTGGCTGGAGTTTCGGTGGGCTGGTGGCCTTCGAGATTGCCCAGCAACTCCAAGCTCAAGGACAGGAAGTATCTTCGATCGTATTGCTAGATACATCGCCGTTTACCGAATACGAAGAATTAAATGAAGCCGACGATGTGGATTTTCTCGAAGAGTTACTCGCACGCAAAAATGGTGCGATCTTGGGAATCCCGCCTGAATTGGATGTCGTTCAAGCTCAAAGACTCCTCCAGGTATTCAAAGGTCACATCCTCGCTGCCAATGACTACAATCCTCAGCTCTATGGCGGCAAAGTCGATCTCTTCCTTGCTGAGGGAGGGATAGCGTCAGATTCTTTAGAAGCGATCGCTGGTTGGCAAAAGTTGGCCACTAAAGGAGTAGACGTTCACTGGATCCCTGGCGACCACCACACGATGGTGACCAAACCCAACGTTCTAGTTTTAGCTGACAAGCTCCAAGTTTGTCTCGCAGCATCCCAGACTATTAATCGAGGAAACCAAAATGATTAAGCACGGCATCAAAACCAAAATGCGAGTGTTTATGCTCGTCTGGTTTGGACAGATGGTGTCGATGGTCGGTTCTGGTCTTAGCAGTTTTGCCCTCGATGTCTGGGTCTACCAAAAAACTGGATCGGTAACCCAGTTTGCGATCGCTTTCCTATTTGGTTCGCTGCCGCCGTTGTTGGTTGTCCCACTGGCTGGTGCTCTAGCAGATCGTTGGAATCGTCGCTATTGCATGATGATTAGCGATTGCGGTGCAGGTTTGAGTATGCTGGCGATCGCCATCCTCTTATTTTCTGGTCGGTTGGAAGTCTGGCATGTCTATATTGCTGTCGCCTTCAGTTCCACCTTTGGCAGCTTGCAGTGGCCAGCCTATAACGCGGCCATTCCCCAGTTAGTACCCAAAGAGTATCTCACTCGTGCTAACGGTCTGACCCAACTAGCCGATGCCCTAAAATTATTGATTCCCCCCATCCTCGGCGGTGCATTACTCGTAACGATTCAGTTGCAAGGGGTTCTATTAGTTGACTTTATTACCTTCCTTTGTTCGATTGTTACCTTATCGATTGTGCGATTTCCGAAGATTAAAACTGACGATCCAGAGGAAGTGGAAGTCAAAAAAGATTCAATGCTGAACGAGTTTACCTACGGATTAAAGTATGTCAAGGCTCGACCTGGACTATTAGGGTTAATTATCTTTTTCGCCGTCGCCAACTTCCTGCTGGCAATTATTAGCGTGTTGCTAACGCCTCTCATTCTCTCTTTTGCATCTCCGGCTGCTCTCGGTACGATTCTTTTCATTGATGGGGTTGGGATGCTCGTCAGTACGCTCTTAATTAGTACTAGGGGCGGACCATCAAACCAAATTAGCAGCATCTTAGGGTTTCAAATGCTGGGTGGTTTGTGTATTGCGGCGACTGGGTTACGTGCTTCTGTCCCCCTAGTAGCTGTGGCTGCCTTCTTATTCGCGCTGGGCTCGCCAATTGTGAATTGCTGTAGCCAGGTCATTTTGCAGCGGAAAGTTGCCGCCGAAGTTCAAGGCAGGGTGTTTGCATTGGAAGGAATGACGATTAATTTCTTACAGCCGATCGCCTATATCATGGCGGGGCCGTTAGCAGACCGCGTATTCGAGCCATTAATGGCGGCAAATGGCGCTCTAGCAGGAAGCATCGGCCAAATCATTGGTGTTGGCCCTGGTCGAGGTATTGGGCTGCTGTTTGTGATTTTGGGAGCCTTATCGATGCTGTTACCTGTAATTGCCTACCAGTATCCCCGCCTGCGGTTTGTGGAAGTTGAACTCGCAGATCAGATTTAACAAAACACAATATGATGAAATTGTTGGGTAAACGTAAACTCAACAACCGAGCTTTGGTTTAGCCCGATTAGCATCTGGGAGACGATTGTCCTTTAAGGAGATTCTCTGGTATGGCATCGCAGCCCAAAGAAATCAGGCGTTATCTCACTAGGTATGGAAAGGCACCTTTTGCAGAATGGTTTGACTCCCTTCGAGATATTAAAACGAAAACTGTTGTCAATAAAAGGCTTGACAGAGTTAGTCAAGGTAACTTGGGTGATTGCCAGTCGGTGGGATTAGGTGTATATGAACTAAGAATAGATTATGGTCCGGGCTATCGCATCTACTTTGGGCAAGTTGGTACGATGATAGTAATTCTTCTTTGCGGAGGAGACAAAAGTACGCAAGCTAGAGATATACGGAAAGCTAAGGAGTATTGGACTGACTATGAAGAACGCGATCGCACCAACAAGTGATAGTTATCATGACTTCCTGATTTCAAATCTTAAAGATCCTAACTATGCTGCTGTCTACCTTGAAACTCATTTAGAAGAGCAAGAACCAGAACCAGAACTACTCAAACTTGCACTCAGTCATGTGGCTGAAGCTCTAGGCGAGTCTTCAGAACAAGCTAAACAACGTCAACAAGAACTAGACGCGGTGTTGTCTGATTTGGGGAGTTTGGGGATTTACAAGTTGAATAATTGGTTAAATGCTTTAGGACTTAGGCTAACTGTCACTGTTTGCCAAGCAGATATGCATGAGATGAACGATCCTGTCATAACTGCTGAGGTAGGGGTGAGCTAAAGTTATGAAGTAGGATAGTTATAGCAGCCAAAACCGAGATCGAGAGGGAAGGAACTGTCTCTTGGGAAGCACTTAGATCTGAACTAAGTTTATAAGTCTTGTAAGGATCGCCTGCTTTTAATTTTTGTCGTGCAGGTTGGTCATCGTCGTGAGGTCTACCGTAAGCATCAATCGTCAAATCCTGTAGAATTGGCACAACACCTCTACCGTTGCTGCCATGTCAGACACAGCCAAAAACTTTGCGGGACAGAATCTGCTCGGGCGCAACTTTAAAAAACAGGATCTCTCAGGTGCGAACTTCAGCTATGCCGACATCCGAGGCGCGAACTTCACGGGAGCGAAACTCAGAGATGCGAACTTTACGGGGGCGAAAGCAGGACTGCAAAAGCGATGGATAACTTTGAATCTCATTACTTTTTGCATAATATCAAACTTTTTATGGTTCTTTTGTGTAGCCGTAGGATTCTTCGTATTATATTTTTTCGAAATCATGCCAATGCATGTGGCAATTACTACTCTAATTACTTTTTTTGTTTCATTTCTAGCAATCACAATTCAAGGCTATACAACAGCTACATTTCGTACTATTACTTTGGCTTGGGCTGGGGCTTTGATTTGGTCTATAGCTATAACTGAGGTTGTAGGCGATACTGCTGATATAGCACAGGCTATGGTTTTTACTTTAGCTGGAAATGGAGCTGAAATTATTGCTATTGCTATTGCTGGAGCTGGAGCTATAACTATAGTAGGACTATTACCTGTAGTTGAGGCATGGGGGCGGTTTGAGTTTTTGAGTTTGGTTTTAGTTGGCAATGTTATTGTTGTTGTAAATGTAGCTTTGTATTGGGCTGATAGGAATTGGGCATCTTCTTTTTTGTCTTTGATCTCAATTTTTCCTGAGTTTTTGGCTGAGAAGTCAGAGCCTTTTTCTTCGTTGGCTAAATGTGTAGTTGGGGGCGTGATCGTTTTATCCATTTATACCGCTTGGCGAGCTTGGGAGAGAGATCCCAAGTTCAATCTCATTCTCGAAACTGCTTTGGACTTTGCTGCAATTGGCGGTACGAGCTTTCGCGATACAGATTTAACTGGAGCTAATTTTACGGGAGTATGGCTCAAGAGTACGGATTTCCAAAGAGCTATTTTAACTCGTACGCGCTTTTCTTATGCTAGAAAATCTGACCGAGCTAGATTTGGTGGCACGATCTTGTTTAACCCACTGGTTCGGGATTTAGTTGTGTCTTTGCAAGGTAGCAAGATATCTTTCGCGAGTCTAAATTTAAAGGGTGCAAATCTGGATAGAGCTGATCTGAGCGATGCAAATTTATCTGAGGCTGATATCAGCGAAGCTACTTTGCAGGGAGCTAGTTTGGAATGCACGAACCTGACGAAAACCCAAGCATTGGGAGCTAATTTTAACGCAGCAAATCTTACAGGAGCTTGTCTAGAGGCTTGGAATATTGACAGCACCACAAAGCTCGACGGCGCAATCTGCGAGTATGCTTATTTGCTCAACGGTCAGCAAGAACGTCGCCCTAGTAGTGGGAGCTTTGCTCCAGGCGAATTTACCAAGCTATTTGAAGAGGTTTTTAATACTGTCGATCTCATCTTCCGCAATGGTATTGACTGGAAAGCTTTCACCTACTCATTCCAAAAGGTGCAAGTTGGCAATGAAGATATCGAACTATCAATTCAGAGTATTGAGAATAAGGGTGATGGGGTTGTTGTAGTTAAAGTGAACGTGCCACCCGATGCCAACAAAGCCAAGATTCATAGCGAGTTTACCGAAAATTATGAGGTTGCGCTTAAGGCTCTCGAAGCGAAATATCAATCGGAATTGAAGGCTAAAGACGATCAGATCGTGATCTATCGCCAGCAAAGTGTAGACATGAAAGAAATTGTTACCCTTTTAGCTGCCAGACCCGTTACTGTTCCTGTTAGTGTTGATGTAAAAGCTACAGCAGAGAGTAAATCTATGAGTGATAGTATCGACCAAAGCCGCAATGTCAATATTGGTGGTAACGTTACGGGTTCGACCGTCAACTTGGGTGAGATTAGCGGTAGTGTTGCCAACACGATTAATCAGTTACCAGACGATCCCAAATCTGACGAACCAGGCATCAAAGCGTTGTTAACCCAACTGCAAGAGGCGATTGATGCCGATCCACAGATGAGCAACGAGGATAAAGCAGATGCCCTCGAACAGGTCGCAGCTTTAGCAAAAGCAGTGACGCATCCAAAAGAAGAGGAGAAACAAGGACTGGCAGCAAAAGCGATGAGAGCCTTGAAACGCATTGTCGATGCATTGCCTAAAACTACTTCTTTGGTTGTGGCAGGTGTCAAGCTATTGCCTGTCATCAAAAAATTCTTCGGGTTACCATAGACTCAAGGTGGCATGAATCGCTAATGCTGGTGTCATAATTTCTCCAGCCATATCAGACTGAGTTACAATCTTTGATAAGGCTTTAGATAAAAGCTCATACACAAAACCCACGCAAATGCCATGTTGAAATCTTTTTGGCAAATAACTCTGCGATTTGTGGCTTTGACTATACTCGCGATCGCAGTTACTTTTAGCAATCCCTTATTCGCTCAAGCGGCTTCAGTCCCAGAGATCGCTCAACCCTCATCCGCTGAGATTAGAGATAATAGCAAGGACAAAGCGATCCCCAGTCCAGAAAATACTCTGGGAAACCAAGGAGGCAGCGCAAAAACTGAGACAGGTGACCCTTTCGACAAAACAACAAAGATCCAGGAAACTCAATCTGAGAATCCCTACGATATGGAAGCCATTCATAAGTTCGATCGCGAACTATATGGCGACTAAGGTGGCTAAATTGACATCTATACCTGCTTTCATCTGTACGGGCAGACCTATGTGCCTGCCCTACCCGCTGACGCAAGTCTTGAGAGATTGTTATTCCTTTTGACATTTTTCTCTTGATTTTGCCATGCTTTTCTCATTTGAAAACCGCTATATTATGTGTAACGGGGGAGTAAGTATCCTAGGAAGAAGAAACAGGCAGAATAAGACGACTCAGGATGCGATCGTCTTCTAGTTTGTATAGCGATAATTCACCACCCGCTTCTTGCATCAGATGCTGGCAGATTGCCAAATGCAGTCCCGGCGGTTGATCTAAGACGGAAGGAGCAAGTAGATCTGGGATCCTGCCTGCCTGCAATGCTTCTAATAGATTGGCATCGATATCGCCATAGTCAGTAATCGATAACTCCATCAATTTCTCGTCAATTTGACGACACCAGAGATCGATTCTACCGCCTACTTCCGAACGACCACAGGCGAATAGCAGCAGCTCGTGCACGATCATTTCAATCTTGGCAATATCTCCACCAATAATCACATTGGCGTGATTGTGTACTTGTGACCAGATTTGACGTTGCTTAATTAAAGCATCAACTCGTTCGAGTGCTCGCTTCAGCAGACCTGCTAGGGGCGCAGTTTCGTAATTTGAGCGCAGCCGCCACTGCTCCTTGCCAATGATTTGTGGTAGGGGCGACAGAGAGGCTTGTAGCTGTTTCAATGAGTGCTGCAAGCGCATACCACCTAAGGCACCACTCTCAACTCCGCGCGATTCTATTTCGATCAAGCGCTGCACACCGCTCCCCACGGAACGATACACATCTTCAATCCGACGTTGCTTATACCAGTTTAGACGTTCTAGTTCGCGGCGATGGTGCTGCAAATTCTCCACAAGAACCAGGTGACGGCGCGACCATGCCAGTTGGTTAGTCAGCATCATAAAAGCCTGCATATGCCGATCTAACCAGCGACGACTTTGTTTGTCTGCCACAATTAGCATACCGGTGGGTTGTTGGTCTGGTGTGGTACGCAAAGCGATCGCGATGATTTGACTGATACCTGGCGCATTCAGCCACTGACGGGTTGGTTCCAGTAGATCGTGTACGCTCAAAGGTAGGATGCCCTCAGTTTGTAAGCACCACTGCACTAGCGGATCGTTCTCAAGCTCCAGCATCGTGTCGTAAGCTTGTAGCCTGAAGTCATCATGGCTGGTAAAACTAGCAGCAATTTGCCCCCCTAATCTGCCGGGCAGCCAGGTCACCAGTACGGACAGCGGTGCCGTCATTACCTGTGCCATCATTTGCGTTGCTAAGGGATGCAACTTCTCTAGGGTAGATGCTTGTTGCAGGGCCACTAGGCCAAACTGAATCGCTTGATGCAGTTTATTGCGATCGTCTGCTTGATTTTGGAGTTCACCCTGATGGACAATCAAGCCCACCTGCTGCGCCACGGCCTGCAACATCTCTCGTTCAGGACGCGACCAGGCTCGCGGTGATTCGTGGCCGATCGCTAAAATACTTTCGAGATTCCTTCCTACCGCAGTACTGCTAAGCATCAGCGATCGCACTTCCAGATCCATCAGAAGAGGACGCCACGATAGGAACTTCAAATCGCTCTCAACATTTTCCACCGTCACAGTCTCTTGTGAATGTTCCATCATTTGCCAGTCTACAGGGGAGAGTTGTCCCATGGAAACAGGAATAGGACGCCGATTCTTGGGATGATATTGATAGTAGATCTCGAAGTCTTCCGTGTCCTTATTATAATTAGCTATCCAAAATCTTTCCACCCCAAGCCGATGGCATAGCTGCTCAGAGGCTATGCGTAATGACTCCTGCCAGTCCGCATCTGAATAGATTGCTCTGGCGATGCCGGCGGTGAGAAGTTGATCGGAAGCGATGCGCTGCAATGTTACTTCCATCTCTTCTAGCGGTGCAGTCAGTGCTACTAGCTGCGCTGCTCCTTTAACAAAATTACGTTCTTCGTCAGTCCAGAGGCGTGCACTGTCTCCTTCCACGGAAAGAAATCCCAGTAATTCTGATTGGAACATAATCGGAGCCGCAATCAGCGAAACCGCACCAAACTGTTCCATCACGCGGTTGGTAACGCTACCTTGGGTCATAGATTTAGCATCTACCACCGTGATCGCTTGATCCTTAGAGAGGGCTTGATAAAAAGCAGGAGCATTCTGCACGGTAAGGCCAGCGGAATTATCAGCACGGCTACCGCCTGGATTTTTTTGACGGTTGGTAGTGCGTCGCCAAAAATAACGATGTTCGCGCTCGAACCAGTAGGCATTAGTGCGGGTTGGCATCACAAAGTTATGGGTTTGCTGGACGACTTCATCCAGTCTTTCCGCCAGCGTAGGCATGGAGCGCAGTCGATCTAGCAAACGCAGCAGTGGTTCTTCGGGGCGCTTGATATTTTGCTGATGCCATTCGTTTTCAAGGCGCTGTAGAGTTGCACCAAGCCCACCTAAAAGCATGGAAAGTCGGGCTTTTTCCTCAGCGCGAGGTGATACATTCCATTGCTGCGATCCTAAAAGTGCAATGCCAAACGAAGTATCCTTGTGGTAGATCGGAAACAGCAACGTCCCCTGAATATCAAATTTTTGCGCGACTTTCTGCCATTCCCCACTGCGTTTTTCTAGACGTAGATCGGCAATAGGAATGGGTTTTCTCTGTAAGATTACTTGATCAAGAAGGTCGCCGGGGTTGAGGGCAAATCTGTCTTTTAAGAATTTAATATCGCCAGCAGGTGTCATACCACCTTTGCCAATCAGGCGATGATTTTCGCGATCGTAAAGGCCGATCCAGATCAGTTTGTAATCAAAAGCATCGCGCAGATAATCAAGCGTAGCCGCCACCAGGCTATCAATTTTTTCTTCTTCGCGCAGGAACTGCAAGACTCGCCCTAGGCTAACAAACTGCCGATCCCACTGATTGGACCCCGCTTGATTCATAGTTTTCGTGATTTTGTGCTTTAAAATCTCCCTCGCGGCAGCCTGCGATCGCAATGTATCATTCAAGCCCTAAGTAACATAATACATGCACATCTTCTTGACTAGAGTTTTATAGCTAAGTAGCTAGTCAACTAGCCATTCTAGCGATCGCTCTCCTAGCTGCAGGGGAATAGAAACTACTTTACCCAAGCGTGGCCGTGCCTTTGTCGCCTGAATAAAATCTTGCACTTGCTCCACAACCCCCCAGTCATTTAAGTAGGCCGCCACATGGTCAAGGTGCTGGAGGTAATCAGCCTCACTCAGGGGGAAGGAGACCTGTTCTTGATACCGCCACATAATTTGTGCCAGGATACGGCCTTCAATACGTCGCAATTGTACATCGTAGGAATAACCCCACTTAGCCAGGATAATTTGACGTAGTTCTTCACCTGTCATAGCTAAGATGGTAATTCCGATTCTTGTTGTGTGTTTTTGGGAGTCCAGGACACTCGCACACGCTGCCCATCCTCCAGGACTAATAGCACTATGCCATCAATTTCCAGGCGATCGCCGACTTGAGGAGAACGTTGCAACTCTTCGAGGAATAGACCAGCTAGGGTCGCGGCTTCATCGCGGGGGAGTTGAGCGTTTAACTCGTTATTAACTGTAGCAATGCTGGCACGGATCTTAAATATACCCTCGTGATCGCCGATCCGACGAAATTCCTTTTCTTCCTCCGCATCATATTCATCGCGAATTTCACCCACAATCTCTTCCAGTACATCCTCAATTGTGACCAGACCAGCGGTACCACCGAACTCATCTTGGACGATCGCGATATGGAGGCGAGTTTTCTGCATTTCCCGCAGTAGTGATGTGGCGGGATAGCTTTCCGATACATAGTGCACGGGACGGATCAGTTCAGCAATCGTTGGTTGTTTGCCCATTAGTTCTGACATGGGGCGGATCAGATCTTTGACATGCAGAATACCGAGAATATTGTCCAGGTCGTCATGGCAAACTGGCAAGCGTGTATGGGCGTTGTCGGAGACCAGTTGGTATGCTTCGTTTAATGAGGTACTGGCTTTAATGTACTGGATCTGCACGCGCGGCACCATGATCGCGCGCGTGGTAATGTGACTTAGCCCGACGGCTCCGTAGATGATGCGTCGTTCTTGCTCGCCAACCGTACCACCCATCCGTGCGGCATCGACCATCGCCTTAATTTCTTCGACATTGATCGCGGCATCATCCTCATTGGCGGGATTACCTGTCAGCGCCAGAATAAAGTTGGTAGTAAAGCTGAGAAATTTTACGAATGGCGAAGCAATCTTGCCCAACCAGTAAACTGGCTGAATTGAGAACAGGGAGATTACCTCAGCATGGCGTAATGCCAATTTTTTTGGCACGAGCTCGCCGAAAATTAGACTGATTGTCGCGATCGCGATCGTAATTCCAATAAACGCACAGGGCTTAGCCAGAGTGCCTAAAACTGGTGCGATCGCGCTTTCTAATGGCTCTGACAACTCAGATGCAGCAGTAGCGGAGGTGAAAAAACTTGCTAGAGTGAGACCGACTTGAATCGTGGCAAGGAACTTAGTGCTATCTTTGGTGACCCGCTGTACTAGTTGGGCGCGTTGGTTACCTCGTTCTGCCAAGGATTTAATCCGAATATCGCTAACGGAAACCAGTGCTATTTCTGCCGCTGCAAAAAAAGCATTGATTAGAATTAAAAAGGCAATAACGATCAGCTGAGTAAAAATATTCATCTATTTGATATGGCTTCGATCTGACGTATCTTGGGCGCTACAGTTCACCCTGGGCACCGTAGGCTTGCCAGGAGATATCAATGAGGGCATTCAAAATTGCCGCAGCCACAATTGCATTCCCTTTACGACCCTCAATGCAGATATTCGGTATACCTGAATTGTGCAGCTTAGATTTGGCCAACTCGATATCGACAAACTTAGGTGCAGTAGCAATCACCAAAGCGGGCTTAATTTCTCCAATCTCGATCAGATTAACAAGAGTATTTAAGGCAGGTTGCGCTTCTCCGATCGCAAAAATAGCTTCAGGATAGCGTTGGGCTAACGTCTCAATTCCCCAGGTGGCCTGCGATGTATTCTTTTTCGGGCGAGTAATTGCTTCTACAGCACAGTAGATCGGATTCGCAAAAGTTGCCTGTACTTTGGGTGAAATGCCGGCCTGAAGTGTAGGTACATCTACAACTATAGTTGTCCGCGCAGCTAGAGCAGCGGCTCCAGCTTTCAATGCCTTATGATCGAACTTAATCAGCTTTAAGTAGTCAAAATCAGCGGTGGCATAAATGACTTGCCGGGCAATTTCGTATTCAGCAGGAGAAAGTGTATGTACTCCGATCTCGCGATCGATAATTGCTAAGTTCTGAGCGTCGGTTGTATGCCATTCCATAAACTGATTAAGCGATCTTTAGTTAGTTAAATTAAGCACTCATATGCCGCAAAAGTATGAAATAGCTTTAAGTTTGGGCTAGTTAATATACTTTTAGTGCCATCATACTGATTTAAGGTGCTATGTCTTTGTCTATATATTTGTCTAGGATAGGCTAATTTGGTTCGAGTCTGGCATTACCTGACTAGCGCTTTGCATTTCGATTCGTCCAAGCGGTAGTGATGTATGTCTGGAGATATCATGCAGAACCTGATCGCACAGGAAAAGTTGCACCCAAATCAAAACAGGAGAAAGCCTAGATGTCTATATATCGCTGGCTATTTTCATATAGTGGATTGGCGCGATCACTATGAGGTTGAGAGCTATACAAGTTTTCATTTTTTGGAGGTAAAGGTCAATAGGCTAAACAAGTCAGATGCAGATAGCTGCCAATCACGAAAAACATCCAAGACAGGCAAAATATCATCTCCTTTATGACTATTAAAGCGATCATCACAAAATGTTAAAATTGTTCTCTCTTCTGGTGCAATCAACCAGCCTAGCTTTGTTCCATGTTTTAGGGCAAAACTGATTTTGTCAATCACAAGAATTGATGACTGCTCTGGCGAAAGGATTTCGATTATCCAATCGGGGGCGAGTTCGATCTTATTGCAAATTTCGCCATCAGCATCAAGTGGAATATTCTCCCATTCAAACACGCAAATATCGGGCACAATTGATCGACCTGCAAATGTACAACGCAGTTCGGGAAATGCAAAAGCAAGATGTTCAGGCTCGCCACGTTGATTGATTATGGTTGCAAACCGTCCTTGCAAGATGCTGTGTTTACCTTGTGGCATACTTTTTTGATGGATATGTCCATTGATATATTCGCTAGCAGGTTTTGTTTCTGGAATCTCCAAAAACTCTTCTAGAGAAAGAGCTTTTATCTTTGGTTGACTGGAGATTGTCATAGGTCATGACTCCTTTTATCTCAGTACTATACGTCCTTACCATAATCTTTTGAAAAGCGCTTGTAAGTCTAATAACGTCTTAGAGACGTTATCAACTATATCGCCATTTTATCCGCAGTGCGATCGCATAGTAGCAAAGGTTTAGATGGTGAAATCGAATTGTGTACTAAAATTATATTTTCGTTATTGATTTATGATAAATATTGATTGACCTAGCTTGACCTATTAAGTATTCGTCAAACCAATCCCCCCTTCTAACTAAATTTAGGCACATGTCCTCATCTAGCCAACTCAGCTTTGCTAATCAGGATCTACGCAATTGCTCCTTCAGACAACAATATTTGAGGGATGCTGATTTTAGTGGTGCGGATATCCGGGGATGTGACTTTAGTAACGCTAATTTAATCGGTGCTAACTTTAGGCATATTCGGGCAGGGCTGAGCCATACACAAATTTTAACTCTGGCGATCTGCACCGTTGGATTTGCTGTTGCCTATGCAGATGCTCTGGCTTTTGCTCTCACTGGGAGCTTTGTTATGGCAGTAGCCATTCCTATTGCAACCTCCGTATTAGCGGCGTTGGTATCACCATTTGCCTTTAGTTTAATATTTTGCACTTTGCTATCAGCAGTAGTAAATTTCAGCGGCTCCTGGGAATTTTCAGTAGCGATCGCCCTAGGATTTAGCCTAGCCATTATTCTCAACCGCAACCGCACTCTGATCGCTATATTTATCGGTGCGATCGCCTTTAGTTTTATGGTGGCAACTGTTTGTGGATTCGCTGGCAACCTGGCGATAACTTTAACTTCGCCGTTTGTATTTACTGTGGGCATTACATTTGGTGGCATCGTCGCCTTCATTGTTGTGGATAGCGATCGCGACTTTTACAGGCCAGATGCTTCGGGTCAATTTATGGTGGTAGCAGCAGCAGCAGGCAACTGTTTAGTCGTGGCTGCTCTAGCAATTGCGATCGCCCATCGCTCCTTTGTAGACGATAACTTGTTTATAGAATTAGCCTATCTTCTGTTTGCGGTTACGGCGATCGCGATTGGCCTCAAGCTTGGCATTAAAGCCGTAGAGGAAGTGAGAGAAGCAGTTGGCACCTCATTTCAAGATGCTAACTTGACAGGTGCCAAGTTTGACTACGCGGTGATGAGCAGTACAGATTTCTCAGGTGCAAAACTATCTCAAGTAAGCTGGATGCGTGCGCGCATGAGAAAGTGTTTTGCTCGCAGTAGTTAGTACCCATGAGATGTAGACATCGCCGTTACATCTCATTTCAGGCTACTAACGGCAACATCAAGAAAAGTGCCAATCGACTGTTGTAGCAATGCTTTGCCATAGATTTTGGCGCAATTGCTTATCCCGCTTGCGATCGCTCTTGATCTCCAATACCTGTGTACCTGGCTGGCTCAGAGACTCTAAAACTGCACTTTGGAAGTGAGCCCAATCTTGAATTTGCTCGTAACCGCAACCGTAGGCAGTCACAATTGGTGCAAAATCTAATCCGTGTGGAGTGCCAAAAAACTGCTCGAATGGTGGCTCGAAATTAGAAATGGGAAGTAGTTCAAAAATGCCGCCACCATTGTTGTTGACCAGGATAATCGTCAAATTGATGTTATATTGCTTGACTGCCATCAGACCGTTGAGATCGTGGTAAAAGGCCAGATCGCCGCACACTAAGATCGTGGGCTGCTCGCTCCGCCATGCGGCACCCAAAGCGCTGGATACCGTGCCATCAATGCCATTAGCACCACGATTCGCCAATACTGAGATGTATTGCAGTGGCTGAAAGAAGGTGTCAAGATCGCGAATGGGAGTACTGCTTGCGATATAAATCCAAACATCTTTGGGTAGCCATTTCGCTAGCTCCGCATATACTTTGCCCTCAAACAAAATATCTGTCGATGCCAAGAATCGATCGATCATCTCACTGGCGATCGCTTCTGCCTGCTCGAATTGCGATCGCCACTGTTTATCCTGCCAACCCGGTAACGTGTGTAAATCAAGATAATCGGCTAGCTGTTCGCAAAAAGCTGTGACATCAGCATTAATCAACTGTGTGAGTCCGTGGGTTGGATCGCTATTACTGCCATTGCCGATCGCAAATTGCTGACATTGGATGTGATGTTCCAACCAGAGTTGATAGTGTTTGGATGTTGGCATTGCCCCAAAACGCAGCACCAGTTCTGGAGTATTGCTACTCGCAAATGATGCTGAGCGCAGGAAACTGTCATATCTACCGATTGCCTTACCAATAGCACCTGAGCGATCGAGTCCTGTTGCTTCTGCTAAGAGTGGATAGCCTGTAACTTCCGCCAATCTTTGCACTGCCGTGGCGAAGCCCACAGGAGCATCGTATACGCCGATCGCGATCGCTCCCTTGGGACAACTAATAATTTGGTTAGCAATTGTAGCGATCGCCTCCGTGCTGAGAATTCTCTTCCCGGCGATTGCACGGCTATAAGCACCTGAACCTCTACCATACCAAGCGAGTGGACTGGCAACAGCTAAATCCTCTGGGATATCATTAGGCACATGAACTGGTGTCAGTGGATCGGCAAAGGCAAAATTGAGATGTACTGGGCCTGCGGGTGTTTCAGCAACCCCAGTAGCCACAGCCACAGCATGACTAACTAGCGATCGCAAATGTCTAAGCTGAAACTCCGATACCACAGGTGTACCAACCTCAAAAAAGTAGCGCACGCGATCACTATACAACTTGATTTGATCGATGGTTTGTCCGGCACCGCAATCTCTTAGTTCCGGTGGGCGATCGGCGGTCAGGATCACCAGTGGAATGCCACTGTAAAATGCCTCGATCACAGCGGGGTAATAATTAGCTGCCGCCGTGCCAGAAGTACACAGCAAAGCAACAGGAGCAGATTGCTTCTTTGCATGACCAAGCGCAAAAAAACTGCCAGAGCGTTCATCAATATGTACTAGCACTTCTAGTTCGGGGTAAGCGGCAAAGGCAGCGATCAGAGGTGTCGAACGCGAACCAGGCGAAGCACAAACTGTGCGCACCCCAGACCGATGTAGCTCCTCCGCTACAATTGATGCCCACAACATATTGCGATTGCATGCATTCATTAATTTTGCCTATTTCCCAATCCCGACGAAAGATTTACCTTCAATCAACATCCGCTCAAACTGCTCTGCGGGTATGGCAGAACTAAAAATATAACCCTGTATTTGATCGCAATGATTTTGTGTGAGGAAATCTAGCTGTGCTTGCGTCTCTACACCTTCCGCGATGACGTTGAGAGAGAGGCTATGAGCCAAATCGATAATCGCAAGTGTGATGGCAGCGTCATGGCGATCGCTCGTCACATCCTGCACGAAGCACCGATCGATTTTGATTGTATCCACAGGGAAACTCTTGAGATAACTCAAGGATGAGAATCCCGTACCAAAGTCATCAATTGCAATGCGTATACCCATATGCCGTAACTCAGACAGTAATGGTAACATCGCATCTACATTATTTGTGATATTGCTTTCCGAAATATCCAGCTCCAAATTGTGATGTTGCAATCCATAATCGCTGAGCATTGTTTTTAATATTTCGATCAAACTATCTTGTCGCAGATGCTGACCTGAGAGATTGATCGATATACGGTTGAGCTTTACCCCTGCCTCCTGCCATGCTGCGTATTGGGCGCAGGCAGTATGTATAACCCACTCACTTAAGCGTAAAATTAAGCCCGTGTTTTCAGCAATGCGCATAAACTTGCTGGGAGCAATTATCCCTAATTCTGGGTGCTGCCATCGCACAAGAACCTCAGCTCCGACAATCTTACCTGTGGACAAGTCAACCTGGGGTTGATAAAACAAACGGAACTCCTGACGTTCTAGTCCACGACGCAGACTATTCTCCAGAGCCATAAATTCGGCAGATCTGTCGTTTAATTCCGATTTATAAAATTTGTAGTCATTTCTTCCCGTTTCCTTGGCATAATACATCGCCGTGTCCGCATTTTTAATCAGCCCGTCCACTTCTAGATGATCGGTGGGATAGATCGTAATACCGAGGCTACATGTGATAAATACTTCGTGGCCATAAATTTTATAGGGAAGAGACAGGTTGTGGACAATATTTTGAGCGATATTTTTCAGCTCCATCTCCGCCACATCAACCAAAATAATCGCAAATACATCACCCCTCAATCTTGCTACCATATCGCGGCTAGGAACCATCTCTTGGAGGCGTTCGGCCAAAGCCTTGAGCAGCATATCGCCAATATCATGACCTAATGTATTGTTGATCAGATGAAACTGATCGATGTCCAGAAAAATCAAAGCTAGGGTTTGTCTTTGTCGTCTGGCATGCGCAACTGCTTGCTGGAGGGAGTCATGAAACAGCACCCGATTGGGTAGATTCGTTAATTCATCATGTCTCGCAAAATACTCCATCCGGGATTCGGCTTGTTGGATCTCCTGGTCAAAGTGTTTTTGCAAGATTGCTTGTTTTGTTAAACGTGCGGAGATCGCACCGATTAGCTCTTCTATGGTGAATGGTTTGGTTAAATAATCATCCGCGCCAAGCTGCATGCCTTGACGCATATCTACCTTATCGGCTTTAGCTGTGAGAAAAATAAATGGAATAGTCGCAGTGGATGGCTCTCGCCTCAAGGTAGTGAGAGTTTCGTAGCCATTTAGTTCGGGCATCATTACATCGCAGATAATTAAACTGGGCAGATACTTTAAAGCTAATTCAACGCCCACAGCACCATTCTCTGCACCTATAACTTCAAAGCCCTCATAGGTAAGAGTTTCGATAATCTCCTCACGAAGTGAGTCCATATCTTCAACAACAAGAATTTTGGTCATACTGATTGCAAAATGATTACGTGCTGATTGCGTTATGGAGCCTGTATATTATTGGGAATAGTCACTGTAAAAGTAGTACCTACATTTACTTCGCTATCTACGGTCAGGCTACCCCCATGCAGCTCTACAGATGCTTTTGCGATGGTTAAACCCAGACCTGTCCCTGAAATATTACCAACATTCCTAGATCTATAGAATGAATCAAAGATTTGATCTAGATCTTCTTTGGGAATGCCTATGCCGCGATCGCCTACTTTGATCGTAATTCGTTCAGGTTGACAAACAAGATCTAAGCTCACATTACCTCCTTGGGGTGAGTACTTAATTGCATTAGAAATTAGGTTGTCGACAATCTGACGTAAAAGCTTAGCATCGACAACAGCATCGTAATCGCACCCTTCAAAGGAGAAATCAATTTGATGTTTTGTCCCGAGTGAATAATAGACATCATCAATAATACCGTGACAAAATTCCTTGAGATCGACGGAGGTGGGATGCAATTCTAGCTTGCCTGCTTCAACTTTACCAATGATCAAAACCTCCTCTAGCAAGGATGTCATATTCCTCACCTCTGCCTGAATTTTGTTCAGGCGCTCTATGCGCTTTTGTTCTGTCATCTTGTGACTGTAATGCTTGAGTAAATCGCTTGCTGCTTGGATTGTAGCTAGTGGCGTCCGAAATTCATGGGATGCGATCGAGACAAAGCGCGACTTCAATTCACCCAACTCTTTCTCTTTCTCTAGGGATTGGCGTAAGACCTCTTCCGCATGTCTGATATTAGTAATATCGTGCGATTCTGCAATCAAGTATTTGACGTTGCCACGATCGTCGAAGACAGGTACGAGTCCAAGATTAGCGATAATCATCTCGCTCTCCCCCACTTTTGCCGTTTCCTCAAAACTGATCGCCTTCCCCTCTGCTGCTTGTTTTACAGCTTTACGCACCTTTTTCTGCACTCTAGGGTCATAGGACCACCAAGGAGCATCCCAGAAAAACATCCCGAGCAACCGATCTAATGGTAGACCAGCAGATTGCTGGGCAATTTTGTTGATCATTAAAATTTTACCATCGCTGGTCAGTCTACCGTTAAACGTCGCCATGGCATTAATGTATTCTTGGAGTTCTAACTGTTGTTGCTCTAGCTGGGCTGTGCGTTCTGCCACCTGTCGTTCTAGATCGGCATTGAGTATCTGTAGCTCGGTATTCAGTATTTGTCTTTCCTGATATAGTTCAGCCTGTTGAATCGCGATCGCCACATGGTTGGCAATTTGTTTGAGCAAATCTATTTCGAACTGCTGCCATGAGCGCGGCTCATTGCATTGGTGCGCCAGTAGTAATCCCCATAGCTTGCCGCTGAAAGCGATCGGCACTGCGAGATTGGCTCTGATTTGATGTTCTGCCAGAAGATTTCTATGGCATTCGCTAATATTTGCGGTGAGAATGTCATCAATGGCGCTGGTTCGCCCAAGACAATATTTGTCGATGTATTCTTGGGTAAAATAGCTATCGGCGATCGTTTTACCTAAAACTGCCTCGCAACCCTCTTCCACTGACTCCACAATAAAATAGCCACTCCAGTCGGGCTGAAACTGGTAGATTACTACCCTGTCCGAGTGCAGTAATTGGCGTACTTCTGAAACCGTTGTCGCTAAGATTTTATCCAGGTTTAACTCACGACGAATTTCTAAAGTAATGACACTGAGCAGACGCTCTCGCTCGCTTTGACGCTTTAGCTTCTCTTCATTGCGCTTGCGCTCCGTAATATCGTGGTAGGCACTCAGAAACATCTTTCTGCCTTTGTAAGATACCAGCGATGTGGCAACCAACACAATTTTGGCATCGTCATTTTTGGTGTGAATAGTTGTTTCAGTTTCGCAAGTGGCACCGAGGCGATCGAGTAGCTGCAACCTATCTAGCGCCATCTGGCGATCGGCAGGGTTGGGATACAATAGATTAGTAAAATCACCACTGGCATTTGCTTCTTGCATCGTATAGCCGGTGAGGTTTTCCATCTCCGGGTTAAAGACTTCAAAGTGTCCCCACTCATCGCTGAACACAATTCCCTCTTTAACCGTAGCAAAAATAGTACTAAGGCGGGCTTCGCTCTCACGCAGGTCAAATTCTGCCCTTACCCTCTCTGTAATATCGGTTTGAACACCAACATAGTTAGTTAATTCGTTGTACTCATTAAAGACTGGCGACACATACAGATCGTTCCAAAACTGCGAACCATTTTTGCGATAGTTAGACAAAACTACGTGGCACTCTCGTTGCTCGGCAAGGCATTTGCGTAGTTCAGTTAAACCTGGCTGATCGCGATCGTACCCCTGCAAAAAGCTGCAGCTGTGACCAATTACTTCATCGGCACTATAGCCAGTAATGCGCTCAAAGCCTGGATTGACGTAGATAACTGGTTGATTCGCTTGTCTGGAGTCGGTGATGACAATGCCGTTACTACTAGCGGCGATCGCCCTTTCTCGCAATCTTAGCGATTCCTCTGACTGTTTTCTCGCCGTAATATCCCGCAGTGAGGCGACAATATAGGTAATTTCGCCTTCTCCCTTAGTCTCAATCACGCGCATTTCCGCTGCTGCTGTCTCTCCACCCTTGCGGATGATGTCAACATCGGTACGCTCGCCGGAAACGACAGGCAAGCCAAAAATTTCACCGATTAGTTCTGAGACTGGACGGTGAAACAAGCCTTCTGCCGCTTTATTGGCATACTGGACTTTGCCTTCGCGATCCACAACGATGACCGCATCGCTGTTTTCCCTAATCAGATGCGCAAATCGCTCCGCCTGAATTTGCCAGTGTTTACCCTGTGGATCTTGCTTATGCATATCCTGGCAGGTTCCCACGATTTGGTAGACTTCGCCATCCGAATTAAATATGGGCGAAAGCGTCACCATAATCGCCTTTAATTCTGCATTATGTTCGATCCACTCTGTATAGGTGACAGGTTGTTTTTGCGATCGGCATTGCAAAGAATTCGCATATATTGCCTGCTCAAAGTTTTGCGGCAAGAATCCGTGTAGTTCTTTCCCCACTACATCAAGATCGACCAGATCGACTGCAAGCATCTGGTTAAACGCAGAATTAGCTCCGAGCAACAGGAGTTTCTCTTCCTCTATCGCAATCTGAAAAACGCCACAGGCAATATGCTCTAAAATCTGCTCCATGAGGAGTTCATCGCCTCCCGAAAACTAAAACATGTATTTAGCCTTAGTATCATCAAGTTATCAATATTTGTATGGCTATTCCTGATTATGTACTGCTGATTGTCAACAAACCCATAAATTCAGTTTAAATTGAGATTTGCTGGTTGACCTGCTCTGAATAAAAAACTATAAAGAGCTACCTCTAAGCACGGGCTGCCACACCAAGCTGCGCAAATAAAATAGCTGGAATCAACGCACTACCGCCGACCCACTCTGCCTCGCTACTAAGATCGACCATATTTTTGAAAGCTTCGAAGATACTACCTGCCACCATTGTATTTTTGACACGGCCTACGATTTCACCTCCTTCCACCTTAAACCCGAGATCGAGATTGACGGAAAATTCACCCGCTAATTGATTAGACTGTCCGGCACCCAAAACCTGATCGACAATCAGACCCTCTTCGATCCCTGCGATTAGATCGGCATAGCTGGTCTGACCTGGGGCAAAACAGAGATTAACAGTATTAGGAGATGGGCGGGATAGTCCACCTCTAAATCCATTGCCCGTCGATTGCCTACCTGTTCTGGCTGCCCAGCGTCTATCCCAGTAAAATCCCTCGACTGTGCCGCGATCGATAAAGGTTTTCTTTGTAGTGGGTGTACCCTCATCATCAAACCTGCAAGCTGAGACACCTATGGTGGGGTCTTCCAGGATACTGAGGCGCGAGTCAAATAGAGTCTCTCCGACGCGATCTGCCAGGGGAGAAGCCTTCTGGGTAACTGCCTGACCAGATAGCACGGTATCAAATAAACCGCCAATCGTGCTGGCGACGGCGCGTGGCGTAAATAAAACTGGCAGGCTACCACTCTCAATTTGCGCCGATCGCTCGGAAGCGCGATATTTCTGTAATACTTCTCGCAAAATCTTGTCATAGTCTGGCTCACCGCCAGCTACCACGTCATAACTGTAGGCCTGGAGAAAGTCCTCACCCTTGACCAAATTGCCACCTAAGGTAGCGCTGCTCGTCTGTCTGCGACTAGTTGCCATTACACCCTGATTGGTGGCGATCGCACTTAAACGCGATCGCAGGTGAAATTCCACACTCACCAAAATATCGGGATTATATTCCAGCATCTGGGCAATCAGGCGATCGCCTACTTCTACCAAGCGATCGGGGCTTGGCGGCACCGCAGCCACATTACCATCTTGGACTTGCAAGTCAGCCGCAAAGTCAAAATCCGCCACTTCGCCAATGCTTGCTGTTTGTACCGCTGCTGCCACCAGGTCATCTAGCCGTGATAGATCGGTGGAACTCGCAAACCCAATCTTGCCATTGACGATCGCGCGCAACGCTACACCCTGTTGTGATTTTACCTGCACGCTTTTGAGTCGATTGTTCTCAAACTCAATCGGAGTATCCTCACTACTAAGGTAGTAAACCTCAGCGGCTTCAGTCTGTGATTTTGCTCTGGCTAACACTTCCTCTAATACTTGCTCGGGAGCGATCTTGACGGTAGCTGATGTCACGGTTTTTATTGGTGTAGACGCTGTTCCCAATATAACTTAGGTGACTGAGGACTGTAGATTGCTTTGTTAACATTCATCACCAGATCGTGAGCCCCAGTCATGGGCAGTGATAACATTTCTAAAACAATTTATCGATGCTTAATTAACATTAGGAGCAAATCTTTTGACATTACGAGTTGCTGTTGTAGGTGGAGGACCTGCTGGTTCTTGTGCTGCTGAAACGTTAGTTAAGGCTGGTATTGAAACTTACTTATTCGAGCGCAAGTTAGATAATGCCAAGCCCTGCGGTGGCGCAATTCCTCTGTGTATGGTGGATGAGTTCCAAATACCACCCGAAATTATCGATCGCCGCGTCCGCCGAATGAAGATGATCTCACCTAGCAATGTCGAGGTGGATATTGCCATTGATAGCCCTGATGAATACATTGGTATGTGTCGGCGTGAAATTTTAGATGCCTTTTTACGCGATCGCGCTGCCAGCTTAGGTGCAAAGCTAATTAATGGCCGCGTCTTAGAGATCAAAATCACCCAAAATGGTAACCAGCCCTATGTAATCAACTACGCAGATATGTCTGCGGGCGGGCCTGAAGGCGTAATGCGATCGCTAGAGGTAGATTTGATCGTTGGGGCAGATGGTTTTAACTCCGTAGTCGCAAAGGCAATTGACGCAGGTGATTATAACTATGCGATCGCCTTCCAAGAACGGATTAGGATTCCTGAAGAAAAAATGAAATATTACGAAGATCTTGCCGAAATGTATGTCGGCAATGATGTTTCGACTGATTTCTATGCTTGGGTATTCCCGAAATACGATCACGTTGCCGTTGGCACTGGCACGATGAAGGTACATCAAAAGGACATTAAGAAACTACAGGCAGGGATTCGCACCCGCGCTCACAAACGCATTGAAGGTGGCGAAGTGATCAAGGTGGAAGCGCACCCAATTCCCGAGCATCCCAGACCTCGCCGTGTGGTTGGCAGAGTTGCCCTGGTTGGCGATGCTGCTGGTTATGTCACCAAGTCTAGCGGTGAAGGTATTTACTTTGCAGCTAAGTCAGGGCGGATGTGTGCTGAGGCGATCGTGGAATTCGCCAACAACAATACACGCATTCCTACGGAAGCTGACCTCAAAGTCTACCTGAAGCGTTGGGATAAGAAATACGGCATGACTTATAAAGTGCTGGATATTCTACAACGCGTCTTCTATACCTCTGATGCTGCCCGCGAAGCATTTGTGGAGATGTGCGCTGATAAGGACGTACAAAAGATGACCTTTGACAGCTATCTGTATAAGACAGTTGTTCCAGCCAATCCCTTCGTACAGTTAAAGATTACTGCTAAGACCATTGGCAGCCTGCTACGGGGACATGCACTAGCACCTTAAGACGGCACCTTATTGCTGTAAGTACAAAAACAAAAACACGACCATCTGTTTTTTGCAGATGGTCGTGTTTTTAATCTAAAATTACTTGCCGCCAGCTTCTTGGCGACTTGCAGTTTGAATATAAAGGATTAGCAAAAAGACGGTGGGTACAAATACTGCTAGTGCAGTAGCAATTAACCCTAAAGAATTAACTTCCATAGATACCTGATTCTCCTAATAATTGCGATCGATATTAAATTGCTTTTAAAAATTATTATAGTTCTTAGGTTGCACTGCAAAAGTTTAATCACCATAAGTAAAATTATTGGGCAGCAAAAAGCCAGCTATGAAATACTTCTTTTTATCTCAAGGTTGGCAGATCCGTCGTGTGTGGGAAACATCGGGATTATGGAATGAAAGGGCTTGGCGACGCAAACCACAAATTTCTAACATGGGTATTTACCTGGTCGATCGCAGCGAAACCATGGCGCTCTTCAAGGTAGAAGATGCGGTGCAAATGGTTGAGGTTATTCCAGAAGATCACACTCGTGGTAAAAGTGAAGTGGCGATCGCCCAGGTTCGGATCAAGCGACTGATCTCAGCCGAGCAAGCATTGGAAAGAATTACACCCATTCATTAATTTGGATTTACTATGATTGGCTAGATATGATTTGAGATAACCTATGTCCCGTAGCGATCTTGACCGAATCCGATTAGAATTTCTATAGTAAAGATTCCACAGTTCAATTCAAATACTACCCTTTGGCTCAAGATCCACAGACTTTTAGCCGCAGGAAAAGCGCATCCATAATCTCATGCCCATGCCAATGAAAAACAGCAGGAAGATGTCCCCTAGGAGCGTCAATTGAGAAGTTTAAATCTTTGTATTTAAGCCAGCGGGAATCGGCAAACCAGGATTTTTTTGCCCAGCCAATGCGCTCGGCAAATTTGATATATGTCTCAGCAAACTTCCAATAATTTCTAGCATCGTAGTATAAAATACCATCTAGACTTATCCAAATATCCTTCTGCACGCTAAAGCCAAAGCGGTTATTGCTGTAATACATCCATAGTCGATCTAGTTCCTGTAGGTCAGCACAGGGGAATGTTTCGATGTCTTTTTTGTTGATATCGCGTACCCTTGTTGTACCCGTAAGTCTGCGGACGATCGCACTAGTTTCGCGATCAGCCTCCTGCCAATTTCCCACCGTTAGAAATTCCTTGAGACTAGCATAATCGCCACCCGAATTAGTTTCACTAATTTCCCCTGATGGGCTAGCAATGATAGAGGATTTACGATTGAGTACTTCTAAAACTGCGGCAGCAGAACTAAATCGATTA
Source organism: Rhizobium sp. Q54 (assembly GCA_943367755.1). GTDB lineage: Bacteria > Cyanobacteriota > Cyanobacteriia > Pseudanabaenales > Pseudanabaenaceae > PCC-6802. The sequence goes on along the minus strand of CALRKB020000022.1, from coordinate 1,699 downwards.
TTAGTGCCCTTAGCTAACATGCGATCTAGAATCGCCCCCAAGGCTTCACTTACTGGTTCTTTAAGATATTGCCGCCAAATCCATTTATCTTCGATATCGTTATATAGATCGAAGGGAGAAGTATTAGTGAGTAAATGAATGCAGGTTGCACCCAAGCTATAGATATCGCTGACATATAATGCTTTGCCCCTTAGTTGCTCCGGTGCCGTATATTCTGCACTACCTATAAACGTTCCCGTCTTAGCAATATTTGCACTAGTAACTACTTTTGATGCACCAAAATCAACCAGCACCAATTGCCACCCGGATGGAATCTGGGGCGATCGCCGTCTAATAATATTATCAGGTTTGACATCGCGGTGAATCACGCCACGCTCGTGAATGAATTGTAATACTGGCAATAAATCTAGAAGTACTTCGCGAATTTGAGATTCATTAAACGCTCCCTGCGTGTGTAGCTCATCGAGCAGGTTTTGACCTTCGATTAGTTCCTGCACGAGGTAGAGGTAGTTATCTTGCTCAAAGTAGGCGATTAGTTCTGGGATCTGGGGATGCTTGCCGAGCGATTGTAGTTGCTCAGCTTCGCCATTGAATAGCTCGATCGCCTTATTACGATACCCGCCAACTTGGGACTGAAGCATCAGTTGCTTAATCGCGCACGGCTGATCGAACTTACCCCGATTGATGGCACGAAAGGTTCTACCCATGCCGCCTTGCCCAATTGGTGCGATCGCCATATATGAATCTTTAAGCAGCAAACGTGCTCCACAATTCTGGCAAAACTGAAAGCGATCGTCGTTTTGGGGGCGAGAACAATTAGGATTGAGACAATAGCTCATGTTGGGCAGATACGTGCTGTGAATCTAGTGTAGACAATGTCTTACCAAATTCAACTTATTTTTAGCCTATAAGCAAATAATTTAGTTCAATGCGACGGACTTAATATTGCCTGTGCTAGTCTTAAAGCACCCTTTCAGGCAATTACGCCAATCGATCCCCAAACCATTGAGCCAAAAAAGTATGAGTGTAACTGTTGCTATTCAAGCCATTGAACTCACTCCTGGCAGTCAGATCAGCATCCATAATCTTGATTGGGATGACTTCGAGCGCATCCTTTGGGATTTAGGTGAGAAGCGAAATACCCGCCTGACTTATTACCGAGGAACCCTAGAAATTATGTCGCCTTTGGCACTACATGAACGCCCCCACCGTATTATTGCAGATATTATCAAAGCAATTCTAGACATTCAAGGGCGAGACTGGGAAGACTTTGGCTCCACTACTTTTAAAAGAATCAATATTGCTGGCGTAGAGCCAAATACTTGTTTTTATATTCAAAATGCGGACTTAGTCAAGGGCTGCACCAATATGGACTTAACCATTTATCCGCCACCCGATTTGGCAGTTGAGTCAGACGTAATCTCTAAAACTGAGCTGGATGCCTATGAAGCCCTACGCGTTCCTGAGGTATGGATTTATAGCGATCGCCGTTTGATTGTCCACATCCTGGCTGGTAGTCAATACATTGAGACAGCGACAAGTCCCACCTTTCCCAATACTGTTCGGTTAAGCCAGGGAGTTGGTAAATTAGCTATTGTCGCGCTAATCTGCTTGCCAAGCTTATGCAACTAAAAGAGTTTACCTTGACCTCTGCCGAGATTGAACCAGGAGAGGTATTCCAAGCGCTCGAAACAGTTAT
>CALRKB020000021.1:0-73992 GCA_943367755.1 Rhizobium sp. Q54 | reverse complement strand
GATGTGGGCGATCGCTCTATTACGTTCAGGCGCACGACTACCAAGACTCAGAAAACCCGCACGGTGAAAGTTAACGGTCAACTGGCACAGATTCTGGATGAAGTAGGATTGCCGGACAAGGGCTATCTATTCCCTGCCAGGGATGGAGATGGGCATCTCACCACCCGCGCGGCTGACCTGATCCTGCGCAAATACTGCGATTACTTGGGGATTAAAGGGGTGAGCACGCATAGCTTTCGCAGAACTGCCCTCACGCACATGAGCAGTGCGGGGATTCCGTTGCGCCACATTCAGGAAATATCCGGGCATAGTAGCCTTGCTAGTTTGCAGAAGTATCTGGAGGTGTCGGAGAAGGATAAGGAAGAAGCGATCGCGGTCTTGGGTTGGTGAAAAATGCGATCGGGGATTAGTCCGTGCAGCTATGATAGAAAAAGTGGCATCTTGTATGAAAGAGGAGATTAATTCAATGTTTGCCGAACTACAAAGCAATCAGTTGCCCCTATCTCCCGAAGAATACCTCGCATGGGAATCGCAGCAGGATATCAAACACGAATACGAAAACGGCAAAATTATCGCCATGACAGGGGGAACCATTCCCCATAGCCAAATTTCGGCAAACTTTGCCTCACTGCTAATTCCTCACCTGCGCGGTAAAGGCTGTAAAGTCACCATCAGTGATGCCAAAGTCACCACATCATCAGGCAAATACTACTATCCCGATCTTGTCGTCACCTGCGACGAACGAGATCGCTTTGCCCGTGACTTTTTACAATATCCCACCATCATTGTCGAAGTCCTGTCACCTGCTACCGAAGCACGCGATCGCGGCATCAAGCAGCAAAACTATATGCTGATCGATACTCTGCAAACCTATATCCTCATCACCCCAGATCGCCCCAGAATTGAGATTTACCAACGCCGCAGCGATCTAGCTTGGGAATATTTATCCATAGCGATCGAGTGGACAGAATTTGACACAAACGATCCTCTGATTCAAATTGCTAGTATCGATCTCAACTTTCCCCTATCATTACTTTACGAAAATATTGATTTTCCTGATAGTGAGAGCGCTAGTCAAACTAATGTAGGTGAAGCAAATGGCATATAATCGATTATAGGAAATTTCAAGACCTTTGTAGCCCTGAGCAAACTGCTCAGCAACACAGCTACCCAGTTAAACTCTGTCAATAGTTCTGCACATCCCCTTTTGAATTCCCTAAATTCCAGCTCCATGTAGAAACTCTTCGATTGCCAGGTCGCTTGCTGTTAAATCACTTGATGGTTGTTTCTGGCTTCCCGACACTGAGGAGTGAGGCAATTGAACTTGTAAATCCTCAACTTGTTGTTCCAGATTCTTGATCCGCTCAAATAAGTTACGAATTACTGATGCTTCTGGATCGGGTAAGCTCCCATTCTCTAAAGACTTTTCTGTTTCTCCTGAGTTGTGGGTCACCCGCCCCGGCACCCCCACTACTGTACTGTGACTGGGGACATCGCGTAACACAATCGAACCGGCTCCAACGCGGACGTGGTCGCCGATCTGGATATTGCCCAATAGTTTCGCTCCCGCACCTACCATGATATGGTTGCCGAGGGTTGGATGGCGCTTGCCCGTTTCTTTTCCCGTCCCTCCTAGAGTTACGCCCTGATAGATGAGAACATAGTCGCCGACCACTGCCGTCTCACCGATGACGATTCCCATTCCGTGGTCGATAAACACCCCTTTACCAATCTCGGCTCCTGGATGAATCTCAATTCCTGTAAGTAATCGACTCAGATAAGATAGGAAGCGAGGCAGCAAAGGGATACCTATACCATGAAGCCAATGCGATATTCGATAGCTCCACAAAGCATGTAATCCCGGGTAACAGAACAATACCTCCAACCAGTTGCGGGCGGCCGGATCGCGCTCGTAGATCGCTTGCCAATCAGCGATAAAAACACCAATTGCACTGGCTACGACCGTGCGAAAACTGATTCCTAATGAGTCTAAACGGTCAGGAGGCATGATTGCTTGTTTACTCTGGGCTAACTCAGTTGGGGATTGAGTGTTGTTCATTAGAGTGTCTTTCTCTTATTTGGTGGATCGTTCTAGATCTTCAAGTTTTTCTCTTTTTTAAAGATAACCTCTATAAAATAAATTAAGATGCATTATAATACACAATACCGAGCAATTTACCGTAGTATATTGAAATTTGAGCTTTAAAGTTGCGATGGAGATAAGGGTTGGCTGCGACCCAGACAGTTTGCTAGTAAATATCTAGTAACTATTAAGTGCTAGTAAATATCTAGTAACTATTAAGTAAGGAGCAAAGCTAAATGAAAAATTTACAGGAAGCAACAATTTAAATTAAAGATCTCTACCTGAATCTACAGTTTTCCGGTCGAATTGTTGTACTTTATACTTACTATTCCTTGAAGTTGTAGGATAATCCTTTATACCTCGATAACTTTGCGAAGTAGAAGTATATGAAACCCTCGTGCCTAGACCCTCTCTTTGATTAAGAGGTTGCCAGAACCTAAACGGGGGTTTTTCTTTGCAGCAGAATTTGACTATGGAGACTCTCTTGGAAAATGACACGACTTACTCTTGGCCCTAAACAACAGATTCAACAACCTCAGCAGGGATTGAGCGTATGTCGTTTAGTTTTGCCAGCCTTTGCACCATCCTGGGAAGGAGCTAGTGACTTATGAGAAGAGAATAGCTTGGCAGAAGGTTTCGTAAGTCGAAGTATATGCATGAGTTGGGCTGGGGTGCTTGCGGTATTTGGAAATCAGTGAAAGTCCGAAAGTTTAAGCATAAAGATACATTCAAAAGAAGAAAATGACGTCAAACCATCGCTTTGAAACTCTGCAAATCCATGCGGGCCAGTCCCCCGATCCTGTTACTCATGCCCGTGCTGTACCAATCTACCAGACTACATCCTACGTATTTGATGATGCTGAACATGGAGCCAGACTGTTTGCCCTGCAAGAGTTTGGTAACATCTATACCCGTATTATGAATCCTACCACCGATGTCTTCGAGCAACGCGTGGCAGCCCTGGAAGGGGGAGTGGCAGCGTTAGCGACATCTAGCGGTCAAGCAGCCCAGTTGCTCGCGATCGCCAACATCGCTCAGGCAGGAGATAATATTGTTTCCACCAGCTTTCTGTATGGCGGTAGCTATAATCAGTTCAAAGTAACACTGCCTCGCTTAGGCATTAATGTGAAGTTTGTGGATGGAGATAATGCGGAGGACTTTAGGCAGGCGATCGACAAAAATACCAAGGCTCTCTTTGTGGAAACCATTGGCAATCCCCAGTTTAATATCCCTGACTTTGCTGCCCTCAGCTATATCGCGCGCGATCGCGGCATTCCATTAATTGTCGACAATACCTTTGGCTGTGCGGGTTATCTCTGTCGTCCCATCGAGCATGGTGCTGATATTGTCGTGCAATCCGCTACAAAATGGATTGGCGGACATGGTAACTCCATCGGTGGTGTAATCGTTGATGCAGGCAAGTTTGATTGGGGTAATGGGAATTTCCCCGTCTTTACCGAACCCGCACCAGGCTATCACGGCTTGAACTTCTACGAAACATTTGGTCCTAGAAGCACCTTTGGCAATATTGCTTTCATCATTCGTGCCAGGGTAGAAGGGTTGCGAGATTTAGGCCCCTGTCTCAGTCCCTTTAATGCTTTTCTTTTGTTGCAGGGATTGGAAACGCTCTCGTTAAGAGTGCAGCGCCATGTTGACAATGCGCTCGAACTAGCTCTCTGGCTGCGCCAGCAACCTCAAGTGGCATGGGTGAGCTATCCAGGTTTGGTAGATCATCCCTACCACGAACGCGCGAAGAAGTATCTCAGGCATGGCTTTGGGGGCGTGCTCAATTTTGGCATCAAAGGTGGATTGGCCTCAGGTCGCGCCTTTATCAACCGCGTCAAACTAGCCAGTCACTTAGCAAACGTTGGGGATGCCAAAACTCTGGTTATCCATCCTGCCTCTACAACCCACCAGCAGCTCGCAGAGGCAGAACAAAAATCGGCAGGGGTAACCCCCGATCAGGTTCGTGTTTCGGTGGGTATCGAACATATCGATGATATCAAGGCTGATTTCGCACAAGCGTTTGAAACATAGTTACACGCGATCGGTTCCCTCTTTACAAGTGCATTGATATAAATGCATCGACAATGAAATACCAACATCTGATTTCACCCGATACTCGCTTTTACGAGCTACCCCAACCTCTATACCTGGAGTCAGGTTCAGTTCTGGAGACGGTGCAGGTGGCGTTTCGTACTTGGGGAAAACTGGCTCCATCAGGGGATAATGCCATATTAATTTGTCACGCGCTGACGGGATGGGCAGATGCGGATGTGTGGTGGGAACCGCTATTCGGTGTTGGCAGAGCATTTGACCCCGATATTGATTTCATTGTATGTGCAAATGTTCTGGGAAGTTGCTACGGCACAACTGGGCCTACTGCCTTCAATTCCCAAACGGGCAGATCTTACGGACCCGAGTTTCCTGTTGTTACCGTGCGTGACATGGTACGCGCCCAGGCAGCTCTAGCGAGCAAGTTGGGAATTCAAAAATTAAAGTTAGCAATCGGTGGTTCGCTGGGGGGCATGCAGGTTTTAGAATGGGCGCTGATGTATCCGGACTTAGTAGAAGCGATCGCTCCTATTGCAGTTTCGGGCAAGCACTCTGCCTGGTGTATTGGTTTGAGCGAAGCACAGCGACAGGCAATTTATGCCGATCCCCACTGGCGGAGCGGTTACTATACCGACGACCGGATGCCCGTGGCAGGACTAGCAGCAGCACGCATGACGGCAATGTGTACCTATCGCAGCCGCGCCAGCTTCGAGCAGCGATTTGGGAGAAATGAGGATGATAGAGGTAAGTTTGGTATTGTTAGTTACCTACAACGCCAGGGCGAGAAATTAGTGGAGCGGTTCGATCCGAATACCTACATAACGCTTACGAAAGCAATGGATAGCCACGATCTTGCCAGGGATCGCGGCGACTATGCCACTGTTTTGAACTGTATCAAACAACCTGCATTGATTGTGGCGATCGCTTCCGACGTTCTCTATCCACCTGAAGAGCAGGAGGAACTGGCAGCATCAATTCCTAATTCCCAGCTTTGCTATCTCAATTCGTTGCACGGTCATGATGCTTTCTTGATTGATATGGAAGAATTGAACCATTTGGTTGTCGATTTTTATAAGCAAGGGCGGTGCTCCGATTGCTTGACATCTCAAAGTGCGGCTGTCTGCTAATGTTTTTCGGTGAGATGTATTGCCATGTTGTGACCTAAGACTGTGCTTCAGGAGCTTTCTCCAGAGAGGTCTTCTGGATCTTCCGAAGCGCTCGTTCGGCGCGAATGCTGACTTCTCGATCGGGATCGTCCAGCGCTTGTTGGAGTGCTTGTATGGCTTGGGGGTTGCCGAGTTCGCCGAGGGCGATCGCTGCTTCCTTACGCACGTCGGAAACTTCATCGGTGAGAGACTGAATCAGGTTAGGCAAGGTGCGATCATCGGGAGTTTGCTGGAGTGCTTGTATGGCAGACTTGCGTACCTGCCAGTGTGCGTCAGTAAGGGCGCGATCTAGAGAAAGCACTGCGTCTGGAGAGGCATGGATCGCGATCGCTTTGGCGGCATTGCGGCGCACCTGCCAATCGGAGTCCTGCAGGAGTGCCTGACTGAGAAGGGGAATAATGCCTTTATCTGTCAGATGCCCTAGCGTAAGAACCACCTCCCGCCGCACGGTTTCAGCGGGATCGTCAATCAAAGGGAGAACGGACGGACAGCGATCGACCTGATTGAGATAGCGCAGTGTCGTAACAGCCGCTTCGCGCAGGTTGGGATGGATGGATTGGAAGAACGGCAGAATATAGGGCAAAGCCTGCACGTCGTGAATCTTGCGCAGCAATACTAAAATGCTGAGTTGCAAATTTACATCATCGCGTTGCAGGGCATCCAGTAAGGGCAACAGGTGTTCGCTAGAAATGAGTTCGTCCAGAGCTGATCGCGCTTCTGCTCGAACATCCGGATCGGAGGAGGTAAGGCATGAAATCAAGGCAGGAACGGCGGCAGGGTCTGCCAATTCCCACAGTGCGGTGATCGCCAGTTTTTGCACGGCGGCGCTCTCATCTTGCAGGGCGCGAATCAACGGTTCGAGTGCAGATTCTTCGCCGAGATGCTGGAGGGATTTGATCGCAACCAGGCGATCGCTGACATCGGGCGATCGCAGTAAATCCAACCAGCGATCGAGTTCGCCGTCAATTTCAACAGACATGTCTCCTACCTCAGCAAAAATGGAATCTTTACGGTAATGGCATTGGTCGGGCATTCCTTTTCACAGGGCAGGCAAAACCAGCATTCGTCGTATTTCATGTATGCCTTGCCCGTCTGGATATTCTTTGCCAGCACGTCCAACGGACACACTTCAATACAAGCCGTACATTTCTCAATACATTTGGATTCATCCACGACTACGGGAACATCTACACGCTGATTGATTAAAGCCATAACAAGATTCTCCTAAATTTTCTCAACGTATTGCAACATCGTAAAGCTCGGTCTGCAAATCCACATCGATCGCATAGGGCGCTACAGCGCGTTTAAATAGCACCATATCTCCCGACACATCTTTCTTTAAATGGACGTGGCAAAACCATTCATCGTCGTTCCGTTCGGGATAATCGACGCGATAGTGATACAGACCCCAGCGGCTTTCCTTGCGATAGAGCGAAGCCCGCGCTGCCATCTCGGCACAGTCGCGAATAAAGTGAACTTCCATGCACCGCATCAGTTCATGGGGATCGCGCGCCCCCATCTCGTCCAGGGTGGCCTGATAGCCCGCAAAATGGCGCAGGCCAATTTCCATTTTGTTCGTGACCTTTGGCGGTTGTAGATAATCGTTCACCAGGCGGCGCAACTTATACTCCACCTGTGTGTGGGGAATGCCATCGGGACGACTTAAGGGAGCGTAAAGCCGCTGTTTCTCTGCTGCCAGCGCATCGGCATCGGGTTCGAGATGTTCTAAGTCGCGTCCGTAGGCCACCGCACTTTCACCGGCGAGACGACCAAAGACAAACGCACCGATCATGTAATTGTGTGGCACGCTAGCCATATCTCCTGCAGCATAGAGACCCGGCACCGTGGTTGCGGCATTTTCATTGACCCATACGCCAGAGGCACTGTGGCCGCTACACAAACCAATTTCGGAAATATTCATTTCCACGCCGTGGGTGCGATAGTTTTCGCCGCGTCCGGCATGGAAGCGTTCGCGACTGGGACGCTCGTTCGCCCAGAGAATCGATTCGATTTCGGCGATCGTATCTTCATCGAGATGGGTCATTTGGAGCTGGATTGGCCCCTTGCCAGAATTCAATTCTTTCCAGATTTCCAACATCATCTGACCGCTCCAATAGTCACAACTGATGAAGCGATGTCCTTCCGCATTGGTGGTGTACGCACCGAAAGGCCCTGCCACGTAGGCGCATGCGGGGCCGTTATAATCTTTGATCAGCGGATTGATTTGGAAGCATTCGATATTCGATAGCTCTGCGCCGGCATGGTATGCCATCGAGTAACCGTCTCCCGCGTTGGTAGGATTCTCGTAAGTACCATAGAGATAACCAGAAGCAGGCAAGCCCAAGCGCCCGCAGGCTCCAGTGCAGAGGATGACGGCTTTTGCCTGGATGACTACGAAATCTCCGCTCCGCACGTCAAAGCCTACCGCTCCGATCGCCCGTCCTTCTCGTACCAATACCCGTGTCGCCATGACGCGGTTGGTAACTCTGGCTTTATGGCGTTTCACCTGCCGCGTTAGAATCGGTTTTAAATCCTTTCCTTCGGGCATGGGTAGAACGTATTTCCCGATGCGGTGCACCTGTTTTAAGTCGTAGTTACCCTGAGCGTCTTTCTGGAACTTCACGCCCCAGCTTTCCAACTCTTGAATCGTTTCGTAGCCCAGTTTGCCAGTTTGCAGGATAGGCTTCTGATCGACGATGCCATCGTTGGCGATCGTGACTTCCCGCACGTACTTTTCCGGTGTGGAATGACCGGGAATCACTGCCGTATTTACACCATCCATCCCCATCGCGATCGCGCCGCTGCGTCGGATATTTGCCTTTTCCAAAACCAGCACATCCCCATCTGGGTTTGCCTGCTTGGCTTTAATCGCTGCCATCGTGCCGGCGGTGCCGCCACCGATCACCAGCACATCTGTTTTCAGCCATTGCGTAGTTACGTTCGGATCGAAAGTCATAAGGGGATGGTGATATTTGCAGGTTGGTAATCGAGAATGCGGAGCAAAGCATTTATTTCTCTTGCCAAACGGCTTCTTTTACCTTAATAGATTTAGGAATTAGTTTGAGCTTCGCAAAAGTATCGGCAATCTCTTGCTGTTTGGTAATAACTTCGTCGGTAAGCGTTAGGACATCGTAGTCGCGTCGCTTTTCCGCTTTTTCTAATACGGCAGCATTAATCCCTAAGGCAGGAGAGAGAAACTTTGCCACTTCTGTGGGGTTGCTCTTAGCCCAAGCGCTCTCTTTCTTAATCTCCTCTAGGATAAGCTTGAGAACCTCGGGATTCTTTTCAATAAAGGCCTGAGATGCGAGGTAGTAGCCGCGATTGGGGGCTAGCCCTTTTCCATCGACGAGTACTCGCGCCCCCGCATCCTCTATAACGGCGAGGTAAGGATCCCAAATCGACCAGGCATCGACGTTCTTGCTCTCAAAGGCTGCACGGGCATCAGATGGTTTCACAAAAGCGAATTCCACATCGTTCGGTGTCAGCCCTGCGGATGCTAGGGCGCTGACAGCAAGGTAATGGGAATTAGAACCCTTTTGCACGGCAATCTTTTTACCTTTCAGATCGGCCACGGTTTTGATGGGGGAATCCTTATGGACAACGATCGCCTCGGCATTGGAACTCCAGGGATCGTAGGCAACATAGCGAACTGGAACTCCTCCTGCTTGAGCAAATACAGGAGGGGCTTCTCCCGTATAACCAATGTCGATTGAATTGGCGTTCATCGCTTCGAGCAAAGGCAGTCCGGCTGGAAACTCCGTCCAGGTTACGGAGGAGCCTGAAGCTTGTAGAGCTTTTTCCAGGCTACCTTTGGTTTTGAGGGAGCTGAGAATCGTTGCCGCCTTTTGAAAACCGACCCGCACGACCGTCGCACGAATAGTAGGGCTGGCAGATGCACTCACTGTTGGATTTGTGGTATTGGGTGGTGCAGCAATATTGGTGGGGGAAGGAGAGCAAGCAGAAATAACCAGGCTCAAACAAAAACCGATCGCGAATAGTAGAACCAGTGTTTTTGCTGAAGAATGCTGAAGTCGATGCCAAAGTTGCCTGAGCGCAGTTGGTTGCAGATATGCTTTTAAGCGTGGAAACACCATTAACTCCTAAATGTAGACAATTAGACCTGTGTCAACCTGGTAGGTATCGATCTAATATTACGATAAACTCATAGGAATATTGTAGTATAAAAATCCGATTTAAATACCTGGTGTCTGGCCGCCATCAACCAGAATTTCAGCCCCTGTAATAGAAGCGGCGTGATCGGATACCAAAAATAGGGCAAGATTGGCAATTTCTTCGGGTTGAACGTACTTCCCTAGTGGAATTGCTTGCAGTGCCTGCACCTTAAACTCTTCCACGCTAATCTTGCTAGCCTGTGCCTGCTGCTGTGCTAATTGTTCCGCTCGTTCCGTTGCCGTTAGACCGGGGGAAATGGCATTAATGCGCACGTTGTGTGGGGCGAGTTCTTTGGAAATGCCCCGCGTGAAATTGATCAGTGCGGCATTGGTAGTACCGCCGGGGAGGAAATTAGGGCGAGGGGTGCGTCCTGCCCCACCGATGATGTTGACGATCCGTCCGTCTTGGCGACGGATTTGCTCCGGTGCGATCGCTCTGACCAGGCGAATATAGCCCAGTAGTTTCAAGTTCCAGGCATCCAGGAATGTCTCGTCATCGAGATCGAGAAACGCACCAGCACGAGCCGATCCGGCATTATTGATCAGAATGTCAATCTGTCCGAATGCTTCTATCGTTTTGGCAACTACTTTCTCGATGTCCTCCTTTTGCGTTAGATCGGCACTAATCGCAAGCACTTTATTTCCTAGATTGGGTAGTTCGCGGATCGCGTTCGCTGCTTTTTCCAATCGGGCTGAATCGCGGGCGACGATCGCAACGCTGACACCTTCGCTATAAAGAGCTTTCGCAGTCGCCAATCCAATCCCGGCACTGCCGCCCGTAACAATTGCATTTTTGCCTGTCAGTCCTAATTCAATGGCCATAGTCGTGGGTTAAGTAAATGGTTGGGGTTAGTTAGATAAAGCGCGATCGCCAAGCAGGTTGATTGCGCTTGGAAGTTTAGTGTTTGGTACTTAAATGCTTGAAAATCTTTATCAATCTACGATAAATTGGTCGGAATATAGTAATTTATCCGTATAGCGAAGATAGCACAGTTAAATTGGGGGAGCAAGATCGTTGGTTATTCAGTCATCTAGCCTTCAAACCATAATTCGTCCTTATCAACCCGCTGATTTAGAAGCGATCGTGCGGCTTTGGTACGATACCTGGCATGAAACCTTTCCCCATCTACAGCACCCACATCCTTACGCCGCATGGAAGAACCGCTTTCATCAAGAATTGGCGGCGCGTGCCAGTATTTGGGTAGCGGAATGGGACGATCTCGTAGTGGGGTTTATGGCGGCGATCACCGCAGAGGGTTATCTGGATCAATTGTTTGTCGATCGCCGCTATCACAATCGCGGCATTGGCAAGGCATTGCTGGAGCGTGCCAAACTTCTGTGCCCCGATGGGCTGACCCTTTACACGTTGCGAGAAAATGAACAGGCGCGGGCATTTTACGAACGCAACGGCTTTGTTGCAGGACGGCTTTCCGTGAATGCTTTTAACGGTCAACCGAATGTGGAATATCGTTGGAAGCCTTAGGGATCTGCAAACAAATAACCTACCATGCTCAGAAATCTTCCTCTGTAGGGACGACCGACCGTTCGTCCCTACGATTATTCTATTAAACTGCTACTCCCTTATGTTCGATCGCGATACCTTCTGGCCTTGCAAAAGGATGCACGGTTTCGTAGGCTCGTGCCGCTCTCAATACCAGGGCATCGCGATACTTCGCACCAACGATTTGCAGCCCCACGGGCAAACCCGCTTGGGTAAAGCCGACGGGGACCGAAGCGGCAGGTTGTTGGGTGAGGTTAAAGGGATAGGTAAATGGCGTCCAGTTCAATCCTTGCGGATATAGATCTGACTGCGGTGAACCTTGTCTCACGGGAAATGCAGCGATCGGTACGGTGGGTGAGAGCAGCAGATCGTACTTCTGGTGGAACAGACTCAAGTGCCGTCCCAACGACTCGCGTGCGTCGATCGCATTTTGATATTCTTCCAAGCTGATATGTTCGCCTGCTTCTGCCGATGCCTGCAACCCGACTTCCACCAATTCCCGCTGTGCCGCCGCGAAGGAACGCAGCAACTTGGCCGCTGACGTAATCCAAAAAATGCGAAAGATAGGATAGGGATTCTCAAAGATAGGATCGACCTCTTCTACGATCGCACCCAGGTCGGTAAAGACCTTGACTGCTGACGCAACCAGAGCGGCAACTTCCGGATCTACAGCGGCATAGCCAAAATCAGGACTGTAGGCAATGCGCAGGCCCGCCACCCCTTGCGCCAAATTTTGCAGGTAATCCGTCGCATCGACGGGCAAAGCATGCCAATCGCGGGTATCGGGATGGGCGATCGCGTTTAATAGGAGGGCTGCATCCTCCACTGTGCGCGTTGTTGCCCCAATGTGGAAGAGCGTTGTCGTATGTGCCGAGGGATATCCCGCTACGCGTCCAAACGTTGGCTTAAAGCCAAATACACCGGTAAAGGCAGCGGGGAGTCTCGTAGAACCACCGCCATCGGTACTGACGTGGAGCGTACCCAATCCCAGTGCTGCTGCCACTGCCGCACCGCCACTACTGCCTCCAGGCGTGAGATCGAGATTCCAGGGATTGCGCGTAATGCCCGTTAGAGGGGATTCCGTTACACCTTTCCAACCAAATTCCGATGTCGTCGTCTTGCCGAGAAATACGGCTCCCCGCGATCGCAGGTGTGCAACCGCCGGCGCATCTTCTTCCCAGGGGCGATCGGGAAAAATTGCTTTGCTACCACGCAGGGTCGGCCATCCTTTGGTCAATAGCAAATCCTTTACGGTGGTGGGAATGCCATCCACTGCCCCTAACGGTTCTCCTTTCTGCCAGCGCGCCTCCGACGCGCGCGCATCTGCCAGGGCTTTTTCTCGATCTACCAGGGCAAATGCATTCACCTGAGGTTCGTAGCGATCGATGCGTTCCAGTGCTGCTGTTGTGACTTCGACAGGAGAGAGGGTACGGTTGCGATAGCGATCGATGAGGGCGATCGCGGAAAGATTGGTGAGTTCTGTAGACATAATTTTTAGATAGATTCTGAGGGAATGAATGCAAGGGTTCGTAATTGAGTCTCAAATGCTTCTCATGTTCCTAAGATGTCTAACGCTGTAGTTATTTTAATTGGTGCGCAAACCAAACTGCTAACAGCGGTACGGCAATACCAGAAATGATGAAAACGGGAATATAACCGGCAAAATCGACAATCTGCCCTAACACGGCAGCACCGATACCCTGTCCTAGAAAAAGATGGAATGCGAATAACGAAACAGCCGTTCCTCTCGATGCGGGCGATAGCTCCGTTGCCCGAGTCTGTAACGTACTGTGCAGCATGTAGAATCCCAATCCGATCGCCACAATGCTGGGCACAAAAAGCATCCAGTGTTGTGCCAAGGCGATCGCCAGATAGCAGATACCGACCAGCCAGCCACCTAACAGTACTAGACCTCTTTCTCCCAGATGCCGCACGAGCCATTTAACTGAAACACTATACACCAGGCCACCGATACCAAAACCGCCAAGCATCAGTCCGATCGTTACGTAGGGAAGATTGTAGCGATCGCGGACGAACGCACCAATGTAAGCGAAGCTGCCAAACAGAAAGAATCCTTCAATGAATACGGCAGCAATGACAATGCGAACGGACGGACGCGCCATCAGTTGAAAGTAGGGCTTTAAAGCTACGAATGCGTTTTTTGTTTGGATGTCCCACACCTGAGGTGTTTGCGTTGGTCTCCGATCCCGTATTGAAATTCGCTGCGTTTCCTGCCAGAAGATCGCGGCAATTCCCATCGATACAACTCCAAACAGCAAAAAGATATCGCGCCAACTGAGATATTCTCCGAAGATACCACCCAGGCTACTACTGAGAATTTGCCCCAGCATGAGCGAACTGAGATAGCGCCCGATCGCCGTTTGACGTTCGGCATAGGGAAAGCTGTCGCCAATATAGGCCAGAGAAAGCGGAATAATCGCAGCGGCAAACATGCCAGTGAGAAATCGCAGCAGAATCAGGAGCGGCAGATTGGGTACAAAGGCGCACAGGGCTGTCCCGATCGCAAAGACGGCGATTGCGCGGGTCATGACGTTGAGTTTGCCGATGCGATCGCCCAGAGGGCCGTAGACCAACTGAAACAACCCATAGGGAATCGTGTATGCCGAAACAATCGCGGCAGTGTAACCAACGCTGGTGCCAAACTCATTGGCAATGACGCGGAGCAACGGATCGACGACCCGCATATCCGCCATCACGATGAAGGAGACAGCCCCTAACACCAGCAGTGAGATACGAGGTGGGGTGTCTACCTTCTTTTCTGTAATGAGCCTAGTCACTAAATTCTCCCAATTTTCCTCAAGGATTTCCCAATTAAAACGGCTCGACCCAAGGTCGCAATTCTACTTCCCACGTCCAGGCATTGCGAGGTTGTTGCAGAATATTGAGATACGTCTGGGCGATCGCATCGGGATCGAGCAGGCTATCGGGTTTGTCGGCTGGCTCCAGGCGGGTAGCCGAGCGGATCGCACCGTCGATGACGAAATGCGCAACGTGAATATTTTTTGGCGCGAGTTCGCGGGCAATGCTTTGCGCCAGACCCCGCAGAGCAAACTTACCCATGGCGAATGGAGCCGACTGGGCGTATCCCTTAACGCTCGCAGAAGCACCGGTAAAGAAGATGGCTCCTTCACCCAATGCCAATTGCTGCTTTGCTGCTGCCTGTGCCACCAGAAAACCGCCATAGGCAGTAATTTCAAGCGTTTTAGCAACGTCGGCGGGGTCGAGTTCGTCGAACGGCCCGCGAACTCGCCAGCTTGGGTTGTAAATCACGACGGTGGGTGCGCCTAACTTTTGTTCGACATCCGCGAACAGTTGGTTTACATCCTCTAGCTTGGATACATCAGCGGTAAAACTGACGGCTCCAATCTCTTGCGATAAGGTGCTGAGTTTATCAATTTGTCGCGCTGCTAATGCGACGGTAAAGCCTTCTTTCGCAAACAAACGGGCTAGCGAAGCGCTGAGTCCGCTACCTGCCCCGACAATCAATGCTGTGGTCATGCGATCTATCTCTCCCAATCGGTAATTTGAGGTCACACCCCATATTGCTTAAACCATGCCTGCAGCCGTTGCCAGCCCTCTTTAGCCTCTTTCTCGCGGTAGGAGGGGCGATAATCGGCAAAAAAAGCATGGGGGGCATCGGGGTAGACGATAATTTCGGATTTGCTGCTACCAGATTTCAGGCGATCGCGCATTCGATCCACCGTATCGAGAGGAATGCCAGTATCCTTACCACCGTAGAGTCCGAGCACAGGAACGGTCAGTGTCGCAGCGATATCGATGGGATATTTGGGTGTCAGGGGGGTAGCATCGCCTACTAACCGTCCGTACCACGCTACGCCTGCTTTCACCTTAGGATTGCTAGCCGCATACAACCAGGTAATGCGTCCGCCCCAGCAGAAGCCTGTAATCCCTAACCGATCGGCATTTCCCTTCTCCGACTTCACCGCCCACGCTACCGTGCGATCAAGATCGGATAACACTTGCGCGTCCGGCACTTTAGCTACAATCGGGCGAATGGCATCGATGCTGCTCAATTTCGACACATCCCCCTGACGGACAAACAATTCGGGAGCGATCGCCAGATATCCCAGTTTGGCTAAGCGCCGGCAGATATCCTGAATATGTTCGTGTACGCCAAAGATTTCCTGGATAACCAGCACGATCGGAAAATTGCTACCCGCGTCAGGCACCGCTCTGTAGGCGGGAATTTCACCATCCCGTACGGGAATTTTCACCGCACCGGCGATTAATCCCTTGGTATCGGTAGTGACGACATTAGCGGAAATCGGTTGTACAGCTAGGGTGAAACCCGTAGCTAAAGAGGCAGTCACGATAAATTTGCGGCGTGTTATTGCTCTTAACATTTTTTTACTTTTGCTTGACCAATTTCTTTAAGAATAAACATTTCGACAATAGTGTCGGTAACTGCAGAATGGGATATTGACCGTTACTTTTAACTTTATTAGATAACCTAACAATTAGTTACACAAAATTTTGTGTACGAGAAGACTTGTATTTCCAGAGAGACTGTGTAATACTCCAAAATTAATCTACGACAAACCGGTAGAGATATCGTATTATTCTATCTTACTGGTGGAAATCCCCACCAGTAAGGATTTATTAATCTGTCAAGTCAACATGGTTCTTTACTGTCAAGGGCTGTTATCTGAGTATTCTTACCCTTCAGGAATAAACCAAGTAGTCAGCGATCGCAATATTTAGCTTGCACTATCTACCTATAAGGAAACTAAATCCATGAGCAACTTACACCTCTACTATGCCAAAGCCTCTACTTTCTCTCAACGTACCCGCGTTGTTTTGCTCAAAAAAGGCATTGAGTTTACCTCTACAGAAATCGATCTACAAAACAAACCGAAGGAATTCTTGCAGGTTTCGCGCTACGGTAAAGTCCCTGCTATCAAGCACGGGGATGTGGAGCTTTATGAGTCTGCCATCATTAACGAATATCTCGATGAGGTCTTCCCAGAGAAGCCCCTATTACCTCACGATCCAGGTGCAAAAGCGATCGCGCGTATCTGGATCGATTATGCTAACAATCGTTTTGTCCCTGCCTTTAATAAATTTCTACGCGGTAAAGATGTTCAGGAACAAGAACAAGGTCGTAGGGAATTTCTGGAATCCCTCTTGTACATAGAGCAAGAAGGGCTAGGCAAACTATCTGGAGATGGGCCGTTCTGGTTGGGAGATAAACTAAGTTTAGTCGATATTAGCTTCTATCCCTGGTTCGAACGCCTTCCCGTCCTGGAACATTTCCGCAAGTTTGCGCTGCCAACAGAAACCCCTCGCATCCAAAAATGGTGGGATGCGGTGCGTGAAAAGAAAGCGATAAAGGCAGTTGCAAACCCTGCGGATTTCTATATCGAACGCTTTACTAAGATTCTCGGCGAACCCGCTGCCGTTGGTGCCGCGCAAAGATAATGTAATGCCAATTCCTTACAGCAATGCAACCGATCTTCGGAGGGGAGAACGACCGTTCTCCCTTACATCGAGACATTTGTAATCTAATTTCTTGGAATTGGTATAAGCGATCGATCGCTAGGAACTAGCACCCCAAAAAGTTACCGGGATCTGAACTACTTAGAATTATCAGGTCTCAGTGACTCGATCTGTTAATTCTCAAATACGAGGATGCAACCCATGTCTACAAACAGTCCGCAAGTTCTAGAGAGACCTGCTTCCAATGAACTCCCCTACGTTGAAGCATATCTCAACTACCTCGTTCCCATGGCAGAAAGACCTGTCAACTACACCTACGAACCGCCAGCAGGAACTCCCCGTCATAACAGAACGTACGCAGCGCACAGGCTACCAATCCGTAATGCTCGCGCGATCGCACAAGACTTGTCTCTTGATCGGGAAGGATTCGCGCTTGCGGTACATCAATCTGCCGTCCGCGACTTCTACGATGAAGCCGAGGTGCGTCGCGTCTATTATCCCGAAGCCGAACAGTTGCTCAAGGATGTAACGGGTGCAAGCAGGATAGTGGTGTTCGACCATAATGTCCGTAATGCCCAGCGGGCAAAGCTCGGCGAAGATAATGCTAAGGAACCAGTCAAGCGCGTCCATAATGACTTCACCGCAAAATCCGGCTACAGTCGCGCTCGCATTGAGTTGGAAGCACGCGGCATCGAGAATTACGAAGCGCTACTAGAACAACGATTTGCCATAGTGAATGTCTGGCGACCGATCGCCGAATCCGTCCTTGAGTCTCCATTAACAGTGTGTGATGCCCAAAGCATTGCCCCCACAGACCTCGTGGCTGGCGATCTCGTCTATCGCGATCGCGTCGGTGAGACTTACGCAGTTACCTATAATTCAGACCATCGGTGGTTCTACTTTCCACAACAACAACGGAACGAAGTACTCCTGATCAAGTGTTTCGACTCTGCCGAGGACGGACTAGCTCGGTTTGCCGCTCACACAGGATTCGACGATCCGACGAGTCCTTCAGATGCTCCTCCTCGTGAGAGTATCGAATTGCGAACGTTGGTTTTCTATGCTGCATGAATCTTCTGTGCTGTGTGCGGTAGAACAGCCGTGAATTATCCAAAGTGCGTCCTGGGCTGAATTGTTCGCTCAAACAGTTCTCTTAACTTTATCTATATTTTATCTGTTGGTTGCCTCTAACTCTCTTTTGTCCGATCGCGAGAAATTTGCGCGTGCAGTTCTTCCAAAGTGATAAGCGCTACTTAAATCCTAAGATGGATTCTGGTAAGATAAAATCTTTATCGTAGTTTAGAGCTGAGATATTGTGTAAAATACAGTCTCAGCTTTTTATTGTCTTCTCTTAGTCTGTCGAATTTGTTTTGAATTCAAGCATGAAGATTTTATCGATCGCGAGGGAATTTTGCCCCACAGGCTGGAATTCAGCAAGTTTAACTCGTACAATTTTAGTTCGCATTTCTACGCGAGCGTCTATAAAAGTTTATAAAATATGAAATTTACTGCCCTGAGCGATCGCCTTTACGACTACCTCTTATCTATTTCTTTACGGGAATCAGATATTCTCAAGCAATTACGGGAAGAGACTGCTAGCCATCCTCGAGGCAATATGCAGATTGCCCCAGAGCAAGGCCAATTTATGGCACTTCTGATTCAGCTAATTGGTGCGAAAAAGACGCTGGAGGTCGGCGTTTTTACGGGTTATAGTTCCCTCTCTGTAGCTTTAGCGTTACCGCCCGATGGGAAGTTGATTGCCTGCGATGTGAGCGAGGAATTTACCGCGATCGCGCGTCGTTATTGGCATAAAGCGGGTGTTGCCGATAAAATCTCCCTTCACATTGCGCCAGCGATCCAAACGTTAGATCGCTTCCTGGCAGAAGGGCAAGCCAACACGTTTGATTTTGCATTCATCGATGCCGATAAAGCTAATTACGATGGTTATTACGAGCGATCGCTGCAACTGGTTCGTTCGGGTGGTCTGATTGCCATTGATAACGTACTCTGGAGTGGTAGGATTATCGATTTACAAGTCCAGGATGCCGACACATTAGCGATCCGCGCCCTCAATCAAAAATTGCGCGATGACAAACGCATCGATCTTTCCATCCTGCCAGTCTCAGATGGTTTGACACTCGCCCGCAAACGCTAGCTTGCCAAGCGATCGCATCCCAACTCGGCATCAGGTTGTTTGCACCTGTTTTAGGAACTCAACGTTGAGTTCCAATTTTTCTCCCAGCCATAGGGCATGGTTTGTATGGTCTGCCACATCGTCGCCGGTTGTAGGGTGAACGAGAACATCCAATCCCTCGCGATTGAGCATGAGCCAGGGAACGACTTCGCCAAACTGCTGCGGTAAGAACGCAACCTGATACATCGATTTTGGGTGTGGGCCGACCGGCTTATCGTGCCAACGCCCGAGTTGTACGTCAAACCGATCGCCCAATCCTTCGCGAACTCTCGCCGCTGCTTCGCGACTGTCAGGATCGAAGTAGACATGGGCGTGAAAACCAACAATTGCTATAGAATTATCCATGGGATTAGCTTGCCTGATTTACGTATGCTCTATTTATCAATGTTGGCACGCAATCGCTCGCATCGCATTCTGCAGCCAAGTCCACATCTCGTTCAAATCCTTTCCCAATCAGTTCCTTGCTAGAGCCACATTGCTTGAGCGAATGCTTGAGGTCTCCCAGAACATTGCGATAAGCAGCGATCGCAATTTGTGATTCCGGCGACAAGCTACCTTTGAGATGACTAGCGATCGTGCCTGCACCAATGAAGTCCTCAAATGCAGGACGAAGGCTACCATCATGCCATTTCTCTCCGGCTGGTACGATGGCAATGCGGTTCCCGTAGTTCATCGCAGCTAAAGCTACTGCCCGAGAGTTTCTCAAACACCCAGCTAGGGTTGGCGTTTTCCCAGTTGCCAGGCTGAGCGAAGAACCATTCGGCGAAGGCAACACGAGACGGGTTCCCTTAGGGATGTGGCTCAAGGATGCTGGAGAAAGGGAATAGCTGCCACTTCCCCGCGTGTCGTTCCACCGCCCAATCGCGAGTTCTGCCCCAGCGGATTCAGCAAATTCCCGCGCTAACTGCGGTTGCCATGGGAAAGGAAAGACGATCGCTCCTCGACTATTGGCAATTTCGACGCAAGTGGAAAACGATAGGATGTCAACAACGATAACGACATCGCTAATAGGAGATAGTTGCTCGACTCCCTTTGCTCCCCACTCGCAACGCACATCAAAGTTGGATTGGTCGTAGAAGGTCATAGAATATTTGTCACTATATAAGATCGCTCGATTTCCAACAATTGTGGCAGTTGCTGCATGTCGTTAAAGATAACCTTTGCTCCGGCTGCGGCTAAGGCCAGGCGATCGCTCTGTTTGGCATAGCCGAATACAGTCATCCCCGCTGCACAACCTGCTTGGACGCCAGGTACTGAGTCTTCAATTACCACGCAATCCATCGGAGACGATCCCATTTGCTTTGCTGCGTGCAGGTATACGTCGGGAAATGGTTTTGGGCGATCGACCTGAGCCGCACTAAATAACTTCCCATCAAAGTGCTGGAGAAGTCCAGTCAGTTGTAAGACAGATTGGATATGGCGAGAACTGCTATTCGACGCAACGCATTTTGGTAGCGTTATCTGCTCTAATACTCCTGCGATGCCTGGAATTGGTTGTAGTTCTCGATGCAGCGCGTCTATTTCACGCGCTCGGCAGCGGTCCTCAAAGTCTGGCGGCATGGGTTTCCCCAAGGATCGCTCGACGATTCCCAGGCAGGTTGCCAGTGACTTACCCATAAATTTCTGCAGCGATTGTTCGTAGGTTATTGCAAATCCAATTTCGGACAGCATCTCAGCAAAAATGCGATTTAAAATCGGTTCGCTATCTACCAACACACCGTCGCAGTCAAAAATCGCCAATTGCCAATTCGCCATAATTTAGCTCTCCAGTGGGAAAAATGCCATAAGGTATATTACTTTTTTACCAGTATTGAGTGGTGGGGCGAATCAGAATTTCATTTACGTTCACGCGGGGTGGTTGGGTGACGGCATAGGCGATCGCCGCTGCCACATCTTCACTTTCTAAAGGAGTGATAGACTGCCGCAATGTCTGGCTCTTGGAGTCGGTAATGTGGGCATTAATTTCCGTGTTGACCATCCCCGGTTCGATAATCGTGACGCGAATGTTATGGGGTGTCAGTTCCAATCGCAACGCTTCGGAAAAGGCGTTCACGCCCCATTTTGTCACATTGTACGCGCCAACGCCTACCCGCACCGTGCGCCCCGCCACCGAAGAGATATTGACGATATGACCGGACTGCTGTTCCTTCAAAATCGGCAGCACCGCATGGGTGGCATACATTACACCCAAGATGTTTACATCGATCATGCGCCGCCAATCGGCGGTGTTGGCATTGGCAATCTCTCCTGTGAAGGCAATACCAGCGTTATTCACGAGAATATCGATCCGCCCAAATGTTGCTTTAGTTTTTTCGATTAGAGTTTGTACTTGGGCTTCGTCGGTGACGTCGGTTGCAACCTGTAATACCTTACCTCCAGAAGCTTCAATACGTTCTGCTAGACTGGCTAATCGTTCTACTCGCCGCGCCGCGATCGCGACCTTTGCCCCTTCTGCCGCAAAAGCGATCGCCGTGGCTTCCCCAATACCAGCGGAAGCACCCGTAATAATCGCTACTTTCCCTTCTAATTTGCCTGCCATTATTAACCTCCTCAAAAGTAGTTTGCGGAATTTCAGATTAATTCCTTTAGATTCGATCCTGAAGTAGAAATTATGCAGGTGGCGATCTGGGAAAAAGCAGAAACCGTTCGATTTCCTGAATAAATAAATCTACATACTCAAAGTGAATATTATGACCGCAGTCAGGAACGGTTGTTAATTTTGCGTATTCGTACAGGCCAGCCATTTCCGCATTAATAGCTGCAAATTTTTTATCCAATTCACCAACTAGTAGGAGCAGAGGAATTCTGTTGTGCCGGAGCTTTTCCCATAATGAAGGCTGGCATCCAGTGCTGAAATTGCGCAGCGATCTAGCTAGACCCAATGGGGAATTTTGCCGCCGCTGTTCGACCAACTGCCCGAAATTCGGACGTACCCGAATAGAATCAAATAGGGGTTGGTCGTACCATTTTGCCAAGAACGATGAAAAATCTTCCATTTCCAGTGCTTTGACCAACTTTAGATCGCTATGCAGGCGATCGCTCCTTTCTTTTGGTGTTTTTAGGCCTGGAGAGGACGATTCGAGCACGACCTTAAGGAAATATGTTGAGAAGTGGAGCGCAAGGTATAAAGCTAGCCTTCCTCCCATAGAATAGCCAACCAAATGACATTTCTCGATCTGCATTGCTTCTAAAAATTCAATTAACCCGCGAGCTGTGTTTGCCATTGTGTAGAACCGATCGAGATCGGGGCAATGCGTTTTACCATGCCCAGGCAAATCGATTGCCAGGCAGTAAAACTGATCGGATAAGCAGTCCATAGCGGGTTGGAATTCCCGACAATCCCCCATAAACCCATGCAGAAAAAGAACCGGAGGATTGCTCGTATTTCCTACCGTATAGTAATTGAAGGAATAGCTGCCAACCTGAATAGAATTCTCCACAACCCTTTTGCCGCACGCTGCTTCCGATAGTTTAATAACCGAAGATGTCGATCTGTCCAATTCCCCATAACCTTTTCGGTGGTGTCCCGGATCTGTAGATCGAGGTTTCGAAAAAATTGTGTTGTTTGCTTTGCAAAGGTCTTGTTCACAGATCTGGAGTATTACCGGTTGTCTTCAGGTCGACCACTGCAATCTCAGCCCCAATCCGTCCTGCAACTGGACGAATGTCAAAGTTTTGAGAACTCAAGACTTTATATCTCCTTTATATGATTATGTAAAACAAACTATTAGATAGTCTAACTAAATTATGGTAAAATTTATTCTCCGACATCTACATCAATTTAGTCAAGATTAAAATTTATTGAAACTGCCTATGTTGCCGTATGACACCAAAGTGATCGCTAAGAAAATAACAACCCTGATGGAATACCCTAACTACTCTGCCAGGTATATAAATTAATTATTGATAAAAGTACTTTCCATTCTTTTAACTTCTATAACCCGATCAAGAGAACAGATTAAGTATATTCTGTTTGTGTAATACTTACCTTTTATATATTCAAAAAGTCAAAAAATTACTCTTTAAAAATCATTATTTAAAGAGTAAAAGTCCCGTTTATATTTTATTTAATTTACCATCTATTTATTGAGTTTTAAACTTTATAAAATAACAAAAAACTCTTTTAAATTATATCCTTAGCCTTTTAGATTCCTTTCTAAAAGGCATTTCTATAAATATTTATCTTTTTTAAATATTTCATTCTTCATTTTTGTGACTGGCTATACTTGCAATTTTAAAATAGTTGTAAGAATATGTTTTTAGTTAATCTACTACTAATCGATAGAGATGATGTAGATTTACATTTCAAATTTGAAGATTTTATAGGCCGAGATTTAAAAATTTGCGTTCTATAAAACTTTACAAAAGACATTTATGTCCGATTTATCTTGACTAAGAATGAGGAGCTTTTTGAGGTGCATAACGAGCAAGTTGATGATTTAGCAGAATGATACAGCACGTTGCTGCTGGTTCTTCCGTTCCATATCTAGCTGCATTAGGTCTGCAAAGTAAGGAATAGATGAAATTCTCGTTCGGTTTCAAACTGCGAAGCAAGCATCCTAATCCAAACAGGATGTTCTCTTCAGAAGGCTTCCGATTAAATTTTCTCCCCATCTTAGTCCTGCATTTTGACCTGTTACCTATTTAGGAGTGCCTATCATGACGATTGCATTAGACCGCCCCACCAGAAAAACCCGGTCAGCAGAAATTCGCGAGCAACTGGGGTATCCCATTATTGATACTGACTTCCATACCGAAGAATTCGTCCCTGCCTTTTTTGATTACTTAGAGCACGTAGGGGGGCCGGGGATTGTTGATCGCTTCCGCGCAGCATTCCCAGGCCCCAGTCGATCTCGCTGGTTCTCCCAAACTCCAGAAGAGCGCCACCAACACCGTACAGCCCGTCCGCCATTCTGGACTCGCGTTACCAGCAACACGTTAGATCTGGCAACTATCAATTTGCCCAAACTTCTGCACGAACGCCTGCAAGAAACTGGTTCGGATTTTGCTGTGGTGTATCCCAACCTATCGCTTTTTGCCGCAACCATTGACAATGAAGAAGTAAGACGTGCCTTAGTTCGAGCCGCTAACCTCTACCACGCCGATATCTTTCGTCCTTACAGCGATCGCTTGACACCAGTCGCGATTATTCCACTGCATACACCACAGGAAGGGATTGAAGAGTTGGAATATGCGGTTAAGGAATTGGGCTTAAAAGCGGTTCAGATTCCCGGTTATGTCAAACGCGTAATTCCTGCTTTCGCCAACTATCCCGAAGAAGTACGCCGCGAAGCAACCTGGTTGGATAATTTCGGACTCGATAGTGCCTACGATTACGATCCGTTCTGGGCAAAGGCAGTAGAGCTGAAAGTCGTGCCGACAACCCATGCCGCAGGGATGGGTTGGACATCTCGCCGTTCGATCTCTAATTACCAGTACAACCACATCGGTCACTTTGCTTCGGCAGGACAAGCCTTTGTCAAATCGCTGTTCTTTGGCGGCGTAACCCGTCGTTTCCCCACGCTCAAATTTGCCATCCTGGAAGGTGGTTCTGCCTGGGGAGCCAGTCTTTACGCCGATTTGATCTGGCACTGGCAAACGCGCAATCCTAAAATTCTGGAGAATAATAACCCCAGCAGTGTCGCTCGGGAGGAACTACGCGAGTATGTCATTCGCTACGGCGGTCCAGAAGTTAAAGGTCGATTTGATGGGATCGGCAATGGCTTGGGCTTAATCGGGCAATTCCTAGAACAGGATGAATTCTTCGAGAAGGCAAGCTCTGACCTGAATGAATTTGCGGCAGCCGGGATTACAAGGGAAGAAGATATCCGCGATCGCTTCCTGAATAATTTCTACTTTGGCACAGAATCCGACGATACGCGGGTAGGTGCGGCATTCAATCGTAAAGCAAACCCCTTTGGCGATCGGGTCAAGGCATTCCTGGCCTCCGATGCCGGACATTGGGACGTCCCGGATATCACCTCAGTAGTCTCTAATTCCTATAGCTTGCTAGAACGGGAAATCATCAGCGAAGAAGATTTGCGCTATTTCTTGTCTACCCATGCGCTGGAACTCTACACTGGCCTGAACCGCGACTTCTTTAAAGGTACTACGGTTGAGAAGGCAGCTGAGGAATACCTGACAGGGCGTTAGCCGTACTGTAAAGACGATGAAGGAAGCAACGGCAATACTGAATCGCAGCGCGAAGTGCATCGCCATATTTGGCAAAAGCATCGATTTGAGGGATAAATTTTGCGGGGCACTACCTCAACCCCCATCTTTTACCAGGCAGCATTTCTTACTAAAGTTTGGTAGCGCCGTTGTTAGAATACATTACCGATCAAATCTCATCGGGATTAATACCTAGCGATTTCAGGTAAGCTGCAAGTTTTTCTGCCCGCTGGTGTTCCTGCTGAGCGACTTCCTCCGCAGTTAAATATCGATTCCCTGCTTCATCGTACAGATACAACCACTCCCTCCTCCAACCAGCTTGCGCCCTCACCTCGCATCCCATTCCTAGCGAAATTTCTGGCATCCAGACAGTTCCTTTCTCTTGTCCTGGAACCAACTGATAGCGATCGCCAACCAGTTTGTATATCTCTAACGGTAGGCGATTCTTATACCCTCTCTTTTGCCTTGCTAAAGGATTGTAGATGGCGTAGTACAAAATTCCTAAATCTTGATACGTCTCTAACTTCTTTTCGTATTCGCTATTGTATTTCTCTGAAATAACCTCTAAAGCCAATATCGGCATGATATTTTCTTCTTCCCACAACACATAACTCAAGCGACCTCCTTCGCCTTTATGTCTGGGTACTCCCATTGCCAGGAAACCGTCAGGTACGATCGCTGGTGTCGTGGGATTGTAGTAAATAGCCATATCTACGCCAAAAAACCAATCCTGACGTTTCTCCCAAATCAGACGCAAGATATTGAGGATAAAGTTGGGAATGTCGTTCTGGAGTTCGTTATCCACAGGGGTATCGTCTGAGTGGGGCAATTCCTCAGCCGTAGGTAGTTGCAGTTGGGGATCGTAGGAAAGATTAATCATAGCTTTCCTGCATGAATGAGGTTGAATTCATTGTGGCATATATAGGCAAGCATGGGGCAGTTTGGGTAAATTCCGCTGGCAAGCATGCCTGACATGGCATTTGGCGGCAACGCGATCGCCATATAGATCGATAGCCTGCTCGCTACTCTGGCCAATTGCAAATTCCTGTTACGATACCCTGATTAAAGTGTGGCTGCTAGCTCTAGCAAGCGATCGCGTCCATTGCGAAAAACCGACCAACCGTCGCCTACTAATACGGCATCTACTCGATCCAGTGCTGCCAATCGCCGTACGGAAGCGACTGCCTCGTCTCGGTTTTGTAATTTTGGCTCGGGCAAGATTGTCAGACTTCCTGCCTGATGTGCTCTCACCAGATCTCCCGTAATTAACGTGGTTTTTCCCAGCAAAAATGCCAGTTCTCCAGGAGTTTTCGAACCATGTAACGCGATCGCGTCCAACCCAGTCACAATCGAGTCGCCATCCGTTAACCAACGCTGTACCGGAATAGGGAAAGAATCTTTCTCTCCTCCAGGAGCTGCGATTTGAGCACCCGTTTTTTCAGCAATTTCCTGACTGGCTCTGAGATGATCGGAATTCGTGATCGCAATCCACTGTACATTGCCTAAAGACTGTAAATGCGCCCAATCGTGCTCGGATAGAGGTAGAGGATCGATTAATATATTCCCCTCTGGACGAATCCAGGCAACGCTATGGAAATCAATATTACGTTCGGCATTGAAAACAGACCAACTATATAGATCGGGACGGTGTAATAATTTCATTGGGAGGTCAAAAGAAGAATATATGCCATGGGGTATGGTGTATTAAGAGTAATGGTACACGGCTTTGCTACCCTCACGCAGTTATTGCCGTACTGTTAGGATTGCTTTCTTCTGGTAAAAATCCACCTGCCTGCATAGTCCATAGTTGGTAGTAAGCACCCCCCTGTGCTAGCAGTTTGGTGTGAGTACCATCTTCGATAATTTGCCCCCGATCGAAGACTAGAATACGGTCGAGATGGGCAATCGTGGACAGTCGATGCGCTACTACAATGACCGTTTTATCGTGCATGACTAAGTCCAGCGTATCCTGAATCGCTTTTTCCGTGATGGAATCCAGGCTAGAAGTGGCTTCGTCCAGGATGAGGATGGGAGCGTTTTTCAGGATGACCCGGGCGATCGCGATTCGCTGCCTTTGCCCACCAGATAATTTGACGCCACGTTCGCCCACCAGAGAGTGATAGCCATCGCTCATCGGTACGATGAAATCGTGAGCATAGGCCTTACGCGCTGCTTCGATCAGCTCTGCCTCTGTTGCTTCTAAACGTCCATAGCGAATATTTTCCAGCAAGGTGCGGTGGAACAGAGAAGGATCTTGGGGGATCAAGCTAATCTGGGCATGGAGTGCATCCTGGGTCATATCGCGGATATCTACCCCATCGATGAGAATTTGCCCCGATTGGGGATCGAACAGTCGCAAAATCAGATTGACAAAAGTAGATTTCCCAGATCCAGAGAAGCCCACCAGTCCAACCCGCTCTCCCGGTTGAATGGTGACAGAGAGGTTGTCGAATACGTGCTTCTCCGGTGAATAGCTGAACTGCACCTGCCGGAACTCGATCCGCCCCTGAGTAATGGGATGGACGATCGCATTGTCGCGATCGATGATTTCGTGGGGTTGAATAATGGTGCAAACCCCGTTGCTGACGTTGCCGATATGTTCGAAGAATTCTAGAAACCGTTTGCTTAAATTACGGGCTTCACTAATGATCAATAGCGATAGACTGGTAGCCACAACGAAGTCAGCGGCAGAGATCTTTCCCTGACTCCAAAGGGAGAGCGAGTAAAATAGCGTGCCGATTTTTAGAATTGCGGCTGAGATGAACTGAAACCAGCGGATGCGCTCCGAGTACCAGTTGGACTTTCTCACCTCAATTAGTTCGCGCCTTAATTGTTCGTTCAGATATTGTCGTTCAAAATCCAGGCGGGCAAACAGTCGGCTACTAGTGAGATTGGTCACAGCATCAACAATATTGCCCGTGGTCTCACTACGGGCGGCTGCCGCTTTTCGTGCAAAAATTCGACATCGCGTTGCCAGCCAAAACGAAATACTGATGAAGAGAACTGCCCACAGCCCCACAAAGGCAGCTAGCGGTGGATAGGCACGATACAACAACGCTGTGGAGACGATATACACAATGATGACTGGCATAAATTCAGAAATCAACATGGCCATCGTTTGCGTGACCCCCAGAGAAGTTTCGCTGATGCGATGTGCCAAGGCTCCAGCAAAACTGCTGCTCAGATACCGATGGGAATGCTGTTGCAAGTAGGCATAGAGGGAGCGGACGATATGCTGTCGGTGGATGGGGTGGCGGATGGTCTGTAAAAGTCCAGCAGAACGACCGAACGCTACTTCACCCACACTTAAAGCTACGAACAGCATCAGGGGTTGGCTCATGGCATCCAGCACGGGTTTATTATCGTGCGCCGATCGCGTCACGCCCCGAATAATCTCGCCGATTGCGTAGGGCAACATAATGCCGCAGGTCGCGTGCAGTGCCTCCAGTATGACTATTACCACATACCACCAGCGGAAATAATTGACGAAGTGCCAAATGAATCCAACAGGATTTGTGGGTAATGCAGGAGCTTCCGCAGCCCTTTGAAAAGGTTTGGATGAACGAGTTCTTTCGATTAAAAAACGGCGATCGCGTCGTATCACTTCAGTTTCTTCCTAATAGGCAAATAGACGGCTATCTCAGCCGTCCGGTTTTGTTCGATTGGATTATCAATTACGGCTTCTAACGAGCAGAATCTCCCTTGCGGTATTCGGCGGTGATATTGTCCAGTTTTTGTTTCAGACTATTGTCGAGTTTGACTTCGATCGCCTTCAAACTGTCTGTCAATTGTTCTGGACGACTGGCACCAATAATGGGAGCCGTGATAATCGGATTTGCCAACACCCAGGCAAGGGAAAGAGTTGTCAGCGATAATCCCGCCGCATCGGCAACGGTGCTTAACTCTGCGACCGTATCGAACTCGCGATCGTGCCAGTAGCGTTTCTGATAAATTTCGGCGGCAGCACCTAGCGTAAATCGAGTTTCTGGCGTTGGCTCCCCAGCGCGATTGTGTTTGCCCGTCAGCAGACCACCCGCTAAAGGATTGTAGGGGATGACTCCCAGTCCTTCTTCTTGAGCTAGGGGCAAGAGTTCTCGCTCAATTTCGCGGAACAGTAGATTGTAGCGGGGTTGAACGGAGACAAAGCGCGTTAGATTACGAACCTCGGCACGTCCCAACGCTCGACTGAGACGGTACGCCAGGAAGTTAGAAACCCCAATGTAACGCACCTTACCCGCACGCACGATCGCGTCTAGCGCTTCCAGTGTCTCATCCAAAGGTGTTGTGGCATCGTCGGAGTGCAACTGATACAGGTCGATGTAGTCCGTGTCCAACCGCCGCAGGGAAGCATCGATCGCATCCAGAATATGTTTGCGCGAAGCTCCTCGATCCCAGGGGGCAGGACCCACCTGACCGACGCATTTAGTCGCCAGGATAAAATGCTCCCGTTTGCCTTTCAGCCAGCGTCCGATAATTTCTTCGGTGCGGCCTGCCGTAGCCAGACCACCACCTACTGGATAGACATCGGCAGTATCGAGAAAGTTGATGCCGGCGTCGGCAGCGGTATCGAGGATCGCCCTGGAGGTTTCTTCGTCGCTCTGCAAGCCAAAGGTCATAGTGCCTAGAGCGAGCCGCGAGACAGTCAATCCAGTATGACCGAGATTAGCAGTGGGTAATGTCATAAAGAAGATTTTGATTGAATGTGGTTGATTGAGAGCGGGTTGGAATATCTAAATTAAATGAGATCGCACAACTTTACGGGCATGCGATGCAGTCACTAAGGCGTAAACCAGTTTAACCAACCATCCCAGTTTTGAACGATCGCTGCGAATTCAGCATGGCGACACACTCTACCTGTCCAACCCAGAAACTCTGGATCGCCTGTGCCATTGACAAACGATTCACCAATAAAACAAATTCTGATTTCTTTAGGTGCGTCTGACATTAGTATCCTGAATTTTGGTTGGGTACTCCTTATTAACAGAACTATCAGCGAATCTATCCTGTAGAGTGAATAACACCGACTCTACAGGATACATCAAACGAGAGCGAAAGCTTCCGATATCTAGGGCAAAACTAGACTGTTGCTAGCGTCTTATCGGCAGGGTTAGATTTTACCTGCCTCAGTTTCGATTCGATCGCCGTACCCTTGAAGAAATCGGGATTCGCTTCGGTGTAAAGTTTGTAGGGATTCTCAAACACATAGGCCTTGAAATCGGCTTCAGAAATTACGCCGTCTTCCACTAATTCCCAACTTTCCGCCAATGGCAGGGTGATATCGGGCACATCCCAATGACCTACATCAGAGGAGTAGATGGCGTTAATCTTGACGCCGAGCGGATTCGCTTTGTCATTGAAGGCTGCCCCAATCGTGCGATCGTCCGACTCAGACCCAAAGAAGAAGGGATTTACCCAGCGATCGCGAATATCTTCAGTGGTCTCAATACCAGCCGCACCAAAATCTTCCAGTTCGTTATCGATGGGATTGCGGCTGTGACGGCTGAAAGAACTACCCAGAACTGTTTCAACTAATTCCTCTTTGCTAAGGGAATATCCCTTCGTAACATCCCCACCGAAGCGATCGAACAACTGGAACAACTCATTCGCATTCGTGAGTTCTGGATTGTAGTTTTGTAGTGCTTGTAAATTGCGTTTGGAGAAGCGATCGACCAGGTGAATGTAAACATGCGCGCCCCAGTCTGCACCTCCTTCTAAAAATGCCGCCCGTAATTTCGGGAAGCGCCGGGTGACACCGCCAAAGAACAACGCCTTGGCAAAAGCTTGGGAGCCATCGGCAAAGTGACCGATGTGGTTGTTCATGTAGTTGCTGATGGAGGAACGTCCCGTCCAGCCCTGGCTACCGTAGTGGGTGGTAATCGGTACGCCCAATTCCACAACCTTCGCCCAGAAGGGATCGTAGTCGTATTCGCTATCCAGGCCAAAAAAGTCGATATAGGAGGCATGTTTGGCGATTTCGGGGAATTGCTCTGCTGGATACTTATCGGCGATCGCTTTAATTGGTCGCTTTACGCCACCTGGAATATTAATCACCTTCAAGCCCAGCGTATTCACTGCAAACTCCAGGTCTTCAATTGCTTCCTGGGGTGTAGTCATGGTAATCCCCGCGACAGGGGTGAGGCGATCGCTGTATTTGCGATAAATATCGGCATGGTAGTGATTGATAGCGCGTTGCAATGCCTGACGATGTTCTGGCTTGGCTCCCCCTGCGGCTAGGGCATTGTTGGGGAACAGCACTGAATAGTCCGAACCTTGCTCTGCCTGCCTTTCATAGAGCAGTTCCGGAAGCGTGTACGTGGCTAGATCCAGGGTATTGCGGGTCACTCTAGCCCACCAGGGCGATCGCAGGGTGCGATAATACTGACGTTCTTCGGGTGTTTGTTGATACCAGTCTTTCCCTTCACTTTTAGAATTGAGTCGGGAATTTTCCGCTTTCCGTAATTCGTCTACCAGGTGCGTACCGCCGTAGTGAGCGATGTAATCTTCGAAGGCTGGCGTGAAATCATTGGTATGCACGTCAGTGTCAATTACTGGATAATCCAATTTGGCACGGATTGCAGCAGAACGGGAAGTCTGTAAACGGCTAAATTCAACCACGATCTTTTTCTCCATAAAATATAGTTTTCCGACATCGACAAATTCAGCATTGCGAATCTCAAGAACGAACACTTGCAACCCGGCTCGTTCGGCAATTCCACAACACCAAAACTTTTTCGTTACGCCAACACCAATCGCTCCTCCTTTTGTCGAGCGGCAAAGCGATTCGCAGGACGGCGTAGACCCAGGTTTTCCCGCAGCGTCTTGCCCTCGTATTCAGTACGGAACAGCTCGCGCTTCTGCAAAATGGGAATAACCAGGTTGACAAAATCTTCTAATCCAGTAGGGAGAATGGGCGGCATAATATTAAATCCATCAGCCGCACCGTTGTTGAACCATTCTTCTAGCTGGTCGGCAATACTTTCGGGAGTTCCCAAAATGGTGCGATGACCCCGTGCAGTTGCCAGCGAGAGATACAACTGCCGCAAAGTGAGACTGCCGCGAGTCGCTAGATCGCGAACTAGTTTGAGACGACTTTTATTCGAGTTAGTATCGCTAGGCAATACGGGAGCGAGATCGTCCAGGGAATAATTCGTCAGATCGACTCCCTTGTAGTATTGTTTCAAGATTTTCCAAGCAACATCGGGATGAATCAAGGATTGCAGGAATTCGTACTTCTCCTGCGCCTCTGCTTCAGTGCGACCGATAATTGGGAAGGCTCCCGGCATGATTTTGAGATCGTCGGGCGATCGCCCGTATTTTGCCAACCGACCTTTGACATCGGCATAAAATTCCTGGGCATCTGCCAGCGTTTGATTGGCAGTGAAGATAACCTCGGCCGTGCGCGCCGCCAAATCCCGTCCCGCTTCCGAAGCTCCCGCCTGCACGATCGTTGGATAGCCTTGAGGCGGACGACCCACATTCAAAGGGCCTCTGACCGAAAAATGTTTTCCCTTATGATTGAGGATATGAAGTTTCTCTGGATCGAAGTAGACCCCCGATGCGCGATCGCGAATAAAGGCATCATCATCCCAGCTATCCCACAGTCCTTTCACCACTTCCACAAACTCTTCCGCCCGCTCGTATCGCTGACTGTGGTCTGGGTGATGTTCGAGCCCAAAATTAGCGGCAGCCTCTTCATTGCCGGTAGTAACCAGATTCCACCCAGCTCGACCATTACTTAAGTAGTCCAGAGAGGCAAACTTTCGAGCTAGTGTATAGGGATCTTCGTAGGTGGTGGAAGCAGTAGCAATGAAACCGATATGTTCGGTTACGGAGGACAGCGCGGAGAAAAGTGTGACTGGCTCAAAATGGACGATTTTGCCATTCCGATTTTGCGTTTCTGGTGCACCGCCCCAGACTCCCGGACTATCTGCTAGAAAAACAGCATCAAACAAGCCGCGTTCGGCTGTTTGGGTAATTTCCTTGTAATGCTGGAAGTTCAATCCCGCATCAATCTGAGAATCGGGGTGTCGCCAGGCGGAAACATGATGTCCCGTGGCTTGAATGAATGCCCCTAAACGAAACTTACGTGTCTTGCTCATAGCCTTTTTCTGCACTCTTGTGTACTGCTGATACGGATCTAATGAATGCCTGTTTTTGCAATGTCTGTCATATGCTGACTACCACCCGACTCAAACTCCTGCATTGTCTTTTGCCAATTATTTGGAGACGAGAATTGTGAAGATACTTAGGTCTCAGGTAGTTTGCCTTCAATTTCTGTAGCGATCTGAATCAGTAGGAGATCGCACATTAGATACAGAAACCCAGGATTTGCAACTAACAATTAGCATCATATACTAATTGTTAGTTTATCTAATATTAAGTATTACAAACTAATTGGTTGCCAAATACTTAGTTTATGCTTGATAATTTATTATACGATAAACCTATCGATTTAATGTAGAATCGGTCGGAAATACGACGGCGCTTCCTGGCTGCGCTATTTCCAGTCCGTTTGACGGCGTGTTGGCGAACATTAATCCCATACAAACCCATACAAATTCAAACAGCCTTTTCTGCTATCCCTGTAAAAAACCGAAGGATTTGCCAGTAAAGGCAAGGTAAAGCATTTCGATCGAACCTGTATTTAAAACATAACTCTGGAGAATTCACATGACCAATCAGTACATTGAAATCAAGCCGACATCCAGCTTCATTGGTGCCGAAATCGGTGGTGTAGATCTTTCACAGCCCCTATCTGACGATACCGTCAAAGAAATTCGGGCAGCACTCTTGAAGTGGAAAGTTGTGTTCTTTCGCAATCAGAATATCGATCATGCGGCTCAGATCGCATTTACGGCTCGGTTCGGCGAAGTAACCTATGCCCATCCCCACGAAGACGAGCCGATCACAGACTTCCCACAAATTCTGCCGATCGATCGCAGTCGTTTCGAACGGCGCAATGGACTACGGCCTTCCAGCTATGAGAATCGCTGGCATACCGATGTCACCGCTGCAATTAATCCCCCCGCCGCATCGATTTTACGGGCAGTCAATGTCCCCAGTGTTGGTGGAGACACGACCTGGACTAATTTAGTTGCCGCCTACGAGGGACTATCAGCTCCTGTAAGAGAATTGGCAGACAAGCTCAAAGCCGAACATCGCTTTAATGCCGGGCTGAACATCCCCAGCAACAGCAAATTTGCCCAGCGCATTGCGGCTAATCCTCTGGTCTCAATCCATCCCGTGGTTCGGGTTCATCCTGAAACGGGAGAAAAGGCACTATTTGTCAACCCTGGCTTTACCTCGCACATTATTGATGTCTCTCGCAAGGAAAGTAAGCTTTTGCTAGAGTTGTTCTTCAAGCAAATTACCAAACCCGCTTACACTACGCGTTTCCGTTGGAACAATGGTGACATAGCCTTCTGGGATAACCGTGCCACAGCCCATTTAGCCCCTCAAGATCTCGACCACATCGAAGTCGAACGGGTTCTCTATCGAACTACGATTACCGGAGATGTACCCGTCGGTCCTGATGGATTCCGATCGCAGGTGGTGGAAGGTGAAGTGTTCAGTAGTGAATTACCCACCGTCTTCAAGCAGAATGCTGGGAAGTTAGAACCGCAATCTGTACTTGCATAGCTACAAATTTTAAGATCCTTGCAAAAACTTGTAGCGACTTCAAATCTGGAAATGTCTTCAGCCGGTTCTGCAAGTTGAGTTTGTAAGGATCTTAGTGGTTAGTCTGTTCTGAATGAAAACCGTAGGCGATCGATTCGATGCAATTCAATATATACTGCATTGAGCCAGAATAATCTAATCCCTTGCATAAGCATTCAGGGAGTGACGAAATTTGTTATTTTGTTCAGGGAACAGGAGATGTGATTATTGGATCTGAAATTGCAGCGATAGAACCTGGAGACTCCGTTTGCATTCCCAAAGATGTAGGACATGAAATTATCAACACTGGTACAGACAAAATGATTGTCGTGTTGGCTCAGTCTCCCCTATCCTGTGCCCATGAGAAAGTGCTTAACCCACCATCAGAGTTCCGCCGCATTGAGCTAAACCGTTAAATTATCAGCTAATTTTCAGAGCGCGATATGTATCCAGGACAAACACTCGATCGGTTGGGAGAACTCGCTCAATTATTTCTCAAATTGGGAATACTGGGCTTCGGTGGGCCAAATGCTCACATCGCTATGATGGAAGCTGAAGTAGTTAAGCGGCGACAATGGTTGGATCGAGAGCGATTTCTCGATTTGCTGGGTGCAACTAATTTAATTCCTGGCCCAAATTCGACTGAGATGGCAATCCATATCGGCTATTTTTATGCAGGTTGGTTGGGGCTAATCGTGGCTGGAGTGAGTTTTATCTTGCCTGCGGTGTTGATAACTACTGGATTTGCCTGGGCTTACGTCGCCTTTGGAACGCTTCCCCAAATTGCATTTTTACTATATGGCATTAAACCTGCGGTTCTGGGCGTAATTGTCGATGCCCTGTGGAGATTAGGTAAAAAAGCCATCAAAACCCGCAAGCTATTGACGATTGCGATCGCAGTGGCAGTATTAGTCTGGTTTGTCCAGGTGAATGAAATTATCGCCCTATTAGCGGGTGGTTTGTTTGGGATGGTGTGGTTACATCTGCCCGATCCTGAGAATAAATCGGACGAACAGGCAAGTTTACTAATTGCTGGCATCACGACGGGAATTGCGATTAAAGTCACCGCCGCCACTATTGGACTAGAGGCAACTACACCAGTTTCCCTCTGGCAATTGGGACGTTCTTTTCTCAAAATCGGTGGGACTTTATTTGGAGGCGGTTATGTACTGCTGTCGCTGATTCAAGGTGAATTAGTTGAGGGTTACGGTTGGTTAACTCAGCAGCAGTTATTAGATGCTATCTCGATCGGTCAATTTACCCCAGGCCCGATTCTTTCAACTGCAACGTTTATCGGCTATGTGATTGCAGGGATACCTGGAGCGATCGTGGCGACAGTTGCGATTTTCTTGCCTTCTTTCCTCCTGGTTGCTGCCTTAAATCCCCTCATTCCTCACCTCCGTCGCTCAAAATGGGCAGCCGCATTTCTCGATGCTGTTAATGTTAGTGCTTTAGCACTGATGGCAGTCGTTACAGTTCAGTTAGGCATCTCCACTCTCGGACGTTCTACCCCGCCCCATCTCGATTTTCTCGCAGTCGCGATCGCGATCGGGAGTGCAATTTTAGGCATCAGATTTCAAGTCAATTCAGCCTGGTTAGTTTTAGGTGGCGGCGCGATCGGCTGGCTTGCCCATTCGCTAGGATAATCGTTCTTTTCAATTTTTAGCTGTTTTTACTAGACTTACCTCCCGCATGAGGTTTGATAAAAAAGCGATTTTCCTCGGTTTTGACTTCAAATGCCTTGAGTCCCTGTTCGGCTGGGCCTTTGAGGACTTTTCCGTCAGGGCCGAACTCGGAATCGTGACAGGGACAAATGAAACGCTGTTTGTCTTGTTTCCAATCAACAACACAGTTTCGGTGAGGACAGAGTGGAGAGACGGCAACCAGTTTTTTGTTAGCGCTATTCCGTACAATTAGAACCTTATCAGTCAAGACTTTTCCTTGCTTCTCCAAAATGCTTGACGGCCCCACGACCGGTACGAACCCATCGGTTCTTGATTTCTGGGAAGGCTGTGCGGGGGGCTTTGGAGGATTACCTGTTTGCTGACCAAAAGCTGCGATCGCCGTACCAAAAGCTGAAGCAATACTTGCACCGAAGAATAACAGTCGTCGCCGCGTTGCTGAAAATCGAAAAGTCACGATATTACCTCTTCAATAATTGTGTGAATTACCTGAACCCTGAGTTAATATTGTCAATATTGCAGATTCTAGAGCAAAAGATAGCTATTTACTAGAGGGTTTTGAGACAAAACTTCTAATGTCGTAAAATTACAAGCAATTAAGGTAAATAATGACAGTTAAAGCTTATCCCAGTCGCTCAATCATTGTTATGATTTTAAAAAGTCTGACACGATGTTCTCAAAATTGCGAATCTGTTTTAGTCGCCCGACCTTGCATACTCCCATTACTTCCCAGGTAGGGAAGCAAGCTTTAATTGTCTGCCGGCATGATAGATTTTCTGGGCTAAATCGGAGTTGGAAATGCTCGTAGTTGGGGATGTCATCTGAAATGATTAACTCTGATAGGGACGTGGCAGGAGGCGCAATTTATGTGCAGTATCCAATTCACTATTATTTTTTCTACCATACCCCCAACCCAAGGTACGCCGATATTCACCCATGATGCCGCGATCGATTAACTCGTCCTCGTTAACGGCAACATGAGTATGGGATTCAGGCGCGACATAGAGAGCATCCACGGGGCAATAGGCTTCGCACATGAAACAAGTTTGACAGTCTTCCTGACGGGCGATCACAGGTGGTCGATCTGGAACGGCATCAAAGACATTAGTGGGACAAACCTGGACGCAGACATTGCAACTAATACAGAGTTTATGGCTGACAAGTTCGATCACGATCCTGCTCCTACTGCAATGGTCGATCCAGAGGGTGCAGTTTGAATGTTTGGTGCTGGTGGGGTGGCGATCGCTTCTGCAATCCAATCCTGTCTCACCCATAACCGATCTAAGCCGCCCGTGGCCTGATAATAACGCTGATTCGGATCGGTTTCGGGATAGTCCACGCGAATATGTTCGCTGCGCGTTTCCCTGCGATGTAACGCACTAAAATAAGCCCATCGCGCCACCGCCGTGAGAGCAGCCGCTCGGCGAGAATATTCCACATCGCGCACCGTATCCTGTTTTGGCGTAGTTTGTACCTGCTGCCACAGCGTTTCTAATTTGGCAAGGGAAGCCACTAGCCCCGCTTCGGAGCGGAAGTAATTCTTCTCTAAGGGGAATACCTCTGCTTGAACGCCACTCACGATCGCCTCGCTATCAAATGGTTCTGAAGATGGAGACTGCGATCGCAGTCCGGCTTGCCCCGCAGGACATACAGCCCTTTCGTGGGCGCGATCGCCGAGACTCTTAGCAAAAGCAGCCGCGCCCTCGCCTGCCCATTGTCCGGTCGAGATTGCCCAGGCAGCATTGGGGCCACCACCACCAGAAGCCAGACCTGCCAGAAACTCGCGCGATGCCGCATCGCCTGCGGCGTAGAGTCCGGAGACTTTCGTACCGCAATGATCGTTCACTAGCCGAATTCCACCTGTACCGCGCACTGTGCCTTCCAATAACAGCGTTACAGGCACTCGTTCCGTATAGGGGTCAATATCAGCTTTTTTATAAGGGAGAAAAGCGATGAAATGGGACTTTTCAATCACTGCCTTAATTTCGGGCGTAGCTCGATCCAAACAGGCATAAACAGGCCCTTTCAATAGGGCATTGGGAAGGAAGGAGGGATCGCGACGACCGTTGATATAGCCGCCGAGATCGTTACCTGCCTCATCGCTATAGCTGGCCCAACCAAAGGGAACGCCCCGTGTCACCGTGGCATTGAAAGCAGTCGAGATGGCATAATGATTAGAAGCTTCCATACTGGAGAGTTCGCCCCCAGCTTCCACTGCCATCAGCAATCCGTCGCCTGTATTGGGATTGCAACCTAACACCTTGCTCAAGAAGGCACAGCCCCCGTTTGCCAGGACTACTGCACCAGCACGAACGGTATAGGCACGATGATGTTGGCGCTGCACGCCTCTTGCTCCTGCGACGGAACCATCTTCAGCCAATAAAAGCTCTAGAGTCGGACTTTGATCGAGGATCTGTACGCCTACCCGCAACAGTTTTTTGCGAAGTACGCGCATATATTCAGGGCCATAGTAACTCTGGCGCACAGATTCCCCATTCTCTTTGGGAAAACGATAGCCCCAAGCTTCCACCAGGGGCATACTCAACCAGGTTTTTTCGATGACCCGCTCGATCCAACGTAAATTAGCCAGGGTATTCCCAATGCGATAGCGTTCCCATAAAACTTTATCCCAATGTTCTGGAGAAGGGGCCATGATGCCATTACCACTGGCGGCGGCAGCTCCACTCGTACCTAGGAAACCCTTATCGGCAATAATCACTTGGGCACCTTGCGCTGCTGCTGCCCATGCGGCCCAGGCAGCGGCAGGACCACCACCAACTACGAGAACATCGGCAGTTAAGTTAAGTTCGTTTTCGCTAGCAATATACATTAATTTTCTCCTTTCTCCTTTCTCCTTTTTCCTTGCCAATCTTAGGACGGTGTAACCAGGAGTCCAGCTTTCTCGGGAGTGCCTGTAAAAACGAAGAACTGCTCCTCAAGTGGTGCTGCAACAGGTTGACCTGTAAAGCGATGTC
Source organism: Rhizobium sp. Q54 (assembly GCA_943367755.1). Lineage (GTDB taxonomy): Bacteria > Cyanobacteriota > Cyanobacteriia > Pseudanabaenales > Pseudanabaenaceae > PCC-6802. The sequence continues at coordinate 34,858 of CALRKB020000021.1, read as the reverse complement.
TGCCAACGCCCATATTTCCCGTTGTCGTGAGTTGAAAATCAACTTCGACAAACTCGTTCTCTTGAAAGATCTGACGCACCCGTTCTGAGTAGTTCACACCATCGCGATGCCCGCGCGTCCAGAGGGCAAAAGCACCTGTTTTGGCAAAGTAAGGGAGGTTGCGAATCAATCGACGGAGAACTGCTTCATCGGCCAAATTCCCAAAGATGCCGCAGACAATGACCAGATCCGCAGGAACTGCACCGGCATAGGACGCAGTAAGCGAGGCATCGCCATTGATAAATTCTATTTGGTCGGTGAATCCTAATTGAGCGATCGCTGCTTTCCCTCGTTCTACCAGTTGCGGATTGAGTTCCACGAGCCGCGCCCGCACATCTTTGGCACGGGGATGGGTTGCCAAGACGCCTAATAAATCGCGACCGTCGCCAGAACAAGCACTGACAACCCGAATCGTTCCTGCTGGTGCAGCATCTAAACTATCGGAAATGTATTTCTGGACAATTTCTAAACGCTGCTGTAAAACATCTTCTGTTTGGTACAGATTGTGCCATTCAAACCAGTCCTTAGCCATAAATTCAACTCCCTCTGTATTGGTGAATAATTTTTACTGTGAAAAGCGATATTTTTCTCAACCGATTGGTAGGCATTTCATTCTCAATCGCCCTATTAATTAACCGCTGGTGCGATCGGAATTAAGAAGAGCGGGGTTCTGAGAGTTAGCAGCACCCCTTAGTAAAGTAAGGTCAACACTTTATCCGCTGCTGCCCGCAAGGCCGTGGCCGCCCCCGCACTCATATCGCGAGGAGCGCAGATGCGATTTCTCACATAGGCGATCGCGATCACCCCAACCGCAGCTACGGTCGGATCGGCATTGTCTTTCCCACCTACGCGCCCCCAGGGTAAGCGCGTCTCATGGCCGCGGATAAGATACTCAGCGAGTAGTCTGAGGTGAAAATCGACAGCTTCCTGCACGGCTGAGATATCGCCATCCTTCGCTAAGCCCTGCGCGCCCGAATTTTTCAAAATATCTGCGATCGCGGCTTCGCGGTTGTCGCTCAGTCGTTCGGCAGCTTCAGCGCGATATTGGATTGCCTCGGTATACGAAGATTCCAAAGGCAAGGGATTCCCAATCGGTTCCACACCCCAGCGTCGCCGCAGAAGTAAGTTGTTGGTAATATTATCCGATTTGACGCGGTGATAAGCAGAACGCTGGGCGAGTGCTTCAAACCAGGTATTAATGCGCGGGTAGCGAGGATTGCCCTTGATGTGATAGCCGCGATAGGCAGGCAAATTGGCGGCCAGGCGATCGAGGTGTGGGCTGTACATAATATCTACCAAACCGAACGTACTTAAGAAGTAGGGGCCGGGATATTTCGCCAGGGCTTGTTCTAGGTCGTCTAACTTTGCCTCAAATGCTGCTTGTATGTTAGCTAGCTCGGCATCGTCTGTTGTGGCTTCTCGTAGGAATTTGTAGGTAATTTCCTTAAAGCCGTTCGTTTCCGCTTCTTCAACCCAGTGTCTCGCCACGGCATTTTCTCGCGGATCTTCGGGAAGTAGGGAGGGACTGGGGAAGCGCGTTTCCAGAGCCAGGAGGATGTCTTTGGATTCGTAAACTAGCGTTCCCTCAATCTTCGCAGCGGGAACGAGAGTCGTGGGCACCAGGTCGGTGTACCATTTAGGCTTGTTACTCAGATCGATAAACTCAGTCTCAAATGGAATTTCTTTTTCTTCTAAAGCAAACCAAACTCTCTCGCAGAAGGGGCACCAGGAGTTAGTATCGCGATAGAGCAGCACGGGAGGAGCCTCTCCTTCAGACAGTTTGTGCAGGCTGCTGGGAATGGGAGCAGTAGAAGGGGCAAGCCCCGGTCGGCGTACCCGTCTTGCCGTGGTATTTTTGCGAGCAATTTCTAGCAATTGCTCCCAACTGGATAGGGTGATTTGTGTTGCCATGGTTTTCCTTACAGCTAGATAGTTACTTTGGTGCCATCAAATTTGGTGAACTTAAAGCCCTCAAAATTCTCGCGGTAGGTGAGTTTCTCATCGCGGAGAATGCTAATAGCGACTGCTTCGCCGAGAGCCAGCGATGCTGCGGCATCCGTCCGCCAGTGAATCCCAGCGCTATTGCGACCCAAACCAATGTTGGCCGCTAGTTTGTTCAGTTCACCACCCACGGTCAGGGGCGGCCCCTGATAAGGAATGAGTTTCGTGGGATCTTTGGGGTCGGGCACAACCGGATTTGGAATTACGTGATTTTCATTAAATAGAGCCTTCAAAATTGTGACGCTAGCTCCTGCTGTCACCGACGCCCCACCGGGGTAAGAAGAGTGTGTTGGCGCACCTTCTGGGAAGAATTGCGGTAATAAATAGGTTTTGTTGGCACTGTAGAAGCGTTCTAGCACTTCTGAATTGAACACATCGGGGTGAATTGGATAATTCGTTTTATTGACTTTATTGTTGTGCACCAACCCGCCAAAAGCCTCCGATCGCAAGCGACGGTGAACGTAATACTTTTGCCAGTACGCTGCTCGGATCGCGTGAGGGCCAACCCAACCAACCAGAGATTGCGCGTATCCAGGCCCAAATGTGCCAGAGCCACCCACTTGGGTTTTGGACTTATTGTAGGGATTGGTAGAATTGTAGGGCGATCCCACGCCGCCACCCAAGAGATTATCCTTGACTGGCTTAGCAAGTAGAATTAAAGCAGCATTGGTATAGACAGGGGGCGGCTGATGGGCAATCTCACCCTGATCGCGCCCGTTGATAAAGTAGCGACGGGTCGAATCGAACTTAATTGCGCGACCGGAATCGCCGCCATTTTGTACTAGCAACCATTCGTCATAGCTTGTTTGAAAGCTATTTTCGGGAATCGCAAGAGGAACGCGGTGGAGCTGAAGATAGCTTTGCGTGCCTGCAGGTATAGGACGCAGTAGAAATTGAGATACATAAGGACCTGTATCCGCTCCTGGTAGTGTGTGGTAAAGCTTGCGGCCAGAGGCGTCGACATAAATTGCGGTGCCGCGAAACAGAAGTTCGGGTGTAATGCGTCCGTTCTGTTTGGGGCCTTTGAATCCTGACAACTTATTCAGATCCTGCACGGCAGCTAGAACTAGAGGGTTCGTAGTGTCGTTGCGATATTCGCTAAATGGAACGTCCTGTAACAGCCCTTGCCAGGCAATTTCAATAAATTCGGCTGCCTGCTCTGCGCTGTCTAGCGTAGGGGGAACTGGGATCGGAAGCTGGCTGGGATTCAGCCCTGTCGTACTGATTGCCAGGGGAGTCAGAGGCTGCACGAGTTTTCGCTTACCTCCCAAAACGATCTTTTCGTACTCGTTGGGATCGCCGGATTTCAAGGCATCGATAAAAGATTGATAGGCTTTCAGATCGACTTCGCCCAGCTGATTGTGCGGCAAGCCACGCGTATCCGTAGCAATTTTGTTGGCATAACGCGCTTCGTCCCCATTGGTGGGATGGGCTGGTATGGGAATATCCTGAACTGTCTGAGCAGCCGCAAGGCGAACTTTATAAGCCCTTGATGGGAATTGCTCTCCCGCATGTGCGGCAATCACCTGAGCTTCTGCAACTTCTTCGCGTGACTTAGAGACGATGGATGGCCCCAAAACTCCTGCCACGGCACTTCCAGCCGTCAAGAAGCCAATGCGACCGAGAAATGCCCGCCTGCTAGCACGTTGGCGCGATCGCTTCGCTCTTTCACGTTGTGGGTTTCTGCTTTCTAGAGAAGCAAGATCGGAGTTGGGATCGAATTCCATGAGATTTCCTCCAATTACAATGATTTTATCGATTCCATGAGATTTCTAGCTCTAAAATGCGAAGATGGTCTTGATTACCTCAATCAGATCGATTTGATTCCTGACATGACCGTCGATACTCTAGAAGCTAAAGGTTGTCCGAATTGAGCCCACCCAAATCGTGCCATTATTGCTATTATTTTCTGGGCTGAGGATCGCAAAAATATCGGGAGTAATCGTGACGTTCTTATTTAATCTGAACGTATAAAAAGCTTCTAGATGTATGGAAGTATCCAAATCCGATAGAGTTGCAGCCGCTGGTCTGGGACGATAATTATTGCTCGTTACTTTTGGCGGCACCCCAATCACAATTCCGCCTAGATTACCTTCTGTAAATAAATCGGGAAATGCGAAAGTCAGGGCCCCATTCAAAATAGTCGCTTCACTATTACCGCCAGAAACCTGGTGGGCGAGCGTGTAACCAAACCACCCACCCAACTGAAACTTCGGACTAATTTTCCAGAGAAATTGCAACCCAAAGTTATCAGAAGTTGTAGCATTTTGATCGAACGGATTTCTAGCAAACGTGCTACCAGTCCCCCCCGTGAGATTGAATTTCGTATTAGTACCAAAGTACTTATGACCGTAGCTGAGAGCTAAATCAAACTCTCGACTGGGCGAAAAAGCTAATTGACTATAAATTAGATTATTACTGCTAAAAAGTCCTCGACCATCACTAGGATCGCCAGCTTGAGTATCATCCGCAAGATAGCCCAGGCCGAGACGCAATTGATCGCTAAACTGATGGGATATCGCTACACCCGCCCCATCAAAGCCAGGTCGATAAACTGTCGGGTTATGAGTAGCAAATCGGGAGGCTGCGCCGTTAGAACCACCAATTAAGGTATTTAAGTTGGGCGCAAACTCAGCCGGTTGCAGTTGTCGCGCTCCAACCCAGGCCGTGGTTTTCTCTCCTAGTGGGAAACGGTAGAATAGTTGATCGAGGTATATGCTATTGTCTGGGAAGTTACCCTTATCAAAGGTCAGGCGGGTTTGAGCTGTTCCGGTACTGGTTTGTAAGACAGGAATGTTGTTTGCTGCTAACCGAATTGTTAGCAAGTCCTTCCCGGTGAAAGATGTGGGTAGAGTAAGTCTAAGTCTAGAGCCCAAGAAAGCCTGCGTGTTATCGCTTTTGCTATTTACACTATTGCCAAAAGTATCCGCTGCAATAAAAACGGCTTCTCCGCGCAGTTTTGTTGTCGTTGAAAACTGTTGTGCTTCTAACTGAGCAGTTTTAGCTTCTAAGCTATCAACTCGTCCCTTTAAGGTTGCCAACTCTGCGGCAAATTCTTCCTGAAGCTTTTGCACAGCAGCCAGGTCTTCTTTACTGACTTTATCCGCTAACCCTGCGGTAATAATTTCGTTGATCTTGTCTAAGCAAGCATTTAAACCAGCAGCAAACTCATATCGACTAAGCGATCGCTGTCCTCGATAGGTGCGATCTGGATAACCAGCAATACACCCATAGCGTTCCACGAGTGACTGCAAAGCTGTAAATGCCCAGTCTGTAGGTTTTACATCAGATAATTGTGAAACAGAAGTGACTTGGGCAAATTCTTCTTGGCGATCTGTTGCCTGTACTTCGGTTTGCATATCGTTGGATAATTCCAAAACAGAATCAATCTGGACTCGATCTTCTTTCTGCTGCGACGCTTGCAACTCATTCCCACTAGCTGCAAGTACACTTGTCATACTAGCTGCTAAAATTGTGGCTACCGATAAACTCAAACCCCATAAAGCCTTAAACATTCTTGATCTCCTCACGCTGAAATTAACTAGAAATGCGAAAATTATTTGTCGAGAATGGAAACACTTCTATCTCTATCTAAACTCAAGCTCTGAGTCTCCCTCCCAAAACACCTGAAACACATTCTCGATGATGATTCTGGGGGAGATTATTTTTTAAGTCTGCAAGAATGCAGGCTAGTATGAAATGGAAACCTTAGCCCTTTGCTGAGTAAGAATCACAGTCAAGTCTTGCTATCTATATTAATTCGAAACCCCAATATACCCAATGAACGATTAGGTCTGAAAACCTATTTTGAGTCGATTGGATTACCAAATTAGATTCTAATCACAAGACTTCTATGCTCTTTTGATTGAGCGAGACCTGAGTGAAAATTCCGTCCGAGTAGAAAAAGGTGATGCCAACATAGCTTGAATAAATTAGCATCAGCCATGCTTCTATTGGGTCAATCCATTCAAACTACTATAACTACATGTAATTATAGTAGTTTATATCCAAAAGTATGACATAGCTATCTATAAAAGACAAGATTTTCTACGAACGAGATGTAAAGTAACACTATCGCAACTGAAAGCCGAGTAGTTGTAGTACCTCTCGCAGGCAATCGCGCCCTCCCAGGGAGGCGGCTGTAGCGATACGCTCGACGGAATGCTGCGACCAGTCTCCAACAACAGCCATTTGCTGCTGTTGATAGAATTCGGTCATGAGGCGATCGTACTGCTCGATCTCTTCTTCCTGTTGCTCTAGAGAATATGCCTCTCGGTGCAGAATTGCAGCTTGAGAAAGGCGCGGTTTGACAGCAGGGATATTATCTGGGTTGGGATAGCCAATACACATGCCAAAGACAGGAAATATATGGGGGGGCAAGTTCAGTTCTGTTGCCACTGCCTCAGGATTATTGCGAATTGCACCGATATACACCGTTCCTAAGCCAAAAGATTCAGCCGCAATAGCTGCATTTTGAGCAGCCAGTGCCGCATCAATGACTGCCATGAGAAACATTTCTAAGTAGTGCAATCCTTCATAGGTTTGCCCGCGAGATTTCGCAATTTGGGTAAGACGTGCTAGATCGGCCAGCCAGATTAGAAAGAGCGGACATTGGTGAATGTGTGCTTGATTGCGCGCAACCTGGGCAAGTCTTTCCTTACGTGCAGGGTCTTCCACCGCCACAACGCTCCATGTTTGCAAGTTAGAAGATGTAGAAGCTGATTGTGCTGCGGCAATCAGCGATTCCAATGTTCCTGGAGGCAAAGGATTTGGCAAGTAGGAACGAATAGAACGGTGAGAGAGTATCTCGGCAAGGCGATCGTTCCAAAGGAAATTGTCGGGGGTAACTTTTTCTCCGTAGCGATCGCGCAGTAGTTGAAAAGGGTCAGTAGTCATAGAGCACTCTATTTACCTATCTTCAAGCAACATTGGCAAAAGCTTGAGGTGCAGATTCGTTCATTACTCTCGTGCGAATTTGCTCGACGAGTGTGGCGAAGTCAGCATTACCCCGCGCGCGCGGACGTGGGAGATCGATGCGAAGATCGAGCGCAACTCTGCCATTTTCAATCAATACTATCCGATCGCTTAAAGCTACAGCTTCCTCAACGTCATGAGTAATTAAGAGTCCTGTAAATTCCTGCTCTAACCAAAGAGTTTCTAGCAAGCTTTGCATCTCAATACGCGTGAGTGCATCCAACGCACCTAGAGGTTCGTCCAATAGCATCAGACGGGGTTCGCTCACCAAGGCTCGCGCAAGTGCAACGCGTTGTTTCTGTCCGCCAGAGAGAATAGAAGGGAATTCTTGAGCGCGATCGCTCAAGCCTACCTGGGAGAGAGCCCACCGTGCTTTATGTCGAGATTCCTTCTTTAAACCAAGAGCGACATTTTGATAAACTCGTTTCCAAGGTAGCAGGCGGGGTTCTTGGAACATCACTCTGGCAAATGAATTAAGATTTTGCAAAGGTTTACCATCGATCCAGAGACTACCCGCATTGGGAGAAGCTAACCCCGCGATCGCCCGTAAGAGAGTGCTTTTACCGCAGCCACTGCGACCAACAATTGCGATAAATTCTCCAGCTGCTACTTCCAGATTCAAACCCTGCAAAACATGGATATCGCCAAAGCTTTGCCAGAGATTGTCAACGTTCAGACTTGAACCTTTCCTTAAACCTTTCGATGTTGTTACCATTAAAATCTCCTAGCTAAAATGGGTAAAAGTTATTAGACCGAGAATGAGCGCGTCCCTCAGGATTTTTGATAGTTGGGATGCCATTTTAAACACCATACTTCTAAAGCTCTAGCGATCGAATCAGCGAGCTTACCAAAGAAGGCATACAGCAAAATACTAAACACGACGACATCTGTTTGCATAAATTCCCGTGCGTTCATTGCCATATAACCAATTCCTGAATCCGCAGCAATGGTCTCAGCTACGATCAGTGTCAGCCACATGATTCCTAACGCGTAGCGAACCCCTACAAGAATTGAAGGGAGTGCTCCAGGAAGAACGATCTGCCAAAACAAATCCCACGGCTTAAGTCCGTACACTTTTCCCATTTCAAGTAAACCAGGATCGATAGTGCGTATACCATGAAACGTATTGAGATAAATGGGAAACAAAACACCGTTGGCTACCAGGAATAGTTTGGCTTCTTCTCCAATACCAAACCAGAGAATCACGAGGGGAATCAGGGCAAGATTGGGAATATTCCGCAGCATTTGAATTGAGGTGTCAAATAGTTTTTCAGAAATGGAGAAAAGACCATTTGACAGGCCGAAGATAAAGCCAATGCCACCGCCAATTGCAAAACCAGTTAACGCGCGACTGCCACTTACGCTAACGTGTTTGAGTAGTTCGCCAGAAGCAGCTAATTTTATAGCCGCACTTACTACTTCGGTGGGAGCGGGAAGCACCCTAGTAGAAAGCCAGCCAAACTGCACGGCTAACTGCCACATCAATAGCAAAACAGCAGGTACGATCCAGGGTACAAAATGGTTTAGATTATTCCCCAACCAGACTTTTATCCTGTTCGGAAAGTTCAGCTTTACTTTATAAGAGGAGTAGGTATGTTGCATAGGAATGTATCAATTGACTATTAGCTTTTCGCGAACAAGGTATTGGCGCTTGGGATATTTTTAATTCACCCAAAATCCCTCCAAAGAGAACAAACAATATTTGCTTGAACTTTTCCAATCAGTTTTCTTTCTAGAGGTAGGCTTAGGAAGCCTGATTGCGCCACAAATCTGGCTGTTTCTGGGCGAGGATAGGCAGAAAGAGAAGGTAATGAATGGGGGATAAGCCTATGTCATTACCGAATTTTCTCCATTACGCAGATGCTGGCAAAAAACGGAGCGCGATCGCATCTGACTCCAAATTAAGCCCCACTGATGTCTGCCTAAAGATAATTTCTAAAAGTTCAACAGCTTTTAACCATTGTGGGATTGCCCTTCCAGTAAGTTAGAACAAAATACGATAAACCGATCAAGATACTGTAGTATTCGATCTAGTATGGCAGTAGGATCTTGAAAAATCAAGACTGCGGTCAAAATATATCCAGTTAAAAATTATTTGGACTTATACCAGTGCGGGTTATGAGGTAAAAGATCGTACTTGCTTGCGGATAGCTTTTTCCAGGCTTAATAAACCCAAACTCAGGAAAAGCAACAGAAGCACGGTAAAGGCTACGCTGTAGGCTTTACCGTGCCACCAGAGACGTTTTAATAGCAATACAGGTAGATAGATCGGCCCCCATAGGCGAGGGGACCTCACAGAACGGCGACCCGTAAGACTATTTATCGAAGAAAAGGGCGAGTAATGGTTTGCAATCGTCATTTTAAATTCCTAAATACTGTTAATCTACACTTTTTGTATCGGGATACTGTAGATTGTTTGGATAGTATGGCATACTCAACCCTAGGGAGTAAACCCTTCATAGAAGATCGATTTTGGTCAGAAGAATTTGGCAAAACCTGCCCTTACAGGGATTTGGATGTTATTAAATTCCTATTCCTAGTTGTGAGGAATTGGGAAGCAGGAACGTAGTTGTAAACTTCTATACTTGCTTTTGCAAAAAAGGGTATGTGATACTTACTTGTAATCTACGATAATTCGATCGATAAAACGTACAATACTCCCTTCCTTTGGAATGCAGTTTCGAGATGATTGCCAAATTCCAAGGGAATCAGACGGGTGTGAATACAACCCTACATATCAAATTTTGGAGAATCTACATGGGTTACAAGCATATCGAAGTCAAACAGGTAGCTGGTTTCATCGGTGCTGACATCAGTGGCGTAGATCTTTCTCGTCCTCTGCACGACGAGCAGGTCAAAGAAATTCGGAAAGCACTATTGAAGTGGAAAGTTTTGTTCTTTCGCGGTCAGAACATCGATCATGCGGCTCAGGTGGAATTCACATCTCGCTTTGGCGAAGTAACGTTCGCCCATCCACTTGGAGAGCCAGAACCAGTTGCAGGATTTCCGCAGATCAAACCTGTAGACCGTAAGCTTTATGAGAAGCAGTACGGTTTTCGCACGGGTGGCCCCTGGCACACAGACGTAACCGCCGCGATCAACCCACCCGCAGCATCAGTTTTACGTGCGGTTAACGTTCCCAGTTTCGGTGGTGACACCCAGTGGAGCAATCTTGTTGCCGCTTATGAAGGTCTGTCAGCACCCCTGCGATCGCTAGCCGATACATTGAAAGCCGAACACCGCTTCAACGGAGAACCTTATCAGCCTAAAGACAACAAATTCGCCGAGCGCATTGCTGTGAATCCACTTGTCTCTATTCACCCAGTTGTAAGGGTTCATCCTGAGACTGGCGAGCGTGCCTTGTTCGTTAACCCTGGCTTTGTCTCTCGCATTGTTGACGTGTCGCCACAAGAGAGCAAACTACTGCTTGAGTTGTTCTTTAAACAAATTACCAGGCCTGCCTACACTACCCGTTTCCGTTGGAACAACGGTGATATAGCATTCTGGGACAACCGCGCTACCGTGCATCTGGCTCCTCAAGATTTGGATCATCTGGATGTCGAACGTCTCCTCTATCGCACTACTATCACAGGTGACATTCCAGTTGGGGTAGATGGTTTCCGATCGGAAGTGGTTCACGGTGAGGTGTTCGGTGCAGAAGTGCCGACTGTCTTCAAACAGAAAGCTGAGAAACAGAAAGCTGAACCAGTGCGTTCGTGAGTTACAAAGTGCCAGGCTGGACTACCTACATCTTCTGTAGTCCAGCCTAAAATTAATTCTTCGAGCTAACCTGATGAAATCTAAAGAGCGAAATGCTCTCAGTCTTAACACTCCTACCCGTGCCAAGATATTAAAAAGTACTTCTCTAATTCTGGCGATCGCTCTGCTGTTTTTGAGTGCGATTTTTTCGAGTTCGATCTCATGGGCAGAGGATATTTGTCCGCCTGGCATGGTGTTGATTCCGAGCGGTACTTTTCAAATCGGCTCCGACAATCCCAGATTTATGGAAGAGCGATCGGCGGCAGATGTGACTGTCAACCGCTTTTGCATCGATCACACCGAAGTAACCAATGCCCAATTTGCGGAGTTCGTAAAAGCCACAGGCTATCAAACCATCGCCGAACGTCCCCTTTCTAAAGCACAGTTTCCCGACTTACCGGACGAGGAGCGATCGCCCGGTTCTCTGGTATTTCGGATGGCAGAACACGGAGCGAAATCCGTTCCCATGCTCAGTTGGTGGCACTGGACGACGGGTGCCAACTGGCAGCATCCCTTGGGGCCGGATAGTGCGATCGCAGGGAAGGAGAACTACCCCGCAGTTCACATTGCCTACGCCGATGCCGTTGCTTACGCGCAGTGGGCGGGCAAATCTTTACCCACCGAAGCCCAGTGGGAATATGCGGCGCGGGGAGGATTAGAAGGAGCGACTTATACCTGGGGAGAGCAGTATGCTGCGGAAAAGGCCAATACCTGGCAGGGTCTTTTCCCCTTTTTTAATACCAAAGCCGATGGCTATATTGGTGTCGCTCCAGCCGGCTCTTTCCCGCCCAACGGTTACGGCCTCTACGACATGACCGGCAATATCTGGGAATGGACTGCCGATTGGTATCGCGTCGGACACGACAGTAAATCCCGCCAGATCGATCCACCGGGGCCAGAACAATCGGAAAGTTTTGATCCGCACAAACCGGAAGAAGTCGCTTTACACGTCATCAAAGGCGGCTCTTACCTTTGCGCGCCGAACTATTGCAGCCGTTTTCGACCCGCAGCGCGGGAATCCGAATCTCCCGATACTGGGACAACCCATATCGGGTTTCGTCTTGTGAAAAATCTTACATGAGGAGTCTATCATGTTCCAAGTTCGTTTCATGGAATCGCAGCGCGAGAAGAGCTTGCAGTCGCTGGTGCGACCTCTCCTGCGAGGAATCGCCCGTTTCGCTGCGATCGCCTTGCTGAGCATCACCAGCCTTTTCCCCCTGCCTGCCCTGGCGGCAACCTCTAAAGTGTTGCCCGTTCCCGAGCCAGAGTTTCAGGGCAAAGTCGGCATTACTTATAAAGACTCCCAACCAGACTTCCCAAAACCGATCGCGGCTCCAGCCAAGGCTCCCAATGTTCTGCTGGTTCTGCTGGACGATGAAGGCTTTGGACAAACCAGTACGTTTGGCGGTCCGATCGCTACGCCCGCTCTGACGCACTTGGCAGAACGGGGATTACGCTACAACCAGTTCCACGTCACCGCTCTTTGTTCGCCTACACGCGCCGCCCTGTTGACTGGTCGCAACCATCACTCCGTCAGTACGGGTGTGGTTCAGGAGTTGGCATCGGGCTATCCGGGCTATACCAGCATTCTGCCCAAGAGTGCGGCAACGGTGGCAGAAGTGCTGCGGCAAAATGGCTACAACACCGCCGCCTTTGGAAAATGGCACAACACGCCGGATTATGAAACCAGCGCTGCCGGCCCCTTCGATCGCTGGCCGACGCAGTTAGGCTTTGACTACTTCTATGGCTTTCTCGGTGGAGACACAAACCAGTGGAGTCCTGCCCTGGTGGAGAATACCAAGCGGATTCAGAAACCCAGTAACAATCCCGATTACCACCTGACTTCCGATCTCGCGGATCGCGCGATTAGCTGGATTCGCACCCAGCAATCCATTGCCCCGGATAAACCTTTCTTTGCCTATCTAGCAACGGGAGCTACCCACGCACCCCATCATGCCCCCAAGGAATGGATTGAAAAATATAAAGGCAAGTTCGATCAGGGGTGGGACAAGTTGCGCGAGGAAACCTTTACCCGTCAGAAACAACTGGGCGCGATCCCTGCTAGTGCCAAACTGACGCCGCGTCCCAAAGAACTACCAGCCTGGGATTCTCTTTCTAAAGAAGAACAAAAGCTCTACGCCCATCAAGCAGAGGTATTCGCCGGCTTTACCGCCCATACCGATGCTGAAATCGGACGGGTAATTGACGCGATCGACCAACTGGGAGAACTGGACAATACCCTGGTCATCTACATCGCGGGCGATAATGGAGCCAGTGCAGAGGGTGGTTTGACGGGCAGCGTTAACGAATTAAAAGTGTTCAACGGCTTGGCCGAAGATCCCAAGCAACTGCTTGCCTCCCTGGACGACCTGGGCAGTCCCAAGACCTTCAACCATTTCCATGCCGCCTGGGCGTGGGCCGTGAATACCCCCTTCCAATGGACTAAGCAAATTGCCTCTCACTTTGGCGGCACTCGCGATCCGTTGGTAATTGCCTGGGGCGATCGCATCCAGGATCGAGGCGGGCTGCGCACCCAATTCCACCATGTCATCGATATCGCCCCGACAATTCTGGAGGCAGCCGGGGTTACACCTCCCACCATTGTGAACGGCGTGAAGCAACAGCCGATTGAAGGTACCAGTCTAGCCTACACCTTTGACAATCCAGATGCCCCATCCCGTCGTACGACCCAGTATTTTGAGATGTTTGGCAACCGAGCCATTTACGATCGCGGTTGGGTGGCAGCCGCACGACACGGGCGCTTGCCCTGGGAGGCAGTTTCCGCAACGACTTTCGAGCAAGATCCGTGGGAGTTATACAACATTACGGAAGATTTCAGCGAGGCAAACAACCTGGCGGAGCAGAACCCTGCTAAGTTGAAACAATTAAAACAACTGTTTCTGGCGGAAGCTCGCAAATACGATGTTTTGCCTCTGGACGATCGCATCCTGAACCGCTTTGACGTGAGCAGTCGCCCCAGTTTAGTGGCAGGACGGACTCACTTCACCTACTATCCTGGTGCGGTGGGCATTCCCGAAGGGAGCGCTCCCGACCTCAAAAACAAATCCTTCAGCATCACCGCTGCGATTGAGATTCCTAAGGACAACGACAAAGCAGAAGGGGTTCTGGTCTCTCAGGGAGGACGTTTCGCCGGATGGAGCTTCTTCCTGAACGATGGCAAGCCTACCTTTGCTTATAACTTCTTAGGAGCCGATCGCACCGAGATCGAAGCCACAGAAAAAGTTCCAGTCGGGGCATCCAACGTCAGGTTTGAGTTTGCGTTCGATGGCGGCACTCCCGGTGCCGGGGGCACGGGGAAATTGTTCGTCAACGACAAACCCGTGGGTGAAGGTCGCATCGCGAAAACCGTTCCCTACCGTTGGGGTTTAGACGAAACCTTTGATGTCGGTCGCGATCTGGGAACGCCCGTGGTCGAGGATTATAAATCGCCCTTTGCGTTTACGGGCAACTTGCAAAAAGTCACTCTGGATTTGAAGGCTTAATTTTTGGCTCAGAATCCATTGAAACCCGCGATTTCGTCATGCTTGGATCGACAATTGGTGGATACGCAGGTGCCTATTATGCTCGAAAGCTAGACCCACAAATGGTCAAGTACTTCATCATTACAACTGGCGTTGTCATAACCAGTTACTTCTTTATCCATACATAGGCATCATTTCTGAATCTATGTATGGCACTGTTTCCCAGAATTGGTATTAATTCATGAATGAAATCCTCGCCGCGATCAACTTTCGCTTGCTCAATAAACTGGCATTCCTAATTCTGATCCTATCCATGCTGCTGGATACGGGCTTGAGCCTGACCGTGCAACAACTCTGGCAACCCCTCCGCAATGTCCGGTTGATTCTCCGATCGCTGCTGGCAAACTTTATCCTGGTGCCATTGTTCGTCTACGGTCTGTTGCAAGTCGTTCCTTTAAGCGAACCTGTCAGGATTGGGTTTACGATTCTGGCCGTGGCTGGCGGCCCTCCCGTATTGCCCAAACTCGCCCAGTTGGTAAACGGCAATCTGGCCTACGCGGCGGGACTGATGATGCTGATGATGGGACTCACCGCAATTTATATGCCGTTTGCCTTATCGTTTGCGCTCCAGGATGTAGAAGTCAGTCCCTGGCAAGTTGCGAAACCGTTGCTGACGTTGATGTTGATTCCACTCGCGATCGGATTGGCGATCCGCGCTAAGGACGAAGCGATCGCGGCTACTTTGCAACCCTGGATGCGAAAAATTTCCAGCGCCACTTTGATTGTAGGTTTGATCGCATCGCTGGTGCTCCAGTTCAATAGTTTGGTCGATATGGTGATAACTGGGGAAATTCTCGCGATCGCCGCATTCATCCTCGTATCCTTTGGGCTGGGATATCTTCTGGGCGGCCCCGACAGCGACACCAGACGAACTCTTGCAGTTGGTACTTCTCAGCGCAACATTGCCGCAGCCCTGCTGGTTGCGGGTACGAACTTTGACGATCCGGCTGTGGTGAGTGTCATTGTGGTCACGAGCCTGTCGCTGTTTGTCATAATTCGCCTGATTGCCAAACAAGCCTTCATCGAACCAGTAGAAATCGAACCAGAGGAAATCGAACCAGTAGAAGTTTTATGAAAGCCATTATCTCAATCGAATTTGCCGAAGCGCTCGAACCGCGATTGCCAGACGACGTTCAAATTGTCCGAGTAGATCGAGAGGGCAATTTTGACGGGGATGCTAGCGATGCCGAAGTCTATCTCAGTGCGGGACTGTTGCGATCGGAGGTTCTCGATCGCATCCTCAATGCCGCGCCTGCCGTCCGCTGGCAGCACACGCCCAGTGCGGGCGTGAATCATCTGCTGACCCCAACCTCCCTGGCGCAGGATCTCATTCTCACGAATGGTGCGGGCGTTCATGCCATTCCGATCGCAGAATTTGTGCTTGCCCTTATCCTCGATCGCGCCAAGCACCTGCGCAAACTCCACGAACTCCAGGTAGAACACCAGTGGGACTATCGTTGGAAAGAAGGAATCTTTTTGCAGGAACTGTCGGAAGCAACCCTCCTCATCCTCGGCGCAGGCGGCATTGGACAAGCGATCGCGCAACGCGCCAGTGGGTTTGGCATGCGCGTCTGGGGCAGTCGGAAAAACCCTGCCCCGCATCCGTACTTCGAGAAAGTTGTGGGCGCGAACGAGTGGTACAACCTGCTACCCGCAGCCGATTTCGTCGTGCTGGCACTCCCATTAACTCCCGAAACGCAGAATGTTATTAACGCCGATGTCCTGCGATCGATGCAGCGTTCTGCCTATTTAATTAACATTGCGCGGGGAGCGCTGGTGGATGAAGCCGCCTTGTTTACCGCGCTCAGCGAAGGTTGGATTGCCGGAGCGGGCATCGATGCCTTTGTAACGGAACCCCTTCCCCCCGATAGCCCCCTGTGGTCGGCTCCAAACTTGTTTGTCACGCCTCATATCTCCTGGAGTTCCCCGCGCACCCGCACGCGCACCGTAGATCTATTTTTAGAAAATTTGCATCGCTACCGTACCGGACAACCGTTACGCAATGTAGTCGATCGCCATGCGGGATATTAAACATCTGAGCATCCCATGCTACTGGCCGCATAGGAATAGCCCGGATCGGGTTTCAAGAACCTACATCCAACAAACATTTCATCCAGGTCGAAACTGGTGCAAAGTTGGGGATCGTACTCCATGTTTTGATGCCGATACCGATTCACACTCAACCAATTGCTGATTTGGACAAATTTAGTTCTCGCTCGATCCATCGCGTTACCAACGGTACTTGCGAAGAGAACCACACCGAACCCAAAATACAAACGCTACCACATACCATCAGTGCAAAGGGAGCGCCTAAGATCTGTGCCAAACTCCCTGCCAGTAGGTTGCCGAAGGGCAATACTCCCACCATTGCCAGGGCATAGAAACTCATCACTCTCCCCCGTTTATCGTTTTCTACCAGGGTCTGGATAATGGTATTGCTAGAAGCGATTAGCAGAATGCCGAATCCCCCCACGCAGACTAGAATGGGCAGCGAAATCCAGATGGCGCGGGATAAACCAAAAGAAATCAGCCCAACGCCGATCGCTGCTTGGGCGAAGGCAATTAGCCGCTCTAAACCCAAAATTTCTCGCCGCAAACTGAGATAGAGACAGGCACTCAAGGAACCAACAGGTCCTGCCATGCTCAGAATTGCCATCGTAGTGGCATTCCCATGCAAAACATTAGCGGCAATGACAGGCAACAGTGCGATATAGGAAATACCAACCAGACTTTGCAACCCCAGCAGCACCAGGATAGCGCGAATTGGCAGCATTCTGGAAACATACTGAAGACCTTCGCGCAATTGCAGCCAGGTATCGCTGACGTGAGTTGTAGCATCTTGCAACTGAGGCTTCATATCCATCGCGGCAATTGTGAGGATGGCAGCGATGTAAGTTAGGCTGTCGTAGAGAAAACAATATTTGACTCCAACAGAGGCAATTAAGATGCCTCCAACCGCTGGCCCCAGTAATAGAGACGAACTCAGCATGACGGAATTCAGGGCGATCGCATTTCCCCAATCGGCGCGATCATCCACGGTTTCCGTGACAATCGTGTGGCGGATAGGCATATCCAGCCCCTTCAACATACCGTTCAACGTACTGAGCACCAACAGCGACTCAAAAGTAATTGCATCCACAAACGTGAGAACGGTCAGGGTGATGGAAATGCTAATCCCCAGTACCTGTACCAGCATCAACAAATCTCGCCGACTCCAGCGATCGGCTAATACGCCGGAGAAGGGAATCAGCAGTAACGTGGGCAAAAATTGCAGAAATCCTGCTAAGCCCAATAGCCAGGCAGATTTCGTCAAGTCAAAAATCAGCCAGGGAATTGTCAACTGCTGCGTCATGAACGTACCGGACATAGACAGCAGTTGTCCCCAAAATAAGAGGCGAAAGTTGCGCCATTTAAATGCTGGTAAGTGCCTGTAAATGGACTCGGCCAACCTCAGTCGATTGGGGAAGGAAGTCATAGAATACTTTGACTAGGGTTTCGGATGAAGGATAAATTGAATCGCCTAATACATTCACAGGCTGAAGAATCGCAGGCGATCGCTTCTACGAGAGAGGAGCCAAGACTTTTTTAACGAATTGATTCGTTGGACGCGGCAGACCCAGGTTTTCGCGTAGAGTACGGCCTTCGTATTCCGTGCGGAATAGTCCCCGTCGTTGCAGTTCGGGAATCACCAGATCGACAAACTCCTCCAACCCACCCGGCAAATAGGGCGGCATGATATTGAACCCATCTGCCGCACCGTTCAAGAACCACTCTTCCAGGCGATCGGCAATCTGAACGGGCGTACCGAAGATCTGCCAGTGTCCGCGCGCGCCAGCAATCCATTGATACAACTGTCGGATAGTTAGATTTTCTCGGCGAGCGAGATTGACGAGCAGTTGCTGGCGGCTTTGTGCGAGTTCGGTTGCGGGAATATCGGGTAAAGGCCCATCCAATGGATACGCAGACAGATCGAAGCCACCCAACATGCCGCCCAATAGAGCTAACCCGACCTGCGGATCGATCGCATCCTGCAACTTCTGGAATTTCTGTTTCGCTTCCTGCTCGGTTAAACCAATCGTGGGAAACACGCCGGGCATAATTTTGATGTCGTCTGGGGAGCGCCCGTATTTGACCGCTCTTTCCTTTACATCCGCGTAAAAGGCCTGAGCGTCTTCCAGGGTTTGGTGTGCGGTGAAGATTGCCTCCGCCGTTTGTGCCGCCAGATCCTTACCGTCTTCCGAAGAACCGGCCTGGATGATGACTGGATAGCCCTGGATGGGGCGAGCGACGTTAAGCGGCCCCCGCACGGAGAAGTGTTTTCCTTTGTGATTGGGAATATGCAGCTTTTCCGGATCGAAGTAGACCCCCGACTCCTTATCACGAACGAACGCATCGTCCTCCCAACTATCCCAGAGCGCAGTCACAACATCGACGAATTCCTTAGCCCGCTCGTAACGGGGCGCATGCTCCATGTGCTTTTCGCGGTTGAAGTTCTTCGCTTCTGCTTCCGTTGCCGAAGTTACGAGATTCCATGCCGCACGACCGCCGCTGAGATAATCCAGCGAGGCGAACTTACGGGCGAGGTGAAAAGGTTCGTTGTAGGTAGTCGAAACCGTTGCTGCTAAACCAATGTGCTCCGTAACAACAGAGAGAGCAGAAAGCAACGTCAGAGGCTCGAAATGCACGACATGCCCCGCTCGGCTCAATGCTTCTTTGTCCTTATCGCGATCGCGCACTGCTACGCCATCGGCAAAGAAAATCATATCGAACTTGCCCCGTTCTGCTGTCTGGGCGATCTGCTTGAAATGCTCGAAGCTTAGTCCGCCATCAGCACGCGCTTCGGGATATCGCCATGCCGCTAAGTGATGGCCGGAACTCATCAAGAATGCGCCCAGTCTCAGTTGTTTTTGTTTCGTACTCATGGGTTTAACTTTTCTCTTGTTGCGATGTTGCTGGGAATGCCCTGAAATATTCTTTACGAGAGTTGGCGATAACCTATTGCAGGTTGTGCTCGAACAGTTCTAGAACGCGCTTCCAAGCATCGGCAGCAGCTTCTGCATTGTAGCTAGCGCGCTTATCGCAAAAGAAGCCGTGGCCGACCTCGGGATAGCGAAACACCCGATGGGGAATGTTCGCATTCGTCAACGCCGCTTCGATGCGATCGACATCTTCCAAGGGAATCGCTGCGTCTTGCTCGCCGAAAAAGGCATAAATGGTACCTTTAATCTCCGTCGTACGTTCGATTGTGGGATTACCACCACCAGGCGCGCTAGTTGCAATTCCCCCACCGTAGAAGGAGGCTGTAGCTTTAATCTCAGGCAGCGTGGCAGCAAAGTAAACGACGTGTCCGCCAAAGCAAAAACCGATGCTGCCGATCGCATCCCCTTTGACATTGGGCAAATTCTGAAGATAGGCGATCGTAGATCGAACATCGCTCAACAATTCATCGGATTTGGTCTGTTCCTTGTAGCCTCTTCCTACCTGGATATCCTCCTGACCGTATCCCGCTTCAAAATCGGGTGCAACTCGCTGGAATAAGGAAGGAGTGATCGCTACATACCCAGCTTTTGCCAAGCGTTCCGTTACGTCGCGAATGTGCGTATTAACGCCGAAGATTTCTTGAGCGACAACAATTGCTGGGAATATACCCTCGCGCGCAGGCTCGGCGAGGTAGGCATCAATTTGCAGCGTTCCATTAGAAATTCGAACGCGCGAAGTGTGGATGGCGGCATTTTCTATTGCAATAGTCATGAGAGTCTTTGTTCGTAAATGAGATCGGGGAAACCTATACACAAGCGTTTAGATATTTTTCCTAACTCTGGCTAATAGAGATAGGAGTAATGGCAGCATATTGTTCGTCAGTCAGCAAAGCTTCCCGAACGTTAACAGGTTTGGGAATTAAACCGTTTTTATAGAAGTAATCCGCAACGCGCTGTTGCTCTTTGATTAAGGCCGGGCTAATAGCACGTCGACCAAACTGACGGCGGTTGACTACTGTTTCCATCACATCTAATTCCAGTTTTTGCTCTGGAGCCAGGATCTTGGCGGCTTCTTTCTTATTTGCTTCCGCCCATTGCTCGATTTTGTCAATTTCCTCGATCGCAATTTTTAATAACTCTGGGTTCTCTACGGCAAACTCCCGCAGTCCCACATAGTAACCACCGGGGGACTTGATGCCGCGAGCATCGCGGAGGACGCGAATTTTACCTAACTTCTCTGCGAGCGCATAATGCGGATCTCCACTTACCCAAACGGCGATTCGCCCCTGCAAAAATGCAGCGCGAGCTTCCACATTCGGCATGCTCAGCACTTGAATATCGCTATACTTTAAACCCACTTCCTCTAGGGCGCGCAAGATCAGATAGTGCGAAGCCGATGCTTTTTGAAAGACTACTTTTTGCCCCTTGATCTCCTCTAACTTATGAATGGGAGAATTAGGGGGAACCGCAATAATACTGCTCCGCCCCGTATCTGGCGTTGTTTTTGAGCCAACAACATAGACAATCTTTGCCCCTGCAGCCTGAGCAAAAATCGGCGGCGTTTCGCCCACCGATCCCAGATCGATTCTGCCGACATTCATGGCTTCCATCAGTTGCGGCCCCTGGGCAAACTGCAACCACTCTACCTTCACTCCTAAAGGTTCTAACCGTTTTTCCAAAACGCCCGTAACCTTCACTATGTCGCCTGCCTGTTGATATCCCATGCGGAGAACTTTAGTTTTAATATTCGCTGTCTTTGGTTGCACAGCTTTGGTGTCAGCGTTTTGGGCGTCGGAGGAAGATTTGGTTGCAACTTGCTGGCCTTGCTCGCTGCAACTGCCTAATAGTAAAGTGGCCGACAGCCCTGCTAAACTCTGACTGCCCGCTACTATAAAACGGCGACGAGGTAATTTGAAGTTTGATGCCATAATTCTCTTTTACGATCTACTCTAGGAAAAGTGTGTTTGGGATCTTGCACGTTCAATTGCCAATCGCCACTTCAAGCTTATTTCCAAGCAACTAATGCAGTGGCGGTAAGCTCTTCAGTAAATGTTCCAGATGGTTCGACTGCGAGCAAAGAGGCTTTCAGTTCTGTCTCAAATCTTTCGCGATTTTCACCAAAGAACGATGGCAAAGCAAAAGCAGTGGAATAGAGATACCCTAAATAAGAATCGAGCGTCCAGTGCTTGAGGAACTTAATCTCATAGGTATCCTGACGGGGAAATCGAGACCTGGCAATTACTTCTGCGTGCGAAACTTCAAGGGGTTTCCACGTACCTTCGCCGCCTTGTCCCGTGCGCCGCCGATCGCCCAGCCAGCGTTTAACCACAGCGATCGCAGTTTGCTTCCAGGGTAACTGGCTGTTCCAAGGATCGTCGCCGGTATTGAGAATAGCCACCCCACCATCATCCGACAGTAGGGTGTAGAGTTTATCCAATACGAATTCCCGCTGCGTCCAGTGAAAGGAACGCCCAAAGGTTGCCAGTTGGAACTGCCCTAACTCGGGAGCAATGGATTCGGCGCGATCGTGAATCCAGCGAATATTTTTGACTCCAGCAGTTTCTGCCTCAGCTTTTGCTTCTTTGAGCATATCGGCATCGGGATCGACCGCAACGACTTCCGCAAAGCGATCGCTAAAGGGAATTGCCACTAAACCCGCACCGCAGCCGATATCCAGCAATCTTCCTTTGCCATCAAGCCGAAACAAATCGCCTAACTTATCGAATAGGGCTTGGGGATATCGCGATCGATAACGGGCATAGTACCAGGAAGCCCCTTGAAATAGCGTGGGGTCGTAAGTAGTTTGCGAAACTGATGTTACCATCTGCAAAACTCCGTAAATTTTTGAATTCGATTAAAAAGGACGGCTACCTGCCAGGCTGACGCGTTTCAGTACGCGACGATACTTGGAATCGAAGGGTTCGCGATAGTGCAAAGTTGCTTGGTTATCCCAATAAACGATATCGCCCACTGCCCACTTATGCTTGTAGTAAAAGCGGGGTTGAGTGAGATGTTCTCTGAGTTGGGCAATCAAAGCCGATCCCGCTTCGGGATCTACGCCCACAAGTGCCACTTCTGTCTCAGCTCCAAGAAAGAGAATCTTCTTACCGCTTTCAGGATGCGTCCGCACCAGAGGATGGGGATAGACTGGACTGATGAGAGGAATACTGCGATCGAGTCGATACTTGGGCGAAGGTGTATGAGGATCGCGCACGAAGGGGTTGTAGGTAATCAGTTGCAGATCGGCAATCCGTTCCTTGGTTGCTTCATCCAGGGTTTCATAGGCGAGATTCAGGTTAAGCCAGTACGTATTTCCGCCTTCAGGAGGGACTTCCTCGGCGTAAAGTAAAGAGCCACTGGAAGGGTAAGGAGTCCAGTGGTGATCGGCATGAAACGATAACTCGCCAGTTCCCGTATACCCTCCATCTGCATTGGAAATAGGAATTACGCGCGGTGTAACTCCAGGTGCAGAGGCTAGTACTGGTGTCGCATCTGAGGGAACGAAGAGATCGCCAAAGTACATGGCGAAATCAAAAAGCTGCCAATCGGATAATTTCTGGTCTTTGAAGATCAGAATATGGCGATCGCGCAGGGCTTGTTTGAGTTGTAGCAATATCTCTGGCTTTACTGGTTTGCTGGCATCTAAACCCGTTACAACAGATCCTAATGGAGCATCTAGAGGTGTAACCTGAAATTCTGTTCGAGTTAGCGTAGGCATACTTTTGTCTTTTGTTTAGATAAAACTAAGAATAGAACTTCTCATATAAGAACAGGCTTAGCGCTTTGTATCGATCTATAACCGTTTCCACCTACGAAGCCTACCCCGATCGCAATGATTCTCCCACAACAATTCTTTTAGGGAAGTTGCTGCTGGATACTAAAGATAGATTTTCACTTCTGAGCCAGAACTTCTTTAGGTGTAATTGCTGCGTATTCTTCTGGCTTCAAAAAACCAGTACGCACATCGGGCTTTTTAGGAATCAATTTCAGCTTGTACCACATCTCAGCTACCCTTTCTTGCTCTTGAATCACGTCCTCAGTAATTGGTCGCAATCCATACTCGTACTTGTCATGCATTTTCAGCAAGATAGACGGTTCGAGCTTGGTCACATCTGCTAACAACTCAGACACTTCCTTCGGATGATCTTTTGTCCAAAGCTCAGCCTTTTGTAATTCGCTTAGAAAGAGTTTAATCGCTTCCTTATTCTCTTGATAGAATTTGGGTGTGGTGGAATAAAAATTTCTGGTGTCTCGCAATTTTTCGCCGTCGAGAAGAACTCGTCCAACACCACTTACTTCAACTCGTGTAATGAAGGGATCCCAAATAAACCATCCATCTACTTTACCCTGGCTAAAAGCTGCACTCGCGTCGGGAGGAGGCAGGAAAACAGACTCAACATCTTCAAGCTTCAGTCCTTCTTTTTCTAATGCTTTCACGGTCAGGTAATGACCGATGGAGGCTTTTTGGAATGCGATTTTTTTACCCTTTAAATCTGCGATACTTTTAGCAGAAGAGTTTTTGGGAACTAAGAGCGCTACTGGCTTACCGTTCCTTGGTGTTGCTGCTAGATAGACAAACGGTTTATCTGCTGCTTGCGTAAAAATAGGAGGGGATTCTGCCGTCGAGGCAATATCCAGACCATTCGCATTTAATGCTTCGAGTTGCTGAGGCCCAGCAGCGAATTCTGCCCATCTCACTTCATAACCAAGGGGCTGAAATGCTTTTTCCAGCGTTCCTTGTTTTTCCAACACAGCTAAAGCAGTGAGCTGTTTGGAACGTACGATGCGTATTACCTTTTTCTCAGAATTAGCGGTAGTTGTCTGGATTTGCGGCGATGTTGCTGATGTTGAGGAGGCAGTTGAAGATGTTGTTGTTGGACTGCAACCAAATAGTGTTGTAGATAGCACCAAACTATAAGCAGCTCCAAACAAGAACGCCCGACGCGTAGGTTTCGATCGCCGTCCAAATCTCCAATTTTCTTGCCAATCTTGCATGGGTTCACCCTTCTCCGAGTATTTAGTTTTAATTTATGGTGGTTATACTTCGCATAGTAGAGTTTTAGGAAACCTTTCAAACCCTACTATGCATGCGGACACAATGAGTATTTAGCGAATATTAGCGATCACCATCTGCTAAGAATTCCGTTGCTGCTTGCTCGACTGCCGTACCTTTAAAGAAGTCGCGGTTCAGACTGGTGTGAAGTTCCAGCGGGTGACTCGAATTCCTGGGTATGGACATCGGTATCGATAATGAGATATCCCAGTTTATCTCTAATTTCTGCCGACCGAGTTCTCCCTTTAGGACGTTCTACAGCAACTGTCATACCATAATCTCCTTAAATTCCTTAAACTTCTAAAATTCGTAGCATTATCAGACTTCTCGAACTAAGAAATCTGCATCAGCCTCTATCTGTTCCTCATACGTACCGAATATTGCTCTGAAATGCCAGTGCTTCGGTGGGCTCTAACTAGATAAACACAATAAACAAAGCACTTTTAGAAACAATCTACTTAATTCCTATCGATTTATCGTATTATCTAGAAATAGGTTCCCACATCTGCATAAAAAAAGCAAGCTTATTCGAGTAAAGTTGTATTGCTATAACTACCTTGTAGAAGTAACAAGGGGTTGATTGGCAAATTTAGCATAGCGCTCGATGTAGAAGCTTGCAGGATTTTCTATGGCGCGCACGGACTTGCGATTCCATACGGCCTTTTGCCATTTCTGTAAACGAGATACCTCCGAAGGTAGCGTAAAGTTGCGATAGTAATCCAACGCTGGTAAGCGCTCGAACCAGGGATAGAAGGTCAGATCCACTAGCGTTAGGGTATCACCGAACCAGTAAGGGCCATCACCCGATAATTTACCCAATCCTTCGCGTTCGATGTAGAGAATGGACTCCAAAAGCTCCAAACGTCCCTGCTGTTGTTCTTCAGCATCTTGTCCGCGTAAAAGTTTGGAAACCGCCGGGACAAAGCGCGTGTTGGCATAATCGATCCAGATGCGGGCGATCGCTCTACTGCCAGGATCGCGCGGCAATAATGGCGGCTCGGGAAAGACTTCATCCAGATATTCGTTAATAATCGCCGACTCGTAGACTTCGTTGTCGCCGTGCCTGATGGCAGGCACTTTGCCATAGCGAGAAATCTGCGCGAACCATTCCGGTTTGTTTTGCAAGTCGATTTCCGTAAGTTGGAAGTCAACTTCTTTTTCTAGCAAAACCAATCGCGTGCGGTGGGCAAAGGGGCAAGCTTGGGCGCTGTATAAATGTAGTTCGGTCATGGGGATACTTGTTGTTTTAATTGTGGTTCTAAAATCATGTCAGTTCGATTGATGAAATTCGACTTTTCCTCAACCCCTCTCCTATGGAGAAGAGGAAGATTGTAAAGTAATACCAATTCCCTAAAGTAAATTTATAGATTACTGGAGGGGCGAACGGCCGTTCGCCCGTACATAGGTTCATGTGTAGTTCAATTTTGAAGAATTGGTATAAGGTATATCGAACTCACAAATTAAGGAGCGGGATTGGGATAGCGTGTATGAATGGCATCGATTTCTGCCAGGATGGATGTATCTAGCTCGACACTCAAGCTGTCCAGGTTCTCGCGCAGTTGATCCAGTGTGGTCGCACCGATAATCGTACTGGCGACAAACCAGCGACTGCGAACGAAGGCGAGTGCCAGAGCACTCGGTTTGATATTGTGAGCACGTGCGATTTCCACGTAAGCGGCTACGGCTTCATTCACGTTAGGTTTGCGATAGCGATCGCCAAATCCTTCAAATAATGTCAAGCGAGTTCGTCCGGGATCTCCTTGCAGGTACTTCCCAGTGAGAAGTCCGAAAGCGAGGGGACTATAAGCCAGCAATCCTACATTCGTTTTACGGGAAACTTCTGCTAAACCCAAGTCAAAAGTTCGATTGATCAGGCTGTAGGCATTCTGAATCGATACGATCTTAGGCAGCCCCAGTTTTTTGGCAACGTGGCTAAACTTGGTAATACCCCAAGGCGTTTCGTTGCTAACCCCGATGTAGCGAATCTTACCCGCTTTAATCAGATCGTTAAAGACTGCAAGTTGTTCGCTAATCGGAACGGTTTCGCGCTCCTTTGCAATATCGTAAGCAGTTTCCCCAAACTGAGGCACGTAGCGATCGGGCCAGTGAATTTGATACAAATCGATATAATCTGTCTTCAGGCGTTTGAGGCTGTCGTCAACGGCTCGTTCGACATTTTTGCGATCAATCGCTAATTTGCCATCGCGCAACCATGGGAAAATCCGTCCGGGCCCGGCAATTTTCGTGGCAACGATGAGCTTATCTCGCTGCTGGCGAGCTAACCATTCGCCAATGTAGCTTTCCGTTAAGCCTTGAGTTTTTTCTTGCGGGGGAACGGGATACATTTCCGCTGCATCCAGAAAATTTACGCCCTGAGCGATGGCGTAATCTAACTGTTCGTGCGCTTCAGCGATCGTGTTTTGTTGACCGAAGGTCATCGTCCCGAGCGTAATTTCGGAAACGTGCAGGTCGCTTTCACCAAGACGGTTGTATTTCATAATCAATTCTGTAAATCAGGAGAATAAAAAAGAACGAAAGGAATAATCGCAACGGCTATTTACTAGAGCCAGGGGATCTCTTCAGGCGCATAGCGAAAGGCGCGGAAGACAGAATTTTGTTCGCCGCCAGCGATCGCCGCCTGCTCGTCAGGTACGTTGCGCGGGGCAAAATAGGGATTGATGTATTCCCAAACCACCTCGCCCCCTGCCGTCACTTCAAAGATGCGGCCAAAATTGCCTTCGGTTATCAAAGTATTGCCATTGGGCAACCGTTGCGCGCCAGAAATGTAAGGGCTAAAGAAATTCTGGGGAGGGTTATCTTTGTACTCCCACACAATCTCTTTGGTCTGACGATTCACTTCGATAACGCGGGAATAGGGGAGGGCAATATTGCGACGGTGCGTACCATTATCAAAAATCAGCAAATTGCCGTTGGGTAGCTCGTTGGGATAGTGCTGGTGTGCCAGAACATCTGCTCCCAGTTTCCAGACGATTTTATCGGTCTGGCGATCAATAATGACAACCGTAGAAATATTGCGGAAGCTAACAACGATGTTGCCATCGGCCAATTCGCCGACCGTATTGCCGTGACTCCATTCATGGCGCAGATCCTGGGAGGTAATGACATCGGTATGCGGGTCGAGATGCTCGTGGGCGTGCCACGTCCAGACAATCTCTCCTGCTGGGGTAACTTCATAGAGGACGTCGGCATAGATATCCGTACCATCCACTTCCGTTCCGGGTACGCCACCCTGGATGCGAGGCACTAGGTCGCGGGGAATTTTTTCAATCGCTAGCAAAATCGTATTGCCGTTCCGCAGTCGCCGACCATCGTGATGGTGGTCGGGATGTTTGTACTCCCAGATAATTTTCCCTGAGGGTTCTACCTCTAAAACAACACCACCTTTAAATAGCTGCCAGGCGGGAAATCGCGGCGGACTTTCAGGAGTTTTGCCGTTGTAGAAAAGATTTCCATTGGGTAGTAGATACGCAAAAAGGCCGGGGAGATAGGGTAGCTTCCATTCGCGGACTATTTCACCCTCAATATCAATGAGATAGACTTCGCCCTGACCTGTTAGGGGAGTAAACAGCGTATATCCCTGAAATACCTTGGAAGGATCGTAGGCTCTCAACCCCGTTCCTCGACGGCGAATCGTATTCTGCTCGACGCGGTTAATTGCAACAGTCATAAATAGTTATTTGTTGGTATAGATCGTTTATTGAATTCAAGTTAAATCCCCCCCTACCACTCCCAAGGTCTATCGCACCGTAACTAACTCTTTGGGAGAATCTTGAGAAACGGCATCAGCACGGCTAACATTTTCATCTGGTTTGACCCAAACTCTGTCCAGGCCACCACCGATCAAGCGTCTTTGCTGGCTCGGATCTTGTTGGGGATAGTCCGTGCGTTTGTGCATGCCTCTGGTTTCCCGCCGTTGCAGTCCGCTAGCGTACATCCAGCGTGCTGTTGCCACCATCGCTGCGGCTTCACGCGCGCGGACGATCTGACTGTCGGGTTGCACGCCGCTGTTGCTAATTTCCTGCCACAGGTCATTCAGGCGTTCCAAGGATTCTTTTAAACCAGCTTCAGAACGGAACAAGTTGCGATCATAGGGGAAAACTTCCGCTTGCGTGGCAGCGATCGCCTCCTCCGGTGAGAAAGGACGCGGCCCTTCGTCCTGCAAGCCAGCGCCACCCACAGCCTGCACGGCTCTCTGCTTGGCATTTGTTCCCAACCGCAGCGCGTATGCCGCCGCCGATTGACCGGACCAGTAGCCAGAGGATGTTGCCCACGCGGCATTGTGACTGCCACCGCCGGTAAAGCCACCGCAGATCAGTTCTCTCGTCGCCGCATCTCCCGCCGCATACAGGCCGGGCACTGATGTGGCGCAAGTGTAATCTGCAATGCGAATCCCACCCGTACCGCGTACCGTTCCCTCCAAGCGAAGCGTGATGGGAAACCGCTGCGTAAACGGGTCGATGCCAACGCGATTGAAGACGACAAAGAAATTTGGTTGCGATGCCCGCATCCAGGCTTTGACTTCTTCGGTCATATCCACATCAAGGCGGGCGTAAACCGGTTGCGTCAAGAGGGTCTGGGCAATGACAGAGCGTCCTTTTTTGGAGCCAGCTCCTTCAATTACCGTACCGTCTTCATAGGTAAAAGAAGCCCAATCATAGAACCGAGTTTTTGTCACGGAAGAGAAACTAGGGCTAATCGCATAGGCATTGGAGAACTCCATGCCGGAGAAATCAGCACCAGCCTCCGCTGCCATCAACAAACCGTCGCCAGTCAGAACGTTACAGCCCAGAGCTTTACTCAAAAAAGCGCAGCCTCCCGTCGCGACCACAACAGCTCCTGCTTTCACGGTCCAGCGATCGCCACTGTGGCGGTTAATTCCTGCTGCTCCAGCCACAACTCCATCACTATCCACCAATAATTCCAGCGCCGGACTGTTATCGAGAATTTCTACACCGACTTGCTTAATCTTCTGACGCATGAAGCGCAGATAGTCAGGACCCTGGAGCGATCGCCGAATGGGTTGTCCGTTAGTATCAAGCTTAAAAGGAAAGCCCCAAGCCTCTAGGGCATTGACATTGTCATAGGTGCGATCTAATACGCGCGTCATCCAATCCCGTTGGGCGAGAAATCCACCCATCGCCTCACGGCTGGCCATCGCTGCTTCCCGCTGTTCTGGGTCGGGGGGGACGTACCATACGCCATTCCCCGCTGCTGCCGCCGCACCGCTGGTACCGCAGTAGCCTTTATCTACCAGAACCACCTTAGCACCGCTCGTTGCTGCACTCCATGCTGCCCAGGTGCCAGCTGGGCCACCTCCCAGTACCAGGACATCTGCATCCAAACTCAGCCCGAAATTGCGATTCGAATCCTGTTTGGCGGTTATATAACCAGACATAAAGGTTGCTCCTTGATAAATGATGGATTGCTTGAAAAGGTATGATGGAATCTTCGTTCCGCGCACGGGATTCTCCGGCAATAGTCTGGTGAGAACGGTATTCACAAAGGGATTACCTCCGATCGCTGCTAGATTTAGGAGTAGGCAGATTTGTCCTTGCTGGCAGTGGGAGTACGTCCTCTGCCCCAGCCCACATCTGCGCGATAGCTCCCTAGAAATCCCGCCGACACCAATACTCTTTCGTCCACTTCTACAGATTCATCCGCATGGGGAGCGACATATAGGGCATCGACCGGACAATACAGCTCGCACATATAGCAGGTCTGACAATCGCTTTTGCGAGCGATTGCGGGGGGGCGATCTGTCACCTTGTCAAACACATTAGTAGGACAGACCGATACGCAAAGATTGCACTTGATGCAACGCGATTCACTGACAAGTTCGATCACCGCGATCCTAGCTCCCTTTTGATAAATATTTTGCTCCGGCTCGATCTAAATCTCACCCAATTCGACACGGCGTTTGCGCCGCTGTTGGTTAGGGACAATCCTGCCCAGAAATAACAGGCGATCGCATTCCCAATCGTTCAAAACTCACGCGCTTTTTACCTCTTGCTAGACACAGAATTAATATTGACCGTGCTTTTAAAGAGATCGGACTCTTGGAGCCAAGTCTGGCAAACCACTCCCACTACTTACGAAATAGGAAAGCTTGACTGGAAGTGCTCTACAGTAACAGAGCAAAAATAGTACTATTTCTCGAGCGATTTATCGTAGATTAACTTGGCATTTTACATAGACCTCCGCAAAAATACAAGTCTTGTAGATTACAAATATGTGTAATCCTAATTGTTAGATCGTCAAACTTTATGTATTGCAATTTAGTTGAGTCTTAGATAGTCTAATATGTATAACTAATTATTAGATTATCTAATTATATGGAGCACTTGTATCTGTGACAGGATTAACTGGAAAGGGAGATCGGATGTCGGGTCAGTCACCTGGCAAAGTGCAACCACCTGATGCGATCGGCGATGCCATTCTGGAAACACAGTTTCTCACTCGCGATTTCGGTAAAATGAGGGCTGTCGATTATCTGAATATTGCAGTCAAATCCGGCGAAGTATTTGGTTTGCTGGGGCCAAATGGGGCTGGTAAGAGTACCACGATCAAAATGCTCGCAACCCTACTCCCACCCAGTGGGGGACATGCCTTGATCGCGGGGCTGGACATCGTGCGTCAGGCAGCGGCGGTACGCCGGGTAATTGGCTACGTCCCCCAGTCCCTATCTGCGGATGGCAGCCTCACGGGATATGAAAATCTGCTGATTTTTGCCAAGCTGTATGACATTCCCCGCAAACAACGCGATCGCCGCATTCGCGATGTATTGTCCTTTATGGGTCTGCAAGATATGGCGCATCGATTGGTGCGCGAGTATTCCGGCGGTACGATCCGCCGCCTGGAAATCGGGCAATCGATCCTGCACCAGCCCCAGGTGCTATTTCTAGATGAGCCGACGGTGGGATTAGATCCCCTAGCTCGCAGTAATGTCTGGGCGCTGGTAAAACAGCTCCAGGCAGATTGCGGCACTACTGTAATTTTGACGACGCACTTTTTAGACGAGGCAGATAGTCTGTGCGATCGCGTGGCCATTATGCAAGCAGGTAGCGTCGTTGTAACGGGTCGCCCTGCCGATTTAAAGGCGTCCTTAAACACAAGTGGCGCAACGCTGGACGATGCTTTCATTCACTATACGGGCGATCGATTAACAACAG
Source organism: Rhizobium sp. Q54 (assembly GCA_943367755.1). GTDB lineage: Bacteria > Cyanobacteriota > Cyanobacteriia > Pseudanabaenales > Pseudanabaenaceae > PCC-6802. The sequence continues at coordinate 3,321 of CALRKB020000021.1, read as the reverse complement.
GAGTCAGCTATCGTGAAACCTCAAGAATTCGACGTACGGCTCAGCGGTTGGGCTAACAGACGGGTTGCGCATCCGCACAATTGGCTGCGGGCGATCGCAGAACTAGCGACCAAGACGCTGGTTATTACGGAATTGGAAGTGCGCAAGCTGCGCCACGATCCTACCGATCTCTGGCTGCGGGCAGTACAGCCTACCCTATGGCTCGCCATCTTCGGGCAGGTGTTTACCCGCATTCGGGGCATTCCTACGGGCGATCTTCCCTATCTGGACTTTATGGCTGCTGGCATTCTGGCGCAGAGCGTACTGTTCATCGCCATTTTCAGCGGCGGCATGTCGATTATCTGGGAACGGGACTTAGGCATCGTGCATAAATTCCTGGTCAGCCCTACCCCCCGCGAAGCCCTGGTATTGGGAAAAGCTCTATCCTCGGGAATACGCAGCTTGTCCCAAGTGCTTTTTGTCTATCTCCTGTCTTTATGGATGGGAGTGCATGTCAACCTCAACCCTCTAGCAATCCTGGGAGTGGTGGCGATCGTGCTATTGGCAGCCGCCTGTTTTTCTATCTTCTCCCTAATTGTTGCCTGTCTGGTGAAATCGCGAGAGGGCGTAAATGGCATGGGGCAGCTCATGACGATGCCGCTGTTTTTTGCCAGCAACGCGATCTATCCTATTTCCCTCATGCCCAATTGGTTGCAGGCGATCTCCCACCTCAATCCCCTAACCTATACGGTCGATGCCATACGAGGCTTTATGCTGACAAATGGCTCCAGTGCCTATGGGTTTGGATTTGATGCCGCTGTTTTATTACTGGTAGCGACTGTCCTGACGATCATCTGCGGGCGATTGTATCCGCAGATGGGAATGTAGCTTGGAAACGAAATGCTCCTTATCTAGCTGCATATAACTTGCAAACTGTAGTGAAGGCTGACCCAGAAACCAGGAACTGCCTTCTTTACGGTAGAATAGCCGATGCACCTTCATTGCATCAGCGAGTTAGGGAGACTATCCATCCAATGGGCTCAAAAAAATCTCCTCGGAGAGAAGCTTCAGCATCGATTTCAGAACAATGTGCCGCGAAAGTCATGGAAACAATTCCTCTCGTGATGCGATTTATTCGAGCAGATATGCGGGCTCGTAACGCCACCGAGCTGTCTGTTCCCCAGTTCCGAACGTTAGCCTTTCTCGATCGCAATCCTGGTGCTTCGCTTTCGGCATTGTCGGAACATTTGGGTGTAACCCTCGCCACAGCATCTGCTAATACTGAACGTCTGGTGCAACGCGACTTTGTCGATCGATGCGACCATCCAGCAGAGCGTCGCCGCGTTTCCCTCAAACTAACAGAAGCGGGAAACCAGCACCTCCAAAAAGCACGGGCACAAACTCGTGCCTATATTGCGGATCTTTTAAACTCACTGAGCGAAGAGCAGGTTGCCAACATCGATCTGGGATTGGGCCTGCTCAAGCAAGTATTTGAGGAAACCTTGGTAGAACCTCCACAAACCTGAAACCAAATATCTTTTCCATGAGCTTAAACAGCAACAAACAGGTAACGCACACCGATCCAACTGCGAATTCCAACAAACGTACGAACATCTCCTCTCACGATCCCTTTGCCGCATTGCGGTTTCGTGATTTCCGTCTATTTGCGATCGGGAGAGTTTTATTATTTACCGCATTTCAAATGCAGACAGTAGCGTTGGGATGGGAACTCTACGAGCGTACCGGATCGGCGCTGGCGCTGGGTGGGGTAGGTCTAGCACAAGTCATCCCCATGATACTTCTGACATTGCTTGCGGGGCACGTCGCCGATCGCAGCGATCGCAAGCGCACGGTGCTGTTCTCGTTGCTGCTGTTAATTTTATGCTCCCTAGCTTTGGCCGCCATCTCCTATGTCAAGGGTGAAATATGGCTGGTGTACGCTTGCCTGCTGGCGATTGGAGTCGGACGGGCTTTCCTGAAACCGGCGAGCGATGCCCTGGTCTGGCAGTTGATACCGTTAAGTGCTTTCACAAATGCTGCTACCTGGAATAGCAGTAGCTTTCAGATTGCCGCAGTAGTCGGGCCTGCCTTAGGCGGGCTGGCGATCGCCGCCCTCGGTAGTGCTACGGGTGTATACGTTCTGTCCGCCGCAACTGCGTGTCTCTGTTTCTGGGCAATGGGCGAGATCGCCGAACCACCAAATATCGTGCGCACCTCGGAACCCATGTCCTTGAAAGCGCTATCGGCAGGTATTGAATTCGTCTGGAAGAATCAGTTGATTTTAGCGGCGATCGCCCTCGATCTGTTTGCCGTTCTGCTAGGAGGAGCAACAGCATTGCTACCGATCTTTGCTAAGGACATCCTGCAAGTAGGTCCCGTGGAATTAGGATGCCTGCAAGCTGCTCCCTCGATTGGGGCGCTGATCGGGGCAGTGACCTTAGCCTATCTACCGCCATTGCGCAAAGCGGGAAGTGCGCTTTTATGGTCAGTGGTAGGTTTTGGCATCGTGACGATCGTTTTCGGGTTGTCCCGTTGGGTCTGGCTATCACTTTTGATGCTGGCACTGAGTGGTGCTCTGGATAGCATTAGCGTGGTAATTCGCCACACTCTGGTACAGATTCGCACGCCGGAGCACCTACGCGGTCGCGTCGCCGCAGTTAACAATGTCTTTATCAGTGCCTCGAACGAACTGGGTGGCTTCGAGTCGGGTCTGACTGCCGCTCTGTTTGGGCCTGTACTATCGGTCGTGGGTGGTGGTATCGGGACGATTGCCGTAGCGATCGCAGCAACGAAGATCTGGCCGAGCATTAAGCAACTCGGTGCATTACAAGACTATCGGGAACCTGATTTTTCTGAAGACCCTGGAGGGATAGAAGATGTGGCTTAATGCGATCGATCATATTCAAATTACGGTATCGCCCGAAACCGAAAAGGAAACGCTGTTTTTCTACAGCACTATTTTGGAACTACCAGAGTTACCCAAACCAGATGCAATCAAAGCCTCTGGTGGTGCGTGGTTCAAATTAGGAGATATCCAACTGCACGTCAGTACGGAACAGAATGTCAGGAACGATTTGTCCAGACGACATATATGTTTTCAAGTTGGCAATCTGGAAGCATTTCAGCAACATCTCACAGCAAATGGGATAGATATTATTCCCGATCTACAACCAATCACAGGGTACAATCGCTTTTCGCTCATCTAGGTAAGTAGGTGAAATGGCAAAATAGGAGAAAGCCGTTTTCATAAATTGTCAGACATACCATGATAAAGTTTCCCCTGACCCAGTTGTTAGATGAGCAAGCTTGCTATGAATGGTTATTAAAGATCCTACATCCGCA
>CALRKB020000020.1:0-75398 GCA_943367755.1 Rhizobium sp. Q54 | reverse complement strand
GTTGAAATGTTCTGCTAGCGCGGCAACGGGTGAATCAGTCATAGAAATAAGGAGTGACCCTGTATAGTTATTGCCTTATCCTATGCTGGTCAAACGCTTGTCAACCTTTACTTCCCTTAATTGTTAAGAAACGTGTGCGTAAGCCCTGCCTATTTCACGATTTGGTATTACTTTGGGTCAACAGCCAGGGCACTATGCAGAAGCAACCCATTTCCCCCATTACCATCCTTTTTCTCCAGAATTGCGCGATAGTCCAGATAGGTTGTGTCCCCAACACTTAACACCAATACCTCTGTTCTCACGATGCTGGCGGTTATTTTGAAGTGGGGTGCGATTATCTTTGCAAAGCTCGTTTTTGCATTAGCCAAGAACGCATAAGCCCGTTTAAGCTCCTTAGCGCTGTCGAAAACTATTGATAGTGCCTGACCAAATTTCTGACTCCATCGTCTATCCCTTTCCTATCGTTTGAGCAACTATAGCCCAACGCTAAGACCAAGTTCTCTAAGTACTGTCAAATATGGGCTGTAGGACTTAGCAGGAAAAGTCAGATCTGAAAGGGCTTTCAGAGATGCCGTGAAAAGTAAGGTAGCATTATCTCCCACGGTAATTTGGCCTTACGAAACATCCTCGATAAGGCTCCAAGCTTGTATTTCCCCAGACTCGCTTGCTCAAATCTTGCCCAGCATACGCTGTTGCTCAGGATTATACCCATCAGGCAAAAGCCTAACCACCCACGCTGAATTCGGCTCAACCCAAACTCTGGTTTGCAAATTTTCAGCCCTTTGTCCAACTCGTTGATAAAATCTTCGACAAAGGGCAAGGGGGTGCTGAAAAGATTGAGGGAAGCGCATCTGAAATATTTTTGGGCTACCTGTCGAATTCCGCTTTTGGTTCCAACTCTCCTGGATTTGTCTACTCAAAAAAAAGCTCTCAGTCCATTGCACTTAGCTTCACCAAACGGTAGATGCGCAACAGACTAATAGCTACTAGAAAATCAAGGTTTAGAGCTTGGTGCTTCTAATTCCCTTATTTCTTGACTGGGCTAGGTGAACCGCCTGCCACTCTACCGCCAGTGCGGCTGGCACGATTATCATAGTTAGAACGGCGATCGCCACCACCGGAATAACCACCACCACCGCCACCGCGCTTAACGGGCTTGGGTACATGGCCAGAATTCTTGTCTGACTGCTTAGATAGCACGTTCATTACCGCCTGCTCCGATTGCTCGGACTGCACATGACTATAGGCCAGTTGCAGTGCTGCTGCTGCGATCGCCTGTGGATCGTAATCCTCAGACAATTGCGACACTAAGGGCAAAAAGGAAGCCAAGCGCTCGCCACTCAGCGCTTGATGGATCTGCTCAGTAAATCGCGCGATCCGATTTGCTTGGATTTGACCAATTGAGGGCAGTTGCACTACCTCTAAGGTTTGACCAATTTGTTTTTCGAGGTTGCGTAGCTTAAAGCGCTCTCTAGAGTTGATTAACGTAATCGCTCTACCTTCGCGCCCTGCTCTACCTGTACGACCGATACGATGGACATAGCGCTCCAGGTCATCTGGTAGTTCCAGATTAATTACGTGGGTAAGACCATCAATATCAAGGCCCCTAGCTGCGATATCAGTCGCCACAACTAGCTTGACCTGTTGATTGCGGAAGCGGCGCAATAAAGACTCACGTTGCACCTGTGAGAGATTGCCATGATATTCATCGACGCTGTGTCCAGCGCTTTGCAGCAGATCGGTTAGCCTGCTAGCGGAATCCTTAGTGCGGACAAAAATGATCGCGGAGCCAGGAGCTTCTAGTTCTAAGATCGGTAGCAGAGATTCCTCTTTCGTGAGGTGATGGGGCACCATATAAACCTGTTGCTCGATCTTATTAGGTGCAGTCTCCTTGGACTCAACCTTAACCATCACGGGCGATCGCAAGTAGTTCTTGACCAAGCGCTTGATCTGCGGGGGCATCGTAGCTGAGAAAAACGCCGTTTTACGCTCCGGTGGCGTCAACGCTAAAATCTTTTCTACATCTTGAATAAAGCCCATGTTTAGCATTTCATCGGCTTCATCTAAGACGAACCAGGATAGGTTATTGAGCTTAAGCTTGCCGCGATCCATCAGATCGATCACACGACCAGGTGTACCAACTACCAGGTGAACGCCGCGCTCTAGCTGCGAAATTTGGCGTTCGATCGACTGGCCGCCATAAACCGTGAGGATCTTGGCACCGGGTCTGAGATTAAAGGTGCGAATTGCTTGACTGACCTGAATTGCGAGCTCGCGGGTAGGAGTGAGGATCAGGGCTTGCAGCGTATTTTTTGATGTATCTAGTCTCTCCATGATGGGCAGTGCAAACGCGGCTGTTTTACCAGTGCCGGTTTGAGCTTGACCCAGGATGTCCCGACCTTCGAGAAGATGAGGAATAGACTGAGACTGTATTTCCGTTGGTTCTGTAAAACCTAATGACTCCAAAACCTGAATGCGTGCTTCGGAAATACCAAGAGATGAGAAGGAAGAGGGCATGAACGCTCCTAACAAGTAAATGTACTAACAAAAATCTGCTTTCTCCAATCTTCTGCTCCATACGGGCAGGCAGGTTTGGAAGAGGTTGCAGAAACTGCCTTGCTCCCCAAGTTTCGTCCCAAGGTATATCGAGTACGCAGCTTTAATCTTGCCTCGATCGGCAAAAGCAGATATTTACATAGTATAAATGAATGTTAACGAATGTAAACAATATCTTGCAATTTATGTCCTGGGTATGATCGGTATTCGGCAATGTCATAGTTGTTGAGATCGCCAGCTATGGTCACCGCCAAACTAGCGCAACTGAGAAGACGAGCTAATGGTTAACCGATAAGAGCCGCGATCTTCAGGCCTTAAGGAGTTTACCAAAACCCTATAAGTACCACTTTTAGGTAGTCGATATTCAATTGTGGTATTGCGATCGCCAACGGTATTTTCATTACTAGCCAGAATGCGATCGTCGGAGTCAAGCAAATATACAACTGGGAAAAAGCTATAACTGCTGGCTCTGATTGTCACAAGCCTGTCTTGTTCGCCCTGAAATTCAGAAATCTCGTAAGCACTATTATCCTGGCTGAGCCTTGAACTGCGACTGTCGAGTTCATCGAGCTGATCGACGGTGTAGATGTTTGTATCTCTCTCTACAACTACGCTATAACGTCCGGTCTGCTTTGGATCGCCATTACTAGCCAATATGGTATAGATACCTGTTTCCGGTAGTTTGACATTTACTTGGGCAACCCTTTGTCTGCTGGTGTTATCGTCTGCGGCAATTACCTGGCGATCAGGTCCCAGCAATATGAGGTAAGGACTCAATTGCCAATCACCTGGTTTCCCGCCAATTAACTTAGAAACAATAGGCTGATTGGCCTTGCCCTGAAATTGGTAGATATGCACAGGTCTACCATTATTATTGCGAAAACTATTGTCACTAATCACACAGTGAGCAACTTCCCCTAAGCTAATACGGCGAATAGCGGTAATATGTCCCTCTTCATTGCAGCCCACCACATCTTTATACAGAAGTTGACGAGGGCGGGAGTCAACAAAGCGGGGTTCTGGTTGTGGGCTATATCGTGGCGTATTGTCAACAGGGGTATTATTGTAGTAGCTTGGGCTGCCACCCGATCGGGTTGAGGGTTGGACAGGTTCAGGTTCGGGTATCCGATTGAGCGGTACCTGTACGGGCGCAGGTGGCTTTGGCGTAGCTACCCTTGGTTTGGGTAATTCACTCGGAACAGCGATTGCAGGTAAAGCACAAAGCATAACTAGAGAGCAATCGGCGAAAAAAGCCGCAAAGCCAAGATATGAAAGAAAACCAAGCCTTTGTATATTCATTCTACTAAAAGCCTTAATCCTATTTGAATTTTGAATGTTAATTACCCATGCCAGCAAACTACTGGTTAAGTTAGCAGTATTTACTCAATGACTGCAATAATCATTCATTTTCTCCCACAATCAAAATTTTCTTCGTTCTATTTTTTAATGCAACAAAAATATTCTTAATAACTTGGTTGGTAAATTTAAGTGCTTGCTCAGACACTAAACTTACGATGAAAATACATTTCAAGCCAATTTCTACCATAAACTAAAAGTCTCCATTGACAAGGCTTGGAGTAACTTTGCCATTTACACTTTGTAGTATGGCAAAATTGCTAATATTACTAGCCTAGTCGTTGCAGTTGTAATCGATCGTGATAGTTGGCAAAACGCTCCGCAATCGTTATAGGATCGCTCAACAGATTGGCAGCGGTGGGTTTGGGATCACTTATCTAGCTGAAGATGAGGATTTACCGGGTAAGCCTAAGTGCGTTGTCAAACATTTCAAGCCAATAAACCTAGATCGTGCCATCATGCCAATGGCAAAAAGTCTCTTTGATCGAGAGGCAACAGTTCTTTATAAACTCGGCCAAGAACACAACCAAATTCCGCAACTATTTGCCCATTTTGAGGAAGATGGGGAATTTTATCTGGTGCAAGAGTTCATCAATGGGCACAATCTCGCCTCAGAAATTACCAAGGGTAAGCAGTTAAGCGAGCGAGAAGTATTTAACTTGCTATTCAATATTTTGGAAGTGCTAGCTGTCGTCCATCAACATGGAGTTATCCATCGAGATATTAAGCCTCCGAATTTAATGCGGCGATATAAGGACGGCAAGATCGTACTGATTGACTTTGGGGCAGTCAAAGAGATAAGTACTTTAGCAGTTGATGCTCTGGGGCAAACGACTGTGACCGGTGTGGTTGGCTCCTCTGGGTATATGCCCGACGAGCAAGCAAATGGTAAGCCCAAACTATGCAGTGATGTCTATGCCGTAGGCATGATTGGCATTCAAGCTCTGACTGGCATACCGCCCAGCCAACTTTCAGAAGACACCGAAACGGGCGAAATTATCTGGCGCGATCGCACCAAAGTAAGTAACAGTTTGGCAGATGTTTTGAATACTATGGTGAAGCCGCACTTTAGCCAGCGCTACCGATCGGCTACTGAAGCATTGCAGGGGCTTCTTATGGCTGTGGCAACTGCTCTGCCACCATTCCCAGACCTTGTTGTCCCTACCCCTATAACGTCACTGCCAGCACCATCCTCAGAAATGGTATCGCCTAGCGACCCCCCTACCCTACAACTTTCAGTACCTAGCGATCTCTCGATCGTAGACAATTTAGCATCTAGTGACTCTGTTGCTGTAGAAATAGCGGTACCCAGTGACCTTCCCATTGTGATATCACTGCTAGCGCAGCCACCACAGCCCTCAAACCCTATCGATATTGCTACTGCGATCGCACAACAGGAGAAAACTGTAATACGTTCTCTTCCTGTTATTGTAAAAGCAGGTATTGGCAAATTGTCGTCTCAACGAATAATTTTTGGCATAGGAGGATTAGGAGTTGCAATTGCCGCCATTTTTGCGGGTCTGAATTTCTTCAAATTCCCCTTCCCCTATCGACCTGGGATAGCTGCAACAAAATCCCCTCTTCCTGCGATTGCAAATCCTCCTAAGACACCACCAATTTTTCTACCTAAACCCGAGCGAGGGCGGGTTTCTCTGCATAACGGAGTTATCTATGATGGCGATCTTGTCAGTGGCAAACCTAATGGTAAGGGTAAGGTGACTGCTGCAAAATACTATTGCATTGGAGATTTCCTAAATGGAGAACTCAACGGGAGCGGTTTTTGCAACTATACCAATGGCGATCGCTACGAAGGAGAATTCCGCAACGACAAGTTTAATGGGAAGGGGAAAATCGAATATGCCAATGGTAGTCGCTACGAAGGTGAGTTCCGTGATGATAATTTGAATGGCAAAGGGGTATTTGTTCAGGCAAACGGCAACCGCATTACAGCTATTTGGAAAGACGGTAAACAGATTGCAGATTGACCCATCAGTTTAAAACTGAACTATCTACCTTCTCGTTGTAATAAGTCTGTTAGGGGTATTAGCTGCCGGTATTTCACTGGTTGATACTTGTACGGGAGCGGGTGGCTTGGGAGCGGGGACCTTTGGTTTGGGTAACTCGGCGGGAACGGCACTTGCTGATGAAGCAAAAAGCATAACTAGAAAGCATTTAGTGCAAAAAGTTGCAAAGCCGAGAGGAAAAATCAGCCTAAGCCTTCGTATATCTCTAATCATGTTGGTGACCAAAGCCCTAATTCGATTTAAATGTTATCTATATTTCCAGCAACTACTGGTTAAGTTAGCGAAATTTAGTTAAATGACTGTAATAGTCGTTGATTTTCTCCCAGATTTAATATATTTCCAAAAATTTTGCCAACCTGGCTTGGAGCTATGCCAAACATTTTCCCTTGGTTATATGCCAGAATTGCTAGTATCAATTTTTGTCGAATGTCTTACCAATCGTGATAGTTGGCAAAATCCTGCGCAATCGCTACAAAATCGCTCGACAGATCGGCAGCGGTGGGTTTGGGGTCACTTATCTTGCTGAAGATGCTGATTTACCTGGCAAGCCTTTGTGTGTTGTCAAGCACTTTAGACCAAGGAGTTCCGATCGCACAACCTTGCCGATCGCCAAAAGTCTATTTGATAAAGAAGCCTCTGCTCTTTATAAGCTAGGTCAGCTACACGACCAAATTCCCCAACTATTTGCCCATTTTGAGGAAAGTGGAGAGTTTTACCTAGTACAGGAATTCATTGATGGGCATACGCTCTCCTCAGAAATATACCAAGACAAGCGACTGAGCGAGCTAGAAGTATCTCACCTGCTATTAAATATCTTAGACGTGTTGGCAGTCGTGCATCAACAAGGGGTGATCCATCGCGATATCAAGCCTCCCAATCTCATGCGCCGACATCGGGATGGCAAGATTGTCCTGATTGACTTTGGTGCGGTTAAAGAGATTAGTACTTTGACGATTGGTGAGGGGCAAACGACCGTAACGGTGGCGATTGGTTCCTCTGGCTACATGCCTGACGAGCAAGCAAATGGAAAGCCTAAACTAGGTAGCGATGTCTATGCGGTGGGAATGCTTGGTATTCAAGCTTTGACGGGGGTACCACCCAGTCAGCTACCCGAAGATGCCGATACGGGTGAAGTTATTTGGCGCGATCTCGTCCAGGTCAGCGACGGTTTGGCAGAAGTTTTAAATACCATGGTGAAACCCCATTTTAGTCAGCGATACCGCTCGGCTGAGACAGCACTACAAGGGTTGTTGCATGCTGTTGGAGATGCTTTACCGCCAAGACCGACACCCATAATCCTATCTGATACACCTCCATTTTTAGGAATTTCTGAATCTGGCGATCGCTCGACAATCGAGACTTCAGCGTCCGATCGCATTACCATCATAGATACAGCAAGTTCTAGTAATTCTTCTACTTTTCTAGAGATTGCGATGCCAAGCGCTCCCGTCCTTGCGGGATCGTCCGCAGAGCGCAACGATCCTGGTAAGGCGATCGCAGATCCGATTAGCTCCCTAAACTCTCTGAGGCTTGCCAGCGTTAGCAGAATTAGACGATTATCACCGCAGGTCGTAATTCTTGGTATTGCAGGCCTAGGAATTGCGATTGCTTCCGTTTTTGCTGCGCTGAATTTCTCTCAATTTTCCGCACCCAATCGAACTAGAATAGTTGCTACTGGAGCGTCACCGCCTGCAACTACGAATCTGCCTCAGGCTCAACCAATTCTGTTAACAAAACCTGCAAGAGGTAAGATTTCTATGCAGCAAGGCAGGGTTGTATATGAGGGCGATCTGGTCAATGGTAAACCCAGTGGCAAGGGTAAGATTGCTGCGAAGACTTACTATTGCGTGGGTGATTTCCTCAATGGAGAACTAAATGGGCGTGGTTTTTGTAAATATACCAACGGCGATCGCTACGAAGGCGAATTTCGTAACGACAAGTTTAATGGTAAGGGTACAATCCAATATGCCACTGGTAGTCGCTACGAAGGTGAGTTCCGCGATGACAATTTGAATGGCAAAGGGATACTCATACGTGAGAATGGCGATCGCGAGGAAGGCATTTGGCAGGATGGGCAACTAGTAGAACGTCAAAGCAAATAGTGTGGCGCTAGAAAACCTAGCGTAATGTTAGAGGCAAGCTAGCGGTTCATGTAATTTTGCTTACAATGGGGAAAGTACTTTAAGATTGGTCTTCATTACAAAGTCCCTCACCATGATTGCCACTTCAGTTACCTCACCTAGCACTGCTAAGTTTCACATCAGATCGGAAATCCTGGCATTGCAGTCTAACCTGGTGCAATGGCGGAGAGAATTACATCGCTGGCCGGAACTGGGTTTTAAGGAAAGACGAACTGCGGCATTCGTGCACCAAAAGCTGACGGAATGGGAAATTCCACATCAAACAGGCATCGCGCAGACGGGTATTGTTGCCACTATTACCAGTACCAAATCTGCGAATGGGCCTGTCATGGCAATCCGTGCGGATATGGATGCCCTGCCAATTCAGGAAGAAAATATTGTTGACTACCGTTCCCAGATTGACGGCTTGATGCATGCTTGTGGTCATGATGGGCACACGGCGATCGCTCTAGGAACAGCTTATTTTCTCTGGCAACATCGCGATCGCTTTACGGGAACGGTGAAAATAATTTTTCAACCCGCCGAGGAAGGCCCAGGCGGTGCTAAACCCATGATTGAGCAGGGAGTGCTAGACCATCCCCACGTTGATGCAATTATTGGACTGCATTTATGGAATAATTTGCCCCTCGGTACAGTGGGAGTACGCAGTGGCGCTCTAATGGCCGCAGTAGAAAGCTTTAACTGCACAATTTTAGGTAGAGGGGGACACGGTGCCATGCCCCATCAAACTGTTGACTCGGTGCTGGTCGCAGCCCAGGTAGTTAATGCCCTCCAGACAATAGTGGCGCGGAATGTCGATCCGATTGATGCCGCTGTCGTGACTGTGGGCGAATTTCATGCGGGTACGAAGCGAAACGTGATTGCGGATAAGGCTTACCTCAGTGGTACGGTGCGCTACTTCAATCCCGCGTTGGCACAACTTATTCCCCAACGGTTAGAGCAGGTGATTGCCGGGGTCTGCCAAAGTCATGGCGCTAGTTACGAATTAGATTATCAGCGCTTTTATCCACCTGTCATAAATGACGAGGCGATCGCCTCGCTTGTGCGCTCTGTTGCTGAAAACGTTGTAGAGACACCAGCAGGTGTTGTACCGGACTGTCAGACTATGGGCGGTGAAGATATGTCTTTCTTTTTGCAGAAAGTCCCAGGCTGTTACTTCTTTGTTGGCTCGGCCAACCCAAATCAAGATTTGGCATATCCACACCATCACCCTCGCTTTAATTTTGATGAAACGGCTCTAGGCACTGGTGTGGAAATCTTTGTGCGCTGCGTCGAAGAATTTTGCCAATAGAATTGCTGTCTTTAAAATCTTGTCAGAATTTAATAAGCGGTAATGTATCGAACCTATGGATCAGGTTTGCGGGATAATGATAGTATCCGCTTTGTAGAAACCTCATCCACAGGTCTAAAACATTGCCAAATGCCTGAGTCTTACCTATATGGTAAGGCTGGAAAGCTATATTCATGTCGAGTAACACTTTATTTGTCATCGTTAACAAATTAGTGTCACGACTTCAAATCAATGCAGTGCAAGCATTTTAGCTATTTCACTGTGTTTAACCTCAAAAGCTTGGTTTAACAATTTGATTGTCGTAAAGCAGAACTTTAACAATTTAATTGTCCTTTCTCAAAAAGTCAGAGTATATAGCTCTTCAAAAAGATTAACGAATTCGTTGTCATTTCTTGTGCTAGTATAGCAACATGATGTTATCAAAAAACAGGAGTGGCACAAGTGCGTGAATTCCCTTCTTTAGATGACGCATCAGAACTACCATCGTTAAATGGTGAATCAGGTTGTCAAGAGTCAAGTAAGATCGCGACTCAGCTTTCAGGTGAGGCAATTCTTAAACAGGAAGTAATTCTCAGTTTGCTAGAGCCTTGCGATCGCCGCACCTACGGGCAAAGACTAATTGAGGCTGCGGCTAAGCTAGGGTGTTCTACGCGAACTGTGCAGCGTTTGGTTAAGAAATGGGAGCAGGAAGGTTTGAACGCATTTAAGCAAACCGAAAGAGCAGACAAGGGACGGCATCGAATTGATGAGGACTGGACAAAGTTTATTACCAAGACTTATGTTGAGGGAAATAAAAATAGTAAACGGATTACGCCTGCTCAGGTAGCGATTCGTGTAAAAGCTAGGGCACATGAACTTGGGCTAGAGAAATATCCCAGTCACATGACCGTCTATCGAGTTTTAGAACCTACGATCGCAAAGCAACAGGAATCTAAGAGTGTGCGGAGTCCTGGCTGGAAAGGATCGCGACTGGTACATAAAACAAAGGATGGCTTATACCTTGAGCCATCGTATAGCAATCACGTTTGGCAGTGCGACCATACTCGCGCCGATGTCCTATTGCTGGATCGGCATGGAGAACTATTAGGTCGCCCTTGGTTGACGACTGTGGTGGACTCATATTCTCGTTGCATTGTGGGTATCAATCTGGGTTTTGACGCACCAAGTTCTCAAGTGGTAGGTTTAGCATTGCGTCATGCAATTTTACCGAAACAGTATGGCTTGGAATACAAGCTCAACTGTGAATGGGGTACTTATGGCAAGCCAGAGCATATCTTTACAGATAGCGGTAAGGACTTTAAATCGAACCACGCTCAGCAAATTTCTTTGCAGTTAGGCATTAGCTGGCATTTTCGCGATCGCCCTTCTGAGGGCGGTATAGTTGAGCGTCCATTTGGAGCTTTGAACACGCAGTTTTTCTCAACACTACCAGGGTATACAGGCTCAAATGTGCAAGAACGTCCCGAAGATTCTGAAAAGAGTGCCTGTCTCACATTACGGGAATTAGAGATGCTGCTAGTACGATTCCTCGTAGATAGGTACAACCAAAGCCTTGATGCACGTATGGGCAATCAGACACGGTTTCAACGGTGGGAAGCCGGATTGATTGCTGACCCAAGTTTAGTTACAGAGAGAGAGCTAGATATTTGCTTGATGAAGCAAACTCGACGCACCATCTATAGAGGTGGCTATGTGCAATTTGAGAATCTAACGTATCGAGGGGAGAACCTGGCTGGCTATGCTGGTGAAAATGTAGTGTTGCGATACAACCCCAGTGATATCACGACTGTTTGGGTGTATCGCCAAGAAAGTGGCACAGAAGTATTTCTTGCTCGTGCCTTTGCCCAAGACTTGGAAACGGAGCAGGTATCTCTGGATGAAGCAAAAGCTGCTAGCCGTCAGGTTAGGCAAGAAGGTAAGACAGTTAGCAACCGAGCTGTTTTAGAAGAGGTACGCGATCGCGATACTTTCCTGGCTCAAAAGAAAACTCGCAAGCAAAAGCAAAAGGAAGAACAAGTTCTTATTATTTCGGCAAATCAACCATCTTTACCCAAGCCAATAGATGAAGAGGCAGAAGTGTCAGAGGAACAAACTACACCTAAAACAATTGCAGAACGCCCAAAAGTTCTTGATTATGACCAACTTCAAGATGATTATGGATGGTAAATAATGACAGAAGCACAAGCAGTTGCCCAGCAGTTAGGGGGAATTAAGCTAGATAGTGACGACTTACAAATTGAGATCGAGCGACTAAGACGTAAAAATATTGTAGAACTTACACAGGTACAAGCTTTACATGACTGGCTAGAGGGGAAACGTAAATCAGGGCAGTCTTGTCGAGTGGTTGGAGAATCGCGCACTGGTAAGACAGTTGCTTGTGATGCATATCGGCTAAGGCACAAGCCGAAGCAGGTGGCAGGTCAGCCGCCAATTGTGCCTGTCGTCTACGTTCAGCCGCCTCAAGATTGTGGCTCTAGGGAATTATTTGGGGTAATTATTGAGCATCTGAAGTATCAGATGACTAAAGGAACAGTAGCGGAAGTCCGCGATCGCACGTTTCGGGTGCTGAAGAGTTGTGGTGTAGAGATGTTAATCATTGACGAGGCTGACCGCTTGAAACCTAAGACTTTTGCTGAGGTGCGAGATTTTTTTGATAAGTTGGCGATCTCTGTGGTTCTGATTGGAACTGACCGACTCGATGCCGTAATTAAGCGGGATGAGCAGGTATATAACCGATTTCGGGCTTGTTACCGATTTGGAACGTTGTCAGGAGAGCAGTTTAGGCAGACAGTGGAAACTTGGGAAGTAGATATTCTGCGGCTACCTGTTGCTTCTAACCTGACGAGTAAAGACATGATGCAAGTCTTGGCTAAAGCCACTGGAGGCTATTTAGGTTTGTTGGATATGGTGTTGCGTGAGTCTGCAATTCGGGCATTGCAAAGAGGATTAAAGAAAATAGACAAGGCAATTCTGAAAGAGGTAACCGAGGAGTATAGATGATTACAAATCCAGAAATTCAGCCTTGGTTCTTTCGAGTTGAACCTTATGAAGGGGAAAGTATCAGCCATTTTTTAGGTCGATTTAAACGCGCAAACGATCTTACCTCAAGTGGCTTGGGTCAATCGGCAGGAATCGGTGGGATTGTGGCGCGTTGGGAGAAGTTTCGGCTTAATCCGCGACCCAGCACCAAAGAGTTAGAGGCTTTGGCGAAAGTTGTGGGAATTGAGACTGATAGGGTAACGCAAATGCTTCCGCCTGAAGGAGTAGCAATGAAGCACGAACCAATTCGGTTGTGTGGGGCTTGTTATATCGAGCAACCCAGTCATCTCATGAAGTGGCAATACAAAACTACCAATTGTTGTACTCGTCATAGTTTGGCTTTGTTGTCGGAATGTCCGAAGTGCAAAGCTAGGTTTAAGGTTCCATCACTGTGGATTGAAGGACATTGCCAGCGTTGTTTTATGACTTTTGCAGAAATGAGGAGTTACCAAAAGGCTGTTAGAACAGTTTGAAGAAATTGCCTCGTTCTTTCCCAATTAAGAAGATAACGTTCGATAGTCTCAGTCGAATAGCGATCTGGTAGTAGTGGCTGAAACTTGCTAAAGCGGTAAGGGGGAAGTTGGGCCAGAATCGCTGAACGATGTTCATTACTTTGCCAATCAAAGTCCAAGAGTAGTTTGTCTAAAACGAGATGCAGTGACCGCACGCTAGCATCAGGGGCTTCAATCCCAATTTTGAAATTGTCTGCCACAATCTTCCAATCAGAACGAAGGTCTACAATAAGATATTTGAGGGTGTAGTTAATCTGTCCGCCTGCAAATGTCCACCATGTGACGCGATTACCATCATCGATCGCTGAGAAAGGTTGCTGACGTAGTAGCAAGCCTAGATCGTTCCTCTTTTCGGCTAGGGAATAGCGAGATTGTTCGTCTATATAGGGATAGTCAGTATCTTCGATGAGAATTGAATGGATTTTTTGACAGAGTTCATGGCTGAGGATTTGTGGGGAAAAACCGCCCCAACTGGGTTTTGTACCGCGTGGGGCGATCTCCACGCGAATCGAGCGATCCTTGTGGTCAATCGCTTCCATCAGCCAAGCACGTCCACCTAAAAGAAACGAACTCATGCCGGGAACAAGTTTGTCAACAAAGTCTTGTTCGAGTGAGCCGACAAGGTAACCCGAAGCGGTTTTAACTTTGTAAAGGATTGGGCTGCTAAATACCGCATAAAGCTCCATGAAGTTTTTGCGACCGAAAATTTTCTCAGAGCGTTCGCCTATGGATAATAAGCCCCCAGATTGAAAGAGATAACCTTCCGCGATCGCATGGTCGATGAGGGCTTTGTATTCATCATCGTTAATGCCCTGAAAATCTGGTATGAGGGATAACTGCTGCCAAGCCCGTTCTGAACTAATTGCACCAAATTGTAAAGTTAATGCCAGCAATTGGTGTACTAGGACTGTCCAAGCCCGATCGCTAGAATGTACTGATTCCACCCAACCCGATCTCGCTAACTCAACAATCGCGATCGCTTGCAACACCGTCTCAATATCTTCACAGTAAAAGGTGGTGTTAGCCGTCTGCCCTGCTCTCCGTCCCGTCCGTCCAAGACGCTGGAGAAAGGAAGAAACTGTATTGGGTGCATTGGCTTGCAATACATTATCGAGATCGCCAATGTCAATACCTAATTCAAGGGTACTGGTGCAGAGAATACAGACGTTATTTCCCTTTTGAAAGCTTTCTTCGGCGGCTTCGCGTTCGGTGCGAGATACCGAACTGTGGTGCACGAAGACTTCCGTGCCGCGATCGCGCATCCGTTCGGCGACATCTTCAGCAAGAGCGCGGCTTTGGCAAAAAAACAGGCTTTTGTGACCGAGGGCTTTGCGGCTGGCTTCACGGGCGATCGCTCCTAAGACATCGCACTGTAAGATGGCAATTTCCCGTTTGGCAGGGATTTTAGGCGGATCGATCACTATGCCTTGACGTTGGGATGAACCCTGCAACCACAGTAAAATCTGCTCAGGATTGCCTATAGTGGCGCTTAATCCCACACGCTGCACGTCACGCTTAGGAGAATTATCAACAGGACTAACGGCAGTAATGAGGCGTTCAAGGACAGAAAGTAAATGCGTGCCGCGATCGCTCCCCGCGAGGGCGTGGATTTCATCGATAATTACGGCGCGGAGATCGCCAAAGAGTTTGGTATGGGGTACTTTCCCTGATAGCAGCATTACTTCGAGCGATTCGGGCGTGGTTAATAAAACCTCTGCTGGTTCCTTGAGAAAAGCTTGCTTATCTTTACCTTTGATATCACCATGCCAAACGAAGCTACGCAAGCCCACCATTTCGGCATAGGTGGCAAAGCGATCGCACTGGTTGTTTAGCAATGCTTTGATCGGCGCAATGTAAAGTAATCCCACGCCTTGCGGTTCATGTTCGATTAACCCTGCTAATAGAGGGAAGGTGGCGGCTTCGGTCTTACCGCCTGCGGTAGGAGCTAGTACGATCGCATTTTTACCATCAAGGATGGCTTGACCTGCGAGTTCTTGCACTGGACGCAGTGATGACCAACCTAGCCTTGTGGCAATCGCCTGTTGTAATCTGGGCGGGAAACGGGCAAAAGTGGAACTCACAGCTAAAACTCCAACCTAAAATTCAACAACGGCGTAGGTTTCATTTTCTTCTGGTGCAGAATCGTAATAGGGTAATCCCGATTTGAGGCGACGCTCATCGTCATTGAGATGATCGTCAGATATACCCAAAGCGCTGCTCGGATCGAAGTCTGGGTTATCAACGACAAGATCGAGTATGTTTACAAACTGACGCAGAAACTGGCGTGGTACTACGCCCACATCCCCTTTAAAGCCTTTGGTAACTTCAGCAATCAGGCGATCAATAAACTCAAGGGTAATTTTTCGTTCGAGGTGAATTGGGTCAGGAGCGTTGAAGAGTTCCCGCAGTCGTAGGGCTACTTCTTTCAAACGGATGGCATCAAAGGGGGTGAGTTCGAGTTGGGGCTGGCGAGGGTTGCTGAAACCGCCGTAGGTCTCAAATTTAATCCGATCGTGGAGAGGTGGCAATCCCGCAATGCCGCGCTTAGTGTCAAAAAAATCAGGTGTGCCTGTAAAGATCCAGAGCAGTCCATGGAAGCGATCGGCAGCATCGCAGATTTGTCTGATCCCGTTGAGGGATTTACCACGCACGTCTTGGCGCATCCGCAAAATGGTTTCAGCTTCATCGATGACGATCGCCCAGCCCTTGTAACCCGCCGCTTTGACGATCTGTAAGATGCCAAGCAAGTAATCCAGAGCTTCACGACTGCCGATGTCCCCTTTAATTCCTGCGGCTTTTTTGGCACTGGCGGCGACATTTTCACTGCCTGATAGCCAAGAAATAAGGGCGCTAGCTTCGGCAAAGTTGCCCTGTTGCTTGAGGGTGAAAATCGTTCGCAATACTCGCGTCATGTCTTCAGGAACTTGCCCCCCTGTCATGGAGGCGAGTTCTTCATCAAGGCGATCGCGCACGGCATCATCAAAATCTGGATCGTTTTCATCCCGCCCTCCTGCAATCAGCATATCCTCTACCCTTGCAATCCAGCGATCGAGGATGTCTCCCAGTGCACCACGCGGGCAAACGTTCGTGCCCAGTTCTTGCACTGCCTTACGATAGACATCATCGAATTTGTGAAAATGCAAGTCATTGTCGGAAACAACAATAAAACTGGTGGCAAATCCCCGATCGCGTGCTTCAAGGGTGGCGAGGCGAGACATAAAGGTTTTGCCACAACCGTAACCGCCACGCAAAAATTTAAAGACTCCCTCCCCTGATGCAGCAAGATCGAGTTGACGTTGGATTTCTTGGCGCGCTCTGTCAATACCAACAGCAAAGGCTTCTAGTCCACGTTCGGGGACGACTCCCGATCGCAGTTTTTCAAAAACATGTTCTGTATCCTTGATGCTCAGACCCATGGCTATTTCTTACCTTTATTTTGTGATTTTTGGCTATTTGCGTTTGGTTAATGGCAAGGTGCAAAGACCACCTAACTCAACCGACCTTGATGTAGCGCTTGCCTGATGCGACGGTTTCGACTTGGACATCGAAGGGAACTAGGCAGGCGAATTCCTCGAATTGGGAGGCAAATCGCCGCGCCTGACGGGGTGAGCCGAGCATCTGTACAAGTTCGGTCTCGACAATCGAGCCATGCTTGGCTAGATGCTCAAATACTTTGACGATCGCAGGATCGTCGAAATTTTCTTGCCAATTGTCTAGTATTCGGTCCCTAGATCCTACAACCTCAGCTATGACTTTCGGTTGTGAGCCTGCCACATTGAAATAGGTGCTAGGGCAAATTGCCTGTACTTGGACAATCCCTGATGGATGGTAAACCTCAACACGGGAACGGCGATCGCGGAGACCTTTAAGCGCAAAAAACAGTTCGGCCCATTGTTCCCCCACAGGGATGATCGCTTGTTGACCTTCAAGACTTGCCCCAGAAGCATCACGTAACTCAACTAAAATATCGGGATTATCAGGAACGCGAAGCGCAATTGCAACTTGATTGATGGCAGCAAAGGAGAGCACTCCTTGGGCATTGGGGACAGCGACCACGCGGACGCGCAAGCGACTCAGCCCCAAAACATCAGCCGCAGTCTCGACTTGGAGGCGGTAGGTTTCTAGAGAAGGCACAGACTGGGGGCGTACTGAGAGCGTCAGCACAGGAATAACTCGCTCTTGGAGTGTGTTGCCGCCATGAGCAAAGGATGCACCGCTAGCCTTACCTTTAAATAATGCTGTATCGCGGCGAAACAGCAGATATCCCTCTTGACCTTCATAGTTTAGCGATCGTAGGGAGACTGTCACCGTATCGGATTCATTGCGGTAGTCATCAAGGCGGACGTAGCGCCGCGTAGCGCTAGAATAGTCAACCTCAGTAACAGTAGGATCTAACAACATAAAACCGTGATCGGCGGTTAAGACAAAGGCATCAATACCAATTTTCTGAAGGTTGGCACGGGCGGCAGCTAGTTGTTGCAACCAGATATCAAAGCTTGCCGTTCCAACGTTAGCTTCACCAGCATCGTCAATTTCGCGACTGTGGATAACTACCAAATCAGCTCCAGCACAGCGGCGTTTGAGCGTATCTGTGCCATCTTGGGTAACCTGCGTCAATTGGAGACTGCGAGAAGCTCGCTTACCATGACTGACATTATCAATGCTCCGTTCGCCCATGGCGCGAACTCTAGTATCGGGGTCTTTGACGGTGTACTCTCCCGTCCGTAACCCTTTCTTGAAATCTTTACCGTCTGGTAGGGTAATGCGTCCGTTGGTGCTGACGGGAGCAAGGGCATTCATGCCGATCGCAGTAATAGTTGGTAGCTCGGCATAGATGCCGTACAGTGTGGCATTGTGTCCGTCTTTTTGGAGCATTTCCATCAGATCGACTGCCATTTCATAGCGGAAGGCATCGACAAGAAAAAGAGCTACTCGTTTGCCTTCGTTTAAGCGAGGTACCACGTAACGCTCAAATAATTGCCGTTGTTGCAATTCGGCTTCAGGTAAAAAGCCTTCGCGATCGCATAGATTAGCAAAAGCGCGGGCAGTTGCATCCGCCCAACAGCGATAGAGATCGCGCAGTGAATCTGAGGCAGAAACGATTTCTGAAAATTGGGGCGAACCTGCATCTAGTAACTTCAGGCGGTTCTGTTCAAAATGACGGTGGGCGAGATCGACGGTGTAGCCCGCTTTGGTGTAACAGTCTAGGGCATCCTGGAGGGTAGCTGCTCTAGACATGAAGTCGGTTTGTTGGGCGATCGCTTGACCAAACTGGGCGGCAGCTAAAACAAGTTGCCACACATCGCGCCGCTTGGGTTCTCGCTGCAACCACAGCGAAGGGGCATTGACTCGCTCTTGTCCCCATCTCAACGCAAGCTTCCAGTCTGCATTTTGCAAGGCACTCACGGCAGCAACGAACACGGCGCGATCTTCTTTTTGGAAGGTGTCGATTTTGCCTAAGTCTTCAGGGGCGATCGCATCCAATTCTTTAACAAGTTGGGTTTCAACTTGCTCGGCAAATTCTACGTAGCGGTCGGGATGGCGATCGCGCAGACGATCGATCAGGGTTGCACAGGTATCTTGCAATGGCTTGAGGAGCGATCGCATGGGTTGCAGTTCTGGTAGGTGGGGCGATCGGGTTAGGTCATTGACGTATTCGACACACATTAGCCAAGCAGCGAGAGTACGTTCTAGATCGTCGGCACAGTCAGGATCGCGCCCAAGGAAGAACTGCAAGAAACTTCGGTCTATACCCGTGCGCCGATGCAAGTATGCGGCTAGCGTTTTAACATCATCAGGTGTTGAGAGTTTAGTGCGGAGGGAACTAGAGGTATCTAACAATCCTTCCAGAATCCACGTCATTTCTAGCCCTTCCAGATAGGCAGCAAAGTCCCCGATCGGTCGATCTAGTTCGTTTTGTAACCAAGTTTCGGCAAGGGCAAGGGTAAGGTTAGGGGTCTTGAGAAAATTGGCGATCGCATCAGGGGCGACTTTACCACTCGCAGCATCGCGAATCAGAGTACTCAGCGCTTTTTCATAGCGTTTGCCAGCCCGATATAGTTCTAGTAGTGGTGTTTGGCGCACGGTGGTCGAATTATGGTTTGGGAGGTGAATCAGGATTCGCTCTGGGTCGATACCGTTGCCATAGGGGGCTAGTTGCAACAACATTTCTAGATAGCTTCCCCGAAAGCCAATCACAGGAAAATCAAAATCGCCTGTTTGATGACGCGCAATTAAGGAATCAACAAACTCGGTATAGCGGCTATCAGCATCGAGCCAAACGACAATCCCATGACGGCGTAGGTTATCTTTGATGTCTTCTTCGAGATAGGTGGCGATCGCGGACATAGAAAATGAGAGATATCTTAGCTGTGTGCCAAAATGATCGTAACAGCTTGTTCATGCTTATTCATTTGTAGTAGGAATAAAAGTCATGGAAATTACCAAAATACAATTTAAGAACCAGTTTGAGAGTATTTTAGAAAGCTTAAGTCAAAATAATGAGGACATCATTATTATTGATAATGGCAAGCCTCTGTTTAAGGTTTCTAAGTACCAGAAATCCCTCAGCACTGTGGAACTATTTGCCCCTCTACGAGGAAAGGTGAAATATTATGAGGATTTAACAACTCCAACTATTAATGAATGGAGTGAAGTATGACGGTTGTTTTAGATACTTGTGCTTTGATTTGGTGGAGTTTAGATCCTGACTTGCTTTCACTACCAGCCAAAACTCTTTGCGATCAGATAGAATTTCAGAAAAATGGCTTAGTAGCTGCTATTTCTTTGTGGGAAGCGGGTAGCTCTAAGGAGATGATTGATTAGGGTAACTAATTCACCTTGGAGAGCGCTGTGTATTCCTTTGGGCATGGGTTTGGTGAGGATCTGACCATTACTATATTCGCTGGCGGGTTTGGTTTCGGGAAGAGACAGAAATTCAGTTAGGGTAAGGGATTTAACAGGAGTTGGCGAAATAGTCATAACGGTAAATAATAAATTTGCCCATCTAAGTCTTCAGGCTGACAACATTCAAATATTAAGACGATATCAGCGATCGCTTTGCCAATAGAAACGCCTGTTTTAACTTCAATTACACCAACCATCGGTAAATTATTTTCCATCCGTTCGTAAGCGTAATAAGTAATCGTAGCAACATCATGGGTAATCAAAATACGTCTTTCTTTGGCTGCCCAATCCAGTACAGCAGGATCATCCATGCCAGATAATCCAACTTCTTGAATTGTCACAATATCAATACGGTCGCTACGCCTACGGACTCCTCGCACAATACTATTGTCAAGGTTTTCATCTGCTAAAAATTTCATGATTAAGTGTTTTGAGCAGATTGTGTAGACTGACGGGCAGTAATTCGATCGCGTAAATGTTGGGGGTTAAACCTTACCTGATTTGTTTGCTGAATAATTTCCGCTTGCTGCTGGCGTTGAGTCAGATAGGCTTCAACTTCGTGCTGATGGTTGAGATAGTAAGAGATCGCAGCGTAAACATCGGCTAATTTTAGAGAAGGATAGCGAAAGGCAATTTCATCGGCGGTGGCTCCCTGTTGATAAATAGAAATAATCGTATCGAGGGTGACGCGAGTTCCACCAATACGGACAACTCCATCAGCATCAAGTTGTAAGGGAATTGGTTGAGGGGCGATCGCAAGCATATTTTCTCCCTATGGCTTTACATGAAATGTGTGGCACAACGATCCTAGCAGCTTATTTATTAAGGCGATCGCGTAGTAATTTCTCGCTAGGCTGAGGGTAATTCAACGGTTATTCTTCACTATAGTCTTCGTCCATGTCTATAGCAATTTGCTCTTCTTCCTGTTCTTGTTTGTTGCGTTTGCGTTCTCGACGTTTTATTTCTTTTTGGCGTAATTCTAGGACTAGATCGGGATGGGTGCGGATAAAGTCATCGCGCAGGGATTGAGAATCGGGTTCTTGAATGTGAAAATCTGGGGCGATTTCGTCCTGTAGGCGCAGTTCCCATTCAAAAGCTTTGGCGGGGTGGTATTTCCAGAAAACTCCGTGGGCTACGGCGAGGGATGGGTCGGCTTGGCATTTGGTATCGATGCGATCGGGAAAGTAACGGGCGGCGAGGTGCGACCAGTCATAGTCTTTTTTGCCCTGGGCGGTGCAGAGTTCCGACCACCAGCCTTTGGGCTTGTTCCATTGTGGTTCTAGCAATGTCCAGAGGGCGGCGCTGTTGACCATAACACCATCATCGAGATCCATGCGAAATGTTGCCTCGACTTGGCGGGGTGGGTCACTGGGTTTGGCGGGTGGTGCGCCACGTTCGGCAATGTCTTGGATGTTTTTGATGAAGGTTTGCAGTTCGCTCAGGAGGTTGGTGAGTTCGGTGTAGCGTTTTTCGGCACTGGTGCGGGTTTTGCTGTCGCCTTGGTTGCGGGATTGCTGGAGGTCAGACAGTTCGCCTTCAAGGTGGGTGCGATCGGGTAAAAGGTAATCGGCAAGGAGGGTTTTCAGGGTGTTGTCTGTCCAGCCATGAATGCTGATGTAGGCGACGAAGTTCTTTTTGGTGGATGAGATGGGGAAGTAGATGGGGCGTTGGTCGTAGCGTTTGACGTGATCGTCTTTGAAGAAGTCTTGACGCAACCAGTCGCGCAGGTTTTTGGTTTTAGAGATTTTGCTGCCATGGGCTGCCCATGCCTCATGGATGGGGACGGCGGCGGGATGGGTGAGGCTGTCGCCGATGTCGGGGAGGTCGTGGCTGTAGGTGGAGAGATAGAGGATGTTGTTAGGAAATACTGGGAATGGGTTCTCAAACCGCCCCAATGCCAATCCTACTGCATATGAAACAAAGTCGGTGGGGGATGGTGGATCGTAGGTGGGGATGTAGGGAGGAAGGGGTGAGCCTGCGGGACGGTCAACGGCGGCTTGCGCCCACTCTTGCGCTTTGCGCCATGCACTAGGACGGGGGCTAATAAACTCCACCGATGTCTCGCGTCCTGCTTCATGTTCGCTAAATGCTTTTTCAAGTTCTGCAAATATCTCGTTTGCGGATTCTATGGGGAATAATGGAAGACGTTTAATATCACCATTTTTGAAATTAACAGTTGGGTTTAATGCCGAAGCGATGTCTTTGATAATTTGGCTATTGAGTAGGCAAGTAGTACCTCGTAAATTGTTTGGAAAAACGGAAGATCCTCCCGCATCAATAACACTTCTAAATCTATGAGATCTAGCATTAAACTCAGCGCCAATCGTAGAAAAAGCTGCTCCTATTTGAAAAAAATATTGAGAATTTCTTATTGTTGTACCTGATGAAAAAGTGGCTCTAACTTGAATTTCAAGTCCTAAATTTTTCCAGCAGACTAATGAAGATAAAGGTTCATACCATGCTTTGCCTTCCGCACCTTTAATATATGGAACCCATTTGTATATATGCTTATCAATTGGCAAATCATTTTTACCTATGGCCAAAAGAATTTTAGTTTTATCTATTTCCCAAGGCTCTCTCAAAAATCTACTATTTATACCCGTATCAATTCCTTTGCAAACATCAGTTTCATCGCCTAATTTTGGAGTTTCGGCGTAGAGTTTGAGAAAGGCATCATCCCACCAGTAAATGAGAGGCTTTTCTTTGATGACATTAAAATTTTGCGTTTTGAACTCATATCTTCCTACATGAGCCAATATGGCCGCCCGTTTGCGATTCGTTCGCTGACCATCCCTTGAATTATCATCTAATGGAGTCGGTTGGATCGCAATACTAAAAGATTCTGATGGATTCTTTTTTACAAAAATACTCATCACCGTAGAAACAACTTCATCAACAATTGCTTCAAAACCACCGCGATCTATATCTCCTAACAATCGCAAATCATAATTCTCAATCAAAAACTCCCGAAGCCTCGAATAATCCTTGATAAACATCCAATTTCGCATCGTCAGCAACGCCGAAAAACCACCATCTTTCGCCAACTCCAAACCACGCTGCAAAAACGCCGCATAGAGATCCGCCTTCCCGCGAGGATAATGCTTTGATAAATAACCAGCATCCGCCATCTTACTCGTCCCCTGATACGGTGGATTTCCCACCACAAGGTCATACTGCCCCTCCCGCACCAGCCGCACAAACCGCACCCCCGCCGCCAACTGCTCACCCAACAGCCGCACCCCCAGATCGTCACCACGGGATTTTTTTTGTAGAAACTCCTCCAATGCTGCTAATACATTGGATTTCGCCTGTTTCGCATCAAAATCTAGCCTCACCTGTGCGGGACGATATCCCCCGAAAATATCCCCCTGTTGTGGCTCCAAGGCTGTCACCGCCTGCCATTCGTACTGAGAAATTGCTTTGCGAACTGCCTCATCCACCCGTAACAAACTACCCCACGCATCCGCCCCCTTCAGCGACTCCACAATTTGCCGCGTCAAATCCTTGGGGATACCCGTATCCACCCGCACCTGCTCGTAAAACTCTAACAGCGCCTCATCATCCTGTGGCAGATTCGCCAAATTCAAATTCGCCGCCACCAGATTAATTTGCTTCGGGGCAGCATCCTTACATAGTCCCTTCGCCTTCAGCCACAACGCCGCCGCCGCAATCTGCACCGCACGCGGATCGATATCGATGCCATGCAAATTATTTTCTAAGATGCTATTCACAATCTCGGCATCCGTCCACACCTCGCCCCGATGCCGTGCTTCTTCTTGATAAAAGGCAAAAAGTAAATCGCAAGCAATCACCAAAAAATGCCCCGACCCACAGGCAGGATCAATGAGTTTGAGGTTGCGGAGGGAAAGACCCTCACCCCCAGCCCCTCTCCCATTGAGGGCGAGGGGAGCAGGAGTAGAAGCAGATAAATCTTCTCCCCCTTTTCCACTAGTGGGAGAAGGGGGTTGGGGGGATGAGGGCGGTTTCACCCAATACTTCCACCGTTGTTCCTGTTCTGTTTCAATTGGCATCAGCGCATCCAAAGCCACAGATCCTGCTTCGCGCCGTTGCCGCCAAACTTGCCGCCTTGTTTCCAGATTGGTTAGCGTTCCATCCGCCACTGCCTCCGCAGTCCAACCATTCGCTGCGCAAATATCCAGCCATTGATTGTTCAAGCTATTTTGCAATAGCCACTCCACCATATAGCGCTCCGTAAACATCTGCGTTTTACTAGCGATTTCGTGAGGCTCTATCTTCTCTTTTCTATTGAGCTTGGCATCCAGCCCCTCCCGTTCGGGGTCGTTCCAATATTGATAGATCCATCCCAAAGTCGTATCATCACGCCACACATCAGGATCGAGCTTTTCTAACTCCTCCACAAGATGGCGTAACGTCGTTGCTGGCATCGGAATCAAAGCGATCGCACCACCACGACCAAATAAACCTGGGAGGTCGATCGCCAGTTCGTCAAACACCAACCGTAGTAGCACTCCAAAGCCTTCCATCTCATCTTGCAATAGCTCAGGGGCAAACTCCCGAAACTCCTTATATGCCTGACTTTGCCATCCTCCAGTTAAAACCTTGGGCTTGATTAAATCCATCGCCTCCAGATGCTTGATCGCTACCAATCGATTCAGCCATGTCGCCGCCGCTAGTTTTTCCAAATCGCGCCGATGGCGTTCTTGCATTTCCTGCTTGAGTTTCTCCGACACCTTACCTTTTTTGATCGCCAGTTCCCCCTTCACCTGCATCGCCAGCCAGTCCTCTAACCGCTGACGCTTGCGGTGACGTTCCTCATCTAGCTTCACCCGTTCTAGCTTTACCCCCATCAGGTAAGTGGATTCGACCGCATTGTGTAAGTCATTCAGAAGGCGATCGCGCAGGCTGCGAATGGTTTTGGCAAGTTGGGCTTTGGCAGTTGAGGTGAGATAGGACATAGGGAAATTAAAAATTTGGAGTTGGGAGGGGGGCTAAATCAAACGAATGCGGACATTTTTTTTGTTTTTTAGCTGCTCTAATAGGCGATCGCGCAAGGTATTTACTAAAGCATTTACCTCTTCAGGGGTGCTGAGTTCGCGATTCCGCAGGTCGGAGATCACCTCCACCGTTAGCACTTGCTCTTTAGTGTCTTCAGAGATCAAGATATCGAGCAGGGCATTTGCCTCAACCTCTGCTTGCTCTAATTGCCTCGCCACACTGTCACGCAATTCCGCTAGGGTTGGGTATAGTGCCTCCTCGGTGGTGTCAATTGCTGCCTGGCGGATCGGGCGGGTTACGTAGTCAGAATTCTTTTCATTTAGACGGGCAAACCCCTTTCTTGCCTTTACCTTTGCGGTTATGGCTTCTACCTGTTGATATTGGTTATCGAGCAGTTCTCGTCGCACTTCTCGATAGCGGGTGGCGATCGCCTCCACATGGGAACGCAATGCCGCAATATCGCGCCAAGGACGTTCAGTTTGCAAGTGTTCGAAAATAGCGCTTGCAGCTTCATCCAGTCCTTCCAGCCTACCAATGCCCCGTAATTGATCGACTCGATGGGTGTAAACATCATAGGCTGCTTTCACCAAGGCGATCGCTTCGCTGGTGAGTTCGCTGTTATCTATACCGAGCTTTTGAAGTCCGTCTCGTAGGGTATCGAGATATTTTTTGACGGCTTTCACCGTGTCTTCAATTTGACGAGACTTGCAGCAATCGATCAGGGCTGTTTGCAACTTTTCTAGAGACGGCGGCAACTGGGGGCGATTGGGGAGTTGATTGTACTTATTTTCTAACTCCCGTAAGTCTTTAGCCTTATTGGGAAAGTAGCTAAATATAGCATCGGCGATCGATTCGTTTTCGCGATCGAGGTCAACATTGAGGCTATCTTTAAAAAAGTTACAGATGGCAATTCGATCGCGGGCAGTAATATCGCTCTCAGTGGCTGGCAATATCTCGGCGCGGCGTAAGTCTCGGTCTTTTTTGAATAAGTCCTCGACCCCGCTATCCCGGTAGGAGGTGACAACTTGATTGGTCTCGGTACGAATCCGAATTTTGTTACCTCGTAGTAAACCCAACAGGCAAGCCCGCACCATATCCAAGGGGTAGCCGTAGGGTGCGCCACCAAATTGGGCGAATAGAACATTGCCAGCAAGTCCGTTAGTTTGCTCGACTGCTTGCTGGATGCGCGTGGGAATTTCACCGTTACAGGTAGGCACATACTTGCCTGCATCCATGCTCAAAATACCCAATTCATTTTCCATAAATTTATGGGAAACCCCAGAAAGTTCGCGTTTAAGCAGTTGCTCCAGTTCGGTAGGTAATATCGCAATGTCCTTGAAGTAAGTATAAATCTCTGGCAGAATGCTTTCCGCCGATCTCTGTAGGAGACTGGAAAATGTCGTTCCCTGAGCGCGATCGAGTTGACGACCGCGAAAATACATCGACCCCTGAATAAATGCATTGGCTAAAGCATCTTTCACTGACGCATCTAAGCGATCGCGATTGTTTTGTTCCTCAATTAGCAACCGTTGTTTGTCCTGAGAAAGAGTAGCTCCCTGATATTTTTCGATTATGTGTCGCGATCTTGCTAACTGCCTTGCTAAATCTGTTATGTCACCGCCACTTCCTGACACCCAAACCAGGCGATCGCGTAACACTTCTTGCCCGCTCTGGGCAATCCAGCTAGCAGCATCACGTTGCTTGGTATAGCGTAAGTCAATAATCATTGTTGCAGCATCATTTGGTGAGAGCAGCCGTTCATCTTTGCGGAGCCGATCGTCGCTAAAGAATGCCTGCCAACGAAAAGAGCGTCCCTTGTAGCGTGGTGGCTCGCTATTACCAACCAAATCTTTCAGCTTTTCAACCAAGATGCCGATGATGGCATCGTCGTTAACGCTATAACTGTCGCGATCGCGCTGCCATTCCTGTCCTGCCGAGCTTTGCAGCTTGTAGCCAAGCTTTTCTGAGTAGGTGATGTGACCGCGATCTCGCAGCTTGTACAGAGCAGCTTGTACTTCTGGCTCTTTGTTGCCGCTACCCACGCGATCGTAGAGGCATTGCCCGATGAACTTGGCAGTGGTCTCACAGTTTTTCTGCTCTTGGATCAATTGCAAAAGGGCGATCGCCTTAGCCACCCGTAATGCCATTTCATCGCCTGTTATTGTGTCGTCGCCAAATAGCCGCGCCAGAGTATTTTGCGTGTCAACATTTAATGCCGATTGTTGAATCTCGTAAATGCTGTCAATTGTTACTAATGTGCCCACTTCGCGATCGCCTAACTTTTGGGCGCGAAACAGTTCGCCTAGCATTTGCAGCAAGCCACGCACAGCATAGTCATCACCCTTGGCACGGGTGGAACTCAGTCGCAAGCTACTGGTGATCTGCATCAGCAGGTCGATGTAACCAGGCAGTAGCGGGTAGACATCTAGAAAATCCTCTTCCGAAATCGTTTCGCAACCATAGGCATAGAGTTTGAGATCGGGACGATGTTGCTGAAAGAGGATTCGCAGATCTGCTTCTTTAGCGGGGTCTTTTTTCAGCAAGCGCTTGTGGACGACATCGCGAATATTTGTAGGGGCTAAATGAACGCGAAACTTGGCTGGGAAGCGATCTTTAAGCTTGCCGATATTGCTTTGGTCGATACTATCTTCGAGTTGTTGCTGACCCGTCGCCAATAGCCAGACTCGACCTTTAAGCTTTTGTCCTAAATCTTCAACAAAGGATTGCAACTTCAGCATCCGATTGTCATTTTGGTGAATGTACTGGCTTACTTCGTCAATGGTGACAAACAGTGTCTTATTAGGGGCGCGGCGATCCAGCATATAAGCGATCGCCCTTGTCGTCTCATCCACTGCCGACCCCATACCTGTCTTACTCCCAGCACGGCTATCAATCCAACTCATCGGATCGGTGTACTTTTGAGGCTCTAGGCGATGCAAAACTAAGGAGAAATCTTCTTCTGCCAATTGGCGATCCTTAACCTCTTCCCAAGGTCGATTTAGTGTTTCCCTCGCACAGTCGATAAAGTCATCCCAACGTCCATCAACTTCGAGCTTGAGTTCGTGATCGGCGACATAGTTGCTAGTTTTGCAGTAGCCTAGCCGCTTTTGAATTTCCCGTTTGGCTACTTGGTGAATATCTTCGTTGTCACGGGCTGAGGAACCAACATCAAATACCACAGCGATCGCATCAACGCTTCCCTTCAATTTTTGCCAAGCTGCTCTAAATTCCGCAGCCTTAGGCGAATCGTCACGAGATAGCAAAGCATCTGCCAGTTCTTCTCCGTTGGGCAATGTCATCCCATTGAGCGCTAGCCCCAGTAACTTGGCAAAGCTAGATTTTCCCGAACCGTAGAACCCCGAAATCCAAGCAGCAGGAAGGGCAATACCCGATTTGTCTCTTTGTTCTAAATCGCGGGCGATCGCCTCAAGTAAGCGGACAAATTGTTCGTGTATGCCTTGAGGGATGCGGATATGACGTGGATCGCCTTCGGCATAGCCCCCAGTAATGATGTACTCAGAAACTTCTTCGAGTACCTTATCGGGTGACTGTTCGTGAAAATATACAACAGGGGCAATATCCCGCGTTACATCCCTAGCAAAAATATCTTTGACGAGCATACATTCTCCTGATTTACGAATAAATTCGCGGGCGATAGTCGCGATCGGCAGGCTGTTCTTCCATAAACGAGAGCGAACTAACATCTTGTCGTTCGCCTGGATATAGCAATATGACTGGCAGATTGCCCGTTTTGCCGTCGATATACCTCAGCAGCCCCGAAGAACGAAAGAAAGGGTACAGCCCACCCGTTCGCCCCAATAAGATGAGCGTTTTTTCGGGAGTTAGTTTGTTGCAGCTCACAAACTCGTCAATTTTGGTAATCACATCTCGTGCTAATCCATCCTGTCCTTCAATTTCAGGTGCAATTTTTTCTTTGAGGTAGTTCAATCCCCGATCGCTTTGACTAGCTGACAGGATTTTTTCACGGGCGATCAGCTTGTCAAGATAGCTTGGCTCCATTGCTTTAAGCCGATCTAGAAACAGTTGAAAAAGCGACACAAACAACACACTCCACCCTGCGGCTTGCAGGTCATCTTGCATCTGCCGCAGCTTTCGACGCATCTTAAATTCTTTATCAGGAGGATAGACTGCGATCGCAAACTGGTAGTTACGCATAGGACTAATTTTGGGACCACCTTCAGCCATTAGGTCAGCCTTGAGTGCATCCACAATGCGATCGGGAGAACTGCTATCCGTAAAGTTTGTCATAAAGCATCCCCATCGCTTGACAGTTCACCAATTGCCCAGCACTCCAGATTTTTGTATTTCCAACCAAAATCAGTCAATTTGCCCATCCGACGGAAAGAAATACTAGGTAAGCGCTGCAAGCGAGTTTCCAGAAAGCCCTCAGTTAAGCCGACCGATCTCCAGTAGGGATTGTCGAGCAATGTACCTGCAAAGTTGAGATGACGCAGAAAGTATAGCCAGTATTCCAAGGCGCGATCGCTTACCTGAGGATATTCTAGCGTCCGTTTGCCTGCCTTCGTCGAACATAGCCCCGCAGATGCCGCAGCCGCAATTAAACCAGTTGCCATACGCGATAAGGTAGCAGGTGCCCATCGGTCGATTCCCTTTTGCTGGCTTGCCCACCGCCCAACCGTATCGCGGTCGATTGTTGGCTCAGTAAGCATCCGCCGCTGCAAGAGATAAGTATCTGTAAACGAGCGATAAAGCGGATCGACGAGTTGCAAGTGCCAATGACATAGATTGCGGCGCAAGACGGGATCGCGGGGCTGCCAACAATGCAATACCGATATAGCTACGGGGTAAGCGTCATAGCGTTGGGCAAATTCTTTCATTAGTAATTGAGTGCGTGCCATGCTCTTACTGCCAAACCAGCGTTCCTCAAAAGCAGTTTGGGTAATTTCTCCAAGAAGGCGATCGCTAGATATATCAGCGCGATAGTGTTGCCAGTAGCTATAGCTTTCTTCGGTGACTAGAGATACGCGCAGCAATCGAGTATGAAATTGTACAACTTCTGCGCCATAACTTTGCTTAATATCTTGTAGCGAATCCTGAAGTGACAGCAAAAAAGTAGTAGCCATGATCATAAAATCTAATCCTTAACACGATAAAACGGCATGGAGTATTCTTTATCCCAAGGTGCAAGTGCTGCTACCAAAGCCAAAAAATTATTTACCGTTGTACCACTATTGCTTACTTCTCTTCCCCCGACTGTAGTTCGATATTTACTATCACCACAGCAATCGCAAATTTTTTTTGCTAACACTTCGCGATCGAATCCATTTGTCCATTCAATTGGTAAGGTCAGCTTTTCGTTAAGTCGTTTCCTTTCCGCTAGGCGATCACTTAACTGCTCGTCAATATCAAATCCCAGAAAAAACAATGTGCGAATTGCATCAGGGGCTGCCATCCTTTGCCGAGTGCGTCGATCAACTGCGATCGCTCCATCACGAACTGCTTCCCATCCAGCGTAAGCTTTTGTCCGAGGCAAGAGACGTGCTAGTAGATCTCCTCCGCCTTCCTCATCGATCAAGTCAGTATTCCACCATCCTAAACGTGATGGCTGGCACTTTGCCTCTCCCGCCCATGCGATCGCCATTTGCCAGTTCAAGATTAGATCTAATGCAAGAAAATCCATTCTATTTACCTTTAAGGGTTCAGCCATTTTCGTGAATCATTAAGCATCATTCAGGTCGAGCGAGTTTTCTCTGGCTTTCACCTCATTACGATTTATTGTCCCAGCACGCTAGTCCAAAACTACCCACTTTAGTGGGAGGCTTTAGCTGCTACACATTTCTAAGGATATCGTCAGAAGACAAAGAGGTGCTAGCGTTGATATAAAACCTCATGGTAGAGCAACGTAAAGGCAGTCACACAATCACACGGTTAACTGTTCATATCGTCTGGGTTACGAAGTATCGTTATCACATTCTTCAAGGAGAAATACAAAAACGATGCCGGGAGTTGATCGTGCAGATCTGTGATGCCGAGGACATCAAGATACTCAAAGGGGCAGTGAGCAAGGATCATGTACATATGCACATTGAGTATCCACCATCGAAGTCGATCAGTGATATTGTTAAGCGTCTCAAAGGCAGAACATCCCGTCTTTTGCAGCAGGAGTTTCCCGAGTTGCAGAAGCGCTACTGGGGCAAGCATTTTTGGGCAATTGGGTATGGGGCTTGGAGTACTGGGAACTTGACCGAGGAGTTGGTGGCAGAATACTTAGAACATCACCGAAATCCATCGAATCAAGAACGAGATAACTTTTTGCTAGAGTGAGTTAACTTGGACTTTCAGTCCTGCCCAACCTCTGCACTTGCAGTGCAGAGTGGTTGAGTAATTCCTGCTCGCTAACATTTCAACATACTCAGACATGAGTTCTGAAAATTTTTAACTTACAGATTGCTCAAATAAGGGCATTATTAAGTTCCCAGTTTCTTCCACTTCATTTAGTACTCACTATCATCAAACAAAGTTGGCTGTTTTTGAAAATTTCAGTGGCGTTTCAATGTTGTTGATGTTGTTGATCGATAATTTTGCACCTAGCTCTGTTACATAGATTTGCTCTGATTTCTTAATTCCCTACTTTACATCTTTCAACAAGTCTGTAACACCACCAAAATTTCTGACCCGATATTCCAAATCCTCTTTAACTAACTCAATCCAGAACGGCATTACAGCTCGACCGCTTCTAATTGCTTCAATTGCCTTATCTTCATTAAAGTCAGTTAACTCCACCCTATGCAGAGGCGATCGCTGCAACAACATAAATCGTTTCATGGGCTTGTAAGACGATGGATCTCTAAAAAAGCGAGGCTCAAGTTTTTTCAATATATCAAGTGTTGCTTGGCAGACATCAAAATTTAACCCTGTAGCCAATAAGTACTGCATTGATGTCAATTCCAGTAGATCTGGCACAGAGTAGTAAACGTTTCTACCTGTGCCAGTTGTGTTGACAGTTGGTACAACCACACCCTTTTGCCGCCAATACTGTAACTGGCGGGGCGTACAGCCAGTAATTTTGGCAGCATCTGTACTTGTAAAAAACCTTTCTTGCATACGTTGTATCGTACACAAAAACACTATTGTAAACACGCGCAATTTTAAAGACATTGTGTTATTATAAATGAATGAGCCAGATAACTATTCAATGTCGCCTCATAGCCAACGAATCCACCCGTCAACAGCTCTGGCAACTGATGGCAGAACGCAACACGCCCTTGGTCAACGAATTGCTTGAGCAAGTCGGGCAACACTCAGAATTTGAAGCATGGCGGCAATCTGGCAGACTATCTACCCAAGTTGTACGAGAGCTTTGCAAAGTCATCAAGGCTGACCCCCGATTCATTGGTCAGCCTGCACGGTTCTATGAATCAGCCATCCGTGTAGTTGACTACATCTATAAATCTTGGCTAGCGCTCCAGCTAAGGTTACAGCGCAAACTAGAAGGTAAAGCTCGCTGGCTTGAAATGCTAAAAAGTGACCCTGAATTAGCAGAAGTTTGCGATCGCGATTTAGAAACTATTCGTACTAAAGCAACTGAGATTCTGGCTCAAATTACCGCTGCATCCGACCAATCCAATGCCCCGCAGAAAGGTAGAAAGAACAAGAAAACGAAACAACAAAAGACCTCTGAAGGCAATCGCAGCATATCTAGCATTCTGTTCGAGCAGTACAGAGAAGTTGAAGATCCTCTCAGTAAATGCGCGATCACTTATCTACTCAAAAATGGCTGCAAAGTAAATCACAAAGAAGAAAACCCAGAAAAATTTAAAAAGCGTCGTAACGTACTAAAACAGCAAATCAAACGTCTGACTGAACAGCTTGCTGCCAGGATGCCTAAAGGTCGAGATTTAACGGGTCAAAGCTGGGCTGAAGTACTAGAAATAGCTGCAACTACCAATCCTGAAAGTGAAGAAGAAGCAAGTTCTTGGCAATCCACTCTTCTCAAAAGGTCAAGTTCCATACCTTTCCCAATTACCTTTGAAACCAATGAAGATATGTCTTGGTCGCTTAACCAGAAAGGAAGACTATGCGTACACTTCAATGGTTTAGGTGAATGTTCTTTTGAAGTGTACTGTGACAAACGGCAAATCCACTGGTTTAGACGTTTCCTAGAAGATCAGCAGATCAAACGAGACAGTAAAGACCAGTACTCTAGCGCATTATTTACCCTCCGTTCTGGTCGTCTTGCATGGCAAGAAAACGAAGGCAAGGGTAATCCTTGGTCTATCCATCACTTAACCTTGTTCTGCACAGTTGATACTCGTCTATGGACTGCTGAAGGCACAGATCGAGTTCGTCAAGAAAAGGCTGTTGACATTGCTAAAACAATTACCCAAACCGAGGCGAAAGGTAGTCTAAATAAGAATCAGGAATCATTTATCAAACGAAAGAAATCCACACTAGCCCGAATCAGCAATCCATTTCCTCGTCCAAGTCAACCAATGTACGTAGGACAACCCCATATTTCTGTGGGGGTAAGTCTTGGTTTAGAGCAACCTGCAACCGTTGCAATTGTAGATATCAATACTGGCAAAGCCATAGCCTATCGCAGTATTCGGCAGTTGTTGGGTGATGATTATGACTTACTCCATCGCCAAAGATATCAACAAAGGAAAACCTCTCACCAACGTCATAAAGCCCAAAAGCACTTTACTCCTAACCAATCTAATCAAGCTGAGCTAGGGCAACACGTCGATCGATTAATAGCTAAGGCAGTGCTGGCGATCGCTCAAGAATACAAAGCCAGCCGTATAGTCTTGCCAAAGTTAGGTGATGTACGGGAAATAGTTCAATCTGAAATCCAAACCAGAGCGGAGGAAAAGATTCCTGGCTGTATCGAGATTCAAAAGAATTACGCCAAGCAATATCGAGACAACATGCATCAATGGAGCTATGGTCGCCTCATCCAGAGCATCCAAAGTCAAGCCATAAAAATTGGTCTAGTGACTGAAGAGGGGCAGCAACCTGCACGGGGTAGCCCACAGGAAAAAGCCCGGGAATTAGCGATCGCAGCCTATCAGGCTCGGCGTTAAGTTCCAGCCAAATACCAATCAGAACCTTGACAACTGAATAGTTAATCGCGCCGCAACTCATGCTTCTATGAAGCCTCTGTGTTGTGATAAATATGGGTTAGTTTGGCTGTTGTAAGACAGTCTTGCTTTCTGACCCTAGTAGCTGCCAACCCTGATGCTGCTGTCTTCAAAAGACAGGAATAAGGTGCGCTCCCAGCAATAAGGGCGCGGGTAGACCGCTGTGGTGGCTACTGAATCACCCCCGATCAAGGGGGAACCCTCTCTCCTTCTTGATTTGGCAACCTCAAGGAAAGTTAAAATTCCTTGCTGGTTCGCGCAGATCGTAGATTCCATACTCCACAAGGATTTCATCAGTAACTCCTTGCTTGAACTCTAACAAGAAATTATGCTCTGGCAGGGCATTTCACTAGATTCGCGCGAACCACCTCTGAAACATACATCTAGATGCTATTGCAGAGGTGTCCAGGTCGCAATCGCCCTCCCAGACATGGGCGGGTTGAAAGTATTATCCTGCCTTATTTGCCCACTTGCGATACTGGTCGCAATCGCCCTCCCAGACATGGGCGGGTTGAAAGGCACTAGCTGCTAATACTCTGTATCGTTTTACAGGGGTCGCAATCGCCCTCCCAGACATGGGCGGGTTGAAAGATGAGTCTAGCGACGGAAAGGCGGACAGGTGGGCGGGTCGCAATCGCCCTCCCAGACATGGGCGGGTTGAAAGTTAACATTACCTTCACCGACCTGCTGCGTTTGCGGGTCGCAATCGCCCTCCCAGACATGGGCGGGTTGAAAGGGCATTTGGCCGGGTTCAGATGGGAACCAATCAAGTCGCAATCGCCCTCCCAGACATGGGCGGGTTGAAAGTTGATCCAGAAT
Source organism: Rhizobium sp. Q54 (assembly GCA_943367755.1). Lineage (GTDB taxonomy): Bacteria > Cyanobacteriota > Cyanobacteriia > Pseudanabaenales > Pseudanabaenaceae > PCC-6802. The sequence goes on along the minus strand of CALRKB020000020.1, from coordinate 40,655 downwards.
ATGCGATCGCGGCATCGAGTGCGTCGCAATCGCCCTCCCAGACATGGGCGGGTTGAAAGCGGTTGGAATATTCCGTGGTTGTACTTTGCTGGGCGAGTCGCAATCGCCCTCCCAGACATGGGCGGGTTGAAAGGAACGGATCTTTAGGGTTTAGCACTCGCGCAAGCTGGGTCACAATCGCCCTCCCAGACATAGGAGGGTTAAAAGATCCTGAGAAGGTGTATATTTTTTCCAAACACTAAATGGTTGAACCTCTAAGGAGAAGTGCTACTTTGGTAATAGTAGGTGGGTTGAAAGAGAGCACCGCCCTGTCATTGAAATGGTTGGAAGTGAAATTAGTTCCAGCGACATTAGTTTGTTAACGGTTATAAATGGACACTAATTTGTTAAAGCATAAGTTAATGAGCTAGCACGACACTAATTTGTTAATAGTGACACTAATTTGTTAACGATGACAAATAAAGTGTTACTCGACAATTTATCAACGGGACTGACGGGGCTCGAACCCGCAACTTCCGCCGTGACAGGGCGGTGCTCTAACCAATTGAACTACAGTCCCAAATCGCTTGTTTTTTAAGCGATCTCCATTTTGCAGACTAAACCTACTTTTGTCAATTACTTCAGCAAAGATTCTTGGTATCCCGCAAATTTCCTATGGCTTTAACCTCAATCTCAGCCTATTGACAAGCCCAATTTTAGCCCTAGAGCAGCATGGATAAATAGCAGCACCAAAATGGCACTACCAAGATAGGCGTGGGAAGTGCGCAATGCCGCCTTATTGCCACCAAAACCTGTAAGCGAAATAGCGGCATTAAGTACCAATAAGGTTAGTACTATGGAACCAGTCCAAAAGTGGGGGCTTTCTAGTAAAGGCTTCTTCTGCATGACCAGAGATATCAGTCCACCTGTATATCCTGCGGCCAGAAAAGCCGTCATTAAAGGGGCGATCTTACGGTGATCGGCTTTATTCTTAATAGCGATCTCCGGATCGTTAGCGATACGCCCTTTCCAACCAGCAAAACCGACAAAACTACCCATCACAAAGATAACGATCGCCATAAAAAACGGGTGACCCCAATGCACGACAGGTTCAGGTGTGCCCAGACCGTTAAATGCATCAGCGACTGGTTGCAGAAACTCAGCTAAATTAGCCATAGTGGTTCAATCCTCTATTTTGTGACAAGACAATTCTAACTGTGAAGATAAATTAACAAACCGCTAGTTCAGGTTTGCTAGTTAATGGCAATAGGTAATAGCTAAAAGTGTCGCAACCTGCGCTACGATTAAGTGTGCATTTTTAAGACTAGGATTACCCATGACTACATCACCTGAGGCCATTAAGCAGCTCAAGCAAGAAGTCGGTATTGCTGCCGCAAAGCGCGTTAAGTCAGGTATGGTTGTGGGATTGGGGACAGGTTCGACTACGGCATTTGCGATCGCCGAATTAGGAGCTAGACTCGCATCGGGTGAACTAAAGGATATTGTTGGTATTCCCACTTCATTTCAAGCTTCGGTATTGGCTAAAAAGTATGGTGTAGCGCTCCGTTCCCTTGATGATGTGGATCGCATTGATGTAGCGATTGATGGTGCCGATGAGGTTGACCCCGCCAAAAACCTGATCAAGGGTGGTGGCGCAGCGCATACACGCGAGAAGGTGATTGATTCGCTAGCGGAGCTATTTATTGTGGTGGTGGACGAGTCAAAGCTAGTTGAGAAACTTGGCTCTACGTTTGCTGTACCTGTGGAAGTGCTACCGATGGCGATCTCGCCAGTGACTAGAGCAGTAGAGAAACTTGGTGGCAAGCCAGAATTGCGCATGGGTGTGAAAAAAGATGGGCCAGTGATTACCGATCAGGGCAATATGGTGCTCGATGTCACATTTAGCGATATCCCTGATGCAGCAGGACTAGAGAAGACTCTCAATAATATTCCAGGTGTTCTAGAAAATGGCCTGTTTATAGGCGTTACCGATATTATTTTGGTAGGCGAATTTAAGGATGGTAAACCAATCATCCGCGAGATTAGCTAGTTAAAATATAAATAAAACCATGTAGGAGCAGCTCCTCTGTGCCTGCCTTCAACTAATCGGGGCAACCAAAGGGGGATTGCCCCATAATTATCGGTAAGGTTTTTCGTGGCAATCAACTAGCCAAATTTGGCTCTTACCGCAGTTAAATAGAGATTGTTGAGGTTTAAACCTATGAAGATTTCAGTCAAGATTCGACGACAGGCATCTCGTACTAGTGCACCTCGGTATCAAACCTACGAAGTTGAAGTTGATCCCAGCAGCAATACAGTCCTGGATATTCTGAATAAAATCCAATGGGAGCAGGATGGGTCATTGGTATTTCGGCGCAATTGTCGGAATGTGATTTGTGGCTCCTGTGGCATGAAAATTGATGGCGTGTCTGGATTAGCTTGCCAAAAATTAGTTAGTGAAGTTCTAGAGAGACAGCGATCGCCACTCACCAATATTGAAGCAGAGCTAGATGGTAGTAGTCATACTATTGCGATCGAGCCCATGCAAAATCTCCCCGTAATTAAAGACCTGGTGGTAGATATGACTAAATTTTGGGATAACCTGGCACTGGTCGATCCATACGTTTCCACGGCTTCACATCAGATCTCTAAAACAGAATTTTTGCAGACCCCAGCCCAGCGAGATAAGTTGCAGGTGGCAGCTAACTGCATTCTCTGTGGCTCCTGTTATTCTGAGTGCAATGCGGCAAATGTCAACGATAAATTTGTTGGTCCCCATGCTCTAGCCAAAGCCTATCGCCTACTGGCCGACAATCGCGACGATCGCACAGAAGAACGAGTTGTGAAGTACAACGATCTTGATTTTGCCTGGGGCTGTACGCGTTGTTATAACTGTAATGAAGTTTGCCCAGTAGAAGTACAACCTTTAGATCGAATTTCGCAGATTAGGCAAGAGATTCTCAAAGATACACATCTACCTGAATCAACTGCCCAACGTCATCGTCATACTATGGTGGAGTTAGTAAAAGAAGAAGGTTGGATTGATGAGAGCAAGTTTGGAGTTAAGGTGGTTGGCAATAACCTCAAAGACATCAAGGGGATGCTGAGCATCGTGCCACTGGGTATTCGTATGATTCTCGCAGGCAAAATGCCCTGGCCTTGGCAGTTCAAACCATCTGAAGGAGTAAAACAGGTTAAATCCCTGATTGAATCAGTGCAGAAACTAGGCAGTAGGAATCTATCAATAAAGGATAAACAGTAATGAGATTTACCAATAACGAAATAGATATTGCAGTCTATGACAAGAACAGCCAGCTAGTCCTTATCGTTGAAGTAAAGCGAAAGTTGGGAACTTCTCCTAAATGGGGGGCTGAATTGCGCCGTAATATCCTTGCACATGGATATTTACCACAGACGCGCTTCTTTCTGCTAGCGACACCTGACCGTTTTTACTTATGGAAAGATGCTGAATCTTTGGCAGAATTGGTGCAACCAGATTATGAGATTGACCCAACACTAATTCTGAAACCATATTCAGATAGAACTGGTATATCAATAGAGAATATGAGTGCGCAGAGTTTGGAGTTGATTATTGATGCTTGGCTAGACGAAATTATGCGTTCTGATATTTTTCCTGTTAGATATGGAAGTACTCAAGATTGGCTAATTGAATCTGGTCTGTATGATGCAATTAAAAGTGGACATACAATTCTCGAACTAGCAGCATGAATATATACGTTGAGTCAAACTTTATTTTAGAAATGGCTCTAAAGCAAGAACAATATCAAAGTTGCAATCAGATTGTTTCAATTTGTGAGACGAAAAAGGCACAGCTAGTTATTCCTGCATATTGTATAGTTGAGCCTTACGGAACTATTAGAAGTTTTGCAAACAAAAGGCAATCTATAATTAATGGGGGTGTTAAAACTGAACTTAAGCAGCTATCGCGTTCGGAGGTATATAGAGATGAGGCTAATAGTTTATTGCAGAATCTAACAAGCATTTTAATTCAAAGTATTGAAGAAGAGAAGAGAATACTGCGTCAAACAATAGATAAGATTTTGAGTGTAGCTGAAGTTATCCCTTTAGAGCAACGTATATTAGCTGCAGCACTAGAATTTGAATCAAGTCTCAACCTTTCTCCCCAAGACTCAATTGTGTATGCATCTGTAATTAGCCATTTAAGTGCAACTGAGTCAGATAAGAAATGTTTTCTCAATCGCAATTCGCGAGACTTTGATACACCAGATATTGTGGAGGCTTTGGATAATTATGGCTGTAAGATGCTTTTCAGTTTTAATAAAGGTTACAACTATATTCAAAGTCAACTTCAGGAGTAGTTTGTCAAATTAATCGCTTTTTGCCTTAGCTAAATTTATTGTGGGTAATCTAAACCATGACTGAAACAAAGGAATTTAAATACGCTTATTATCCTGGTTGCGTGGCGAAAGGAGCTTGTAAAGAGCTTCATGCATCTACCACGGCGATCGCGACAGCCCTCGGCATCGAACTAGTAGAATTACACAAAGCGTCCTGCTGCGGATCTGGCACATTTAAAGAAACCGATGAGCTATTGGAAGATACGGTAAATGCTCGCAATATTGCCTTGGCGGAAGAACTCAACTTAACTGTAATGACGCAGTGTAGTACTTGCCAAGGGGTACTGGGCAGGGTAAACGATAAGCTCAAGTTTACCGACCCGGCGCAGCGCGATCGCGTCAACCAACTGCTAGAAGCAGAGGGTCAGCATTTTCATGGTTCCACAGAAGTACTGCATCTACTATGGATTTTGATTCGCGATTATGGTTTAGATCGGCTGCAAGAGAAGGTAAAGCGATCGCTAACTAATCTTAAGTGTGCTTCTTTTTATGGCTGTTATCTATTACGCGCACAAACCGTCACACGCTTTGACGATCCCTATAAGCCTGAATCATTAGAAAATGTATTTCGCACCTTAGGAGCCACTCCAGTATATTACGAAGGTCGCGTGCAGTGTTGCGGCTGGCCAATATCTAGCTATGCAACTAACGCTTCGTTTTCGATGGCGGGGCGGCATCTTAGTGCAGCAATTGATGCGGGAGCAGATTGTATTGTCACGCCTTGTCCCCTTTGCCACCTCAATTTGGACTCGCGTCAGCCGGAAGTAGAGCAAGCGATCGGTCACAAGTTAGGAATTCCCATCCTGCATTTACCCCAACTAATTGGCTTGGCGCTAGGCATCGATCCCGTAACGCTGGGATTAAATCGCCATATCGTTTCTACCACGCCAGTTTTGAAAGCACTAATATAACGCCATATGTTACCGAGCGATCTATTAATGCAGAGGCGCAATGGTGAGACGATTGTGCCAAAGCGTCTGAAATTGGATGCGCAGAATTTAGCGATCGCTTCAGAGCTAATTAATATTTTTCAAGCCGCCCAAGGAGAGAGACAAGGAGAACTCGATCGCCAATTACTGGAATTAGAAGGAGATAGCCCGGACTATCGAATGAAGCGAGGTCTAGCCTATATTTTACGTAATGCTTTCAGTACATTTGAGATTATCAGCCCGCTGGAACCACAGGAATTGAGAGCGCGTGTATTCAGTCTCTCTACCCAAACCTCGCCTTCAATACAGGCAACACAGCAAACTCTCACCAAATTAGCAGACGATCTAGGCAAGGAATTAACCCGTGAGGTATTGCCGACCCACATTAGTGAAGGGCTTTATGCCGATTTAGCCGAAAATCGCATCTTAACGCAGTTCGATCCGCCTACGGCTGAGGCATTACTGCATCGCTACAATCTATCGCAGGTACAGGGCATTTTTTACCGCGCCAGCGATCTAGTACTGAATGTGCATCGCAATGACCCAGGTGAATATAAGCTGCTATTTCGCTATCTCAAACTCTTTCAACTGATGGCTTACATCGAAGGCGATGCCGATTTTGGATTTACGGTCACAATTGATGGCCCAACGAGTTTATTCAATAACAGTACGCGTTATGGTTTAGCGATCGCCAAGCTTCTACCTGCTCTGTTACATGTAACTAAATGGAATCTCACTGCTAATTTAATCGAACGCGATCCCTATAGTAAGCAGATCAGAAAAGGACGATTTAGCCTTGATCCTGACTGTGGCTTAGTTAGTCATTATCCTCCAGGCAAGCCTTACGATAGTATGTTAGAAGCATCATTTGCCGAGCGCTGGGATGCTCTGAAAACTGAATGGAAATTAGAAAGAGAAGTCGATTTAATTCCAATTCCAGGCAGTGTAATGATTCCTGATTTTCGACTTGTCCATCCCGATGGGCGCACCTATCTATTGGAAATAGTTGGTTATTGGCGACCAGAATATTTGCGTAAAAAATTCTCTCAGGTTCGCCAATCTGATTGCCCTAACCTCATATTGGCAATTTCCGAGCGGCTAAATCTGGAGAAAGCAGGTGTTAAAGTGAGCGAAGTACCGGCAAAGGTGATTTGGTTTAAGGATAAGTTGTTGCCGAAAGCAGTATTAGAGGCGATCTCCACTGATTAGAAGCCTGAGTAGACCAAGAATTATTTACTCCGACGCTCTACTTCACCGCTCACGGCAGTGAGGGTTTCGCTGAGTGAGCTTTTGAAAATATCATAAAACGTTGACGACGGCACGGATGATTTGGGTTGGGCAGCAACATTGTGGGTGATCAAAACTTGAGTTGGCTTTGCGCCGGGATGGGTAGAGACTAATTCCATTTTCCAGTAGCCCTGCAAACTATCAAGATCGCCATCAATCATTTTGAAATCAATTTGCTTTTGGAATGTTTCCTTGATTGCTAACTTGGTGCGTGATTGGATGTTAATTAAAAATATTTGGCGGCTATCAACTTGTTCGACAACTTTGCGATCGCCTTTGCTTTCTAGCACCTTACTAGAGGCCATATTCGGAATAAACCGTGACAGATTGGCATAATCCGTCAGTACGTTCCATACTACTTGGGGCGAGGCTTTTACCAGCACTTTCGCTTCGTAGTTACCATTGTTGCCATTCACGACGACGCGCCCTTTATGTAAAGCATCGCGTTCAGATGGTGGTAGACGATCTACAGGGCCACTGAAAAGTTGCGCCTGCACAGGTGAGATACTGGTTACGGTAATCAGCGCAGCGATCGCGACTAAAGAGGCAACGCTAGCTTGTTGGCATGCCTTAAACGCTGCCCTCGCGCGACTTATCTTTTTATTCAAGCTAAATCTCCTGAAATTATGTACGTTAAAATTTGCAGTATTACCCGGTCGGCCAGATTGTGTAAGCAATCTTCGCAAAAGATGTCAGTGAGCCAGACTTTATTTGCACAACTACTAAACTCGCTATGTTGATTTCGAACAAAGTCGTCTCATAACTAACCTTTTGTCTTCCAGTGTAGATCGCCTAGCCATATTTCTGGGTGCCAATATTGCTGAAATGCTGTAAATAGCCCAGCAGTAGGGCTCAGAATATAGTGTAATTGCACGAGAGCGATCGCCCCCAATGTTGCCACCAGTTCAAAATATCTATGTTGAGGGTAGTGATCCGAAAGTAGTATTCTGTGGGGTCTTCGCCACATATGAGTTCTAGGGATTCAGGTGAACCCAATTTTCATAGTTTGTTTACCGTTGCCAACAGTTTGGATGTGAGGTGCAGTCATGAAGGAGCAAATTAACCCCCTCGGCGATCGATTCCCTTCGATCGACGGCTATCAGATCGACCAACTGGTTTATGCTGGCAGCAAAACTCTTGTCTACCGAGGTGTTCGGTCTACAGATGGGCAACCCGTGGTTCTGAAATTGCTCAGGAGCGATCGCCCCTCAATTCATGACCTGCTGCGACTCCGCAACCACTACACCATTACCAAGAATCTGAATATATCAGGGGTAGTCCGATCCCTTGGTTTAGAACCCCGTGGTAACGGATTTGTGTTAGTCATGTCAGACGATGATTGCATATCCCTCCAGGATTACACCTCCTCTCATCCTCTAAATTTGGCTGATTTTTTGCAGATTGCGCTACAACTGGCGGATATTCTAGATGGGCTATATCGTGATCGTGTTATCCACAAAGATATCACACCGCAAAACATTCTCATTCAGCCCACAACCAAACAGATCCAACTAACCGACTTCGGCGCATCTTCCTTACTCCCTAAAGAAACCCAAGAGATTCAGAGCCCTAATCTGTTAGAAGGGACTCTAGCATACATCTCACCAGAGCAAACGGGACGGATGAATCGAGGCATCGACTACCGCAGTGATTTTTACTCCTTGGGTGTCACGTTCTACGAACTGCTGGCTGGGCAGCTACCCTTCCATAGTGACGACCCGTTAGAGTTGGTCTATTGTCATTTGGCTAAGGAACCAGCGCCTTTGGAGGAAGGAAAAAGTGAAAAGGAAAAAGGAAAAATTCCTCAGGCTGTTTCGGATATTGTGCTGAAGTTGATGGCGAAGAATGCTGAAGATCGCTATCAGAGTGCTTTGGGGTTAAAAGCAGATCTAGAAATCTGTCTAGAGCAATACACCACAACTGGAACCATTGGCGAATTTTGGCTGGGACAGGTGGACGACCTTACCCAATTCAACATTCCGCAAAAGCTCTATGGAAGGGAAACTCAGGTAAAAATGCTGTCGGAAGCCTTTGAGCGCGTCAGCCAAGGTAGCTGCGAACTAGTGTTGTTAAGTGGCTATTCTGGTATCGGCAAAACTGCGCTCGTGAACGAAATTCTGAGGCAATTAACCCGCTATAAAGGCTATTTTGCATCGGGTAAATATGACCAATTTCAGCGGAATATTCCCCTGTCCGCCGTGATGCAAGCCTTTCGCGGATTAATTCGCCAATTGTTGACCGAAAGTGCGGAGCGTCTGCACTATTGGCGCGATCGCTTCCTGCATAACCTGGGAGCTAATGCCCAACTGATTATTGACACCATTCCAGAACTGGAACTGATTATGGGTCAGCAACCGCCTGTCCCAGAGTTGGGGGCGCTCGAATCAGCGAACCGTCTAGTTCGTACTTTCAATCAATTTTCTCACACTTTCCAGAGTTCAGACCATCCCCAGCTTATTTTCATGGATGATGTGCAGTGGATAGATATAGCCTCTCTCCAGTCTTTGCAATCCTTCATGACCAATGGAGAGAGTCACTATTCCCTCATAATTGCGGCCTATCGAGATAACGAGGTCAGCCCTGCCCATCCCTTGATGCAAACCGTTGAGGCGATTCGTCAAGCGGGTGCAAAGATAACCGAAATTAACCTAGAGCCACTGGAGTTGGAGCATGTAACTCAACTGGTAGCTGAGACGCTCCATACTTCACCAATGTCCGTTATTCCTCTAGCTAAGCTGCTGTTTGAGAAATCGGCGGGAAATCCCTTTTTCCTAACCCAGTTGCTCAAATCGCTATATGAAGATGGCTCGATCTGGTTTGAAACTCCCCTCCTCTGTCACCCCTTATCAGAGGAGAATAAAAGGGGGAACGGCTGGCAATGGGATCTAGAGCAAATTCAGCAACGGGACATTGCCGATAACGTGGTTGAACTGATGATTGGCAAAATCACCAAGCTATCAGAACCGACCCAGCACATATTGCAGTTAGCCGCTTGCATTGGCAATTTGTTTGACTTGCAAACGCTCGCCATCGTGGGCGAACGATCCCTCAGTCAGACGGCTCAGGAGTTGTGGGAAGCCATTCAAATGGGGTTGCTCGTATCTGTTGGCGAAGGCTATCGCTTGCCTCAGATGTTGAATGACAATGAACTTGTCGATGTTCTGGCTCAGGGACAGGCGATCACCTATCGCTTCTTACACGATCGCATCCAGCAAGCCGCCTATACCCTCATTCCTCTAGAGCAAAAACAAGCAACCCACCTCAAAATCGGGCGACTGTTGTTAGCTAATACCCCCACTCACAAGCAGGAAGAAAGAATTTTTGAAATTACCTATCAGTTGAATCAGGACATCAAGTCAATTGTCTATCCAGTAGAGCGGAACAAACTAGCCCAGTTAAACCTAATAGCTGGGCGCAAAGCAAAGCTAGCTAATGCCTACGAAGCGGCGATCGCCTATTTGAATATGGGGTTAGAGCTGTTAGCTACCGACAGTTGGCAAACCCAGTATGGCTTGACCCTAGCACTGCATGAGGAAACTGCGGAAGTGGCATATCTCAATACCCACTTTGAGCAAGCAGAAACTTTGGTAACAGTTATTTGGCAACAGTCAACCTGTTTGCTAGAGCAGATCAAATCTTCAGAGCTAGCGATTCATATATATATGGCTCAAGGTCAACAACTTAAAGCCATCGAAACTGGGCTAGACTTGCTCTCTAGATTGGGAATTCATTTATCGAGTGAGGCAGCAACTCGATCGTTTGAGTTCTTGCTCCCTTCCCCACAAGAGTTGGATCGAGCCCCTTCCATGACCGATCCAGAGAAGCTAGCAGCCTTCAGGATTTTGATCGCGATTACACCGCCCGTGCATCGGTCGAGACCCGAGCTCTTTCCAGGCATCGTGCAAGCAATGATGAATCTATGTGTTCGCTTTGGTTATTCGGAATTGGCGGCCTATGCCTATGAACTCTACGGCTTCTATTTATGGTCGGTCAAACAGGATTTGGTTGCAGCCTATGACGCAGGTAAGTTAGGGCTAAGCTTGCTGAATCGATATAACGCCAAGGCCATTGTGTCCAAGGTGAATTTGGTGTTTGGGGTTTTTGTTTGCCCGTGCCGAGAGCACATTACAGCATCTCTAGCTGCATTGAAAACCGGTATTGACGCGGGCATTGACACCGGAGACATCGAGCATGGCAGCTACTGCATCCTTGCCTATCTCAACTACTTGTTTTTACGGGGGGAACGCCTAGAACTGTTAGCTGCCGATCGCAATAGCTATTTCGATCTTATCCTCAAGCTAAAACAAGAGCATCCCATCTACGATGCTAAAATCTGGCTACAACTGAGTTTGAGCCTTCAAAAAAGCACCCCTCATCCGTTGAAGTGGGCAGAAGATTTCTTCAATGAGGAAGTTATCCTGCCTTACTTTGAAACCCATGACTGCTATCAGTCCTTATTTGCCTTTTATGTTGCTAAGTCGATTGGATTCTACCTCCTCGGCGAGTACAATTGCGCTCTTGCAAGTGCTGCCAAGTCAGAGGAATATCAAGAAGCTGCCTTGGGTCTGCTCATGCTGGCTGCCCACAATTTTTATAGTTCGCTGTCGTTGCTAGCCCAATATTTGGCGCTGCCAATTCAGGAGCGATCGCATAGTTTGCAACAAGTGGCCGCCAACCAACAAAAAATGAAGGTATGGGCGGAGCATGCTCCCATGAATTATCAACATAAGTTCGATCTGGTGGAGGCTGAAAGGCACCGGGTGCTGGGGCAATATTTAGAAGCAATGGAACTATACGATCGCAGTATTGCCGGAGCTAAAGAAAACAATTACATTCAAGAAGAAGCCCTTGCTAACGAATTAGCGGCTAAATTCTATCTGGGCTGGGGTAAAGAAAAGGCGGCGCAGGGCTATATGCAGGAAGCATATTCCTGCTATACCCGTTGGGGCGCAAGAGCCAAAACTGATGATTTGGCGCAACGCTACCCACAACTACTGTCATCGATCTCGAAGCAGATAACAACCCCTATGCTGCCTGGAGATACGATTGCTTCATCCCAAAACTCCGGCAATCTCTCCGCGATCCTGGATTTAAACACCATTCTCAAAGCCAATCAAACCCTATCTAGCGAAATCCAACTTGATCGCCTGCTGCCAGCCCTAATTCAGATAATTGTCACCAATGCTGGAGCGGATAAAGCCGCACTATTCCTCAACTATGACGGCTCATTGCAATTGGGCATCAAGTACTTTGACAATGCCGTTCAATCTATGGAACGCAAGTCAGTAGATGATTGCAAACATTTCCCAGTTGCCCTGATTCATTACGTCGAGCGCACATTAGAAACCGTGATTACAGACGAAACAAAACATCCTGGTACTATCAAAGATCCGTATTTTCTCCAATACCGACCTAAAAGCCTTCTCTGTACGCCGATTCTCAATCAAGGGCAGTTGATAGCTATCTTGTATCTGGAAAATGCCATCACCTCTAATACTTTTACTAACGACCGTGTGGAACTGCTCAAATTGCTTTGCGCTCAGGCTGCTATTTCCCTGGAAAATGCCCGTCTCTATCAGCAATCCCAATTCTATGCCCAACAGTTAGAAAAGTCTTTGGAAGAGCTGCGCGTCAGTGAAACCCGTTTTCACAAGTTATCAGATAATATTCCGGGTGTGATTTACCAAATCCGCATCAATCCTAAGGATGGTAGTGCAGATATACCCTATATTAGTTCTGGCTGCTATGAACTCTATGAAGTGACTGCTGAGGCGATGATGTCAGGAGAATGTGGTCTGCGGGATTTTGAACATCCCGACGATCGCGCAAGAATCGAGCAGGCAATTCGCCAATCAGCGGAGAATCTAACCCCCCTCCATGAAGAATGGCGCATTCTCACACCTAATGGTAAGGTAAAATGGATTCAGGTTGCCTCCCAACCAGAAAGACAAGCGAATGGATCGGTGCTGTGGGATGGAGTACTGATGGATATTAGCGAAAAGACACGACTGGAAACCGATCGCAAGCAAACAGAAATCGCCCTGCGGCAATCCCAACAATTCCTCCAAACTGTGATTGACACTTTCCCCCTCGTCGTATTTTGGAAAGATCGACAGTCCGTCTATTTAGGTTGCAACCAAAAATCTGTCCTCGCTTGTGGGTTAGCCTCCCCAACAGACATTATTGGCAAGACTGACTACGATATGCCTTGGGCTGAGACAGAAGCAGATAACTATCGCGCTGACGATCGTAGAGTGATGGACTCTGGCGAAGCCAAACTCGGCATTATCGAGACTCAAGTACGTGCAGATGGTTCAAAGATCTGGATTGAAACCAACAAATTGCCTATACGTAACCTTAACGGTGAGGTGATTGGAATTTTGGGTACTTATCAAGATATTACTGATCGCAAAGCCGCCGAAGCACAAGTCCAACAGCAGTCACAACAGCTAGAGCAGGCCAACCAACAACTTGAAGAGTATTCTCAAACTCTAGAGCAGAGGGTAGAAGAACGCACTCAGGAGCTCTCCCAAGCGCTCACCAATCTCCAATCCGCTCAAACAGAACTGATTCAATCGGAAAAGATGGCGGCTTTGGGACAGCTCACCGCCAGTGTCGCCCACGAAATCAACACCCCCCTTGGGGTAATTCGGGCTGCAATTACCAATATTGTCGCCGCCAGCAATTTCTCCGTGCAGCAATTGCCTAAACTTATGCAAAGCCTGTCACCGCAACAACAGGCAGAATTCTTAGCTTTAGTGAATGCAGCGATTCAAAACTCACATACCCTATCTACCAGAGAAGAGCGACAGCTGCGGCAACAATTGCAAATCGAACTAGCAGACCAGGGTATTGCCGATGCTAATAGCATCGCTAGCCAGCTCAGTCAGATGCAAGTGGGCTTGAATCTTTATCTTTATCAGTCGATCTTGCACGACCAGAACTGTGATGAAATTTTACAAGTGGCTTCTAAGCTTGTATTGCAACATCTAAGCATCACCAGCATTCAACAAGAAGTAGACCGTGCTGCCAAAATTGTGTTTGCGCTCAAAGCCTATAGCCATCAAAGTCGAGGCAATCAGAAGAGTCTTGGCCAAATTACCGATGGTATTGAAGTTGCCTTAACGCTTTACCATAATCGACTGAAACAGGGAATTGAGGTCATCCGCAACTATAGAAAAGTTCCGGATATTCTCTGCGACCCAGATGAACTCACCCAAGTCTGGGTTAATATTATTGACAATGCCATCTATGCTATGAAGCAACAGGGTACGCTACAAATTGCTGTAACTCAACAAGGTGAAAATGTAGTTGTAGAAGTCATGGATTCTGGATGTGGCATTCCGGGTGACCTGCAAGTGCAGGTTTTTGAGCCGTTTTTTACCACAAAGCCAAGGGGCGAAGGTAGTGGTTTGGGACTGGACATTGTCCAACAGATCGTGCGGCGACATGATGGCACAATTCAAGTTTATAGCCAGCCGGGACGCACGACCTTTGCAGTTTCCTTTCCCTTGTCATCTGGCAGGTAAGCGATCGCAGAAGTCCTGCATTCCCGCCAAAATGCAAATGTCCACTTATTTCGATCGAGCCCGACCTGAAGTTGACTCATGAGTAACCCTACTATCCTTTGTGTTGATGACGAGCGTAACGTCTTACTCATGTTGAGAACCCAATTAACGCGGCATTTCCCAAATTATACGTTCGAAATTGCCGAAAGTGGGTCTGAGGCACTGGATGTCATCGCAAATCTCCAGTCTGAGGGGGTAGACATTCCCATTGTCATTACCGATCAAATCATGCCAGGGATGATGGGCGATGAATTATTGGCCGAACTACATGCTCGCTATCCCCAAATTTTAAATGTGATGCTCACAGGGCAAGCTAGGGTAGAAGATGTGGGCAATGCGGTCAACCGGGGGAATCTCTACCGCTTTATTGCCAAACCCTGGGATGAAATGGATCTAAAACTTACTGTGACAGAGGCACTGCGGCGCTACCAGCAGGATGAGCAACTTGCCCAGCAACAAGCAGAACTGGAGAGAGCCAACCGCGAATTGCAGGTATTGAATGCCGAGTTGAAACAAAAAGCCGAACGAGATCTGCAGGAAAGCGAAGAACGCTATCGACTGCTCTCAGAAATTAGCCCCGTTGGTATCTTTCGCAATGATTTACAGGGGCGTTGCATTTACGCCAATGCCAAAATCCTGGAAATTACCGGACTTACCCTGGAGGAAAATTTAGGAGAGGGATGGGGCAAGAATTTGCACCCAGACGATCGCGATTGGATGTATGCAGCCTGGTCTAACTTTGTCGAGCAGGCGCAGTTGGGGAACGATACCGAATATCTAGTTGAACATCGCTACCTATATCCCGATGGTTCTGTAAAGTGGATGCTGGGTCAAGCAATTCCCGAACGCAATGCAGCTGGAGATGTCGTGGGATTTGTCGGTTCAGTAATTGATATTACCGATCGCAAACAGGCCGAACTCGCACTCCAACAATTAAACCAAGAACTGGAACAACGGGTACAGGAACGGACGCAGGAGTTATCAGAAGCGCGTAACTTTCTCCAGGCGATTGTTGACAATTTACCCGTTGCCTTATTTGTCAAAAACGGTAAACCGGAGAGATTTGGCGAATTTCTGCTGTGGAACAAGACCAGCGAAATCATGTTTGGTTGCACGAGCGCACAGGCAATCGGTAAAACTGTCTATGATTTTTTCCCACAAGAGCAATCTGATTTCTTCCATGAAAAAGATCGTTTATCATTCCAACACCGTACTGTTGAAGATATTCCAGAAGAGCCGATCAATAGCCTAACCCTAGGCAGGCGGCTTTTACATACGATCAAAGTTCCTCTCTTCGATGCCAGTGGAAATCCTGAGTATTTGGTATGTATTTCCGAAGATATCACCGATCACAAACAAGCGGAGATCGCGCTACGAGAGAGTGAAGAACGCTTCCGCCAACTTGCAGATAATGTCGATGCGGTTTTCTGGATGAACGATGTAGAGAATCGCGAACTAATGTATATCAATCGTAAGTATGAAGTGATTTGGGGGCGAACCTGCGAGAGCCTTCTCGAGAATGTCTTCTCCTTCTTAGAGGCAGTTCACCCTGAGGATCGCGATCGCGTCGTGGCAGCTTTCCCCAAGCAGGTGCATGGAGACTACGACGAGGAGTATCGAATCGTGCGCCCCAATGGTGAAGTGCACTGGATTCGCGATCGCGCCTTTCCTATTCAGAATGATTCCGGTCAGGTGTATCGCATTGCTGGAATTGCCGAAGATATTACAGAGCGCAAACAGACTGAAGAGTCACTTCGCTTAAGTCAGGAGCAATTGCAATTAGCCCTTGAGGGATCGGGGGATGGACTGTGGGATTGGAATATTCTGACTGGCGAAGCATACCTGAGTCCGCGTTGGCTAGCAATATTGGATTACGAGGTTGGGGAACTTCCCGGCTACGTAGAAACCTGGGCGCAAACCCTTCATCCTGACGATCGACCTCAGGTGATGGAGGTACTGAACGCTCACATGCAAGATAGTTCGATCCCCTATCAGGTTGAATATCGCGCCCGCACTAAAACGGGGGAATGGAAATGGATTGCCAATTATGGTAAGGTCGTTGCCCGCAATGCCGAGGGCACGCCGTCGCGGATGGTTGGATTATGTAAGGATATCAGCGATCGCAAAGCTGCCGAAGCTGCCCTGCTCTTGTCCAAACAGGAACTCGAGGAACGAGTCGAACAACGCACGGCTGATTTGAGAGAAGCTAAAGAAGCTGCTGAAGCCGCCAGTCGCGCCAAGAGTATCTTCCTGGCTAACATGAGTCACGAACTGCGCACTCCCCTCAATGCCATCCTTGGTTTTAGCCAATTGTTGAGCCACAACCCCGATTTAAATTCTCAGCAACAAAGACAGATCGGCACGATCAATCGCAGCGGCGAACATCTTCTGAACCTGATCAACGACATTCTGGAAATGTCTAAAATTGAAGCTGGTCGAATTATGATTACTCCCACTAACTTTGACCTCGACACCCTTATGGAGAACTTGCAAGGGATGTTCGCTAACAAAGCTGAATTAAAAGGACTGATCTTGAAGATAGAGCGATCGTGTAGGGTGCCGCGTTTCGTGCGTACTGATGAAAGAAAACTACGACAAATTTTAATCAATTTGTTGGGCAATGCGATCAAATTCACTCACATTGGCAGTGTACATCTGGAGATCGACGGCATTCTCAATCCTGTGAAAACGCGCCAGGTAGACCTGCACTTTAAGGTGAAAGATACGGGATCTGGTATTAGCAAAGAGGAACTTGCCCTGTTATTCCAGCCATTCATGCAAACTCGCTCCGGTCAAGCTGCTCAAACTGGAACGGGTTTGGGCCTAGCTATCAGCTATCAATTTGCCCAACTGATGGGCGGTCAGATCGAAGTCAGCAGTACTGTCAATGTAGGTAGTTGCTTCGATCTAGTCATTCCTGTAGAGATAGTAAGCGAAGCAGTAATTTCTCAGCAACCAGTCGGTCGAAGGATTTTGAAACTGGCTCCCAATCGACCGTCATGGCGCATTCTTATTGTTGAGGATAACAAGTCGAACCGAGAACTTATGGAAGAAATACTAAAACCGTTAGGATTTGAAGTAGAAGTGGTAGAGAACGGGCAACAGGCCGTAGAACGATGGCAGCAATGGCAACCAGATCTGATTTGGATGGATATGCGCATGCCGGTGATGAATGGCTATGAGGCCACCCGAACGATCAAACAACATCAACAACACCAACCGGCTTTCAAAATTCCTGTAATTATTGCTCTTACCGCCAGTGCATTTGAGGAAGAACGGGGGCAGATATTGGCAGTTGGCTGCGACGATTTCGTACTCAAGCCCACCACCAAGGAAGTAATTTTAGAGAAGTTAGTCGAGCATTTGGGAGTGCAGTATCTTTATGCCGATGAACCCGAGGAACCCATGCTGGATAGAGCAATGGTGACAGAACAAAGATACACTCTGAGCAGCGAGGATTTGGCAGTCATGCCAACCGCATGGTTGCTTCAGCTAAATCGGGCAGCGAGTATTGCGGATGAAGACGCCTTGGTGAAATCGATTGAGCAAATCCCTCCCAACCATTGCCAATTAGCCAATTCGCTCAAAGAACTGGTTGACAACTTTAACCTGGCAACTATCATTAGGCTTACACAACCCTTTGTTAACTAGCTGGCATATCGCTAAAGTGTGATTCCTACTTCTAAAGTTATGTACGTTAAAATTTGTGGTATTACCAAGTTAGATCAGGCTAAAGCGATCGCCAAAATGGGAATCGATGCGATCGGATTTATTTGCGTACCGAACACCCCCCGCTATGTCGATCCCGCACAAATTCGGATCGTCACCAACGCGTTGCCTGCCAGTGTAGATCGAGTGGGTGTGTTTCTGGATGCTAGCATGGCTGAAATTAGCCAGGTTGTCCAAAATACGGGCTTAAATTGCGTGCAATTACATGGTGGAGAATCGCCTGAATTTTGTCGTGAGTTCAAATCAAATATACCAAATGTCAAACTAATTAAGGCTTTACGAATCCGCTCACAAGAAAGCTTAGCGCAGGTAGAAGACTACTGCACTTGGGTTGATACCATTCTGCTCGATGCCTACGATCCAAAGCTTGCAGGTGGTACGGGTACAACGATTAACTGGGAGATGTTGAAGGATTTTCGGCCAAACTGTCCCTGGTGGTTGGCGGGGGGGCTGTCACCAGAGAATGTGGCGATCGCGCTTCAGCACTTACAACCAGATGGTATTGATGTATCTAGCGGTGTAGAGATATCACCAGGCAATAAAGATAGCGATCGCGTTAGGCAACTACTCAAAGCAGTTAGAGGGTGTTGTTAAAATAAGTGTTAGTGATCTGAATCACGAGCCGCAGCACGAGCATAGGCTAAAATTGACACGGCAGAGAGCAAAGAAATCGACGGGTTTTAGGTGAGGGTGATGGCATGTCTAGTGACGGCGGTACGCATCCTGAACAGAATCGCTTAGCTGAGAGATACGAAATTGTCCGCCAGTTGGGAAAAAGGGCGGGAAGGACTACGCTTTTAGCTGAAGATTTAGAAACTCAAGAACTAGTTGTAATCAAGCTCCTCACATTTAGTCATGACTTTGCATGGGACGATCTCAAGCTATTCGAGCGCGAAGCAGAAACTCTGAAGAATCTCTCACATCCATCTATCCCTCGTTATCTCGATTATTTTGAACTCGATGATTCGAACAGCAAAGGGTTTGCACTCGTACAGAGCTATGTCGCAGGCAAAACTCTGGAAGAATATCTGCGATCGGGTGGGACATTTAATGAATTAGAGCTTAAGAATCTCGCGCAAGATTTACTACATATCCTCATATATCTACATGATCGTCAGCCATCTATAATCCATCGTGATATCAAACCCAGTAATATTCTGATTGCCGAATCAGGACAGATCTATTTAGTCGATTTTGGGTCGGTACAGACTTTAGCGGCAAGGGAAGGGGGGACAATTACAGTGGTGGGAACGTATGGCTATATGCCACCAGAGCAATTTGGTGGGCGGGCAGTTCCAGCTTCGGATCTGTATAGTTTGGGAGCAACTTTGATTTATTTGGCGACGGGGCTGCATCCTGCCGATTTCCCCCAGGTTGATTTGAAGTTGCAGTTTGAACAGGCATGTAATCTGAGCGAAGATTTTCAAGCATGGTTGCGCTGGTTAACCGAACCTGCTCTGGATCGGCGTGCGACAACTGCTGAGGAGGCATTAGAAGTATTAGAAAATAGGCGATCGCTCCCTACCAACTTGCAAAATTCAACTCCCAAGACAAAGCCTGTATATAAGAAGCCAGCAGGTAGCAAAATTAAACTGACTAAAAATTCGGAAGTCCTAGAATTGTATCTGCCGCAAAGACCCTGGCGACCAGGTATCTTAGGCTGGTTTTTCTTTTCTTTTCTGTGGAATTCGGTATTATTTATTTTGTTTGACGGAATGAGCCGTAATTTTCTGTTGAAACTGACAAGTTTATTTGCAGTCGGAATGATTGGTATTCTGCCGCTTGTTTTTAGTGTCTTATTTGACTTGGGAGTGTGGGGAATAGGATTATTTCTGCTTTGTAAACTTCTATTTGCGATATTTGGATGTAACCATCTACATATTGACAGCCAAAAGATAGATATGTCCTATAAACTATTTGGCTTGAGGTTTAAAATGCGATCGCTTCCTACTAAGAATGCTTACAAATTACAGCGCAGCAGCAGGCCAGACTACCTTTCACCATCGGAAGAGGAGCGGGTTAGGAATTACAACAATCGTCTTTATCTATGGGTTGGCACTAGAAAAATCCCCATATGCCATGAGGGTAATATTACAGAACCTGAAGTTGACTGGATCGCCCAGGAACTAAGCAACTGGTTGGATATCCATACCACTTACTCGTATTAGAGATGAGATATCAGGAACTCAAGTTAGTACTTGAATTAGATTTATTACTCTTGATTTCACCAGATCGCGCACTTCCCGAAATTTATCGATAGAACCGCCTTCAGGATCGTCTAGCTGCCAATCTTCAAATAGATCTCGCAATACCCAGGCTTCAGGTAGGTTTACACCACAGCCGCACAGGGAAATTACCGCGTCGTAGTCTGAGGGATTAAAATCGCTCAAAGGCTTAGAGTTTTGCTGGCTAATATCGATGCCAATTTCTGCCATCACCTGCATAGTAATGGGATCGATTTGACTGGCTTCCAAACCGGAACTAGACGCTTCGACTTTACCTGCTCCTAGCGTGCGAGCAAAGCCTTCCGCCATTTGAGAACGGCGCGAATTCTTCTTGCAAACGAACATGACTTTCTTCACGTTTAGCTCCTTGGTTGAATTTATCTCAAGCGCGCGATCGGCTATGTTGGCAATCTCTCTCGCAGCGTTTTCTTTACGCTCACTGTAGCGATCGCTTAGGTAATCAACTTTGTCTCGCAAGAGTACGGTGAACTTATAAAGTTCTTCCATAACATCGACAACACGATCGCGGTAAGCAGAATCCTTCATCGTCCCATCTTCTTGGAACTCTTGATAAGCCTTGGCAACTGAAGATTGATTGGGAATGGTAAACATCCGCATCCACCGCCCCAAAATTCGCAGCGTATTGACGGCATTGAAAGACTGAGAACCACCACTTACCTGCATGACAGCTAGGGTTTTGCCTTGAGTCGGTCGGACTGCTCCGACACTAAGGGGAATCCAATCGGTCTGATTTTTGATAATACCAGTGATGTTGCCGTGCATCTCTGGACTAGACCAAACCTGACCTTCAGACCACATGCTTAACTCGCGCAGTTCCTGCACCTTGGGATGGGTATCAGGAACGCTACCGTAGATCGGTAATTCTCGCGGATCGAAAAATCGTACTTCCGCGCCAAACTCCGTAATAATCCGAGCGGCTTCCTCAGCCAACAAACGACTGTAAGAGCGATCGCGCAACGACCCATATAAAAACAAAATTCTGGGTGGATGCTCAAAGGCATGCATAAATTACTGTCCTTATTAACATTGCTTGCTCTTGGAAGTAAGTAAAACTTGATACAATGAGAGATGAAAGAGAAATCGACATTATGGCTTTAAGATTCAACTGAATCTATGACATTAAAGAAACGCTTTTTGAACCAGAGCGCTACATTCACTAGACCGATCAGAACGGGAACTTCTACCAATGGGCCAATTACGGTAGCAAAAGCCTCGCCGGACTTGATGCCAAATACAGCCACAGCCACAGCAATTCCCAACTCAAAATTGTTGCTGGCAGCGGTAAAAGCGAGCGTAGTAGTTTTCTCATAATTAGCTTTTGCACGCCATCCCATATAAAAGCTGACGAGAAACATGACGATAAAGTAAACAACCAGAGGAATTGCGATCCGTAGGACATCGAGAGGAATCTGCACGATGAGATTGCCCTTTAAACTAAACATCACCAGGATGGTAAAAAGCAGAGCTATGAGTGTAATCGGGCTAATTCTGGGAATAAACTCACTGTGATACCAGTGCTTGCCCTTTGCTCTCACTAAAATACTGCGCGTTGCGAATCCAGCTATACAGGGAATGCCTAAATAGATGAAAACACTCTGGGCAATTTCGCCAACACTAATCGCTACGATACTGCCGTGCAAACCGAACAAAGGTGGCAGAACAGAAAGGAAAAACCAGGCATAGATACTGTAAAAGAAAACCTGAAATATGCTATTAAACGCCACAAGCGCTGCAGCATACTCGGTATCGCCTTTAGCTAGGTCGTTCCAAACGATTACCATAGCAATGCAGCGAGCGATGCCAATTAAGATCAGACCCGCCATATATTCTGGGTAATCTCGCAGAAAGAGAATGGCAAGCCCAAACATTAAGCTGGGGCCAACGATCCAGTTTTGCAATAATGACAGACCGAGGATTTTCCAATCGCGAAATGCTTCTCCTAAATCTTCATACCGCACCTTAGCTAGCGGCGGATACATCATCAGAATTAAACCGATCGCAATAGGAATATTGGTCGTACCTACTTGGAACTGGTGGATAAACGTTTCTACCGCAGGCACATAATAGCCCAGACCCACTCCAGCTAACATCGCCAGGAATATCCACAGAGTCAAGAAGCGATCGAGGAATGACAGTTGTTTTACTGTAGGTTTTTGCATGCCATGCTTGTTAAGAACGCGCCCAAGAAATGTTCTAGAGGCGTAACTCTATCATTTCAAAAAAAATTGATTTGTCAAGCACCCATCAACAAATATTGAATTGAGCAAGAGCCAGGTAAAGCGGATCGAGCGAAAATCTACAGGTAAAATCTGCTGGTACTGCGATCGCACATTTCACGTTTGGGTATCGGCCTGGGGAGCGTCGCAGGGAAAAGCCGGTAGTATTTGCCCCATTTGGCTGTATTCTGCTAAATAATTCTGAAGAATCGCAAACTGAGATGGGTTAAGACTGTAGTAAATCCACTTACCCTGCTGGCGAGCGCGCACTAGTTGCGCTTCTTTCAAAGTTTTCAGGTGAAACGAGAGTTTAGACTGACTGATGGCAAGATATTCGCATAGTTCGCAGACGCATAGCTCCCGCTGCTGCAATCGCTCTAAAACCTTAATGCGGATTGGTTCTGAAAGAGCGTGAAATCCAGCGACGATCTCATGCGATGCAGATGAAAGCTCTAGTGTAGGTGTTTTCAGCATCAAATTATCCTAAAACAGGCAATGATATCGCGGGCAAAGATCGCAAAACCGAAAGATACATTTTTTGCGCCTTCAAGTACTGGCGTGGCAATCTCAGGTTAAAGCACCACCACAGCTCGAACCGCTACCAGCCGTACAGCCATAGCAGTAGGATGCTGTTTGTACCGATGGAATTAGATCCAGGCTACCCGATCTTAAAAGTTTGGCAACAGTTAGCGTTTCGCGATCGCTGGTTTGAGCTGGTAAGCCTGCCATCTGATTAAAGTCGCAATCGTAGACGTTGCCGAGATAATCGATCGATAGCTCATTGCGACACATTAAATTCTCAAGCGTTCCGCCATTGAAGTTGGATTCGAGAAATTTGAGATAGGGCCGATACAGATTGAGGCGCTCTAAATGAAATTTAGTACGACCGATTGGCAAATTGGTAATTACAAACAGGTTGTTGAAAACAATACCGTGATGTTCTTGTAAATAAGCCTTGTAGTCTTGCTCCAGTTTGTTCTGGTTGGGAGCTAGGGAAAACTTAGTTGAGGAGGGGAGCTGCGGATTGTAAACCAGATCGAGGATTAGTTTGGGGTCGCTACCGTACCCTATGCGATTCAGCCATTGAATTGCCTGAATTGAGTCGTTGAATACTCCTTTACCTCGCATTTTATCGACGTTCTCCTCCATGTAGCAGGGCAGAGAAGCCACAATCCGTAGTTGATGATGGGTGCAATATTCGGGTAAATCTTCGTAGCCGTCCTCAAAGTAAATAGTCAGGTTAGAGCGCACGATTACTTCTTTGTCTAAAGCTCTAGCTGCAGAGGCGATCGCCTTAAAGCCATAGTTCATTTCAGGCGCACCACCTGTCAGATCTACCGTCTGAATCTGCGGAAATCTCTGAATTAGCTCGATCAGTTGCTCGCAAATTTCGGGAGATAGTTCCTCCGTGCGTTTGGGGCCAGCTTCGACATGGCAGTGATTGCAGGCAATATTGCAGCGCCTGCCCAGGTTGATCTGCAAAACTGTAATCTTCTGCTTGGTTAAAGTCGAATTCAGCTTTTGGCTAAATGTTGTCGTAATTTCGTCAGTACTTTCATTAACCGCTGGCAAATGCATGCTTCTAAACTTCCTCAGAGCGCTGATGTGTGAATGTAATGCCTTTAAAAATTATGCCTGGGTCGCCGCAAGGGCTTGCAGCAAAGCTTCAAACTTAATAGCGGTTTCGTCGAGTTCGGCGTCGAACTGCGAGTCGGAGACAATGCCCGCACCAGCATAAATCCTGGCCTTATTATTGCTGAGATAACCAGAGCGAATACCAACAGCAAAAGCGCCTTCACCATTACCATTCACCCAACCAATTGGAGCGGCATACCAGCCGCGATCGCAAACTTCCCACTTGCGCATTAAATGTAATGCAGTAACTTTAGGATCTCCACCTACGGCGGCGGTTGGGTGTAGTTGCTCCAGCACATCAAAAGCTGTAAGCCAGCTAGTATTTGCCAACTCAGCTGCGATCGGCGTGTAGAGATGCTGTACGTTGGAAAGCTTAAGCAACTTTGGTGGCTCAATGGGGTGCAGATTGGCACCAATCTTATGCAAGCAGTCGCAGATCGACTTAATCACAATCTCATGCTCGCCCAAATCCTTACTACTGTGTAAGAGGCGATCGCCCAAATCGAGATCCTCCCCAACAGACTGACTACGACCGATGGAACCAGCTAACGCATCGCTACTGAGCAACAGTTTATTGTTGCAGGTCTGAAACTTAAGTAGCATTTCTGGTGTTGCCCCTAGAAAAGCCGTGCCTGTACCAAAGTCAATTAAAAAGGTGATGCACTCAGGGTAGCTCTGCCGCAAGTGGTTAAGTACCTCGATCGCCTCATAATTCTGGCGAGCAGTCACCTCTAACGCCCTTGATAAAACTACCTTATCTAATTTGCCAAGCTTGATGCAATCTACTGCCTGTTGAACAATTTCTGCCCAGGGGCGATCGCCAACGATTTCCTCAATTACCACCGCACTAGAGCGATCTTTCGATTGATATTTAAATCTATCGACAACTTGTGATACTGGCGGCGGTACGTATCCCTCAGGAAATCCTGCCCCGCATAACTCTGAAGGTTTAAAATCCTGACGCAGGCGATCGATTAGTTGCTCTAAGCATGACTCAATCACCTCTGGCTCATCTTGAGGATAGACACAATGATTAACCATTAATGAAGAGTCAGCATCAGTCTGCCGCATTAACCAGCAGGGAATGTACATCATCACTGCCGGAAAGCCATGCCAAGTTTGTTGACTGCGCACATCATGGAAGGCAAATCCACCCAATACATAGGGGCTAGGTATGCCATATTCGATCGCGCTAGGCTCACCCCCGACAACCGCATGGACAAGATAGTGCTGGGCAAATTGTTTAGCTAAATCAAATCTGAGTGTCGGTTTTACGGTAGTGGCGACATTTTCTGGAATGCTGGCCACCATTCCACCCGCCGCTAATGTTAACCCTTGGGCTGGCTGCTGCCAGTAAAACTTATGCTGCCCTACCTCGCTCTTGGCGGCGAGAAATGCTAGAGGATCTATATGCTGCCATGCCAGTGTATAGCTGAGAATAATCGGCTGCCCCAGGTGCTTAGCTCTGGCGATCGCCACTCTAATCAAATCTGGCAGAGATTCGGGATTGGTGATAGGTGTGACGGTTCGCTGCTCCAGTTGCATAGCTAACATTTTAATGCCCATGCTGCCCAAGAAATCATCATTATCTGCGAATATTGCTGGCTGATCGAGTTGCTTATCAGAAAATTGGGTCTAAAACCCCGTCCTTTAGCGTAGCGGAGGACGGCTATGATTTAACGTACCCGCTTGCGCCTCTCCAAAGTTTAAGCTACAATAACCAGCATAAGGTCTGAAAATCTAATGTTAGTATTTGAGTTCAAAACATACGGGAATACTGCTCAGTTTGCAGCCATTGACGATGCAATTCGTACCGCTCAATTCATTCGGAATAAGTGTATTCGCTTTTGGATGGATAACCCCAAGGTGAGCAAGTACGACCTGAACAAGCAATGCGCTATCTTGGCTGGTGAATTTCCGTTTGCCAATGAACTCAATTCGATGGCTCGACAATCATCAGCGGAAAGAGCTTGGGCTGCGATCACTCGATTCTACGATAACTGCAAGAAAAAAGTATCTGGACTAAAGGGCTTCCCCAAATTCCAGAAAGATAACCGCTCAGTTGAATATAAAACAACTGGATGGAAACTAGAGGATGATCGTAAGGCAGTAACCTTCACTGACAAGAAGGGGATTGGTCGCCTCAAACTCAAAGGTACTCGTGATCTTAACTTCTATCAGAGCGAACAGATTAAACGAGTGCGGCTAGTTAAACGTGCAGACGGATACTACGTTCAATTTTGCGTGTCAGTAGATCGAGTAGAAGTAATCAAACCAACGCATCAAACTATTGGGTTAGATGTTGGATTAGAGAGTTTCTACACCGATTCGTTGGGTAAGAAAGTTGAAAATCCTCGGTTTTACCGAACTGGGGAAATCAGAATGAAACGAGCGCAAAGACTCGTTTCTCGTAAGGTCAAAGGTTCTGGTAATAGACGCAAAGCTAGAACTCGGCTAGGTAAAGTTCACCTCAAAATAAGTAGACAGCGTAAAGACCATGCAATCAAACTTGCCCGGTGCGTAATCACGTCTAACGATGTAGTAGTCTACGAAGATTTGAGGATCAAGAACATGGTCAAGAATCACTGTCTAGCAAAGTCGATTAACGATGCTGGATGGTATCAGTTTAGAGTTTGGCTAGAGTATTTCGGGAAGGTATTTGGACGAGCTACCATTGCGGTAAATCCTGCCTATACGTCTCAAGAATGCTCTAAATGCGGCTCTGTGGTCAGAAAATCGCTATCAACTCGCACTCATACTTGTCAGTGTGGCAGTGTACTGGATAGAGATCACAATGCTGGAATCAACATCCTTAACTCAGGATTGGGTACGGTGGGGCACACTGGAACCTTTGCGCTTGACGCAAGCAACGCTTTAGGAGATTTGCCCTCTACTCTGGTTGGAGCAATCCTGCTAGGGCAAGGCGGATCATTGATTAAAGAATCCCCGCGCCTTTAGGTCGGGGAGTGTCAAGTCGCAGAATGCTCTGAACAGGCCGATTGCGCACCGATCTCACACCGATCGCCCGCCAAATCCTGTAGCTTTGACAAATTTATGCCAAACCAGGAGATTGCCCTGGGCATTGCCTGCGGCAATTTTGCCCAGTTGGGGATGCCACTGCAAACAGGTAATTTCAGATGTTGAGGTGTCGAGCGATTGGTTCCAGGTCGACGCATCTGGCCATAAACTGATCATGCCATCCTCGCCCGCCGAAGCCAATAGATTAGTGTGGGGTTGAAACATGACCAGATTGACATTACCGACATGGCCCCGCAAGACTTCTCCTTCCCAGCCAATATTCGGATTACTGTGCTTGCGCCAAACCACTACTTCATCGCCACTGGTAGTTACCAAAATAGGTTCAGCTTGCCCCTCGACATCCGACCAAGCGAAAGCTCTGATTTTGCCAGGAAATCCTTGCATGCGCCAGGGCTGCGTATCAAAATCCTTCCCCAACCAGGGCATTAGCACCACGGTTTTATCAATTGTGTTAGCGGCCAGGTATTTTCCTCTGGCATCCCAGGCGATCGCCCCTGTAGCGGTGGGCATTTCAAAATAAACCGGATCTTCATCCCAGTCTGCCACCGACCACATTTTTATACCTTGATAGCCACCAACTGTCAGCCAATCACCGCTGGGATGCCAATTCAGCGCTAATACTGAGGAAGCATCAAAATTTACTGTCGTGACAATATCCTGACTCTCAGCATTCCAGACCTGCACGTACTTACCCAAGCTAAAGGCAAACTCGGCACGGGTAGGATGCCACACTAAGCGATCGATCCAGTCATGCCCCTGTTCTAAGGTAGTGACATGGGCAAATTCATACTGCTCTGATTCTTTCTTTTCCACGCTCCACAGGTGAATTTTGCCCTCTTGCCCGGCTGCTGCTAGCCATTGGCCATTGGCAGAAAAGCTCAGACAATCGATCGATACATCGTTAGGGGGGTGGAGAACGCTTAATTTCTGTGCGGCTGGGGCTGACTCGTTGTACAAAACGATCTCACCTGCCGCTGTTGCTGCTGCCAAGATTTGACCGTGGGGATGCCATGCTAAGGCGGTAACGTACTCACTTAAGCTAGTTCGCCATTGCGGCTTGGGAGCCAGGATTGGTTGCTTTTGGGGTTTGGGCATCTTAGGTATCGTAAGCTCAAGTCATACAGGCATGAAAGGCTTGCTTGAGTTTATCAGCATCCAGATTACGTCCGATAAATACCAGTTGATTGCACCGCGTTTCATCTGGTCGCCAGGGGCGATCGCGCACACCATCAAAGATCATATGTACGCCTTGAAATACAAAGCGACTCTCTTCACCAGCCATATTAATAATTCCTTTCATGCGGAAGATATCTGGCCCTTGGGTTTGCAGCAGATTGTTCATCCAGTCATGCAGACGTTGGGGATCGACAGTTCCCTGGCTCTCGATACCGACCGAAGCAATTGATTCATCATGCTCGTGGTCGTGATGTTCTTCGTGGTCGTGCTCGTGGTCATGCTCGTGCTCGTGTTCGTGTTCATGATGGTCATGATCATGTTCGTGCTTGCGATCGCCAAGAAAATTTGGCTCTATGGCGAGAATGCGTTCTAGATCGAAGCCTCCTACATCCAGGACAGCCTTAATTTGCTCTTCATCGGGTTGGCGCAATTGCGTACGGTAGATTTTAGCGATCGCATTCATCTGCTGAATCTTAGCTTCGAGCGCATGCAGATCCGCTTCTGCCACCAGATCGGTTTTGTTGAGCAGGATCACATCCGCAAAAGCGATTTGTTCTAAAGCTTCGCGATCGCCCCAGTGTTGCTGGATGTGTTTGGCATCAACCACGGTCACTACCGCATCTAGTTTCATTTGTTGCTGGATGTCCTCATCCACAAAGAAGGTTTGAATCACAGGGCCAGGATCGGCTAAGCCAGTAGTTTCTATCAGCAAATGGTCAAATTTATGGCGGCGGCGCATCAGGTTACCAATAATGCGAATCAGGTCTCCTCTTACCGTGCAACAAATACAACCATTATTCATCTCAAAGATTTCCTCATCAGCATTGATCACTAATTGCTGATCGATACCAATCTCACCAAACTCATTTACGATCACTGCCACTTTTTTGCCATGTTCAGCAGTGAGGATGTGGTTGAGCAAAGTTGTTTTACCTGCACCGAGATAGCCTGTTAAAACCGTGACAGGAACTTGGGCTTGTGTTGGCATGATGACTGAATTGAAACTAAAGATTTAATTGGATTATATGACATGCCAATGTTGCTATTAGCGATTAGTGGCGATTAGCAAGGCGTTATGCCTATAGGCTGCATTCTGATTGCACATTTGGCGAAAAATTTACACATACTGCGCTAGATAAATTAGGCAACGCATGATAAACTGTCGCCCAAGTTTCTGACTCCTATTTTCACACTCAGATTTGGTGCAAATGTCGCTTATGTTGAGAGATTACTCCAAGGGTTTACTCGTAATTTTGGGCTTAGCATCACTCTTTGGCACGGGGACTGCCGTTACCGCGCAAAATCATTCTTTCCCTCAAGGCACAAAAATCGCCGATAATGGCACTTTTAATGCTGCTAACCAGTATTTAGTGTATGTGCCGAATGCCGATCCTACAACTGTGCAGCAGGTTAAAGCGATCGCGCCCGAAGCTTTTCGGAGCCAGCTAGACTCTGGGCAAGCGATCGTGCAGATCGGTAGATTTAATAACCTCAATCTAGCTCAACGTAGAATTGAGGAATTAAAAACCGCAGGCGTTACAGCTCAAGTCACCCAAGTTTCAACCAGGCTACCATCTGCCCCCAATAGTTTCCCCACAGCTACACCTCCCATACCCCAGTCAGGTATACCTGCAAATGCTCCAACAGGTGTACCCAATAATAATAATGGTATAGCAACATTGCCTGGTGTGCCCTCTACCCCTGAGATCGACAACACTACAAACGGCACAATCGATATTTCTCGGCCTGGGCAAACTGGTCAACCAGTGCCGATTCAAACTGTCCCAGCACCTAACACTACTAACACTACAGCGGCGATTAATCCGCCACCCACTCTTTCTCGCAATCGCTATTACGTGATCGTACCGTCTTCGGTTGACACGGTACTTGCAAAGGTGCGCAATCTTGTGCCTACTGCTAGATTGACTGCCTCGGAAAGGGGTACCTACATAGAAGTACAAGGGTTTCCCGATCGCGGTAGCGCTGAGGCATTAAATACCAACATGCGATCGCAGGGACTAGACTCGCGCGTGATTTATTTCTAAGGTTTGTTGACTGCGCTCTGGCTGCAATTTAGCTGGCAAACAGGGAAATGCTATTCTAGGCAGCTATAGGCTTGTAGAAAGGGCGCATGAAAAGCTTAGGCAATTGGTTTCTCAAACTAATCCAAACTTTTTTTCTGTTTGGACAGGTGGTCGTACATATCCTGATCAAGCGACGGTTACACTGGCGCAACGGTTTAGCACAGATGTCAGTAGTGGGTACGGAATCGCTGATCATTACGTTGATCACCGCGAGCTTCGTCGGCGGTGTATTCACGATCCAAGTAGCTAAAGAGTTTATTAATTTTGGTGCGCAGCAGGCGATTGGTGGTGTGCTGGCGATCGCGCTGACACGAGAGCTAGCCCCGACGCTGACAGCTGTAGTTATTGCTGGTAGGGTAGGATCGGCGTTTGCGGCAGAAATTGGCACGATGCAGGTAACGGAGCAGATTGATGCACTTTATATGCTGCGTACCGATCCGATTGACTATTTAGTAACGCCGCGCTTTATTGCCTGCGTGCTCATGTTGCCCTTGCTGACAATCTTATCGCTGATTACTGGTATGACGGGGGGACTGTTAATTTCTGACGCCCTATATAACATTCCCCAATCATTATTTTTGGATTCGGTACGTAACTTCTTAAAGACTTGGGATGTGATTACTGCCTTAATTAAGGCGGGAGTATTTGGAGCTTTAATTGCTGTAATTGGAACTAGTTGGGGTTTGACTACGACTGGCGGGGCTAAGGGTGTGGGGGAATCTACTACCACAGCGGTTGTAACGGCGCTGTTGGCAATTTTTGTGTCTAACTTCTTTATGTCTTGGATCATGTATAGCGATGCGATCGCACCTTTAGCAGATGTATTTAACTGACCTGAAAGGGTCAAATCCAGAGATTTTTGGCGCGCTTCCTGTTTAAATTAGATCTAGATCTTAAAAGGGGCTGCTCTAAGCTTCCTGTTAACTAAAAGGTCAACATTTCCATGAAGTAGGAGTAGCGTTGAATAGTCATGCCTATTATGCGACCCAAAAAATACCGCAGACGGTTTATGCGCTGGCTGTTCACAGAAGATCGCGCTAAAAAGGTAGGAGATCATCCTACGCATCCTTGGTGGCAGGTGATGTGCCTAACAGGGGTTGATTACTTCTCAACGCTAGGTTATCAGCCTGGAATTGCGGCACTAGCGGCTGGTACCCTCTCTCCGATCGCCACCTTAATTTTAGTGTTGCTAACCCTCTTTGGCGCTTTACCGATTTATCGGCGAGTTGCGGCTATCAGCCCTCACGGCGAGGGATCGATCGCGATGCTCGAACGACTCCTTTCTTGGTGGCAGGGCAAGCTATTTGTGCTTTGCCTACTAGGTTTTTTGGCAACTGATTTCATCATTACAATTACCCTTTCGGCAGCTGATGCAACGGCCCACATCATTCAAAATCCATTGGTGCCAGCATTCCTGCACGATCAGGCTGTCAGCATCACGCTTTTCCTAATCACCTTACTAGCAGCAGTATTTCTGAAGGGATTCCGCGAAGCGATCGGGATTGCGGTTATCCTGGTTGCTACTTATCTGATCCTGAACTTCATCACTATTAGCGATGGCATTCTGCATATCTTGCAAAATCCATCTGCGATCGCAGATTGGCAAACTGCCTTGTTTGCAACCAACAGCAATCCTTTGATCCTGCTGGGCATTGCAGCTTTGCTCTTTCCCAAGTTGGCACTGGGATTATCTGGTTTTGAGACTGGTGTAGCCGTTATGCCCCTTGTTAAAGGTAGTCGCAATGACACGGAGCAAAACCCCCAAGGGCGAATTCGCAATACGTCCAAACTGCTAACCATGGCAGCCGTAATCATGAGCGTCTTCCTGCTTTCCAGTAGTCTGGTGACAACACTGCTAATTCCACAGGCAGAATTTCAACCTGGGGGCGAAGCTAGTAACCGCGCTCTTGCCTACCTGGCTCATAAATACCTGGGCAATGTTTTTGGAACTCTTTACGATGTGAGTACGATTTGCATTCTGTGGTTTGCTGGGGCATCGGCAATGGCAGGACTGCTCAATATCGTGCCTCGCTATCTGCCTCGCTATGGGATGGCACCAAATTGGGCGCGGGTGACGCGCCCTCTAGTGTTGGTTTACACGGCAATTGCCTTTGTCGTCACAATTCTTTTTAATGCGAATGTGGATGCTCAAGGTGGAGCCTATGCCACAGGTGTACTGGTATTGATGAGTTCTGCCGCATTTGCGGTCACCTTGTCTGCTTACCATCGGCGATCGCGACGAGGTGCAATCGTCTTTAGCCTCATTACATTGGTGTTCCTATACACCACCATTCTCAATATCATTGAGAGACCAGACGGAATTAAAATCGCTGCCTTTTTTATCGGTGCGATCGTACTCACTTCCCTCATGTCAAGGGTTTGGCGTTCAACAGAGATCCGAGCTGAGCAGATTGAACTAGATGAAACTGCCCGTCGCTTCATTACCGAAGAGAGCCAACATGCAATACGGCTAATTGCCCATCGCAGAAGAACGGGAAGTGTCGAGGAGTATCTCTTGAAAGAGAAAGAAATGCGTTCCGACAATCACATTCCACCTACCGATTCCGTTCTATTTCTGGAAGTTAAAATATCTGATGCTTCGGAATTCGTCGAGACGATTCGAGTAGAAGGCGTGCAAATTGGCGATTACCGCATTTTGCGAACCCATAGTGCCGCAGTACCAAATGCCATTGCCGCTATTCTTCTAGAAATCCAAAACCTAACTGGCAACTTACCGCATGCCTACTTCGGCTGGGCAGAAGGTAATCCAGTTCAGTATTTGCTGCGCTTCCTCTTGTTTGGTGAAGGGGATACCGCTGTAGTAACCCGTGAAGTACTCCGCAGAGCTGAAGAAGATCCTGAAAAGCGTCCTTCTATCCATGTTGGCGGCTAAAAAATTCCCCTGAGCCTATAAGTTTCAGGCAAGTTTCAGAGGGAAATATTTAAAAATGTACTAAAGTATAATGAGAATCATTCTCTTGCAATGACAAAAAATGCTTGAGGTTAGTCAGTTAGCCGTCAACTATCAAGGTGTTACAGCCTTAGATAATGTTAGCTTTACCCTGGATGCAGGACAGTTGCTAGGAATTATCGGCCCCAATGGGGCTGGGAAAAGTACTATGCTCAAAGCTATGTTGGGCTTAGTTCCTGCCGTCAGTGGGTTGGTCAGATTTGAATGCGAACGTCTGGACAAGTGCTTGCGCGCGATCGCCTATGTGCCGCAGCGATCGCAGATCGATTGGGACTATCCTGCCACCGTTCAAGATGTGGTGATGATGGCACGTACAGTTCACACGGGTTGGTTTCGGTCATACAGCCATCGCTCGCGGGAAGTGGTAGCGGCAGCCCTAAACCGGGTGGGGCTTTGGGATCTACGCCACCGTCAGATTGCCCAACTATCAGGCGGGCAGCAGCAAAGAGTATTTTTAGCACGATCGCTGGCGCAGGAAGCAGAACTATTTTTCTTTGACGAGCCTTTTAGCAGCGTCGATCTGGCTACCGAAGAAATAATTTTTGATGTATTCGCCGAACTTAAAGCTCAGGGTAAAACCTTAATTGTGGTGAGCCACGATCTGGGTGAAACAATTGAGCGCTATGACAAGTTGCTATTGCTCAGCCAGAGACTAATTGCCTATGGTTCGGCAGGTGAAGTTGTCACATCAGAAAACCTGCGTCGTGCCTATGGTGAATCGCGCAATCGCCATATTTTTGCTCCCAGGGAAGGCTTATTAAGTTGCTAAGTTGGCTGATCGATCCCCTTAGCCTTGAGTTTATGCGCAATGCTCTACTCACGGCGATTCTGACTGGTGTATTGTGCTCGGTTACTGGCGTTTATCTAGTCGTACAGCGCATGTCGCTCCTGAGCGATGTCATTTCGCATTCAGTATTTCCAGGACTGGCGATCGCATTTTTTTACAAAGTCGATATTTTTTTGGGTGCATTTATCTCTGGCATCATCAGTACGTTTATCGTCACGCTGATTCGAGCCCAATCAAAAGTGAAAGTTGATGCGGCGATGGCGATCGTCTTCTCTAGTTTCTTTGCACTCGGCATTGCGCTGATTACCCGCTTAGCCACAAAAGTCGATCTCGATAGTTTCCTCTTTGGCAATATTCTCAGCGTTGGGGTTGAGGATGTTTGGCGCACCGCAATTGTGGCGATTGTCGTATTTCTTCTGATCAAAATTTTTTACAAAGAACTGCTACTTTACACCTTCGATCCACAAGGGGCGAGAGTCATGGGATTACCCGTGCAACTCTTGGATTTTGGGCTGATGTTTGCCGTCACACTGACGATTGTTTCTAGTCTAAGAACTGTAGGAGGGATGTTAGCGATATCTTTGCTAATTACGCCCGGCACTACCGCCTATTTATTAGTTAAGCAACTACATCTGATCATGGGCTTAGCAGCAGGGATTGGCGTTACTTCAAGTATCGCTGGTATGTATATCAGCTATTACCTAAATTTACCTTCCGGCCCCGCGATCGCCCTTGTGACTTCCAGTATATTTCTATTGGTTCTCCTCTTCAGTCCTTCCCAAGGGATTTTAATGCGTATAGATATCAAAAAGTTGCTCGCCAAGATAGCACGTCCAAATTCTCGTTAGAATCGTAACCAATCGTATATGAGATCGCCTTAAACATCATCAGGATCGATTCCCATTGCTCTGAGTCTTTCGGCCAAGCGTTGGGCTTTTTGTTCTGCTTGTTGTTTGGCTTTATACCCATTACTGGAATAGGATAATGTCCGCTATGTCTGATTGTGATCGCGTTCGAGACTATAGTTGAGTTTGGTGGCGATCGCTTCTATCCAATTCTCATCTTGCTTGGTATAGCTGCGCGGTGCATTTGCGCCTAATACAATCACACCGAGATTGCCTAGCGGTTGCACGATCAACCCCTGGGTATTTTCGGGCAAGTAATTAAACTCGATTTTGCCAGGATAGAGAGCTAGCTTCACCAAATAGGTGGGCTTTTGAGTTTTTAGCGATCGCTGCACGATCTGTCCAGGTATGAATTGCCGATCTGGACTTAAAATGCCACGTCTTAGTAGTATCTCTCCGTCATACCAAACAAACAGCGTTTTTGTGGCTGTATTCGTAAGCAATATATGAGATGCCCAGGCTAACTCGGCTTTGACCGATTCAGATAATGATTCATTTAGCTCAAAGCCTTCCTCTCCAATCAGCGCTACAATTTCCGCTGGTTTGGCCTGAACTTGTTGCCATAATAGCCCGACCAATATTAACAGAGCGCTTAGTATGATGCCAAGCGCATCTGAGCGAGATTGGTTAGTTGTTAAAGATGGAGTAGTGAGGCGATTGAGCATCAGTGCTAGCCCACCAATAATTCCTACAACTAATGGCAAATAACGAATCATGAGATCGGTAGCCTAAATCGCCGCAGTGCATTCTATTTCTACCCGCGCATCCATCGGTAAGCGAGCTACCTGCACCGTGGAGCGAGCGGGGGCAGGATCTTGAAAGTACTTAGCATAAACGCCGTTCATTTCGGGGAAATCTGCCATATCTGCCAAAAATACGGTGGTTTTTACCACGTTACTAAAGTCAGCACCAGCCGCACTCAAAACCGCCTGCACGTTTTGCAAGACCCGATCGGTTTGCTCTGCAACGGTGCCAGTAATTAGTTTGCCTGTGGCAGGATCTAAGGGGATTTGACCAGCTAAAAACAGCATTCTAGGTGCGCTGGCAGTAGCGATCGCTTGGTTATATGGCCCCACAGGCGCGGGCGCGGCATCAGTACGAATCACTTCCTTTTCGATCTTGTTACCCATTAATTTTCTCGCTCTGCATCCATTTCCTTTAGCATCTTGGCATATTCTTGATCCGTTAGATCGGTTTCGGTGGAGTAGGCCAGGTCATCAGCGCTAATCACTTTTTGGCCTGTAGCCAACTGACGAGCAAATTCCAGCTTTTGCTTAAGCGTAGAAGTGGATTTACGCAAGTTGTTTGCCCTATCAAGACGTTGCTGGTTCTTTGATGTAACCCTGGCATTGAAAATCTGCAATACCAAGTACCGCACCAAGGGTACGGTGAGAAATAGAACGGCATAACCCAGCAAGAACCAATATGCTCCAGACACAAAGCCGAGAAAGCCAGAAAGTTTTCCGGCGATCGCAGGTGCGCTCAAAAGGCTACCCAGCCATAGAGATGCCACCAGATAAAATATACCCAAACCTGCTGACAGAGTCACTCTCCCTGAGCCTGCCTGACTAAATTGCCAAAGTTTTTCCTCTAGATAGCTAGCGACGCTCTTCTGTTTGCGCTCAGATCCCACGGTTTGCAATTCCGGGAAACTGTAGACGATCGCACCCTGTTCGCTCACCTGAGGCTGACCGTTAAACTTCACCAGCACAGGCAATATATAGTCCTCATAGCCTTCAGATGTATTACCTAGATCATCTAAATAAGGTGTAATTTGTTCTGCCGCCACCACACCACCATTCTGCCGAATTACTTGCGCGATCGCTCGCCAGCGACGTTCTTCCAGATCTGCATTTGGATCGCCATCACCAAATAGAAACGAGAAAACACTTTCTAGGAACCCCATTTGTTCGGGCTCAGATGCACGGCGTTCAGATGCACGGTGTTCAGACCGTCGGCGCTCATTATAGTCTGGGTCAAATACAGAGAAGGGGTTACCCCACCAAAGATTTGGCATAAAGATCAAACCGCCGCCACCGCGATCGTCAGAGCGATCGCGGCTACCACCGCCCTTGTTATCGTCGCTACTAGAACTTTGTAGGGCGAGCAAAGCGGCGATGATTCCCAGCACGACAATGGCGATCGAAATAATCAGGACAATGCCAAACGAAATTCGGATCAGATAAAACACCCATTTCCAAACTGACTTGAGCCATGCCTGCAACTGGAGCTTAAAAGAGCGGTTGAGTAAAATGTTGCGGAAGTTACGGGCAAATACATAAGCAATGTCGCCCGACTCAGCTACCTGCAAGTGACCGCCGCTATCGGTGGCTAACCTCATTAGTTCGTTACTAGCGGTAGCTAAGCTAAGTCCTGACTGTGCTGCCACATCACCAACCGTGACGCGATAGCTCAGCTTTTCTACAGCTTCCATCACAGCTTGACGAGTCATAGTTTTTCCTACCTAATTCCACATGTCTCAAATCCATTATGTGACATTTGATAGTTATTGATGGGCAAGCGGGTAAGTTCTATTTATCAGTAACGAGGAGTACGTAACGAAGTAAAAAATTTGTTAAGCTTTCCTCAGGCATGTTAACTAGAAGTTTGTCTGTGGCAACCTAAGGATAAAGCTAACGTCGATTATTTAACTCAAAGACCACTTCAAACACCACTGAGCAATAACGGAGTAGTAATGCAGACACAGGTAAAATTAGAAAATGAGTCAATTGCCATGGTTGCCAACCTGGAATATGCCACCAGTGAAGACTTAGTTTTGGATAGCACTTTTGAAAATAGTGAAACTGCAGCAGTAGACTCTAAGGTCTACGCACCATCACAGTTTCGCAATCATTTTGTCGGATACATGGATCTGTATGCCGATGCTGCCGAGGCGATCGCCTACCTCGATGCCCACCAAGGCTGGTTTTGCCGCTGCGCTCAACCCCTCAAAGTCAAGCCGATTAGTCGCAATGCCTATGCCTTGGGGATTGGCCATGTTGGCGCACTAGGCTATAAAGTCGATCCCAGAATTGGCTTGGATTTACTACCTCAGAAAGAAGGGGTTTACCGCATTCAAAGCATCCCTTTACCAGATCAAGAACCCCAGGCATACGAGGTTGACTTTCAAGCGGTGATGATCCTGAAGGAGCAACCTGCTCCAGAAGAAGGTGGTGCGGTAATGACAAGCGTGGAATGGCAATTAGATCTAACGGTCACAATGCCATTGCCGAGATTCGTTCAAGTTGTGCCCCAGAATGTTCTGCAAAAAACTGGCGATAGCGTTCTGGCACATGTAGTGAAGAGCATTTCTCAAAGCTTGACCGCAAAAGTACAAGCCGATTTCCATAAAACCGTGGGTGTCTCTGTACCCAAAAACGCCAAAAAGCGTAAATAGTCGTTACTTTTCAGTTTTGATATTCGATCTCACAGTCAATAGTCGGCAAGAGCTGGCAATACTTTAAATCACAGAATTAACCCAAGGGGCGGGGAAGTTCGATAGGGGGATTTTAATACAGGACAAACGAAGGTCTATTTTTGGGCCTTCGTTAGCTTGTAGCAGCTAAATGTGCCGCGCATACCTTCAAAATAAAAGTAGCCAATCGCCAGAGCTAGGAACTGAGATAACAATATCACTAGATCGATTTGCCAATGCATTAGCATGAATCCCCACATTACACACTAGGCGATCGCCCATAGAAATGCACCCCATAGCGGAATTACACTTTCAGTTTGATCGGGCGTGCGGACAGGACTATTTTTAGCACCGAGGGTTTTGACCTGGTTAAAATCGGCGGCGTATTTGTCGCTGTTCAAGGTTGGTGGGCCAGAGGGACGAAACTGAGAGCCATTCGTCATGGCAAAGGGTGTGACGGTGGACTATTACGCTTACGATGTCTACGACCAGCGCATCGGTAAGGTGAAACCTACAGGGACAGAGCGTTTTGTTTATGGGCAGAACCAGAATATCGCCCTGGGATTTGATGGCAGTGGCACTCTGACTAATCGCTATTTGCATGGCAATAGTATTGATGAGGTGCTGGCGGATGAGGCGAATGGATCGGTTGGTTGGGCGCTGACGGATAATCTTGGTTCGGTGCGCGATGTGGTGGATGCGACGGGGACGAGTCAGAATCATGTGGTGTTTGACAGTTTTGGCAATGTCACCAGCGAGACGAATCCTGGTTTCAATACACGATTCTCGTTTACTGGCCGGGAGTTTGATGCTGAATCGGGGAATTATGATTATCGTCATAGACCATTGAATCCTCGTAGTGGCAGGTTTATTGAGGAAGATCCCTTTAGGTTTAAAGCTGGCGATCCTAATCTCTATCGCTATGTTTTGAACTCACCTTCAAACTATATTGATCCGATTGGATTCCAAGCAGTAGTACCTTTCCCACAGGGTGTGGGTTTGGGTGGACTCTCAGGAGGAATTGGAGCTTTAGGGAAAACTGTAACTCCTGGTAATGCAAGAGCAGCTTTAGGCTTAGCTGTATTTGGTGCAGTATTCTTTCTCTTACCCGAACTTGATGGTGGTATTGTTACAAATGAAGAGGAATTCGCCCCCCGCCGAAAAT
The DNA here is from genome assembly GCA_943367755.1 of Rhizobium sp. Q54. GTDB lineage: Bacteria > Cyanobacteriota > Cyanobacteriia > Pseudanabaenales > Pseudanabaenaceae > PCC-6802. Next base: position 1,145 of record CALRKB020000020.1, on the reverse strand, counting down.
GGGAAGCTGAACAACGTAAAATCCGAGAGAGAAATTCTAATGAGCAAAGCGATCCAGATGATGAGACCTTACCTGCTCCTCCATCTAGAGGACCAAAGCCAAACAGTTGTGAATGAGAGAAGACTAAAAAAGAAAATAACAGAGATGGCAAAATAGTATTTTTTGGGCAGAAGAGAGCCTCGCCAAATTTAAGTAGTGCATTTGGTAACATATCCATTAAAGAACTTGCACGGCAACTAGAAACGTGCGAAAGACTACCAAGTTCAATAGAACTGAAAGTGTTCCGTGATCCCAAAGGATCTGGTAGATTAGTATCAGAAGGAACCCGTAAACTTGCTGCTTTGAGTTTTGCAAAACTTTTACCCACTAATATAAAATTGATTTCACCGTCTTCAGCACTTTTACAGAGGCTGGGAGAAACTCCTTTGTTCAGACATCCTCCAGGACCTCCTGTAAGGTATCCAAAGTTGCCTAGTCCCATCCTTCCAATAAATCTATCTCCAAAAGATGACAACAGAGTCAATAAGGTTTCTTACAATATAACGATTCCTGAATATGAAAATGCTTGAGATGTATTTTATGGACTCAAAACTATGACAACTAAAATTTGCACCTATGATATTGGATGTATGCCATCACCATCTTCTGATGGGACCTTAATAGACTATGGTGAGAGAAAGGTATATCTTATATTTGGGGCTAACTCAAAATTACTGAATCAAGAAACTGGTTGTTATGATTATCTTGGTGTTGCAGTTCTTAGTTGCCGAGATTGCAAAGTTTCTAAGTTTGGATATCCAAATGAAGACGGTCTTCCAGAACATCCACTATACAAACATGGAATAGAAACAATACTCTTCGGAGATTATAAAAACTACTCCTCAGTACTTGAAGTTATTAATTCACCTTGGTCTATAGAAGTGATGGAGCAAATGAATACTTCTGGGCGACGAATTCATAATTTAAGACCTAATGATACACATTGGGGGTGGAAAGTAGACTTCATTGGAAATAATCGGGCGGAGTCGGTAGAATAACTGTAATCACGAAAAGCTGGTTCAGGATATGCTGTCTTACGCGAAACTACAAAACAAACCGCGCATTTTTAGGAGTCTGAGTGGACTGGATTTACCAGAATTCGAGAA
>CALRKB020000019.1:0-77244 GCA_943367755.1 Rhizobium sp. Q54 | reverse complement strand
CCCAAACATCCGGTAAGTCCAGAGGAATTTGTACAGAGTTATCCATAGCGAACCTCCTACTAGATCCGTTATCTTCATTGTCCCACAGTCGGCATTACCTCCCTCTCACCACTAGAGCTAGAAACAACCACGGCAGTTCCGGAAGAGCCCAAAATTTTAGACTCAATGCCATCTGAAGATAACTGGTCTTTCATTTGGCGTGGAGTAAATCCAGAGAATATTTTAAAACATGCAGAAAAGGGCTCTTTTGATCAAGAAATCGCCTCAAGAGGAGGTTCTAAGCTTATCAAGATAACAGAAGATGAGGAATGCATATACGAATTTATTCCAGATATTAATTTCTCTCAAAAGGTGCCCTTTCGGGATGTAGGAGTTAGTGAGTTACAAACAAAAGCGGCAGCACCTGGCATTGATTTACTGTTAATGACTGTAACAGACATAGAGCGAAAGGCAGTTTTGGCTGAGATGGATCCTTGGCCAGGTGAAGAAGCAATTCTTGTAGGTGCTATCAGCCACAACACTTATCGATTTGGTCAATTTGGTAGATACACGACTGCTCAAGTTGAATCCACGATGAGCAATGAGGGGCGGGATGGTGCAAGGTCAACGCTTCAAGATGCAATTACTGAACTTAAGCCAAAGGCAATCCTTTTAGTTGGCATTGCCTTTGGAATTAATCGTAGAAAACAGCACTTAGGTGATGTAATTATTGCAGAATCAGTTTTTAACTATGAACTACAAAGAGCAGGAGAAAAAAGTTCAATTCTCAGAGGTAGAGAAACAAACTGTAGTCCAATCCTCTCAGAAAGATTTAGAACTCGTCGCTCTGATTGGCACTTATACTGTTCAAAAAGGCTGGTCAATGTACATCAAGGACTTTTACTATCTGGATCTAAACTTATAGATAGTAAAGAGTTTCGTAATCAGCTGGTGAATCAATTTCAAAATAGGGAGCCTCTGGGTGGAGAGATGGAAGGAGCAGGTGCTTATGAGGTGGCAGATAGAAAGGGTACTGACATTATTCTTGTAAAAGGAATTTGCGACTGGGCTGATGGGCATAAAAATAACCATGCACAACCATTTGCTGCCTATGCAGCTGTTTCGTTAGCCAAACATGTATTGAATAAGCCAGATGTACTTGCTGAACTAAAAGCAATAGATGTCATTCCATCTGATAACTTGATTGACCCTCCTGATAAAGGTAAATATGACCATGATTACGGAGCAATTCTGAATGAATTTCAAATTGGCAATACTGTTCTTTTCTTAGGCTCAGGTGTTAATTTATGCGGTCGTGAACCAATCCGTGAAGAAATATTAGATCTGTTTTTGCTCGAGGAGGAAAAACAAAATCAATTGAGCTATACTCAGAAAATTCAACTAATTGAAGCAAAACAGAGTTCTCTAAGTGAAATTGAGTTAGCCTTTATTTTAGATAAGAAAATTAGAGAGAAGATATCGGGGAGGTCACAGATCTCAACTGATCTCATGCAAACATTGATGGGGCTGCCATGTCAGGAATGTTATAGCGACATCACAAAGAGACCACCCGAATGCCCTATTTGGCGACAGTTAGAAGGTATCCAGGAGAATAACAAACAATTAACCGGCGAGAAACTAAACTGTCCACTAGCTATTGAGCAACGTTTAGCCGTAGCAAAAATGAATATTCGGTTCTTATCACAATATCTACAGTCCATAAGGAGCCCCGCCACTCTTTATGCGACAGTAGAAAGTTTTTATCAAAATTGTAAACCTAACCGATTACATAAAGCCCTTGCTAATCTCCTCAAAAAGATGCCTGTATTACCCTTTGAGCTAGTTGTGACTACAAACTATGATGATTTATTGGAACAAGCTTTTTGGGATGCGCATATAGCATTTGATGTTGTTTCTTACGTCGAAGCTGACCAGTTTGATAAAAGATGTTTTATTTGTCATTCATATGATCAAAATGGGAATTGCCAGTCTAAAGAAATTACTACGACACGATTTCAATATCCAGTCATCTTAAAACTTTATGGCTGGTTAAAGAATAAACAAATTGTCATTACTGAAGATCAACATATAGATTATTTGCTTAGCAATCCATTTAAAAACCTTATTCCAACACATTTAAAGGGAATCATCGAAAGTAAAAGTGTTTTATTTTTGGGTTACAGCTGGAATGACTATGATCTGAAGCACATTCTTGGTCAAAGTGACTTAAAAATAACTTCGAAGGGACAAACTTGGTTTATTTATAAATCAAAACCCGGCTCTTTCTTAGAAGCTTCTTGGGGTAATGACAAAAAATTTCATCCAATTGAAAATACCTTAGATCAATGTGTCGATAAACTAGAGAATTTCGTTTCAGGGAAATAAGAAATCATGGTTAATAACCCTTTCAAAGGCTTAGATGCTTTTACTGAAAAAGATGCTGCTTTCTTTTTTGGTCGAGATAGAGAGATAGATAATATTATTGATCAACTGCGAGTGGAGCGCCTAACTATTCTATACGGTGATAGTGGAGTCGGCAAAAGTTCTATTCTAAGCGCTGGTGTTATTCCTAACCTAATTAAAGAGGCAAGGGAAAACATCAAAAAATATAAGGTTCCTAAACTTGCAGTTATTGTGTTTCCTTCTTTTGAAGGCGAATATTCTTGGCGAAAGGATCCACTGATAGGCTTGAAGAAGCAGATCGAAAAAGATATTAAAAAAAATCAAAAAGACATTTCATTGCCTAACCCAGAACAATCATTTATTGACAGTCTGCGTCATTGGGTAAAATATCTGGGCAACGAAGAAGAGGAGGGAGAACTATTTATTATCCTTGATCAGTTTGAAGACTATTTCCTGTACCCTCATGAAGATGGGGAGGGAACATTTGCCGTTGAGTTTCCTCGTGCTGTCAACTGTCGCGATCTAAATGTCAATTTTCTCATTTCCATACGATCAGATTATTTCACGAAGCTCGATTACTTTGCAGATCGCATATTGAATTTGATCAGCAATCGATTAGAGCTTAAACCACTTTCTGAAGATTTGGCGAGAGAAGCTATTCAGAAAACCATTACTGCATACAATGATGAAGAAAAATTGTGTGGAGAAGGTGTAATCAGAATTGAAGATAAATTAACAAATGAAATATTAAATCAGATCGAAATCAAAAAGCCGAAAAGTATTGAATTGCTAGAAAAGAAAGCAAATTCAAAAGCAGTGAAAAGAGTTGAGGCTTCGTTACTTCAGGTTGACTTGGAATGTTTATGGGATGAGGAAGTAGGAAAAGGTTCAAAGATAATAAGGTTTGGAACATTCTTACGTTTAGGTGAGACGAGTGGTATAGCCAAAGAGCTAGTTAAAAAATGCCTTGATAATTTAGATAAAAATCAAAAGGATATTGCAGCCAGCCTTTTGCACTTTTTGGTAACACCTGACAAGCATAAGATTAGCCACACTGCCTCAAACTTAAGATATTATGCCAATGATTATCGTTCTGATTATCCCGATCTTTCTCAATTAACAGATGAAGAAGTTGAGAATTTACTAAGAATACTTAGCGATCCCAAACTTCGAATCTTACGTCATCGATCTGACGATGATTGCTATGAAATTTTGCATGATGCATTAAGTGAGGGGATTCTAGCGTGGCAATCAGATTTTATCATACGCCAAAAAAACAAGAAAAAAGAACAAGAAGTAGAAAGTATTGCAAAGTTTAAAGAGAATGAGAGATCACTTAGACTTGAAATCGCTAAGAAGATCTTGATGAACCTCAGATCTTTTAAGGAATCCTCAAGAGAGAATGAAGTAGTTGCTCTTTTAGCTCGTCAAGCATTTCTTTTGAATCGGGATTATGAAGGAGATCTCCTAAATGAGGTCGATGATGCTTTGCATCGAGCAGTCAATATTCATTACTTTAGTTCTGTCTTACGCAGTTCGGATGAACTAGACGACTCAGATGTCAATAAGTTAAAGGTTTCTTCGGTTACTTTTTTCCCGGACTCGAAAAAATGTGCGGCAGGAATATTTAACGAAATCGATAGGGGTATTGTTCAGGTTTGGGATCTTGATAAGAAAGGAAATTCTACTATTGTTCAACTTAATATTCGGAGAGGTGTGCTGGCAGTTGCTATTAGTCCAGATGCAAAATACTTGGCGGTGGGTAGTTCAGATAAGTTAGTTAGAGTCTACAACATAGAAAACTATCCTGACGTTGAACCAATGCCTCTCCCTCCTCTACAAGGACATGAAAAAGAGGTTTGGTGTGTTGCGTTTAGTCCAGATAGCAAAATTCTTGCATCTGCAGGTAGTGAGGATCAGACAGTTCTACTGTGGGATGTAGAGCACCTTGATAATCCCCCTTTGGCTGCCTTTAAACATAACGATTGGGTCTGGTCAGTTGCATTTAGACCCCGGAACGGAGAAACCTTGGCAGTGGGATGTCGAAATGGAGACGTTTATCTCTGGAATCCTAAACATTCTCTGAAAGAACCTCTTAGAACTTTCAATATTCTCGAGAATTCCCAGGCTCTTAATGAGGATGATAAGCGTGAGGGAGGTGAGATTTTCTCGGTAGCGTTTAGCTCAGATGGTGAAAAATTAGCTGTTGGTAGTAAGGACAAAACGATACGAATTTGGGATTGGATTCAACTTAAGCCTGAACCTGAAATATTAGAAGCTCACGGTACGAAAGATTCTCATACAGATTCAATTCCTAAACCTAAAAAAATCTTGAAAGGTCATGGAGATACAATTAGAACTATCGCTTTCAGCCCAAACAGTCAGTGGTTAGCTTCAGGCAGCAATTTTTATGATCGGACGATAAGGTTATGGAATTTGCAGAATGTTGAAGACTCTCCCAGCCGCTTAGAATGGCACACAGATGATGGCATTAGTTCCTTGGCCTTCAGTCGAGATGGTCAGTGGCTTCTGTCAGGCAGTTGGGATGGTAGAGTAAGGCTTTGGGAGTTAAAATCACCTTTAACTTGCCACATTCTTCAGAAATATGGTGACTCGATTAAAGCACTGGCAATTAGTTCAGATGGGAAAATACTGGCTGCAGGAGGCAATGATCGGGTCATCAAGTTATGGAATTTGGATTGTCCTGAGGATGCGCCCGTACAACTACAAGGACATGAGCGGGAAGTCAGTTCAGTGGTATTTCATCCTCAAAATAATGAAATTCTGGCTTCTGGTAGTTATGACTGCACTGTTAGAGTTTGGAATCGGCTTCAGCCCGATCAACCACTGGCTATCTTGAAAGGTCATGAAGGAGAAGTTAGCTCAGTGATGTTTAGCCTCCATAATGGCCATATTTTAGCTGTTGGTAGTCATGACGGAAAGGTTAGGGTTTGGAATTGGCATCAGACCGACATGCTTATGGCTACTTTAAAGGATCGCCATCGGGATAGAATCACCTCAGTTTCATTTTGTCCCTGGGATGAACAAATATTAGCTAGTGGCAGTTATGACCAGACAATTTGTATATGGAGGTGGCAGGAGAAAGAATTAGTTGGAGAACCTATTGCCATAAACGACGGAGGAATTACTTCGATATCCTTCAGTGCAGATCAAGATAAGAAATATCTAGCTTATGCAACAAATGAGCAGAAAGTGGGATTGTGGGATTTGAGTCGGCTACATGCACCCCGTTGGCTAGGCCACAAATTTCGGCAGCTCAAAGGTATTTCTGTAACATTCAATCCCAAGGACAGCCAGATGCTAGCTTCAGGCGGTTACAAGGGGGAAGTTTGGTTGTGGAATCTTCAGAAACCTGATGCAAACCCTATTTATATAGAAGGCCATATCAACGATGTTTCAACATTAGCGTTTAGCCCAGACGGCCAGTATTTAGCTTCTGGAAACAATGGGGGGACAATTCGCTTTGATATGGTCAATACTCAGAAACTAGCTGATATTGTTTGTCAGAAGGTATGGCGCAATCTTACCCAAGAAGAATGGAAAAGATATATTGGTGATATTCCTTATGAAAGGATCTGCTCTGAGCTTAATTTTGGGGAAGGCGTCTCAGTTGAGAATCAGGCGGATCGACTACGACAATACTTTGAAGACGAGTTACAGTATTTGCTTGCTGGGCAAAAGTCTTTACTTAAACTGATTGAACGTCGAATTATTGAGAAAGATTGCTTACTGAGAGGAGATGTATCTGAGGAAGAAGTTGCGAGGGAATTAAAGAAACCTCACCCAAAAGGAGATGAGGCAACCTATCAGCGTCTTGAAGCTCTGAAAGACAGCGGTTTTCTTCAAGTGACCGATCAAGGTTCTGGACCTGGCACTATCAAATATGGGCTGTCTGAGAGATATATTGAGTATCTCAAAATTGTTCCTCACCAAGTGGGCCTGTAGAGTGAACTTTAGTTTTTTCGTAATCTCGTTCTTCTATTTGTTGAAGCAGAGTGTGAGCTCTATCGGCAAAATAACTCTCATCCTAGTGCATCGTCAGGACTAAAAATTAAGGTTTACGGTTTCTGAAAGCCTTAAGCAGCAGACTATTCAAAGAGTAGCTATCCTGAAATTAAGCTTTGACGCTGCACTAGTGCGATCGCCTCCGTCATCTTCCGTAGGACGAATCTTATCTGCCTACACTCTAGCTCGCGAAGCAAGAAGAAAGTCGCGATTTTCAAGGCAAAAACCCCCTTTTCTTCTTTTTTCCTTTCCCAGGGGGATGCCCTTGCAGTTTGTCGAACAGAGCCAAGCGTATGGTGCGTTTTTTCTGATATTCCCGAACTTTTGCAGCGAGGGAATGCTTAGAGTCGATTTGCAGGTGCGTAATCGAAATTACTACCAGATTGGGCTTTTCCTCGCCATCTTGTGACTCAACAGATAGCGCGCAGAGGATACCACCCACATCCCCCATATAGAAAATTTTCTCGATCGCTGCGATGGTAGCTAGTGCGGATACGGGTAGAACACACCTACCTCAAACCATATGACGGGAAAATGACACCTTTGCTTACCTAAAAATCTCACCAATCCTTACTGAAGCATATTCAAGAAAATCCTAGAGTTGAAGTAATCAAACAGATCCATTCACTGAAGGCAAGCATACGGGGGGGCTGCAACTCGCAGGATAGAACATGCCGTTCACAATTATTTTGAATCAAAACCAAGAGCAAACACGCAGAGCTTCTCTGCAATCGATCCTGGCGATCGCATTTGTACTGCAAATATGCGGAGCCGTGAGTTTGGTGGGGTGGCTATCCTTCAGGCATGGGCAACAGGCGATTAAAGAACTGGCAACTAACCTACATAGTCAAGCGATCGCTCAAGTCTCTCATCACCTTGAAGATTACCTAGCCGCTCCTAAGTTGATCAACCAGATCAACAAGCAAGCAATGCAATCTGGTCTGCTCAAGCTATCCGACCTGGAAAACATGGGGCGCTTTTTCTGGAAGCAAGTACAGTTGTTTAATGTAAGTTACATTAATTTCGGCACTCCATCAGGAGAGTTAGTGGGTGCAGAACGCAAACCCAATGGCAGCTTTGGCATTGACCTGATGACTCGCGCTCATCCCGGTACACTTTACGAATACGCCGCCGACTCAGTCGGAAAGCGGACGAAATTATTAGACCGCTATTCGTATAACCACCGACTTGAGAGTTGGTACACCAATGCTGTACAAGCGGGTAAGCCTGTTTGGAGCGATGTCTATCAATGGGATGGGATGCCGGGCGTGCTAGCAATTTCTGCCAGCTATCCCCTGTACGATGACCAAGCTCATTTAATTGGAGTTTTAGGGGTCGATCAAGCGATCTCGGATATGGCTGATTCTTTGCGCCAGATCCAAATTAGTCGTTCGAGTGTTGTCTTCATTGTCGAGCGATCGGGCTTACTGGTGGCTAGTTCCTCTCCACATTCCTCATTTGCACTCGTAAAGGGTAAAGCGCAACGGATATTAGCCAGCCAGAGTCGCGATCCCCTGATTCAAGCAACGGCAGCACATTTAGTTAGACAGTTTGGTAATCTTGCTACCATTCAATCCAGTCAAAAACTGGAGTTTAGCGTTGCTGGGGAACAGCAGTTTGTCCAGGTATTACCCTGGCGAGATGAGATGGGCTTGGACTGGCTGATTGTAGTCGTATTACCCGAATCGGATTTTATGGAGCACATTCACACTAATGCCCGCTCTACAATGCTGTTGTGCCTGGCGGCATTCTTTTCGTCCATATATATGGCTTCCCTCACCTCCCGCTGGTTAGCAACTCCGATTCTGCAATTGAGCAAAGCGTCGAAGGAGATTACTGAGGGAGATCTGAAGCAAAGTGTTGATATTATCCCCCCCTTATCCTGGCTTCCTCAAATCAGTGAAGTAGAGGAACTGACGGCATCATTCAATCGTATGTCTGGGCGGTTACAGGATTCGTTCGAGGCACTGGAAACAGCCAATACAGAACTCGAATTACGAATTGAGCAGCGCACATCTGAACTGCGAACTTCATTGACAGAGAAAGAAATTCTCCTAAGGGAGATTCATCATCGGGTAAAAAATAATCTGCATGTGATTTCCAACTTGCTAGATATGCAGGCAGACTCAATTCAGGATGAGCGAGTCTTGGCTTTCTTGTCGGATAGTCAAGATCGCATTCAAGCAATGGCACTGATCCATGACCACCTTTATCAATTAGCCCATTCCGGCTTTATCAATATTGATGATTATATTCAGCGCTTGGTTGAAAATTTGCTGCTTTCTTATAGTGAAGTTAATGGCAACGTTCGAACAATTCTGGAGATCGACCCCGTGAAATTACCTATAGAAACAGCGATTCCCTGTGGATTATTGATCAACGAACTGGTGACTAACTCCCTCAAATATGCCTTCCCAAATCATCAGCCTGGAGAAATTCATGTCGAACTCCATCAAGAGGTCGGACAAAAGCTCCATTTATACGTCTGGGATAATGGTATTGGTATTCCCAATAGTTTGGATTGGCAGAATTCTAAGTCCCTGGGGTTGAAATTGATCGGACTGTTTTCGCAACAGTTAAGAGCAGAGATGCACCATGCCTTCGTAAATGGTGTTTTCTTCCATTTTGCATTTGAACCGCTAAAGTACAATCCTCGCTTTTAAGGCAGCTAGAAAAATGACAACTACTATTCCATCCAAAATTTTAATTGTTGAAGATGAAATGCTGGCAGCAGACAATATTGCCAGACATCTCCGCAAGCAAGGTTATGAAGTATCAGGTATAGTGCCATCGGGAGAAGAGGCGATCGCCAAATCCACCGAACTGCATCCCAATTTAGTGTTGATGGACATCTTCCTGCAAGGGCCTATTGATGGCATCGCGGCAGCAACTCAGATTGGCAATCAACTGCGAATTCCCGTGGTTTACATGACTGCCTATGCCGATAACACTACTTTAGAGCGGGCTAAGTCAACCAATCCCTATGGCTACTTAGTGAAACCATTTAAGCCCAACGACTTGCGGGTCAGTATTGAGATCGCTCTGCAAAAATATCGTGCTGAAGCGCTAAAGGAACAAGATTTCACCGAACAACTGGAGGATTTTCAAGCTGAACTGCGGCAACTTAAGCGGCAGAGCGAAGAACATCGCACCATTGAAGCTGATTTATCCCGAGCGCTGAAACAGCAGGAATTTAGTTTGTACTACCAACCCAGGGTAAATTTGCGTACCGATCGCATTGTCAGCATAGAAGCGCTGATTCGATGGCACCATCCCCAACATGGGACTATTTTACCCACGACTTTTATTCCGATCGCAGAGGCGACGGGCTCGATCGAACCGATTGGGGAATGGGTACTCAGGACAGCCTGTCAGCAGTTGCAGATATTGCACAAAGCCAACTTAAAAAACTTGAGTATGAGTGTAAATTTGTCAGGCTCTCAACTTAAGCTACCCCATCTGTATAATCAAGTTGCTCGAATTCTACAGGAGACCCAAGTTGACCCAAGGTTTATCGAGGTAGAGCTTACGGAGACTGCTCTGATCGAGGATATTGAACTGATGGTTAGACAACTCCACGCTCTGAAATCTTTGGGAATCAATGTAGCGATCGATGATTTTGGCACGGGTTATTCCTCGATGCTAATGCTACATCATTTCCCTTTTGATATCCTCAAGCTCGATCGCTGCTTTGTCAAAAATATCGATCGCAATCCGAAAGATATTGCTATTGCAAGTGCTATAATCTCCTTAGCCCACAAGCTGGATATCAAGGTTGTGGCTGAAGGGGTAGAAACCAATGCGGAACGGGACTGCTTGCGGCAGCTTGAGTGCGACGAAATCCAGGGATTTCTGATTAGCCCACCAATACCCGCATCCCAGTTTTTTGACCAAATAGGCTTACAGGATTAAATCATAAGGTCTTGGGGGGTAGATATCGACGCGCACAGGTAGGGGCAATGCGGACATCGGGAAATGGTAATATTTTGAAGCGATCGCTTTTCTCACCTTTAGATCTCACCAATTCATACTGAATTCCCAAGCGCGAACCCTTATCTTGATTACAGAAAGAGCTAATCACTCGATCAAACCAATCTCTGAGGTAGTCCATGACAGTCTGGAGAAAAAACTGAAATTTCCCTTGAGCGATAACTGCAGTTTAACAGTTGGTTGCTAACGAACAAGGAGGGATTTAAACACAAGGTAACCAGCAATGAAAAATCTCCATCTCAATCCAGAAGAACCAACTGCGAGGATTTTAATCGCTGACGACGAACAAGAAGATTTAGATGCCCTGTCTGCTTTGCTAACTAACAAGGGGTATAAAGTTTCTATCGCTAGTAATGGCGCTGCAACTATAACACAGGCTCAAACTATCCGCCCCGATCTCATCTTACTTGATATCTCGATGCCAGGAATACATGGCGGCAAAGCTAGTCAGGATCTGAAAGCCAACGTAAAAACCCGAGATATTCCAACAATTTTGATCGAAGCTAACAACAACCTCGATCGCGAAGTAGAAGCTCTCACATATAGCGGGGTAGACTACATCACCAAGCCATTTCACCCTGCCGAAGTCCTCGTGCGCGTCGATAATCAACTCACGATTTGCAAATTACGCAGTCACCTTTCAAAACAAAATATTCATGTCAAACAAGTAATTCTCGACCAGAATCTCGCATTAGAAGCGCTACAGCGCAGCAATTCTCTCCTGAGCGCTCAGCAAGAAGCAGCAATTGAAGGCATTCTGGCAGTTGACGAGCAGGGACACATCGTCAGTTACAATCATCGCTTCTGTGAAATGTGGCACATCTCCAAGGAATTGCTCGAATCTGGAGAGAGTCAACGGCTATTAAGCGTACTGCTCAGCCAATCGCAATTGCCCGAATCATTAATTAACTTACTGGAGAGTGCGTACGATCGCCCCGATGAAATTATGCGCGGCGAGGTTTCCTATGAGAACCGATCGTACGACTGTTATTCCAGTCCCGTCATTTCCCCAGAGAATAAATATTTTGGTCTGGTCTGGCACTTTTGCGACATCAGCGATCGCAAACAGGCAGAAGTACAACAGTCGCAGTTACTAGCAGAACTCAAGCATGCGAAGGAAGCAGCAGAACTTGCTGCCAGGGCTAAAGCAGATTTCCTGGCAGTGATGAGTCATGAGATCAGAACTCCCATCAACGGTGTTTTAGGGATGACCCAGCTACTTGCTGCTACAGAACTGACGGCAGAACAGCAAAAATTTGTCAATATTGCCCAGGTTAGCGGTGAGATTCTCCTTACAGTGATTAACGATATCCTAGACTTCTCTAAAATTGAATCGGGGAAACTCGAACTGGAAAGGCAACCACTGGCAATTCGAGTCTGCCTTCAGGAGGTCTGCGATCTACTCACGGTCAAAGCGGCGGAGAAAAATCTCAACCTGTACTATCAGGTGGCATCTGACGTTCCAAACTATATCGCTGGCGATGCTACTCGCCTGCGTCAAATTCTCCTGAACCTGGTTAACAATGCGATCAAATTCACTGCGGAGGGTGAAGTCCGTATTTTTGTAAGGTTGCAAACAGAAGTGATGGAGAGCAATTCGAGCGTTACGGCAACTTCCGATATGGCGAAAGTCTCTCTTCTATTTGCCGTGAAAGATACGGGGATCGGCATTCCCAAAGACAAAATCGAGCGTTTGTTTAAACCTTTTTCGCAAGCAGATCTGGCTACAACGCGCAAATATGGGGGGACGGGCTTGGGTTTGGCAATTTGCGATCGCCTGGTTGGCTTAATGGGCGGTGAAATCTGGGTTGAGAGCGAATTAGAAAAAGGTTCAACTTTCTTGTTTACAATTCAAACACATGTAGTGAATGCCCTTCCCCCAAACTCTCTGCAAGTACAACAAAGTAGACCTAGTAAACTAGATGCAAAACTGGGCGAACGCATACCCCTAAACATTCTTGTTGCAGAAGATAACCCGATCAATCAAGAATTCGCTTTAGCAATGATAGTGAAGATGGGCTACGAAGTTGATATTGTTGGTAATGGTCGGTTGGCAATCGAAGCAATTCAGAAGAAAGAATACAATATCCTGCTTTTAGACGTACAGATGCCTGAAATGGATGGCTTAGAGACTTCTAGCTACCTCGTCAATAATTGGCAAAACTTAGGTTTAGCCTATCCGCGCCCTAAGATTATTGCCATGACTGCAAGTGCTTGTCAAGACGATCGCGAGAAGTGTTTTGAAGCCGGCATGGATGACTACATTAGCAAGCCAATTGTCATTGACGTTATGCAGCACATGTTGGGAAAGTGGGGATGGGATCGAGGAACTGCATCCGAGAGAGAAGATAATTACATCAGTTCGGCAGCAATCATTGACGATGTGGCAATCCAGCGCATTCGCGAAATCAATCCCGACCTCGTTCAGCGCATGGTTCGATTATTCCTGCAGGAAGAAGCACCGAGACTGTTACATAAGTTGGGACAATCGCTACAGGCATCAAATCTACAGGAGATGCAGGACATTGCTCATTCTCTAAAAGGCAGCAGTAGAGTTCTTGGTGCAACAGGCTTGGCAAACTTGTGCGAGCAAATCGAGCTTAAACTCAAGAAAAACGAACTCCAGGAGTTAGATAGTTTGCTCCAGCAGATAGAGAATACTTACCAGCAGGTGCAGCGAGAATTATCCAAATTACTATAGCGTTATCATCTGTCTCAACTAATGACTAATGACGAATGACATCCCCAGTCAGAAAGTCACGGCTCAGATAGGATTGCAATAGCACTTCTCGCTCAGTTGTATGGCGATCGCCTACCGTCTACTCCATTGTTACTCAAACCCCTATTCCTAAGCGATCGCTTCTCTCACTTTTAGATCTCACCTCTTCATACTGAATCCCCAAGCGCGAACCCTTATTTTGATTAGTGAAAGAGCAACCCACTCAATCAACGCAATCTCTGAAGTAGTCCATGACAGCTTGGAGAAAACCTGAAATTTTCCTTGAGCAATAACTGTAGTTTGATTTATTGGAGGTTCCAAATGCCGAAAATCCTAGTTGTCGATGATCTTGCCAGTCAGCAAGATCCAATCTGTCGAGCGCTGCAAGATGCAGGCTATGCAGTTAGTCATGCCAATGATGGCGATGAAGCAATACAGAATATCGAGCTGAATAAACCGGATTTAATTGTGTTGGATGTCGTTATGGAGCGCATGAATGGCTATCAAGTACTGTGGGAGTTGAGAGAAAATGAGAAAGCTAGACTGATTCCGGTTGTAGTCAGTTCCACTAAGAATACAGACTTTGACAAGGCTTGGAGTATGGAATTAGGGGCAGATGCTTACGTAACCAAGCCCATTGATGCCGAGCATTTAGTCAGTATCGTACAGCGACTACTGAAGATAGGGTAATGCTCCAGATCTGTGGACAAGACCTCTGCAAAGCAAACAGCACAATTTTTTTCGAAAACTTGACCTACAGATCTAGGACACCACCGTAAATTTTTTTAATAACTACCTAAGTCATCGTCATTACTCTAAAGCTATTTAATGAAACTTATATGTTTGTTTAGTTTTATGTATAGTTCGTTAATAGAGTTGTACATTTATAATAGTTTCTTAAAGTTTCACAAAAATAAGGCAAAGGTCACTTGTCGAAAAACAATGACTTTTGTGCTGATTTAGTAAACCCGAGTTAATAATCTATAGGTATTTGGCTATGAGCACTAGCACTGTTGATAAAGGGGATGACGGCATCAAGGCAAATCGTCGTCCTGGGACTAAGAGTGAAGCGCAAACAGTAGAAGTGGTTAGTGTCGCTACCGCTGATGCAAAAGGTTCTTCGGCTGAGCTTGTTGTCGCAACTTCAGTTGCAGATAAGGGAGCCATTCAACTAGTACAACCAAGCAAAGCCCTGCCCAACAATCGCCCCATCTCTGCTGGCAAACAAAAGGTCAGCGAAATATTTCATTCTGCTGGCGAACGGCCTGTGATGACTGGCACGTTCAAGTTCAACGAAGTATTCAATGTAGCTGGCGAACGGCCGATCATGGCTGGGACGCTGAATATTGACGAAATTTATTCTTCGATGGGTGCTAATCGTCCAGTTGCTTCAAACACGATCGATAATTCTGTTGCTTTGATGGGCTTTTTGGACTAAGCCTTGCACTAAAGCAATCTAGCTAAGGTGTCGGCATCTTAGTAAATATCCAGGTCTGGTGTTTAAATATGCCAGACTTTATTTATTTCAGCCTTGTTTTGCTGTTTGGCAAGGACACACAATAGCTATTGCAGTCATGTTATGGGGCGATCGCAGACGAGAAAGTTATGATCAATGGTATCTAGCCGTTCTAGAATCTTAAAGCTGTAAAAACTTTCACAATACCGATCCTATGCGCACCCATTACTGTGGTCTTCTCCACGCCGAACATATTGGTCAATCCGTGAGCCTGTATGGCTGGGTTAATCGCAAGCGCGATCAAGGTGGCGTGATTTTCCTGGATTTGCGCGATCGCACTGGCATCGTCCAAATTGTCAGCGATATCGGTCGCACGCCTGCTTCTTATGACATTGCCAATGACATGCGCAATGAATATGTTATTCGGGTAACAGGTAAGGTAACGCAGCGCCCCGCTGATTCAACGAACCCCAAAATCGCCACGGGTGAAATTGAGATCTATGCTGAGTCGATTGAGTTGCTCAATGCCGTGCATAAGCCTCTACCATTCGTGGTGTCAGATACTGAAACCGTGCGTGAAGAGTTACGGCTCAAGTATCGCTATTTGGAGATGCGCAGTGACAAGCTAGCCAATAATCTCCAACTACGGGCACAGGTAGTGAAAACTATGCGCCGCTATCTGGAAGATGAGTGCAGTTTCATGGAGATTGAAACCCCCATGCTATGCCGCTCTACACCTGAGGGTGCCCGCGATTATCTTGTGCCCAGCCGCACCAATCCTGGGCAATGGTATGCCCTGCCCCAGTCACCACAGTTGTTTAAGCAATTGCTGATGGTAGGTGGGTGCGATCGCTACTATCAAATCGCACGCTGTTTCCGCGATGAAGACCTCAGAGCCGATCGCCAGCCAGAGTTTACGCAGCTTGATATGGAAATGAGTTTCATGTCACAGGAAGAAATTTTGACGCTGAATGAAAACCTGGTGAAACATATCTTCCGCCAGATTAAAGGCATTGAATTGCCCCCCTTCCCGCGCATGACCTATGCGGAGTCCATGGATCGCTACGGCTGCGATCGCCCCGATACCCGTTTTGGTTTGGAACTGGTTAATGTCTCCGACTTATTTGCCCAGTCGGGATTTAAGGTGTTTTCTGGAGCGATCGCCAGTGGTGGTGTGGTCAAAGTGCTACCGATTCCAGGAGGAGATAGCACCATTTCCAATACTCGTATCAAGCCAGGTGGTGACCTAGCGAATCTGGCAGCGCAGTATGGAGCCAAGGGCTTGGCTTACATCCGCGTCAAAGATGGTGGTGAGATCGAAACAATTGGCGCGATTAAGGATAATCTTACCGCAGCGCAAAAAGCCGATCTCTTTGCGCGGACTGGTGCCGAACCAGGTACTTTGTTGTTATTTGGGGCTGGTGAGACGGCGATCGTAAATGAATCCCTCAACCGCCTACGTTTATTCCTGGGACAAGAATTAGGCTTGATCGATCCCGATAGAATCGATATCCTCTGGATTACCGACTTCCCCATGTTTGAGTGGAATGCGGATGAGAAACGGTTGGAAGCAATTCATCATCCTTTCACCGCACCTAATCCTAAAGACTTATCAGAGGGAGAATCACTCTCGATTAAGACTCGTGCACTTGCCTACGATATCGTCTATAACGGTCTTGAAATTGGCGGCGGTTCGCTGCGGATTTATCAGCGCGATGTGCAGGAACAGGTATTTGCCGCGATCGGTCTCTCATCAGAAGAAGCTTCAGAGAAATTTGGGTTCCTACTGGAAGCATTTGAATACGGCACGCCACCTCACGGGGGGATTGCCTATGGTTTAGATCGTCTGGTGATGTTACTAGCAGGAGCAGATTCCATCCGTGATGTGATCGCTTTCCCAAAAACTCAGCAAGCCAGAGACTTACTCACCGATGCGCCTGCCACTGTAGATGATTCTCAATTAAAGGATCTCCATGTCAAGGTGCGAATGCCTGAAAAAGAGAAGAACAAATAGGCGGGCAGTATATCTCATCACAAAAAAGAGTAGGGTGGGCATTGCCCACCCTACTAAAGCTAACTCATGAATAATGCAGGCTAAGCAATAATCTGGATCGATCCAGCGTTAGGAGCATTAGCAGCGCCAGGTACGGGAGATAACTGAGCAAATAGTTCGTAAGTTGTACCTGTCCCTCCACCATCGCGATCGAAGTAGAGGCCACCGCCGAGTAAATCATAGCCAACAGTAGAAATTCCAATCCCTGTCGGGGCATTAATTCCTGTTAATCCACCTGCAACCGCAAGGAACCCAAATTGTGCGGGTAGAGCGGGCGCAGCAGCTCCCGTCTGACCAGCGACAAGAGAGCCACCAAATCCACCGGCACTGAGTTGAATGATATCTGCATCCGTGGTGCGACGGAAGTCGACAAGCGTATCAATTTCACCAGGTGTGAAGTTGACAAATCTGAAAGCATCAAGTCCAGCACCACCAGTGAGTGTATCAGCTCCGGTATTGCCAATCAGTGTGTCAGCGCCATCGCCACCATTAATCCTGTCATTGCCAGCACCGCCATCCATGATGTCATTACCACCATTGCCAGTGAGAATGTCATCGTTTACCGTAGATTGCAACAAGATGCCATTGGCAGTTGTGGCCACACCTGCGATAGGCGAGAAGGAGTCTGCAACGGGGCTACCAACAAGGCTAAGTCCATTGATACCACCGCCTGAAGTACCACCACCCACGGTAAATACAGATGTATCACCTGAGTTGACGGTATCAGTGGAAGTGATGAAGCTGCCATTAATCGCTATTAGCTGTGAACCAGGACTCAAAAGCTGATCTTTAGTAACACCCACTAAGGTAATTGTTTGGTTGTTGGTTGATTGTCCGCTGCTGGCCGTACCGCCAACTGTAATCACAGCAGCACCTGCGCTGTTAGTTGTCATGCTGACGGTCGCATCGCGATCCAACTGACTGATGGAAATAGTATCACCAGTGCTGAAGTCGTTAATCACATCAGAACCACCAAACCCACCTCTGCTGCGCACCACTTGCTCTGGGCCTGTAAAGACAGATAGATCGTTAGGCACGGCACTGAAGAATTGGTACTGATCGGCACCTAATTCGCCGAACATATTATCACTGCCAGCACCGCCGATTAGAGTATCGTTACCATCACCACCGAGC
The DNA here is from genome assembly GCA_943367755.1 of Rhizobium sp. Q54. Classification (GTDB taxonomy): domain Bacteria; phylum Cyanobacteriota; class Cyanobacteriia; order Pseudanabaenales; family Pseudanabaenaceae; genus PCC-6802. The sequence continues at coordinate 59,484 of CALRKB020000019.1, read as the reverse complement.
ATGCGATCGCCACCCAGACCAGCAATCAACACATCTTCGCCCAAGTCTCCATTCATCACATTGTTATTGGAGACACTACCGTAGATCGTATCGCTGCCTTGCCCACCAAACAGAGTGTTACCACCATTAGTAGAAGCAATCAGGACGTCTTCGCCTCTGTTGCCAAGTAATTGATCGCCGCTAAAGCCAAAGCGAGCACCAACAACAGTGTCATTCCCCTGACCACCGAAAAGACTATCATTTCCGCCTGCGGTGGATGAATTACTATCAGCTAGCAGTAAATCATCATTGGCATTGCCATTCAAAGTATCTTGGCCGCTGTTGCCGATTAGAGTATCGTTACCATCTAAGCCTCTAGCGTTATCACCTTCGGGGGTTGCGGTGTAACTGTCATTTGCTACGGTTCCTGTAAAATTTGCCATTTTGATTTTCCTCTTTCCTTTTGTTTCAAGTTCTAGATTTACAACGACCTTGCCGCCCTATCCAAATCCTGTACTGTGAAATTCAGGTGAGAAGTGGATGTCCTAAAGTGAGTCTGTAAGCTCAAAAGCGTGAATTTGATTTCAATCGCTAACTGCTTGTTTGAGAACTCACCGCGTTGTCTATTTCTGTATGAACTTACTGTATGCGCTTTTAAGAGGTGAGCATGCGATCGCAGCAGCCTCTAACCTGCGATCGTTTTGCTTCTGAAGTGTGACGGCGATCGCACTGCTACTTCGGTTCAAATGCTTCACAAAAAAGTAGGGAAGGCAGTGCCTTCCCTACTCTCTATCTACTTATTATCTACCCAGCAGTAGTGATGTGCTAAGCAATGATGTCATAGGCACCAAAGACAGGTGCACCAACAGGTACTGGTGAAAGTTGAGCGAATCTTACGAAAGTTGTGCCCAACCCAGCACCATCGCGATCGAAGTAGAGACCGCCGTTGTCGTTATCGTAGCCAATGGTAGAAGTCCCAATTGGAGTTAAGGCATTGACTCCTTCTAGAGCACCTGGAACATTTTGGAAACCAAATGGCCCACCAGCTATTAACGAGCCGCCAAAAGCCGCAGCACTAATTTGGATCCGATCGCCTTGTGGGAAGTTATAGTCAGTAAGCACATCAATTTCACCAGGTGTGAAGTTAACAAACCTGAACAGATCGCCATCGGCACCACCCGTGAGTCGATCTGCACCAGTATTACCGATTAGAATGTCGGCACCATCGCCACCATTAATGCTGTCGTTACCAGCACCGCCATCCATAAAGTCATTGCCAGCATTGCCAGTGAGCGTATCGTCGTTAACTGTGGTTTGCAGTAGGATGCCGTTCGCTGTTGTTGCCACACCTGCAATAGGTGAGAATGAATCAGCAATGGGACTACCCACTAAACTCTTGCCATTGATGCCACCTGGAGTACCACCTACGGTGAAGACGGATGTATTACCTGTGGTAACCGTATCAACAGCAGTGATGAAGCTACCATTAATCGCTAGTAACTGCGCACCAGGATTCAAAAGTTGATCCTTAGTTAAACCCACCACCGTAATCGTATTATTGGCAGGTTGCCCGCTGCTAGCAGTACCAGCAATGGTAATTTCTGCCGCGCCTGCGGCGTTTGTCGTCATGCTGACTCTGGCATCGCGATCTAGTTGACTGATAGCGATTCTGTCACCAGTACTGAAGTCAAAGATAGTGTCACCACCACCAAACCCACCTCTGCTCCTTACCACTTGCTCTGGTCCTGTAAACATAGACAGATCGTTGGGTACTGCACTGAAGAATTGGAACTCATCGGAACCACTTCCTCCAAACATATTTTCACTGCCAGCACCGCCAACCAGGGTGTCGTTACCTTCACCGCCCAGCATGCGATCGCCACCCAGACCAGCAATCAACACATCATTGCCAATATCACCATTCATGATGTTGCTGCCACTGAGACTTCCATACAGCGTGTCTTCAGCCTGCCCGCCAAATAGTGTATTACCACCGTTGGTAGAAGCAATTAGCAAGTCATTATGACGGTTGCCAAGTAGTACATCGCCGCTAAACCCAAATCTCGCACCAACTATCGTGTCATTACCTTGACCTCCGAAGAGGCTATCATTGCCGCCAGCTGTTGAGGCACTACTGTCAGCGAGCAGCAAGTCATTGTCAAAATTACCATTCAACGTATCCTGACCACTGTTACCAATGAGAGTATCGTTACCGCCCAAACCTCTGGCATCATCACCCTCAGGAGTTGCCGTGTAACTATCGTTGGCAGGGGTTCCTAAAAAAGTAGCCATATTATTTTCCTCTCTTGTTTGCAAGTTCTAGACTCAAAAAGACCTTGCCCTTCTCTTCAATCCCCAATCTCTCAGTCCAAAAGTAGACATCGCCAAGTAAAGCTGCAACAAGCTCAATCCTCTTCCTTCAGAATAGCGATCACGATCGCTAGTCCGAACCCAAACTCTCACCCCACACGAGAATTGCTATGCCTACTGACACTTACTTCTGAATTGCTGAATAGCTCGGCTCAATTCTGTTCTTTATTCTGAACGTCGTATGTACGCGACTTGCCATCAGCAGAACGGTAGAACAGTTGCTCTTTCCCCCTAGTTCTCAGAAATGCTATCTGCAATTACGCTACATGCAATTCTAAAACTTCAATTTTAAAGATATTTTTGCCAAGGGGGACTACTTCTGACCACCCTGTCGCCCTCAGGCATTTATATGCCCTCAATATTTCGCTCTACCCGATAACGCTACCTGTAGTAGTATTTCACTAGTTCCAAAGAGCAGATATAAACAGGTACTGCCACCCCATTTTACATATGCATTACATGCCAAGAAGTGAGAGAATCATTTCCTCGTTTTTTGTAGGAAAAGCTCTAAACCTAGCTCCAGAGAGAAATATACTTATCTGAAGCTACCTCTATTCTATCAATAGTGTTATTAGATTAGTGAGTCAACTTATATCCCTAATGCTTTGTAGCGATTTGCATCTCAATAAGAAGTGAGGCTGTGCCACGCTAAGCGTGGCACAGCCTCACCAAAATCTTATAAATCCAATCCTAAATTATCAGCCTGGCGCGGTTGTGAATCGACCTGCGATCGCTCCAGGGGCAGTATTTAGAACTACACCTAAGAAATCTCCTCCTGTTCCCAATCTAATCAAGGTGTCAGCATTAGTAAAGGGTAGACTTCCACCACCAGCAACTAAAGAAATATCAGCTTCAGTTGTACTGCCGGTAAGCCCGATCAGATCGGCACCATTGCCAAAGTCGTTAATTACATCTGCAAATGAGGGATTAGCTACAGCCGTGTCAGTCCTCAGTACAAAGACATCGTTGCCATTACCTCCAGTAAGAGTATTCGTGCCGAAGTCACCATAGAGAAAATCGTCTCCATCACCTGCAAATATCTGATCGTTGCCTTGGCCGCCACGCACAATGTCATCGCCGGTATTACCGAATACGAAGTCATCGGCATTATTGCCATTGAGGACATCGTTGCCGTCATTACCATTAACCGTATCGTTGTCTTGACCACCTAAAAGGGTATCGTTGCCGCCCCCACCACTAACAGAGTCATTCCCTCTGTTCCCATTCATTTCCTCCGCATCGATCGCGCCATTAATCGTATCGGCACCACCTAAACCACGTACCGATTTGCCTATTAACTCACCTGGGGAAAAAGTACGATTATCGGGATTTTCTGTTAAATCTAGAAAAACTGCCATAACTTTGAAACTCCTGAAATTAGCTTAGATAGGTTAGCTGATATCTCTGGAAAACTGCAAGACTTCCCTACCAAACTTAAATAGTTAGATAGCTTGCAGTTTCCCTAATGTTTGTCAGTCAACCACTGCGCTAGTGACGCGAAGCGGTCAAATAAGTTCACGGCTGCGCAAAAAATCTTGTAGAGGGGGGTTAGTTTGCCCTCAATAGCGTGCCGTGCAATTTGCGCAAACTATACATGGCTTGCACCTGTGCGTCGCGATCGCCAATTTGTTGAGCAATTTCTAGCGATTGTTGATAGCAAGAGATCGCCATGCGGTAGTTAGCTAGATCGCGATAGCTATGCCCCAGTCCCTTGAGTGCTGATACCTGTAAACGGTGATTGCGAAGCTGGCGCGCCAGGTTGAGCGCTTGCTGTTGATGCTCAAGTGCAGTTTGTTCCAGTCCTAAAGCACTATAGGCAAATCCCAGGCTAATCAGTGCGATCGCCTCTCTTTCCCGATGACCTGAGTCTTTGGCAATTTCTAGATATCTTTGCTGATAGTTGATGGCAGCTTGATAGTCACCCAATTTGTAATAAGCACTACCAAGATTACCTAAAATATTAATTTCGCTGACAAGGCGGCCAAAGGCATTTGGGACGAAATCGCTCTGCGTCATTGCACTGAGAAACTTAAGGTAATAGCTAATTGCGGTACGATACTGCCGTAGAGCATAGTAGATATTTCCCAAGTTACAGAGCGCCGTTGTTTGCGCCTGATCGTCCTGTTGTTCAATTGCTCGCATCAGATACTGCTGAAAATATTTGATCGCAGTTTGGTCTTGGCCCAATGCTTGATTGGCAAGTCCCAGGCCATAGAGCACGGTCAACTCTAGATCGGGGCGATCCAGTTGGGGGATGAGGGCAAGCGCCGTTTCATACAACTCTATAGCGGCGGCGAAATCACCCAGATAATAACAAGTCCCGCCACTATTATGTAGAATTTGCCAGTGTCGATAGAGATCGCTGACCTTACGTCCACCGCTACGCCAATTGCTAGGCAGTAATTGTTCGTGCAGTTCCAGAATCAGCTGTAGCTCGCCTATTTCTTTTAGGTAGTGCCAATCTGCATATCTAATTACCTCAGATGCTGTATCCCAATCCCCGATCGCACAGGCATCGCGATACAACTTGAGTAATGCCTTGGTGTCTTCTGCTTCGCGTGTTGGCTGAGGAACGATCACCTTCAGAGTAATAGCTGTTACCTCATCGCTGAAGCTATCTGGGGCAGAATCTGCCAGGTCACTCAAAACCTCATCCTCATCCTCAGTATTCTCTAATGCCTCTAGTTGTACTAAAGGTGCTTTCGGTATTTTGATGTCGTTCTCGTTGCGATCGCTAATACGATCTAGAGTCTTAGCTTTAAAGGACTCTGCTGGTAACGGCACTGGAGCAACAGGTTCTTTTTCTGCCCTCAGCTCATTTAAGACAGCTTTGAGCGCATCAAGCGGATCTTCTGGTTGTCTGGCAGCAGCGATCGCGTCCTCAACATTGCTATTTAAATTAGAGTTTGGCTCAACAAAATCAACTGATGTCATCGGTTGGGCAGAATCAGTCGCATCCTCGTCAACGAAAGCAACTGATGCCATAGGTTGGGCAGAGTCAGTCACTTCCTCGTCATCGTCCTTGTCGTCATCATCCATATCAACAGGCAGAGCTACGTTGCTCACAGGCACAAATTTTTTGCGCGGTAGGGTATCGACATGGCCAGGGGCATTAAAGTTCTTAAATAAGTGGGATGCTAGTCGAGGGATACTTGCCCCACCCTGCGGCACGGCTGCTATTTCCTCTGGTAATGTTGTGTTTGATGTTGTGTTTGATGCTGTGGTAAAGGTTTCAGAAGATTTCACTTCAGCATCCATAGGCATCAACTCTAATGCTTTTGCCGATACCTTTGCCACTTTTTGCCACTCCAGTTCTAGCTTTTGACATATGCGCTTAAAACTTTCAGCGTCAATGGGCCTGCCATTAAAAAAGTCGCTAACTCTGCGGGTAGATAGCCCCAACTCTGTTGCGAATGCTTTCTGCGTGCTGAAATGGCGTTCTAAGGCTAACTTAACTCTTCTGAGCCAACCAGATGAAACTTTAAGGGTTTGAGACATGACTTTTTAGGCGGGTAAAACTAGCAAGGTGCAATGCAACATCAAAACTTATTTCTTGAGTCTATGCTACAAGCACTCAAATTGAGCGATCGCTACTTGAGATTATTACAAACTTGAGAATACGAACTATTATGTAATCAGCGTTGAGACTGAAATGTTATGACTACTAGTCACATGCCTTACTCTCAAGTGCAGGTTTCCGCTTGGTTGAGGGGGCTATTAAGTGTTGCCTGGGCAGATAGCGACTTTAGCAAGAGCGAACAAGATCTGCTGCAAGAGCTGATCCAAAGTTCAGAATTGAGCAGCAATGTCAACCTCAAAGAACTGAAGCCTATTAGTCCGTCCGAACTGGCAGATGCTCTTGGTAAAGATCCTGATATAGGACAAAATTTTCTGCGTACTGCGGTGGCGATCGCCATGGTAGATGGCATGTACACCCAAGCAGAAGATGATTTGATCCAGCAATTTTGCCAAGCACTCGGGCAAGAGATCAAAGCCATAAATGACCTACGTGAAAAGATAAAATCTTCCCCCAATAAAGAGCATCATCCCGATCTGCTCAATCCAGTGCGAGAGTGGTTGGATCACATGGATATTCGCGATCGTCGGCTAGCTAGATTTTTCTGTAAGGCGATCCCTTCCCAATGCCCGTTTGAGCGGGATGTACGTTTGTTTGGGCGCAAAATTATCCATATACCTGCAATGTGTCAAATCAATCCGTTGTACGATCAGTTGGTCGGATTGCGTTTTCGTGCCATGAGCTATCTTGCCGATGATTGTGGCGAAGATGTATCCAAATACTGCTAGATCGAATATTACTAGCTAGCCGCCCCCAGTCCTAAAGTAAAAATTTCATGACAAAAGAGCTAAAAGAATCAGATGCCGGTTCGCCTTCACCCAATGTGCTGCGGATTATTCTTGCCTTACGAAAATGGGGCTGGGGCAGTTTCTGGTCGCAACTAGTCTTGGCAATTATTGCCAGTATCATCCTAATCGCAACTATCCCCTTTGCGAACCGAGTTGCCAGTTCGCCTACTGGCGGAATTGTTCCCAGTAGTCCTGGGATAGGTATGGGTATTATTTTTACTGTAATTGGGCTTTTGATAGTTTACTTCAGTGCCTTTTGGAGCTTTCGCTATACGCGGTTAGCTCAGAAGCTAAGGGGCAATGGGGAAAAGCCATCAAAAGTGCAAACGGTACAATTGTTAAAAATGGGGGCGATTGTTAGTTTGACAGGCATGCCAATTACGCTGATTGGAGCCAATGCTATTGTTGGGGCGCTCACAATTAAATCTTTGACCCCACAAACAGGGGGATTTAATCAGATTATTTCTGTACAGCCAATCGACATGCTGGTTGTGCAGGCCTGTATCCTGACGATCCTGGCTCATTTTGTTAACCTATTTTCCTCGCTCTGGCTTCTTAACCGCGTTAGCGATAAGCCGACAAATTAACTAAATAAGGTAATACCAGTGTGGCAAAGGCTAAATTGGGACAAGTTTTTAGATGGCTTTCTCCAGTCAAAATGCCTGCTATGCCAACGCTCCACAACCGATCGCATTTGCTTAGACTGCAATCGCCAAATCAATAGCTGTCGCTATCCCCAATTTCATCAACCCCTAGCCTCCCATGACGCACCCATGCTATTTAGCTGGGGTGTTTATGATGGCGCACTCAAACGCGCGATCGCTGCCTGCAAGTACGATCATCATCACGATATTGCAACACTGCTAGGTATGAGGATGGGAGAAGCATGGCGGCAAGATGTTGTAGCTCAGCGTATCTTTAACAGTTGCAATAGACTCAGTGTAATTCCGATTCCCCTCCACGCCCAAAGGCTACAAGAGCGCGGCTTTAATCAAGCGGAAATACTGGCCCGCAGCTTTTGCCTGGAAGTTGGCTGCAGATGCTTTCCCCATGCCTTGAGCCGGATTAAAAATACTAAGCCCCAAATTCAGACTAAAAGCAAGCAAGAACGGGAGAGCAATCTAGAGCGGGCTTTTGCGGTAGGGCAAGTCTCAGAGTTGAGTAAGACAGTAATTTTACTAGATGATATCTATACTTCGGGGGCAACAGTGCATGAGGCGATCGCCGCTCTCAAAACCTCAGGTATTAATGTCCGCGCTGTAGTAGTGTTGGCAAAGCCAAAATTTGGTGTTTAGCACAAGAGCAATCAATTCAACTCGCCTTTCATGCGCTCTAACGTCACGTTCATCTGTTCAAACATTTGCTGGGGTGTAATCCCAAAATTGCCAATTTGAGTTTGGAGCTGCTTCATGGTCATCTGCGCCATAAAATCATCGGATAACTCAAACCGCTTCATAAAGATACGATAGCGATCCATCATTTCTTCCATCTTTTCGATGAATAGCTTTTTGCCCTCGCGATCAAACTTACCATAGCCCGCACCTAGTTCCATGAGTGACTGATAATCCTGAAACAAGTTACGCGCTTCCTGTTGCACAATCTCAGAGTCGAAAAATCCCATATCAACTACTCAAGTTAGACTTACCAAGATTATCTTACTCCTGAGCCCGCAGGTTATCTACTTGTGCCGAGTGGTGATATCCCTACTACTCTTTAGCCAAATACGTCAGTTTCACATTAGGTGCCAGCGTAACAGTATCACCAGGACACAGGTCATAGGAAGATACTCTTTGCTGATTATTAATGATGATGCCATTGAGGCTTGGCTTACCAGAGAGGTCGCCATCAACGATACGATAAAGGTATTGGCCTGGTTCTGAAGCTGGCACCCGCAGAATCAGAGCATGCTGACTCGATACAAACCGAGAATGTAACTGAATATTGTTGCTGACATCGCGCCCGATCGTATATTTCAAAGCATCAAGCGGGATTTTCCTGTTACCCTTGGCATCAGAGATTAATAGGATATGACTATTGGGCTTCTCGTTCATTCAACTACTAGCTAAAATTCAAGATCTAGTTTTTATCAGCTCATACACTCAGGCACTTTAGCTATGAACAGCCAGCGGCTATGAACCTTATTTTAGGTTTCTAAGCTTTAGAGATTCCCCCTAGCTTAATACAACTTTTACCAAGGAACCTGAGTTAAAGTAATACCAAGAATATTAACTTAGCATGACATCTACAACATACACCAATAAAAGATAAGCAGGCTGTAAAAGCAAAAATACGGTTCTTAATACTAACCAACCTTCAGTGAGATAACAATATGGACTTAGGAGAGATTAAGCGATTAATCGAGATGCTTTCACAACGCCTGGGCAATACCCAGGACTATCTTTGACTTTCCTGCACTCAATGCCAAGATTCACGATCTAGAACAAGTAGCAGCCCAGTCTGAGTTCTGGCAAGATGCCAGCCATGCCCAAAAGACTATGCAAGAGCTCAATGAACTCAAGTCCTATGTTGAGCAGTTTCATCGTTGGCGCAAAACCGTAGAAAATTTGCAAGCGATCGCGGAGCTATTAGAACTCGAACTAGACCAGGGATTGTTAGTCGAAGCCTTAGACAGCATAAATCAACTGAACCACGAACTAGATCGTTGGGATTTAGAGCAACTGTTAGCGGGGCCATACGATCGCCACGATGCCATCCTGACAATCAATGCTGGGGCTGGGGGGACAGATGCTCAAGACTGGGCAGAGATGTTACTGCGCATGTACACCCGCTTTTGTGAGGCGCGGGGATACAAAGTTGAGCTATCAGATATATCAGAAGGTGAAGAGGCAGGGATCAAATCCGCCACGATTGAAGTACACGGTCGCCACGCCTATGGCTATTTATCTGCTGAAAAGGGCACCCATCGCCTTGTCCGCATCTCCCCCTTTAATGCCAACGATAAACGCCAGACTAGTTTTGCCGGGGTAGAAGTGATGCCACTACTCGACGATGAAGTTGAACTGGACATCGATCCAAAGGATCTCGATATCACCACCACTCGATCCGGCGGCAAGGGTGGTCAAAATGTGAATAAGGTGGAGACAGCCGTGCGGATTACGCATATTCCCACTCGCATATCAGTCAGATGTACCCAAGAGCGATCGCAACTGCAAAATAAAGAGAAAGCGATGCAGCTACTTAAGGCAAAATTATTAATAATTGCCCAAGAGCAGCATGCCCAAAAAGTTGCTGATATTCGCGGTGATATTGTTGAAGCAGCATGGGGAAATCAAATTCGTAACTACGTCTTTCACCCCTACCAAATGGTTAAAGATCTACGTACAGGCACTGAGACAACTAGCGTTCAAGATGTGATGAATGGCGAATTAGAGCCGTTTATTCAGGCGTACTTAAGGCAACAAAATAAGCTTGGTTAAGTCAACATTATTAGTTATAGATGTAAATTCAAAAAGTTCAATAGAGTATGAATAGGTGGCAGTGTTTTGCATCCAAATGTGTCGGTCTCATGGGTTTCTCGCTGTTAACTCTAACTATGACAATGTTAGATGTGTCCTCAGCACGCGCTCAGGATCAGTTTAGTGACGATCAAATTTCTCGTTATGCCATGGCGGCAGAAGCGATCGAAACCAAGCGAGATGAATTGCTCCGCCGAGCTAAGAATCATCAGGGGTGGGCAGCGGTTGCTAAACAAGCGGAATCTCGTAATGTAGCTGTTTGCGAATTAAGTCCTAACGAGCAACCTGACTTTCTACGCGGTTTGTGTGGCGAACTATTTAATTATTCTGAGCAGGCAATCAGGCGGAATGGGTTTCCGAGTAATCGTGAGTTTAATCAACTAACGCAAGCACAGCAACAGAATGGCCAATTACAAAGACGCATTCAAGAAAAGATTATGCAAATGAGGGGGAGATAGGGTTTGGGGTTTGGGGTTTGGGGTTTGGGGTTGTAGCATAAGTCATATATTTTTACGAACTCTGTTTTTTGTCCTTTCACAAAGTGCTGGCAAATTTTTGGTTAAATAGATAGATCTCCTACATTTGTTTCTGAGGTTTGAACATGTCTGACCAGTACGCCTACCTGCGCGGAGAATTTGTCTCTTTAGATGATGCCACAATCAATATTCGCACCCATGCTTTTTTGTATGGTACCGCCGTATTTGAGGGGATCAAAGCATACTGGCTACCTGAGTCTGGGCAGATGGGGGTATTTCGCATGGCAGACCACTATAAGCGTCTGTTGCAAAGTAGCAAAATCCTGAGGTTGCGATCGCCCATTGATGCTGAAAAAATGGCGGCTCTCACCGCCGAACTAATCAAGCGGAATCAATGTCAGGGCAACACCTACATCCGTCCAATTGTCTACAAAGCCGATCTACGCATTGGCCCCATTCTTACAGTTGCCAATACTCAAGATGACTTTTGCTTGTTCACAGTACCAATGGATGGCTATCTTGACACTAGTAATGGACTGCATGTGGGGGTTTCATCCTGGCGACGCCTGGATGACAATGCGATTCCAGCTAGGGCAAAGGTGAATGGAGCCTATGTCAACACGGCTCTAGCTAAAACCGATGGATATTTGGCTGGGTTTGATGATGTGGTCGTACTAACTAATGAGGGGCATGTCGCAGAAGGTAGTGCCATGAATCTGTTCTTGCTGCGGGGCGATCGCCTGATTACTAGCGCAATTACCGAAAATATCCTGGAAGGGATCACGCGCAGTACTTTGATCGATCTGGCTCAGAATGAATTGGGGCTTTCTGTAGTGACGCGACCGATCGACCGTACTGAACTATATGTTGCTGACGAGGCTTTCTTTGCTGGTACTGCCACAGAGGTAGCTCCGATCGTGCAGTTCGACCATCGACCTGTAGGAGACGGCAAAGTAGGGGCGATCTCCAAGCAACTCCAGGATCTCTACAGCAAAGCCGTACACGGTCTCTTACCTAAGTACGAACACTGGGTCACGCGTGTCTAACGCTTCATAACGCGACTAAAACTAGATCTCTCGGCTGCGATCGTAATTCAAATCGTGTATCTAGAACAATGCCTTACCTTATTAATACGAATGGTGGTGTTGACGGTAGAATCACAAAGCTATCTGTTGGGCTAAATACAATCGGTCGCCAGCCGGACAATAGCATTGTCAAACAGCACTTAAGTCTCTCTCGCCAACATGCTCAGATTACAGTTACTGACCATAGCGTTACACTAACAGACCTCAATAGTCGTAACGGCACCTATGTTAACGACAACAGGGTGCAGGAGTGCGAACTAAAAGATCGAGATATTATCCGCTGTGGTGATATCTTCTTTCGGTTTGAGACAAATCTGATCGAAGATCCCAGGCTAAACATTGCCAAGCAGGTTTCACCCGATTCTACCCGCGTCCTGATTAAGGATCTGCTCAGCCAGGAGGCTGGGGAAGACACGGGTAGGGTATTAAAGATTCGCCCACAAGATGGCGATCAACGTGCCCTTGCCAAGCTGCAAATTTTGCTGGAAGTGAGCAAGCAACTCTCATTGCCTGAAGATCCGGATAAACTTCTAGAGAAAATCCTTAATTTACTATTTGACATCATGGAGGTCGATCGCTCCGTGATCCTGATGGTAAATGAACTAACTGGTCAACTAGAGAATAAAGCTGTCAAGTGCAAAATAGGACTCGGAAACTGCGATAATGATCGCTTTTACAGTACGCAGATTACTAATTTTGTGCTTGCCCATGGGGATGCTATTCTCACAAAAGATGCTCAAAGCGATAAACGCTTTGGCGGTTCAGCTTCGGTATTAGGGCTGTCGATTCGTGCTTCGATGTGCGTTCCCCTGAAACCCAAGGATGAAATAATTGGTCTTTTGTACGTTGATAACCTATCTACCTCCAATGCCTACGCATCGGAGGATTTAGAATTTCTCACCGCCCTTGCCAATCAGGCCGCGATCGCCATTGAAAATGCCAGGCTATACAAACAGATTGAAGCTGAAGCTGTGGTGCGTGCCAAATTTGAACGCTTCTTTCCTCAGTCTGTGCGCCAAAAACTCAAAGAAGATGGCAACCTGGAAATCATCGATACTGAGGTAACTGCCCTATTTTCAGACATTAGTGCGTTTACCGAACTATCTTCAGTCATGGAACCCCGCCAGGTAATCTCAATGCTCAATGATTACTTTCAAGTGATGGTGGAAGACATCGTGTTTCGTTACGAAGGGACGCTGGAAAAATATATCGGTGATGCATTGCTGGCGGTATGGGGAGCTCCTTATCAAAAATCAGATGATGCAGATCGGGCAGTATGGGCCGCGATCGCCATGCAAAAAGCCATATGCGATCTCAATGCGCGGTGGATGCAAGAGCGCAATTTTGGCATTCAAATTCATATTGGCATTAATTCGGGGAGGGTGGCGGCTGGCAATATTGGTTCGCCAAAACTAATTCAATACGCTACGATTGGCGATACTACTAATGTCACTAGTCGGATTTGCAACGTGGCGAAACCTGGCGAAATCATCATTTCCCAGGATACTTGCGATCGCTTAGCACCCCATAACTTACCACTAGAGAAATTGCCCCCCGAAATTGTAAAAGGGAAATCAGCCGCTTTACAACTCTATCGATTGCATTGGCAGCAAGTGGAATCAATATAAATTAGTGATCTAGACACATATTCCTGAAAAATTTGCAAGATATGATGATTATAGAATAGCTTCAAGTACTCCCACAGCATGGATATTCCACTACCCACAAATCCCTGGATTGGTCGTACGGTTGGTGATCGCAACCGTTATCGCATTAGCGATCACCTTGGTGGTGGTGGTATGGGCGACGTCTTTCTCGCTGTAGATACGCTCTTGGGACAAGAAGTGGCGATCAAAATGGTCAAGGAAAGGCTAGTCTCAACCGCAGATCTGAGGAAACGATTTGAGCGCGAAGTTCTACTTTGTGCGGCGATTAAAAGCGATAACGTCGTCCAGGTCAAAGATTATGGTGTGACTGCAGACGGTTACCCCTTCTATGTGATGGAGTATTTAACGGGACAAACCTTAGGGCAATTGCTACGCCAAGAAAAGCGATTGTCAAGGGCACGTAGTGCATACATCATGCATCAGATCTGTGCAGGATTGCAACTAGCACACGAAGGCGTGATTATGTGGCACGACGGTAGTGCAGATACCGAACGCGTACAGGTAATTCATCGCGACCTCAAGCCAGAGAATATTTTCCTGATCTCAACCAGTCTGGGAGAGTTAGTTAAGATTCTTGACTTTGGTATTGCGAAAATTGCCAATAATCACCTTGCTGCGACTAATACAGGGCTGTTTATGGGAACGTTTCAATATGCTTCACCCGAGCAGTTGGAAGTGCGCAAAGATCTTGACGAACGTGCCGATATTTACAGCTTGGGCATTATCCTCTATGAAATGCTAAGCGGTACCGATCCGTTCGGTTGTTCTGAGCGTCGCGATGTTAACGGTTTGTGCTGGGTAAGATCCCACATATCCGAAAAACCAACTCCACTAAGATTACAGCCTGGTTGCGAGCAACTTCCCGAACCACTAGAAGCAGCGGTAATGCGTTGTCTGCAAAAATCTCCCCGCGATCGCTTTGCATCTGTCAAAGAATTAGATATGGCAATTCAGAGTGCCATAGGCATGAGATTTGACAACGTGGCTGCAGGCGCAAATATTTCCCAAACATCGCACTCAGTCCAGAGCACTACGACTGAAGATGCCGATCAGTCCTTGACGATTTTAACATACGAGCCAACCATAGTCGATCGCTCCAATCAACAACCCGATCTCTCTGAAATTCAACCAGCCCAAACGCTGACTGAGATCTCACTCAAAAGATTAGAATCTCTGCTTGCCAAATACATCGGGCCGATTGCATCACTATTACTGAAAAAAGAACTAGCAGCTTGCAACCATTTCATCGATTTAGTCGAGCGACTGAGCGCCCATGTACCTGCCAACAAGCAAAAAGAGTTTCAATCCTTGAGCATGGAGCTATTGGGTGGGGGTAACCATCCGTTGACTGTGATCCAGCCCAAAACTACCAAACCATCATCAGATTCTGGTGCCATCCCAGCTTTTGCAATTAATCTTAGAGATCTTCCCGTTGATGAAAATTTTGTGCATCGGTGCGAGCATGAATTGGCCGATCTAATTGGGCCAATGGCGAAGCTGATCGTGCAGCGCTCGATGAAAGGAAAGAACTCGGTCCCCGATCTAGTTGAGGCGATCGCTCTACAGATTCCCAATCCCCAAACCGCCAATGAATTTCGTAGACGAGTGATTAGCTCATGATAGAGTTCAGACAACAAAGTCGGCTCCCTGACCTTGGGTGGCCTGCCAGCTACGGGCATCATAGTAAAGATCCTCCAGAGAGATGCTGTATAGGGCATCTTTCAGTTTTTGGTGTAATCGTTGCCACAATGCATAGGTTACCCAGTCATCAGCTTGCGCAGAATTTGGCTCCAGTCTAGGTAACAGATCGGCATGTTCGCCTACGGCGGCTAAGATGTCGCCGAGGGAAATCTGTTTGGCAGGCCGAGCTAGTAAATAACCACCATGCATACCGCGCATCGATTGGACGAGACCAGCCTGCCTTAACTCAATCAATAACTTTTCCAGATATGGGGCAGGGATCGATTGACGTTTGGCGATCGCTTTAACAGAAGCCGGCTGTTGCTTAGACCACACAACCAGATCTAGCATTGCCTTCACACTGTAATGCCCCCTTCGCGTCAGCTTCATAAGTTAGTTGCAAATACTATAGAAATCCCAGATTATTTGTGAAATATGTGAATTTCAGGAATTTGTTTCACAATCCAAATAGGATCGCCATATAAAATAAAGTTAACATCTGGCACAAACTAATGTACTATTAGAGTTTGTGACAACGGGATGTAGCGCAGCTTGGTAGCGCGCCTGCTTTGGGAGCAGGATGTCGTAGGTTCGAATCCTATCATCCCGACTTTTTATGAAACTACGGCCATATGCTTCTTCCCTCAGCCGCACCTGATTTCAAATCTGGGTTTGTGGCCTTAATCGGACGGCCTAACGTCGGTAAGTCTACGCTTCTAAATGCTTTAGTAGGGCAGAAAATTGCCATTACTTCCCCGATCGCCCAGACCACACGCCATCGATTGCAAGGTATCTTGACAATTCCCCAAGCACAGCTTGTGCTGGTCGATACACCAGGTATTCATAAGCCCCACCACCTGCTGGGCGAGACGCTTGTCAAAAATGCGGTGGGTGCGATCTCGGCAGTCGATCTAGTCATTTGGGTCGTAGATGCTTCAGTTCCTCTTGGTAAAGGAGATCGCTTTGTGGCCGAGGCAATTCATCAAGCAGGTACACCAGCGATCGCCGGCTTAAATAAGATCGATCAATTCGTGCCTGGAAGCGAGCAAAACCTGATCAATTATGCTAGCTATGACGCTATCGCCACAACTTATGAGTGGCCCTTATGTCAGTTCTCTGCCTTAACGCGGGAGGGCTTAGACAGTTTGCAGCAAATGTGTTGCGATCGCCTACCCCTGGGGCCTTATTATTACCCACCTGAACTAGTTACCGACCAACCCGAGCGATTTATCATGGGGGAATTAATTAGAGAGCAAATTCTGCTGTTAACCCGTGAAGAAGTTCCCCATTCCGTCGCAGTTAGCATTGACCGCGTTGACGAGCAGCCAAAAATCACGGCAGTTTTAGCCACTATTTATGTTGAGCGCGATTCCCAGAAGGGCATCTTAATCGGGAAAAAGGGGCAAATGCTGAAAGAAATAGGTACAAAAGCACGCGAGCAGATGCAAAAACTAATTTTAGGCCCCGTGCATTTAGAGTTGTTTGTCAAAGTCCAACCAAAATGGCGATCGTCTAGAGGGCAACTTTTAGATTTAGGTTACTCTATGCAATAGCTAGTTTTTAATCAGAATTTCCAATGGTTAATCTTTAAGTGTTACAAGCGTTACAAACTATTAACAGCAATGATTAAGAAATGTAACAGACCAATGGTTTTTTTTTGTGCAAAGTAATAAGTTGTATTTAACGGAAGTTATCTAGATTGGGCTTATGACTCTATTAACACTTTATGTTTTTCTGTTTTTAGGAATTCCCTACCTGTTCTGGAAATTAGTTTCACCATTTACCTAAGCATCACAGTTTGCAGAATCACATAAATGGTGTTTGCTGGTGTTTGCTAAAGACTGAACGTTTCAAATTGCTTCGTAGTAAGCGCAAACTGTGAACTTTTTTGAAGTTCTTCACCAATTCTGCTAATAGATCGGCGCTTATTCCCTAGAATGTGAGTTTAAACCGTTCTTTTACATTTAAAGAATAAGCATGAACTTTGTTACCCCTTATAATGGCGATCCGCAAGAAGGTCACTTATCAACTCCTATAAGTGCTTCAGGTTTTACTAAGCTATTCATTGGCAACCTGCCTGCCTACCGCAAAGGTTTAACTCCCAGCCGCCGTGGCCTGGAAATTGGGATGGCGCATGGCTATTTCCTATATGGGCCCTTTGCGCTTTGTGGCCCAGCCAGAGGTACCGATGCAGCTGGCATTACAGCCTTGCTAGCAGTAGCCGGTGTGATCATGGTCTTAACGATTGCATTGTCTTTACACGGTGAAGTAAAAACTGGAAACCCTGCCGATACTCATGCCCCTGATGTATTCACAACATCCTCTGGTTGGAGTGACTTTGCTGGCAGTTTCTTTATTGGAGCATCGGGTGGCGCTTTTGTTGCTTACCTGCTTTATTCCAACTTAGCTGGCCTTAATGCCATCTTTACAGGACTGATCAACTACAGCTAGGTTTAGATCGAAACTAAGCTAGCTTGAGTTAGAGAGCAAATTCCATGATTCAACTTTATTAAATAGGGAATATTTGACATGTTTGGTTCTTACGCAGCATCATATCTGCCTTGGATTTTTATCCCTCTAGTCTGCTGGGTTTTTCCCATGGCAGCAATGGGGCTTCTATTTCTCTATGTTGAGCGCGACGCATAGATTCACACTGCAACTTTAAATATTGCATCCAGATAAAGATGACTAGCTCGATTTCTCGACTGGTCATCTTTTGTCTTGTATGGATGTATTTTCTTGCGAAAACCTAACCTCGGTTAACCTAGAGAGGTAATCGCAGATCGAGGATTAACCCATGTTTATTAAGAGCTTTGTGTGGACATGTATTTGCGTGTTTTTGTTCGCGATCGCTATTGGTTTCAGCAATTCAGCACCTGCCTGGGCCAAGCCTTTATCATTTAGCCATGGAGCCTTAAAGGGACGAGATTTTTCGGGACAAGAGTTGCGCGGATCGGGTTTTGCTAACGCCAACATGGAAAGTGCTAACTTTGCCAATGCTGATGTCAGAGGTGCCATTTTTAGTGCTTCCGTACTCCGTCATGCCAATCTACACGGTGCGGACTTTACTTCAGGCATGCTCGATCAGACAGACTTTGCCAAAGCCGATCTAAGCGATGCCATCCTAGTAGACACAATTTTGCTGCGCAGTACGTTTGATTTCACAAACATTACAGGTGCAGACTTTAGCGATGCTATCCTCGACGGCGCTCAAGTCAAGTGGCTGTGTCAAAAAGCTAGCGGCACAAATTCTAAAACTGGTGTGAGTACGCGCGAATCGCTTGGCTGCGATTAAATTTTTCTTGATTCTCTATATATTGATGTAAGCATAGAGCTTCCCAAACTCAGTAAAAATTTCATGAATCCCAACCAAATAGTAATTTGGCTAGTTTGCCTCTCCTGTGCGTCGCTCTTACTACAAATGCTACGCCTTGGACAGAGAAGTGGTTGGGGTATGCTTGCCGGAACAATATTGATCGTAGCGATCGCCCTAACATATTTCATCCCTACCTGGTCGGGCATAGTGGCGGGAAGTCTGTGGATTATTTTTCTGGTACTGCCACTCTGGGGCTTAAATATGGTCAATGGCCTAGTATCCCAGCAGCGCTACAAAGAAGCAGGAACACTAGCAAAGTATCTATGCTGGTTGCATCCCACGGATGGACTCCCAGAATATCCTAAGTTACTACAAGCGCTAGAAATGGCCCAAAATGGCGATCTTGATGGAGCAACTAAAATCCTCAGTCGCTATCACAATACCAAAACACTTTTAGGTCGAACATCTGTTGCATTGCTTTATCGAATCACCGGTCGTTGGCAAGATCTGTTGTTATGGATCAGAGATGCTTGTACTGACGAGATCTTGCAATCAGATCCCCAGTTAATGTTCTACTACCTTAGAGCTTTAGGGGAAACAGGTGACCTTAACGGATTAGTTGGGGAGGCAGAGCGCTTTGAGCATATTGTGTCGCGTAGCGGCGATCGTACAAGCCTGACTCTAGCAAGAATGATGATTTTTGCATTTTGCGGTCAACCTGAGCAGGTCAAGCTCATATTTGATCGCCACCTCGCAAAGTACTCGCAAAATTTCCGCCAATTCTGGCTAGCAACGGCGGATCGCGCTGCTGGTTATGAGTTAGATGCCTGCAAAACCTTAACAGAGCTGTGCAACTCTAGTGATGCTTCGTTGCGCAATGCCGCGCACTGGCGACTGGCTCAGACTTCTCCTATCAATCCCAGCCTAATATTGACCCAATCCTCGCAGCAAACCCTCGAACGCATTCAGCATGAATTACAACAAGAAAACCTCTATGCTAATCCCTCTTCTAATCTCGTTAGTCAAAAAGCCTATGGCACCTTCGGACTTATCGCGGTAAATATCATTGTTTTTGCGATCAAGTCAATTTCTGGAGGTAGCCTGGATCTAGAGGTACTTTATCATCTGGGCGCATTAGTGCCAACAGTTGTTTGGCAGGGAGAATGGTGGCGATTATTAAGTGCTACTTTTCTACACTTTGGCTTTTTCCACCTGGCGCTAAATATGATTGGCCTTGCTTATCTAGGTGTTTTTGTTGAGATCCGATTAGGTATTTGGAGATATCTTTCTAGCTATCTCTTATGTGGCATTGGATCGATGCTAGTTGTAACTATTCTGGCTATAAGCACTAACTCAGAGCCTCAGGTTACCGTGGGAGCCTCTGGAGCAATTATGGGAATGGTGGGAGCAACGGTTGCGATTTTGCTCCAAGGCTGGCGCAGACAGAAGTCACGGATTGCTGCGCAGAGACTGAGAACAATCTTATTCATTATTGGCTTACAGATATTTTTTGACCTAACTACACCCAATGTCAGTTTTGTTGGGCACACTTCAGGGTTAGTTCTCGGCTTTGCGATCGGACTCTTGCTTTCCCAAAAAAACTCAGAACCGTCGGCGCGTAGTTCAACATCAAAAATTGCTAGAACTAAAAAGTAGCTTGTCCATAGTTAACTTTTATTAAGGTCAAATATTAAGAATCAATAATGTAAATTGACCTTGGATGCCCTCTAATGCTTATCAGAGCTTGATTTAATCCTGTTTAAATAATTGTTAAGCAGCTTTAAAAGAGATTCAAATCTAAACCTATAATTAGCCTTTGATATCCATAACTGTCTATAAACTCAGTCCTTATTTCATACATAGATTTAGCCTTATAGATGGTGTGGGGTCAAAAAACAAATCAACCTTCTTGTCTTCAATAAATTGAGAGAGGAAACCTCAATGACAATGACTCCTCAAAAGTCAGAAGCAAAGGTAAAAGTTAGTGTTGATCGTGACGTTGTGCCAACCTCCACAGAAAAATGGGGTCAGCCAGGTCACTTTGATCGCGCTCTCAAGAAAGGACCAAAAACCACTACCTGGATTTGGAACCTTCACGCCGATGTCCATGACTTTGACAGTTTTACAAACGAAGAAGACACTGCCCGCAAGATTTTTTCGGCTCACTTTGGGCATCTGGGCATTGTCTTCATTTGGCTCAGTGGCATGTATTACCACGGAGCTAAATTCTCTAACTATGTAGCTTGGCTCGGCGATCCTGTAGGGATCAAGCCCAGCGCTCAGGTCGTCTGGCCTGTTTTCGGTCAAGAAATTTTAAATGCGGATGTCGGTGGCGGCTTCCAGGGTATTCAAATCACCTCTGGATTGTTCCACATGTGGCGTGCCTCTGGTATTACCACTGAGTATCAGCTACTTTGCACTGCCATTGGCGGTTTGGTAATGGCTGGTCTGATGTTCCATGCTGGTTGGTTCCACTACCACAAGGCTGCTCCTAAATTGGAGTGGTTCCAAAATGTGGAATCAGCAATGAACCACCACCTTGCTGGCTTGTTCGGTCTAGGTTCTCTAGCTTGGGCAGGTCACCAGATCCACGTATCTCTCCCTATAAATACCCTGTTGGATCTGGGTGTAGCGCCCAAGGATATCCCTGCGCCCCATGAGTTTATTCTCAACCCTAGCTTGATGGCGGAACTTTTCCCCAGCTTTGCTAAAGGTTTGACTCCTTTCTTTACGCTCAATTGGGGTGTTTACTCTGACTTCTTAACATTCAGAGGCGGGTTGAATCCTCAGACTGGTTCGCTGTGGTTAACAGACCAAGCTCACCACCATCTGGCTCTAGCGGTTATGTTCATCGTTGCTGGTCATATGTACCGTACCAACTGGGGTATCGGTCACAGCATGAAGGAAATGCTAGAAGCTCATAAAGATCCATTAATGATGACTGGCAACGGTCACAAGGGTCTCTATGAAGTATTCAACACTTCTTGGCATGCTCAGCTCGCGGTAAACCTGGCGATCGGTGGCTCTGTGACGATTATCGTGGCTCAGCATATGTATGCAATGCCCGCTTATCCGTACATTGCGACCGACTACGCCACGCAGATTTCGCTATTTACCCACCACATGTGGATTGGCGGCTTTATGATCTGTGGTGCTGCAGCTCATGCTGGTATTTTCATGGTGCGCGATTACGATCCTGCCGTGAATAACCATAACGTGCTGGACAATATGCTCCGTCACAGAGATGCGATCATTTCTCACCTCAACTGGGTATGTATTTTCCTAGGCTTCCATAGCTTTGGTCTCTACGTCCACAATGACACCATGCGTGCTTGGGGTCGTCCTCAAGATATGTTCTCTGATTCAGCTATCTCACTGAAGCCGATCTTGGCCAACTGGATCCAAGGTATCCATGCTGCTGCGGCTGGGTCTACTGCTCCGCATGCTGCCGCTTCTGTTAGCCCCATATTTGGTGGTGACATGGTTGCAGTTGGTGGCAAAGTAGCAATGGCTCACATGAACCTTGGTACTGCTGACTTTTTGGTGCATCACATTCATGCGTTCACCATTCACGTCACCGTATTAATCCTGTTGAAGGGTGTGCTATTTGCTCGCAGCTCTCGTCTGGTTCCAGACAAGGCTGAGTTGGGCTTCCGCTTCCCTTGCGATGGTCCTGGTCGTGGCGGCACATGCCAAGTTTCGTCCTGGGATCACGTCTTCTTGGGGCTCTTCTGGATGTATAACTGCATTTCCGTTGTGATCTTCCACTTCAGTTGGAAGATGCAGTCCGATATCTTCGGTACTGTAGGTGCCAATGGTGCTGTTACAAATATGACAGGTGGTAACTTTGCGGAAAGCGCTCTTACCATTAACGGTTGGTTGCGCGACTTCCTGTGGGCACAGGCAACTCAGGTACTCACTTCCTATGGATCTGGATTATCTGCTTACAGTCTGCTGTTCCTAGGCGCTCACTTCATCTGGGCATTTAGCTTGATGTTCCTGTTTAGTGGCCGTGGCTACTGGCAAGAGCTGATCGAGTCTATTGTTTGGGCGCACAATAAGCTTAATGTTGCTCCTGCGATTCAACCCCGTGCTTTGAGTATCACTCAAGGTCGTGCAGTGGGCTTGGCTCACTATCTCCTGGGTGGGATTGCGACAACATGGGCTTTCTTCTTGGCGCGCTATGGAGCTCTCGGATAATAGCGAGGAGAAATAACAAAAACTATGGCAACTAAATTCCCTAAATTTAGCCAGGACCTCGCTAGCGATCCGACCACTCGTCGGATATGGTACGCGATCGCCACAGCTAACGATTTTGAAAGCCACGATGGCATGACAGAAGAAAATCTTTACCAAAAGATTTTTGCGTCTCACTTCGGCCATCTGGCAATCATCTTCCTGTGGGTTTCTGGCAATCTGTTCCATGTCGCATGGCAAGGAAACTTCGAGCAGTGGATCAAAGATCCGCTAAATACCCGCCCGATTGCTCACGCAATTTGGGATCCTCAATTTGGTAAAGCTGCTGTTGAAGCTTACAGCAGTCAAGCAGGAGCTACTAGCCCTGTTGATATTTGCTACTCCGGTGTATACCACTGGTGGTACACCCAAGGTATGCGAACCAATCAAGACCTCTACTGGGGTGCGATTTGGATGATTGTGGTATCAGCCGTGCTTCTGTTTGCCGGTTGGTTACACCTACAGCCTAGCTTCCGCCCAAGCCTGGCCTGGTTCAAGAATGCTGAGTCTCGACTCAACCATCACCTGGCTGGTTTGTTCGGTGTTAGCTCCTTGGCTTGGACTGGTCACATGGTCCACGTCGCGATTCCAGAATCTCGTGGTCAGCACGTTGGTTGGGACAACTTCCTAAGCGTTCCTCCTCATCCTGCTGGTCTTGCACCTTTCTTTACTGGTAATTGGGGCGTATATGCCCAAAACCCTGACACTGCTGGTCATATCTTTGGCACATCTCAGGGTGCGGGCACCGCAATTTTGACATTCCTAGGTGGTTTCCACCCCCAAACCGAATCCCTGTGGTTGACTGACATTGCTCATCACCATTTAGCGATCGCCGTGTTGTTCATCGTTGCTGGTCATATGTACCGTACCAACTTTGGTATCGGTCACAGCATGAAGACAATCATGGAAGCGCACAATCCTCCTGCGGGCACTCCCTTTGGTGGTTTGTTGGGTGATGGTCACAAGGGTATATATGACACCTATAACGAGTCACTGCACTTCCAACTTGGATGGCACCTTGCTACGTTAGGTGTACTGACCTCTTGGGTAGCGCAGAACTTCTATTCGATGCCTCCCTATGCCTTTATTGGTAAGGACTACACCACACAAGCAGCACTGTTTACTCATCATGAGTACATTGCTGGCTTCCTGATGCTGGGTGCGTTTGCCCACGGTGCCATCTTCTTAATTCGCGATTACGATCCTGAAGCTAACAAGAACAACGTGTTGGGTCGCATTCTCGATCATAAAGAAGCGATCATTTCGCACCTTAGCTGGGTATCGCTATTCTTGGGCTTCCATACCCTGGGTGTTTATGTCCACAACGACGTTGTGGTTGCCTTTGGTACACCTGAAAAGCAAATCCTGATTGAGCCAGTGTTTGCGCAGTGGATTCAAGCAGCTCATGGTAAGGCTTTGTATGGCTTTAACGTGCTGTTATCCGATCCAACTAGCATTGCTGCAACTGCATGGCCCAATAACGGTGATGTTTGGTTGCCAAACTGGTTAGCTGCCATGAATAGCGATACGCTTTCACCATTCCTGACAATTGGCCCTGGTGACTTCCTAGTCCACCATGCGATCGCACTTGGTCTACACACCACTACCCTAATTTTGGTTAAGGGTGCTCTAGATGCTCGCGGTTCGAAGCTAATGCCAGACAAGAAAGACTTTGGCTACAGCTTCCCTTGCGACGGCCCCGGTCGTGGCGGTACTTGCGATATCTCTGCTTGGGATGCGTTCTACCTAGCTACGTTCTGGATGCTTAACACAGTTGCTTGGTTGACCTACTACTGGCACTGGAAGCATTTGGGTATATGGCAAGGCAACGTCGCTCAGTTTAACGAGAATTCCACCTACTTGATGGGATGGTTCCGCGATTATCTATGGGCTAACTCAGCTCAGCTGATTAACGGATACAACCCCTTCGGTATGAACAACATCTCGATCTGGGCTTGGATATTCCTCGCCGCTCACCTATGCTGGGCAGTTGGATTCATGTTCTTGATCTCTTGGCGTGGTTATTGGCAAGAGTTGATCGAAACTCTAGTCTGGGCGCATCAACGCACTCCACTAGCTCAATTGGTCACATGGAAAGACAAACCAGTTGCTCTCTCTATCGTGCAGGCGCGATTGGTAGGGTTAACTCACTTTGCTGTGGGCTTTATCTTCACCTACGCGGCCTTCTTGATAGCATCAACAGAGACGGCATTTTAGTCGCCCTTTGAACTAATGTCGATCTAAAAGACCCCCAAATGGGGGTCTTTTGCTATTTTCTTCTAATTTATTTGGTAGAGATAGAGAATAAGAATACCAAGCCGTATGCCTAGATGGTTAAAATCCCGCGCAAAACCGTAACTGCGTAACCTTTGAGCTTTACCCTGTTACCTACATGCTCAACTTCGAGATCGCCTGTACGACTAGATAGCTGCTTAGCATTTAGGGGATTCTTACCCAGGCGGTTTGCCCAGTAAGGAGCCAGCGTACAATGGGCAGAACCTGTGACCGGATCTTCATTAATACCAACTTTAGGGGCAAAGAACCTGGAGACAAAATCGTAGGGGTTATCTGGATTGGCGATCGCGGTAATACTCAACCTACCCACCGATAACTGAGCTATTTTGGCAAGATCGGGCGTAAAATTCGCTATGGCTGATTCGTTTGCCATTACTACAGTAACGTTATCGGCGATGCCAAGGCACTCATAGGTGTACGCTGCAAAAATTTGCTCCAGCAGGGATAAATCCGTGCGATCGCATGGGGTAGGAAACATAGACGGGAAGTCCATAATGATGCGATCGCCATCAAAACAGATCGCCAACTCGCCGCTGAGCGTTTGAAACCTTAATGTCGCACTAGTGTCGATTACTGCTAACTCTCTTAAGTAATGAGACATCGCGAGCGTGGCATGGCCGCAGAGCGGCACCTCGGCAGCAGGAGTAAACCACCGCAGATGAAAGTTGTTAGGCTCAATTTGTTGCACAAATGCCGTCTCAGATAAATTCATCTCAGCAGCGATCTTTTGCATCACCACATCATCAGGAAACCGATCCACCAAAACCGTAGCGGCTGGATTTCCACTAAAAGGTGTTTGCGTAAAGGCATCAATTGTAAATACTTGGTATTCCATGCAAACCTAGGCGATCGCATCGCTAGAAAATACTTTACTAATACGAGCTTGAATATCCTGTGCGGCTTTGTAGGGATCGTCAGCTAATTTGATTGGTCTACCGACAACAATATAATCAGCACCGTTCAAGAAAGCTTCCTCCACATCAACGGTTCTTTTTTGATCGTCCGTGCGTGTATTATCAACAGGTCTAATGCCTGGCGTGACAATCAAGAAATTGCTGTCCAAATCGCCTCTCAGCGCTCTCGCTTCCAGTCCAGAAGAAATTACCCCATCGCAGCCCAACTGCATTGCTCTTCTGGCTCTGGATAATACCAGTGCTTCGACATCGCACTTAAAACCTAGATCGTCAAGATCTTTGCGGTCAAGACTGGTTAAAACAGTGACTGCCAGTATCTTTAAATCTCCTTTTGCCAAGACCGCAGCTTCCAAAATCTTGTCGTTGCCATGCACTGTCGCGAATGTTGCCCCCGTATCCTTTAACTGTCTTACCGCCGAACCAACAGTTTGAGGAACATCAAAAAATTTTAAGTCAACAAAAACCTTTTTGCCATTCTTAACCAGATAATCTAACAATTCATGGTAGCCACCCGCCATGAGAAGTTCGAGACCAAGCTTATAAAAAACAACTGAATCACCAAGGCGTTCTACCATTTCCATCGCCTTATCTTTGCTCTCAAAATCGAGGGCAAAAATCAATCTTTCTTTGATATCAATTTGCTTAGTAGATAAATAGGAAAGATTATTCACACGCCCTCTACCTTGCTACGATACTCTTCCGCTGACATAAAATCATTCACATCACTGGCATCCTGTATGCGCACTTTGAGTAGCCACGAAACTCCATAGGGATCTTCGCCAATTTGTTCAGGGTTATCTACTAAGCCCGAGTTAATCTCTAAAACTTCGCCGCTGAGGGGAGCATAGATATCCTCAACTGCCTTGACCGATTCCACTGTGCCAAATGTTTCGCCTTTGGTAATGCTTGTGCCAGGATCTGGTAACTCGATAAATACAACATCACCCAACTGATCGATCGCAAATGCTGTAATGCCAATCGTAGCTACATCATCCTCAAGCCGGATGTACTCATGGGAGTCGGTGTAATGTAGATCCTCGGGATACTTAGACATGTTGGGTTCAGTTATTAGTTATCGTTATTGATGAGTTATCCAGAATTTAGCTTAGCTTCGGCTCGATATTTACTTTTCGCTATTCACTGATGTTGCAATTACATCTTCTAGAGGTGGCGCGATCGCCACATTGCTAATATTTAACTTTGGCTTAGTACGTTTAGAGAAACCCCATATAAATATGGCTGCAATACAGGTTAACATCAACCATTCTGGTGGTACATAGGCATCGGCAATTACCTTGAGTAGTAGACGGAATCCTACTAGGGCAACAATCAAATAGCCTGCCGCCTCCAGGTAAACGAACTCTGCCAATAGCTTGATGAAGATTTCCGCCAATAGCCGCAGAGCAATAATCCCAATTAATCCACCCAGTAACACTAACCAGGTGTCTTGCGCAACAGCAACAGCAGCAGTAACGCTATCCAATGAGAAAGCTAGATCGGTGAACGATACTAGCAAAACTACTTCCCAGAGTTTGCTCGCAACCGGAACTGCTTTACCTTCTTCATGGGGTTTGCTACTAGCGAGGAAGTATTTGCCTGCTAACCAGAGCAGATAGACTGCCCCCAACAACTCAAACTGCCAGTATTTAATCACCCAGGTTGCGGTCAAAATTAGGACGACACGCAGCACGAATGCACCAATCAGCCCATACCTTAAAGCCCATTCTTCCTGTTTGGGATCGGGGAGACTACGTACCAAAGCTGCCAGGGCGATCGCATTATCTGCGGATAAAATTGCTTCTAGCAAGACTAGAGTTAAAACAATTGGTAAGACCTCAATCCGAAATAGGCCACCTAAATCTGTCAACGAATCGAGCATTACTAGCGATATACAATTAGGAATAATCAAACAGCATAGCTGCTTTACGTATCAGTCATACTGGTAAACTTAGCTGTTTAGCAACTAGCGCAAGTTAGATTTAGTGTTGGCGAGCGCTTATCTGGCTCCATAATTCTGTGCGATCCAATCTTTATAGGCTCCCGTGCGCACCTGTTCTACCCAATCTGTATGGCTAAGGTACCATTCCACGGTTTTTTGTAAACCAGTCGTAAAGTTTTCCTTAGGTTGCCAGCCTAACTCCTGTTTTAGCTTTTGGCAATTAATCGCGTAGCGCTGGTCATGGCCAGGGCGATCTTTGACGAAACTAATCAGAGATGAATGTTGAAAATTGGCTTTAGGCAAAATCCGATCCAGAATGGCACAAATTGTTTCTACTACTTCTAAGTTGGTGCGTTCGCTCTCACCACCAACATTATAGGTTTGCCCCACTTTGCCTTGCGTCAGGACAACGTGAAGTGCTTCGCAGTGATCTTCTACATATAGCCAATCCCGCACATTTTGGCCATTGCCATAGATGGGTAGCGGCTTGCCTTCAATCGCATTGATGATTGTTAAAGGAATTAACTTTTCGGGGAAGTGGTATGGTCCGTAATTATTAGAGCAATTGGTGGTTAGGGTAGGTAACCCGTATGTATGGTGATAGGCGCGCACCAGGTGATCGGCAGCAGCTTTGGACGCAGCATATGGGCTGTTAGGTGCATAGGGAGTTTGCTCGGTAAACGCAGGATCTTCGCTGCTTAAGGAGCCGTAAACTTCATCAGTGGAAACGTGTAAGAAGCGAAACTCCTGCTGCTTTTCTCCAGACAAGCTTTTCCAGTAGAGTCGACTAGCTTCTAAGAGTTGAAAAGTACCAACAACATTAGTTTGAATAAATTCATCGGGATTGGCAATCGAGCGATCGACATGGCTTTCCGCTGCAAAATTCACGATCGCCTGCGGTTGATATTTCTTGAGCAAGTAACTAACTAGTTCTGCATTGCCAATATCACCCTGCACGAAGTGATAGCCAGAGTCGGAACTCAGCTCTACCAGTGTTTGCAAGTTCCCCGCATAGGTAAGCTTATCGAGGTTAACAACTTCTGCCCAATTTTGCTGTCTGGCTTTAAGTACAAAATTTGCCCCAATAAACCCAGCCCCGCCTGTGACTAATATGGTTTGCATACGTATCTAAAGTGACTTGGTTTTACTTAATAGCAGTCTATCACCCCTATTCAGTACCTACGAGCATGCCGAAACGAAGCAAAAAAACGGTTTGCGACAACTTGGCAAAGAACCAGGTCAGCACAGGTGTACAAAGCAATCTAGGCAGCCTATTGTAACTCTTCGGCATAAGAAAGTCTTCCCCTAACTGGCTCATACTCATCTTCAAGGAGCCATAATTTGGCTTCTTCATAATCTGGACTAGCAAATATGACCTTGTACTGTTCAGCCGGATCGTAAACATACCAATAAATACCCAGACTGGTCGCTGAGAAGGAGCAGAACATAAGGTAGTAATGTATCCACCCATACTTCTAAAAACGTCCAATCAACCGGGACGCGTGCGGGGGATGACGTGGTAACAATCTGCTGCATTGATTTTTATCTCGAGGGTCAGGGAAAACTTCACGTTCAACACCGCTCATAAAACTCAAATTAAAAGATGCCTAAGTGTTGGGTAGCTAATACCTAAACAAGGCATTCAGTCAGTTGCTTTTGCAGTTCTGATTTGTCCAGATTGCGACCGATCAGAACTAGTTGGTTAGTTAGGGGTTTCATCTCTTCTTCGGTTTTTAGCTCGTAGCGCTTGCCGCTGAGCTGAAAAATATAACGATTTTCTATGCCTGTGAACCAGAGAATCCCCTTAGCCCGAAATACGTCAACGGGGAGTTGCTTATCCAGGAAATGTTGGAAGCGATCCAGGTCGAAGGGGCGATCGCTCTGAAATGAAACCGAAACAAACCCATCATTCTCTAGATGATCTGAGTGATGGTGGTGGTCATGGTCATGATCGTGATGCTCATGTTCATGGTGGTCATGATCGTCGGGCGATGCTTCGTCGGAGTTGGCGAGATCGGCATTGGCAAGGCTGACATCCAGGATTAATGGCAACGGTACGATGCCGTGCTGCGATCGCAATATCCGCGCCCCAGATTTCTGGTTGCCAAGATATGCCTCTAACTCGGCAACTTTGGCTTCTGGGGCAAGATCGGTCTTGTTCAAGATCAGAATGTCGCCATACATAATCTGGCTAAACGCTGCTTCGCTGTTGTAGTGCTCCGGTGTAAAGGATTCGGCATCAATGACCGTAAGAATTGAGTCCAGTCGCGTCAAGTGCTGCAATTCTGTGCCTAAAAATGTGAGTGCGATCGGTAGAGGATCGGCAACGCCAGTAGTTTCCACAACGAGGTAATCGATGCGATCGCCTTTTTCTAAGACGCTATAGACCGCATCCACAAGGCCATCGTTAATTGTGCAACAGATGCAACCATTACTGAGTTCCACCATGTCCTGGTCAACTGAAACTAGCAACTGGCTATCAATGTTGATATCACCGAACTCATTCACCAGCACCGCCACTTTTAGATCTTGTTGGTTCTGCAAAATATGATTCAACAAAGTAGTTTTACCACTACCCAGAAAGCCCGTAATAATCGTGACGGGCATGCCCCGCTTGGGAATATCGATTTCTGCCGTTGTTTGAGTGTCTGAGGTTTGCATTTTCGCGATCGCTAGGGGTGAAACTTTCCTCATTTTATCTAGTGCGATCGCTAAATGTGAAAGATATAGTTGAATTTCATGTGCCTTTGTGCCTCTGGAGTGTGTTGCTTGGCATGGAGGTAATAGAAGCATTACTACTCATACGTGAAATTTCTGCTGGGCAAAGGTATACGAATCGGTGAAGCACAAGGCTTGTCTTGGGGAAGGGTCTCGATAAATAAAGATCCTTTTCATATAAGTGCAACAGAGGTTAGAATATGTCTTGATAAACGTACATAAATCAGAGGTTTTTACGATGACTTCTCTAAAGATTCTCAATGTTCGTACGGATTTGTATCGCCTACCTGTTCTTTCAAGTCCTGTTTCTGGGTTTCCTGTAGATTACACATCAGTACCTGCTTTTCTGGTGCCGCATCCATGCGATACATTTGTTGTCCCAGCGAAAAGCAGTTTTGAGGTCTATCTGACCCTTCATCCAGACGATCGGCTTGTCGTAGACCGAGCCACCTTGCCATCGGATGGTGACCTTGCAATCGTCGCTGTCAATGGTGAGTTTGTTATTAAGCGGGTAAAACTTATCGGCGATCGCCTTGTATTTACCCCTGAAGAAAGTGGCGATCACCTCACCTCTCCTCATCCTGAAGTAGCGGCTTTTGAATTTTGGGGTGTGATTATTGCTTGCTGCCGCGATCTGCGGCAGCCCAAGCCTAATTGTGATTAGCTTGGCCACACAAACTAACGCTCGCTACAACATTTCTAAGATGGAATATTCCACTCCCATTACCATAGTGCGCTCATCCATCGAAATCGCTGAGTGCGATGGTGGTGCGATCACACTGATTGCATGTCAGAATGGATATTGACTGAGAATCGTGGATTGAATAACGTGCAAATAGCTTCTGAAAAGGCGTGATGATTTTTCTGACTTCTAGCCATTAATCCGCGAGATTGCCCATAAAATGCAAGCATTTTTAGATCTTTTTAGCCAAATTATGGTTTATTCTAAAATAATGGTTGCCAGGTCTTAAGTCGAACTCATTTTGTTTGACTTATTGGAGGGATATCAATTTCTTCAGGAGAAGCCTAATGAGAAAAAGTTGTTCCTGTAAATAATCCATTGATAGCCACTTAATGTACGAACAACACGAGCAATTGAGAGGAGTGATTGAGATGAATCTAATTAATCTAATGAATCTAGCTAAATATGCGATCGCAACTTGTCTGATTTCCACTCTTTTACCGACTGGCATATCGGTAGTAGCATCCGCAAAGCCATTGGCTCAGGTTGCCAGCACCCCACAAAAGCCAGCAACTCGACCCGTCGATCCGGCTCTACAAATGGCGTTATGGCAAGCGATCGGTTCCGATATACAAACGCAAGGACTTAAACTGGAAGACCAAGAGTTTTTCGCTGACTATATCGACCTCAATGGTGATGGAGTAATGGATGCCCTCGTGGTTTTTAACAGCTCGTACTGGTGCGGTACGGGTGGCTGCACAATGCTAGTCTTTGAAGGGCGGGACAAATCCTTTCGTCTGGTATCCGATTCAACCTTAATTCGCACTCCTCTCACCGTGAGTGCAACTAAAACCAACGGTTGGCGAGATTTGATTGTCGATGTGAGAGGTGGTGGAGCGACTCCTAAAAAGGTAGCGCTCAAGTTTGACGGTAAAGGCTATGCTCTCAATCCCTCAATTCAACCCAGTATTCCCCCAAATACTCCGATCGAAGGGACAGTTCTATTTCCAGAAGGCAGCAAGCCGCAAACCATGACAGAGATCGTTACCCAACAACCGTCTGCACAGTCAGCTAAACCATCATTTGATTGCGCAAAAGCGCGAGGTACAGTAGAGACTTCGATCTGCAAGGACAGCGAACTGGCAGCCCTGGATCGAAAATTGGACAGCGTGTACCAGGCAGCCCTGAAGAAAGCCGAGCAGTTTCCACCAAAGGATCTGGCAAATTTCAAAGCGGAGCAAATTGGCTGGATTAAAGGTCGCAATGACTGCTGGAAAGCCCAAGGAACTACGGTACGGAACTGCGTAAAAGAGAATTACCGCGATCGCATTGCTGAATTGCAAGCTCATTTCGCATTGGTTCCCGGTCAAAAGCCTATCTTTTTTAACTGCAACAGCAATCCTGTCAATGAAGTTGTGGCCACTTTCTACCAAACCGATCCGCCAACTGCTCGATTGGAACGGGGTGACACCACTCTCACTGCATTTCTGCGTCCCACTGGTAGTGGGGCCAAATACGAAGGACAAAACATCACCTTCTGGACAAAGGGCAAGGATGCATCCATGGAATGGAAAGGTGAGAAGCTTCAATGTCAGTCGCAGTAGACTGTAGCCAAGATTTTGATAACTCAGAAAGTTAATCCTAATTTGCCAACCTCACCTGCTCCATCTTCAGAAAATCACTCATGAGTACTTATTTTGTGCGCTTTTGTAAACTAGCAATTCTAACCGTAGCCGCGATCGCCACCAGTAGCAGCATTGCCAATGCAGCGACCCCGAACCGTGCCACATTTGGTCAGCCATGGAAGTCGGCGGACTGCAAGACGTTTAAACTATCTGCTCTAGTATCAGCCCTGTCTGACTGTGGCTATGTCACTGTGCCCGAGCGGCATCGCCAACCCAATGGTCGCACCATCGAACTGGCAGTAGTGAGAACTCGCAGCATTGGCACCAATCCTGTCCCAGACCCGTTATTTATGGAACAGGGAGGACCTGGGGATTCTACGGTTGGAATATTTCCCACACGAGGCTTTCAGGCGTTACCCGTCATGCCAAAGATCCTCAAGCAGCGAGACATGGTGTTTGTCGAACAGCGGGGTACTCAATATTCACGTCCCTTTATGGGTTGCCCAGAGGAAGATGCTCACAACATTGCCGTCGCCAAAGGTGAACAAAAGATTGAGGATACAACTTGGGTCACAGCTTGTCGCGATCGCCTCTTAGCCAAGGGTGCTAATTTTAGCGCTTTCAATACGGTGGAAAATGCCGCTGATATCTATTTTGTCGCTGAGGTGTTGGGCTACAACCAGTTCAACTACTACGGTGTTTCCTATGGAACGCTACTAGGTCAGTATGTAATCGCACAAGCGAAGGAACATAAGGCGCAACTGCGAAGTGCGATTGTTGATGGGGTTGTCAGATCGGACATTGACTTTAACCTCGCCACCACTTACACCATGAGTTATGCTCTGCGCAATCTCTTTACGGCTTGTGCCAAAGATCCGCAGTGCAACAAGAACTACCCAAACCTAGAAACCGTATTTGTGTCGTTGCTCGATCGCCTTAACCAAAAGCCCGTGCCTGCCACGCTCACAGTTCCCAACACTAATGACAAAATTAAAATCAATCTGACTTCCAAAGACTTAACCTACGCAGTGCTACCCTATTTGTATTCTACAGAAGCCAGTCCTGGGTTGCCCCGCGACCTTTACAAAGCCGCAAAGCAGAATGACTTTAGCTGGGCAGAGAAAAATCTATCGGGGAATCTCGCATCGAGTAATGCCACAGGAATGTATTTTGGCGTTCTCTGCTCTCGGCGCACCTCAGTAACGGTCAATCCCGCATCGATCTTTCCAGAACCCTACAAGCAATTAATTGCGACTGGCATTCAAGAGAGCGAACGAGTTAATCGCGCTTGCGACATCCTCAAAGTTGAGACAGAGAAGCCCTTTGCCTACGCTAATACCGAGATCCCGACCCTGGTGTTGAATGGAGCTTACGACCCTGTGACACCTCAGCCCTATGGCGAAGCCGTTGCCAGCAACCTCAAAACCGCCTATGTCTACACCTTTCCTGGTGTTGGCCACGGCTCTTTAGAAGCTCCATCAGAGATGTCTGCGGCTGCTTGTTCTGAGGCGATCGCCCTGAGTTTCCTAAGTAATCCCAGGCAAAAGCCCGATAGCCGTTGCCTTGAAAAGGTCAAACCGATCTTTGTCTATAAGTAAGTCACTCCCATGCTCGACTCTGCTCGCCCTTATCCTCTATATAGAGACATTATAGTTCTATGAGATTGTCAGTGAAGAAGATCGTTACCTTTTTCTGCGCCGGCTTAAACCTCGCATTCTGTGGAACCCTGATATTCGCACATCAGCCATCACCCAGTGAGGCAGAATCCCAAAACCACAAGAGCAAATCTTGGGAAATCAAGGGCAACCCATCGACGCGATCGCTCTATGTTCCCCGCTTTATTCAGAAAGCTTACAACAACAAAACCCGCAGCCCTGACGGCAGACCGGGGCCAAACTACTGGCAGAACGAGTCAAAGCACAAGATTAGCATCAACGTCATGCCACCCAATCGCACGGTGTCGGCCACGGAAGAGATTACCTACTTCAACAATAGTCCAGATACCCTTAAATCGATTGTTTTTCGCCTCTATCTCAATGCCCATAGACCGGAAGCGATGCGAGAAGTTCCTATTGATGGGAAGTTCTTGACCTCTGGAATTCAGATCGATGAGTTTCGCGTCAATGGCAAGATCCAAAAGTGGGATGACCCTAAAAATCCATTTTCTGCCAACAACTTTCCGGGGAGTACCATACACGAAATTGCCCTCGAAAAACCATTGCCCCCCAATACTTCCATAACCTTCTCGATTCGTTGGCACTACGATATCACCGTTCAAGCAGGTTGGAAGGAAGGGGCAATTGATAATACAACCTATTTCCTCGGCTACTTTTATCCGCGCGTGACCGTCTATAACGATACCAACGGTTGGGACTATGTGCCCTTTACTATGGGGCGCGAGTTTAACAACGATTACACCGATTACAGTTTTGAGGTCAACGTTCCCAAAAACTTTGTGGTGTGGGCGACGGGCGATCTGCTCAATCCCCAAGAGGTGCTCCAACCAATCTATGCTCGGCGGTTGCAAGAGAGCTTTACGAGCGATCGCGCGATCAATATTGCCCAACCCTCAGAACTCAAACAAGGTCTGGTCACCGCCCAGAGCGATACCGTTACCTGGAAATGGCAGGCCGATCGCGTCCCAGACATCGCCATTGCGGTAAGCAACCATTACATTTGGGACGCGGGCAGTGTTGTGGTAGATCCGAAAACGGGTCGTAGAACCAGCGTACAATCCGCGTATACTGAGGCCGCGAAAGACTTTAAACCCATGGTTGAGTTCGGCAAACATGCACTAGCTCGCGCCTCAACCGAATATCCGGGAGTGCCCTACCCTTATAGCAAGACCAGCATTATCCTCGGAGGTGCCGAAGGTGCCGATGAAGAGTATCCCATGATGGTGAACGATGCCTCAAATCTAGCTAATGAGCGTGCAAAGCCCTATCCAAATTATGGGTATACTCGCTTGGTCGCGACCCACGAGCTGCTTCACTCCTGGTTCCCGTTTTATATGGGGACGAATGAAAAGCGCTACCCCTTTATGGACGAGGGCTGGACAACGGCATTTGAACACCTGCTCATGAAAGAGGATTTGGGTGAAGAGACGGAGATCGGAAGATTCCAACGGATGAGGGTTCTCGGTTGGTCATTGCCATTACCCGGAGCCGATCTACCGATTGTCACGCCGCAAGATGCGCTATATGGTCAATCTGCCCCTTTCGCCTTCAATCAGTACGGCAAAGCAGCGCTGGGCTATCTGGCACTGAAAGAACTGATGGGCGACGTGACGTTCAAAAAAGCTCTTCATGAATTCATGACCCGCTGGCACGGCAAGCATCCCTTGCCCTGGGACATGTTCAATACCTTCAACGATGCCTCGGGCAAAAACTATAACTGGTTCTTCAACAACTGGCTCTTTAGCTACAACTACATGGATCTGGCGATTAAGAGCGTGCAGTCGACGAACAGCGGTTATGCCATTCAAATTGAAAATGTAGGGGGAATGGCGATGCCCTTTGATGTCAAGATGGTCTATGCCGATGGTTCTAAGGAAATATTCCGTCAAAACCCTCGGATTTGGCAAGATTCGCCTCATACGGTAACGATCGGGATCGAGAGTTCCAAAAAGCTGAAATCGTTATCTCTAGATGGTGGCATCTTTATGGATTTCAATCCATCTGATAATACTTGGAAAAGTTCCTAGCGATAATTCTAAAATCTAAAACCCTCAGGAGATATAACATGAACAAATATTTTGCAGCGATCGCAGCCACCACAATCCTCTTTCAGCCTGTGATGACGACAGTTGCATTAGCCCAACCAAGTGGACGTACTGAGCAGGTGCAGTTCCCCAAGAACTCGACTTCGACGATTATCAAAGGACAGGTGAAAGGCGACCTGTTCGTTGACTATCGCGTGCGTGCCAGTGCAGGTCAAACTCTTGCCGTTACTCTCAAACCCAGCAATCTACAGAACTATTTCAATATCAATCCACCCAGCTCGGATGTCTCTATGTTTGTTGGGAGCTCTGCTGGCAACACCTTCAAGGGGATGCTCCCCACCGATGGTGACTACACGGTTCGGGTTTATCTGATGCGCCCTGCTGCCCGCCGCAATGAGTCCAGCAGCTATACCCTCAGCGTGGAGGTGACGGGTAAACCACTAGCACCGATCTCGGCGCAAAAAGATGCCCTCATCCCCGGTACACCTTTCCATGCCTCAGCCAAAATCCCCTGCACCAACTCCATTGACGCCAAGATCCGAGAATGTGAAGCCTTTGTCATCCGCCGTAGTTTCGACGGAACTGCCACCGTTGAAGTGCGAAGCGCTATTCTCAAGCGCCGCATCCTGTTTGTCAAGGGTAAACCAGTTGCCTCCGATTCACCGGAAAAACTGTCCGTGGTGCGAAAAGGTGACATTAGTATCGTCAGTCTGGGCACGTCGGAGCGGTTTGAAATCCCTGATGCGTTTGTAGTTGGTGGCTAAATCAGAGATCGCTTATATAGCGTCTTGCGGTTGTAAAAAGGATTTATTTAAGGGGTGCAGGGGTGGAATCCCTGTGTGGGGGCAAAGACCCCTCCCTTTCCGATCTGAAAAGCGCTATAAAGAGCAAACCGATCTTTATCTATCAGTAAATTGTTTTTTAGGAACCATCTAGAAATCTCAACAAAAAGATATCTATAGGAACTGCGTTTGTGAATAATCCCTCTCTTCTCCTGATGTAAGCTGTAGGGAGGCTTTGAACCCCAAGTTTGTGTTGCTGTTAGCATCTTTGAAGTAATCCCAATTCTAAATTTTTCTACTCTTTACTTATTTATTTTATATCTATTTATGAAAACGAAAACGCCTCCATTCTTAAAGGCTTTTCAATATTTAAGCGTGCTATTTGTCGTAGCGATCGCCCTTACCGCTAGAGATTCTTCAGCGATCGCAGACACCTCAGCCGACCCCGCACAAGTTCGGGTTGTGGGCGACACTGTCTACTACGAAGGCACGATCTCAGAAGGCAGCTATCGGGTGTTTGATGCCGCCATGGCAAAGATAAAACGGGGACAGATTACACGGATGGTGATCGGTTCTGGAGGGGGTGACACCAGATATGGTCGCAAGATTGGTCAGTGGGTGCAGAAGATGGGCATCATCGTTGAGGTCGATAAGGTATGCTTCTCATCCTGTTCTAATTACATCTTCCCCGCAGGCCGAGGGCGGGTTATCCGAGCCGATGCCTTCGTGGGCTGGCATGGTAACGATCGAGGGATGGAGGTCGAGGCGGCGCGCGCGGGGCTTACCCTAGAGGCATTCTTAACCCGAAAATTACGCGCAGAGATCGACGCCTTAACTCCTAAACAAGTAGCCGAGGGATTAGCAGCAGCAGGGCAGACAACCATCGAAGGACAAATTGCCATCAGGATTGAGTTTGCACGGCAACGTATAGTCGAAAACACGATGTTCTTTAAGCAGCTCGGTCTGAAGGATGCCTTCTCAGTCTGCGCCGTGGGTGACGTATTGAAGCACCGCCCTGGCTGGAAGGAGGAGCATCTGGGTTGGAGCTTCTCGATCGAAGACATGGAGCGCTTTGGGATGGTAAACACGACCTATTTGGGCGACGGAGCCTACGAGGACTCTTCCCTATTTCGGAAATACGTGATGCGGTTGAGCGCCGATGAATGCTTATCCTTACTCAAGTGAGGATGTTTTAAGTTGAAACTAAACCAATGGAGATACAACTATGAAATCGAAGCTATTACCTCTCGCCGCAGGTTTGACAGCGTTGAGTATGATTGCAGGCTGCTCCTTTAAGTTTGGTGGAATTGGAGGATCTGGAATCCTCAAGACTGAATCCAGAGAAGTATCTGGATATTCATCCATCTCCTTCAAATCCGTAGGCAACCTCAAGATCGAGCAGACGGGCAAAGAGTCACTCACAATCAGTGCCGAGGACAATATCCTGCCAAAGCTAGAGAGTCGCGTGTCTGACAAAACCTTGTATATCAGTATCACCAACGAGTCAAGCTTAACTCCGACTAAGCCCATTGAGTTTGTGGTGGAAGTCAAAACTCTAGAGGGCTTGAACATAGATGGGGTTGGCAATGTTGAAGTTAAGGATATTCAAGGTAAACGGCTATCAGTTTCGCTGAATGGTGCGGCTAACATGGCGATCGCAGGCAATGTTGATGTACTAGATCTCAGCCTTTCTGGAGTTGGCAATTTTGAGGGAGAAGGGTTGAAAACTAAACAGTCTAAGGTGCAGGCTAAGGGTGCGGGAAATGCGGTGGTCAATGTGAGCGAGCAGTTGGACGTATCAGCATCAGGTATAGGGTCAATAGAGTATATCGGATCTCCCCAAGTTAAAAAATCTGTGAATGGCATTGGGTCAGTCAAGAAACGATAACTTCTATCCAAGTTCCCCATTAATTCATCCTCTTTACTTATTCACCGTCATCTATCATGAAAACAAAAATTTTTCAATTTTCAATGGCTTTTCAATGGCTTTTCAATTTTTAAGTGTGCTATTTGCCGTCGCGATCGCTCAAAAACATAAAGATTTTGCTCTATATTGCTCACAATAGATAACCACTTACGATGAAAACAAGAAAAAAACGCCCTCGATTCTCAAGCACTAAGTAAATCCATGAAATTGAAAACCATTAAATTTTTGATACTGTCAGCAATCTCAGCGATCGCCCTCAGTGTCACCACCTATGCCTACTCTCAGACAGCGCCACCCACTGCAAATCCTTCTAGCTCAGATGCAGTATTTACCCAGCCCCGCAGCGCTCCTACCCAGTTTCCGGTCTCAGAACCGAACTATACGAGCAAACGTATCCGAGATTTCAGCCCCTTTACCAAGGCGCTGGCTAACTTTTCGGTGCAGCGGCGTAAGGAACTAGATACGCAATTGTTAGAAGCCACCGTGCCGAAAATGCAGCAGTTGATGGCGAGTGGCAAGCTCAGTGCCACAGAGTTGGTGGTTTATTACCTCGATCGCATCCAACGTTACGACATCAACAAGCTCAACTCGGTGATGGAGCTAAATCCCAATGCCCTAGAGATCGCCCAAAAACTTGATGCAGAGCGCAAAGCCGGACAAGTGCGAGGAGGGATGCATGGTATTCCCGTCTTGATCAAAGGCAATATCGCCACGGGCGACAAAATGCACACCACTGCCGGAGCCTACGCCCTCAAAGACTGGCGACCCGATCGGGATGCCTTCCTAGTGCAGCAGTTACGAAAATCTGGAGCAGTAATTTTAGGTAAAGCCAACCTATCTGAATGGGCGAACTACCTCGATCCTGCCATGCCTAGCGGCTTCACGGCATTAGGTGGGCAGACTCGTCACCCCTATGGATCTTTCAATCCGCTAGGCTCTAGCACGGGTTCCGCCGTGTCGGTTGCGGCTAACCTGACTGCCGTGAGCGTGGGTAGCGAAACCCAAGGGTCGATTGTCAAACCAGCGGCAACGAATGGGGTGGTTGGACTCAAAACCAGTCGCGGGCTGGTCAGTGGCGATTACGTGATTCCGCTGATTGATTGGATGGATGTACCGGGCCCGATCGGACGCACAGTAACCGATGTGGCCGTTTTGCTCAATGCCATGACGGGCATAGCCCCCAACCAATCGCCGGATGCCAAGGGTGCTGCCCTGGCTAAGACTGATTTTACCCAATTTCTATCGTTGGCTGCGGCTCGCAAGCGGCGGGTAGGCGTTGCCATTGTCACCAAAGCGTCTATAGTTCAACTGGTGGAAAACCATGCAGCTAAGCACCCAGAGATTACGGCTGAGGGAAAAGTCGAGTTGGTGAATCAGCTCAATGCGGATCTCCCTGAACTAAACCGCAAATCCCGGCAAATCATAGTCCCTCTAAAGAAGTTAGGAATCCAGGTCGTGGAAGTGAATTTAGAACAGACACCGGATGCCCCAGATTCCAATGCTGCATTGGAATACGGCTTCAAAGCCTCAATTAATGCCTTTTTAGCGAAAACCCCTGGGGTTCCCGTCAAGGACTTGGCAGCCATTATTGCGGTGAATAATGGCGACCCGAACAACCGAATTCCCTATGGTCAGGGTTACCTCACGGCATCCCAGAAAACCGATAGCGATTCTCCAGAGTACGCAGCAATGCGGGCAAAGAATCAAAGCACTATGCAAGCAGGCTTTAACCAACTCTTTAAAACGGCAAATATCGATGTCCTGATCTCTGACACTCAAGCTTATGCCGCCGCAGGGTATCCGGCTCTGACCGTGCCGACTGGAGTGTCACCGAAAGGCGAACCGGAGGGGATATTCTTGATTGGTAAGTATCTGGGAGAGCCAGACCTGTTGGCGGTGGGCTATGCCTATGAACAGGCGACCCATGCCCGTAAGCCGCCCAACTTACAGGCGACCCTAGCCACCTTTACTAATCTCAAGCAGGCATTGCCGCATAAGTATTAGGTTCTGATATTCATTCGTGAAGCCCTATGTCACATCAGGGGTAATTCGTGAATTGTCCCTGCTTCTCGAAATTGATGCGTAATTCCTACTCTATAGCTATGTTTTTGTTTCATCGCTGGCATCGTTTAACAATTCGGTTTATGCTAATTGGTCTGTTGACGATCGCATTAGTAATCGGCTGGGGGGAGATCGCCCACAGCCAACTGCCTTCATTACCCACCGCAGCTTCCGACGATCCGCGTAAGCCGCCTAGCGGTGTCACCCGCTTCGGTGTATACGAAGTTGCAGTGGTAAGTTCACCGTTGGACAAGAAATTGTTGTTTGAAGTTGTCTCCCCCACTGTTTTTAATCGAGACAAACTGACAGGGGAGAGCCTTCCGGTGGAGGTGCGTGCTGAAGAAATTACGCAGCGGTTGATGCGAGTATTCTATCGAGTCGTCAACGCCAAACAAACACCCATCGTTTCCATTGGTACGCTCAATAACCGCCCAATCCTCCAGCTCAATGACGATCGAACGTCACGTCCGTTAAACCTGGTGACGGTGACGGAGCCAGATGCTGACTACCACAATAAAACCCTGGAGGAATTGGCGAAGGAATGGCAAAATATATTACAGGCAGAAGTGGAGCGCATCGACCAACTCTTATCGCCTGATGTATTGGGGCAACGTATTGGGCAGGCCGCACAGATCGCGATCGGATTGCTATTGAGCAGCGTTGTGCTGTGGGTCTTGCGGCAAAATCTGATTCGCAAACAGAAGGCATTGCAAGCCCTTCATCAAGGGGCTATGGATATCTCAGTACAATCTGCTGCCACCCATTCCGAGGTAGCAGCATCTCCTCATACTCAGATCCCAGAAACCAGTGAAAGAGAGGTAGAAGCAGAGGCGATCGCTGATGCACGATCGCGGTTTATAGCGATCTTTCAGCAGCAGTTCGGTCTCCAGCGTCAATTGGGGATCTATTCCTTTCTCATCTGGTTATTATTCTGGTCATTTATTCTGCTGTGGTACATCGGGATTTCGGTCATTATGTCGCGCGTTCCCTTTCTGATGCAATGGTCATTCCAGACGACGGCTGCTCCCCTTGTGCTGCTGGTTCTTTGGTTTTTCATCAGTCTTGCGATTCGGATCGGTAAAAGCTTAATCGACCGCCTCACCCATGCCTGGACAACACATCCTAATCTGCCCTTGAATGAAACTCAAAGGATAGCCCTGCGAGCTGCAACGGTTTCTGGGGCATTAAAAGGATTGTTCGCGTTTGTTTTCACTACGTTAGGTATTGTTTGGTCGCTGAGCTTATTTAATCTGCCCACGAGTTCGATTTTGGCAGGGGGTGCTCTAATCGGTATCGCTATTTCTCTGGGTTCCCAAAGTTTGATCAAAGATCTGGTCAATGGCTGCTTGATTTTGGCGGAAGATCAATTTGCGGTGGGCGATGTGATTCAGATTGGAGATAAAAGCGGACTGGTAGAAAATCTCAACTTGCGCGTGACTCAACTACGAAATAGCGAAGGTCAACTCATCACCATTCCCAATAGCAACATTACTGATGTCAGTAACTTAACACGCCTCTGGTCACGCGTAGATTTTTCCATTGTGGTGGCCTATGACAATGACCCCCAGCAGGTTCTTGATGTTTTAAGCCAGGTATCAAAGCAACTTTACAGCGAACCGGAATGGCGCGATCGCATGCCCAATCCACCGGAAGTCCTGGGTATTGATGAACTGTCCCACACTGGAATGCTGATGCGGGTCTGGATTCAGACGACACCCATGCAGCAGTGGAGTGTAGGGCGGGAATTTCGTCTGCGAGTACGGCAGGCATTTGAAGCAAACAAAATTCAGATCGGTAGACCGCAATGGATCGAATACCACACTGATTGAACAAATGCATAACCAGCGTCAGGTTCTTGTGATGTACTCCCGACGCTGACCGCTAGGTAGTAATCTTGATAGATCTGGGCCAGGGTATTTGACACTTTGAAGTGGTTTAGTCTCAGCCACTGGGTGGAGGTAATTGCACTGTAGCGTCCTTCAACCGTTGCCTCTTCAACACAAAATCCCGTTTAGTTTCCAACATACTATTTGCCCAGATGAGCGAAGGCTAAAAGGTTTTAATTTTGCTGATTTAAGTGCTTAGAATGCCGACGGCATTTACAAGATTTAAGTTCCAGTTTACTTAAACTTAGCGATCACCTGCAATATTGCTTGTCATGAAATGATTGTAAGGGTATATTCATGGTTTAGTTATGATGCTCTATTTCCAGGATATAGATTAAGCAAAATGCAGATGCTAGCAAGGAGACAAAATTGTGAAACTTCAGTTGAAGTATGAGGTCATCATATTAGCTCCATAAAAGCTTGAACGGGTCGCTTGACATCTTCTATCGATCTAGTAGCTACCCAAGCGTTTTATATACTTGCTGTTTCCGCATGCTAACCTATGGATCTCCGTGAACTGAATCTCCCTCAACAGGAAGATAGCAATCCTCTGATTGGTCTATTAATAAATCTGCGTCGACAATGGTTACCTGCAACTATTGTCTTTGCTAGTGTCTTTGGCTTCTCAG
Organism: Rhizobium sp. Q54; assembly: GCA_943367755.1. GTDB lineage: Bacteria > Cyanobacteriota > Cyanobacteriia > Pseudanabaenales > Pseudanabaenaceae > PCC-6802. The sequence continues at coordinate 15,655 of CALRKB020000019.1, read as the reverse complement.
CCTATTCGGCATTTCAGCAAAAGCCAGTATATGAAGCAAGTGGCGAGCTGATTTTTCAAGTAGATAGAGCGGCGCGATTAACCAAAATTGGTGATGAGGTAAACCAGGCAAATCTGCAAACCGAAGCTCGAGTTATCCTTTCAGCCCCCGTAGTAGATCTAGCAGTCAAATCCCTTCCCCCATCTTTTAAGGACGTTGACATTGTGGATGGGCTGAGCGTAGTTCCAATCGAAAGCACGAATATTTTAAAAGTTTCCTATCAAAGCAGCAACGCCAAAGAACCCGCTGCGGTGATCAATGCGTTGATGAATAGTTACATTGCTAACGATTTGAAGGCAAGCCAAGAAGAGTCTTCTACAGCCCGAAAGTTCATTGTCTCTCAGTTACCAAAAGTTGAGAAAGATTTAGTAGATTCTGAAGCAGCCCTGCGTAGATTTAAAGAAAAAAATAGGGTAACTGCACTGGCTCAAGAATCTTCATCTTCTATTGGAGTCGTCATCGGAACGGATAAGCAAATTACAGACCTCAAGGCTCAAATCTCTAACCTGGAGGCATCTTCTAGGGCTTTACGCACTCGATTAGGAATCAGTACTAACCAGGCAACGATGCTCAGCACGCTGAGTTCATCGGAACCAGTAAAACAAGCTTTTACAGAACTCCAGAAAGTCGAACAGCAATTAGCCATCCAAGGCACGCAGTATAACGCCGATCATCCTATCATTAAAAGGCTGAACCGCCAACAAAGTACTTTGCAAAACCTACTGCAACAACGAATTGCTGAGGTGATCGGCAGTGGTAAATCCATAAATTCTAGAGATTTACAGATCGGTGGGCTCGATCTGTCTCTGATGGCCGAATTAGTCAAATCTGAAATCAGTCGCAGCGGCTTACGACAACAGTTAGAAACTCTAGAACAGTCCTTTAATACTTACAGCGATCGCCTGCGGATCATTCCTAAACTAGAACAGGAACAGCAATCCCTAGAGCGCAAGATTGCAGTTAATCGGATTACCTATGAAAGCCTCTTAAAAAGATTGCAGGAAGTGCAATTAGTAGAAAATCAAAAGGTTAGTAATGCGCGCATACTCGCGCCAGCAATCGAACCGGAGCAACCGATCGCCTCCAAGCTAAAAAACAATCTAGTGATGGGTGGAGCATTGGGATTGGCATTGGCGATCGCGACAGCAATTGCCCTGCAAAGTATGGATACCTTACTGAGAACTAAGGAAGATTTAGAACGCGTGTTTGCTAACTATCCCTTGCTGGGCGTTCTGCCTAAATTTGGCAAGAAATGGGCGGGCAGGCAAGATGTATTTGTACGAGCTAAACCTGGCTCCCAAGTTAGCGAAACTTATCGAATGTTGCAAACGAAGCTGGAGTTCCAGAATGCAGATCGCCCCGTAAAAGTAATATTAATTACGAGTTCAGTTCCAGCAGAAGGCAAATCAACGGTTTCAGCGAATCTTGCTGCCATCACAGCCCAGCTAGGCAGGCGGGTCTTACTTATAGACGCCGATATGCGTTGTCCTACGCAACAATCACTTTGGCATATATCCCATGGATTAGGATTAACCGATTTATTGGCAGAACAAATCACAGAGGAATCAGCAATCCACACAGTGATGCCTTATCTAGACATATTGTTAGCAGGTAAGCTACCCTCTAGCTCAGTATCATTACTATTATTGAAGTCCCAACATATGACTACGCTAATGCAGAAGTGGGCTAAGGTCTACGATTATGTCATTATTGATGCTCCACCTCTCTTGCCAGTGGCGGATGCCATGGTGTTAAGCAAGCAAGCAGATGGCGTATTAATTGTAGCTAGACCAGAATTACTCAATTCTCCCGATGCGATCGCTGCGAAAAAGCTTTTAGATGAGTCCGGTACAAACGTGCTAGGACTTGTCGCCAATGGAGCAAACTCCAGAGTTTATTACAAGTACCATCACTACTACACTTACAATAAACCGTCAACAACTGCGTCCTCATAAGCTATGGGTTGGGGAAAGCAGTCAGAGTTGGGCAATAGAAATTTGTTTTTTGCCCGACATTTGTGAGGAGCGATACGATCTAGTTACAGCAGAATCGCTATTATTATCCTAGCTAGAATCAGTGAAGCTTATCTATATGAGGTATTATGGTGGGCGTGTCGTAAGAAATAGACGGAAATTATTATCTGCGATCGTGTTGTAGCAAAGCCCCAATCTGCGCTGCTGCAGGGTTGCAACGACTCAAGGCTATTCATTATCTCTTTTGCATAACATGAGTTACACAACGTTGTATATTTTTTGATAAATTTATTCGGAACATATGTAGTATTCTTTAAGTCCTATAAAGAAGAACATCGTGACTTACGAGGGTCTCCCACAAAAAGGGGACTTGGAGTCATCTGCAAAAGATAAAATCCCCATTTTTGCATTCATGGGGCATAAATCCTGAATATTGGACATCAAAAAAATATGCTAGAAATCTAACGTAAAGCAGTTCTCTCCATGGGTGTGGTGGATGTATGTTTAACCTTCTTACGTCATTTTCAAATAGGGTGCAATTGCCCGAAATCAATATTCCTCTCAAAAAAATTAGACAGAAAAATATTGCAAAGCAAAAGATAACTATTCTAACCCAGTTTTATCCACCAGATTACGCCGCTACTGGTCAACTGATCAACGAACTAGCAATAGCTTTAGTCAATAATGGTCAGCCTGTTCAGGTATATACAGGAAAGCCTGGTTATGCATTTAGTCAAGCAGATGCTCCAAAAGAGGAATTCGTAGATGGAGTTCAAGTTAGACGAACGGGAGCATCCAAATTTTTGCCGAAACGCATTAGAGGGAAATTAGTCAATGGAATTGTATTTTGCGTGCGTTCTGCTATCAGGCTGAGGAATAAAACAGCGAGAGGTTCGCACTTATTAATTACTTCCGCACCTCCTTTTTTATCTTTGGTGGGTTGGCTATACAATAGGTTGTTTGGGCATTCCTATACATGCTTGATCTATGATATCTACCCTGATGTAGCAGTGAAATTAGGCATAGTAAATCAAGATCGCTTGATTGTAAAGTTATGGGATACCATAAACCGTATAGTATGGCAACGCTCCCAGTCTTTAATCGTCTTAAGCGAGGCAATGAAGCAATTATTGCTCGAAAAAGATTCTAGTCTTGAAGACAAAATCTATGTAATTCATTCATGGGCTGATGCTGAGTTTATTAAGCCTATTCCCAAGGAGAAGAACTTTTTTGTCAAGCAACACGGAGTAGATAAATTTTTCACAGTACTGTACTCTGGCAACCTCGGTCGTTGCCATGATGAAGAAACTATAATTCAGTGCGCGCGTTTGCTGAGGAATAATCCTGCCATCAAATTTCTGTTTATTGGTAATGGATCTGGTAGCCTGAGGGTAAAGGAAGCAATTCATTTGGGACAATTACCCAATGTCATTCAACTACCATATCAGGATAAAGAAATTCTGCCTTACTCTTTATCAGCGGGTGACTTGTCTTTAGTTAGTCTCAAACCTGACATGGACGCAGTAGTAGCTCCTTCTAAACTCTATGGCATCCTAGCAGCAGGAAGGCCCGTTGCTGTAATCTGCCCCGAAGGCTGCTATCTCCGAGAATTAATTGATGAAGGAAATTGCGGCAACTACTTTGCTAATGGTGATGCCCAGGGCTTAGCTGACTACATCGAACGTTTGGCTAGCGATCGCCCTAAAGTTGACTACTTAGGCAGGAATGCTCGCCTTTATTGCGAAGATCGCTTTACTTTAGAGAAGATCCTCCCTTTATATCTAAATGCACTTGGTCTCGAGACCAACTTAGCCCCGATCGCGATCTGCTCTAAGTAACCTTAATTGACAATAGTGAAAAGTCGGTGGACAAGGATTTTGAAATTCAGTCTAAAATCATCAGAAGTTCCTACTAGATAGTCGTTTTGTCGATCGCTTAAAGAGATAGATTACCCTCCAAATCTCGAGCCTGATTTGCTCTGTCTAACTATCCCACACTTATCTGAGTTAAAATCATGTGGCGTATATTTGCAGGTTTATTTGTATTTCTTTGCATAGTTGCATTCGATCGCACTCATCTATTAAATATTTCTGCTGCGCCGCATTTTACATTTGGGGGAGGATTGTTCGAGATGCCCGGTATTATTCGCCAAGTAAAGCCAGACGAGACGTCTTCAGGTGAGTTCAGTACCGCCGAGACTAATACGCAAACTACCACCACAATTGCTGATCGGGAAGCTCGGATCGTTCAATCGGGCAATAACGTTGATGAGTTTATTGGTCCGTTCCCAAGTTGGGCAAATCTAAAGACTTGGTACGGGGCAGTAGGTGATGGTAATAATGATGACACGCAAGCCCTGCAGGCTGCATTGAACGATCTTGTCAAAACGGGCAAGTCGAGCGTCCTCTACCTTCCTGCCGGCACGTATAAGATCACTAACCAACTTGACCTCACTAAGGCCACCAACGTTGCGATCGTGGGCGAGTCTCCGGATCTGGTAAGTTTGCGTTGGGCAGGTGCAGCGGGAGGAACGATGTTGCGGTTCCAAAATACTGCCTATACGAGGCTCCAGCGCGTGACGTTTGACGGTAACAATACTGCTGCTAACGGATTGTGGATACGTTGGGACGGTAAAACTGCAAACTTTCCAACGACATTCGACATTTCCGACAACGTATTCAAAAATCTACAGGTGGGGATACGCGGCGGGAAGTATCCGACCAGAGATGGACATCAGGACACTGCTGCAGAAGTTTCTATTAATCGCAGCAAATTCATCGGCAACTCAGCCGCTGGCATTTTGTTGAATGACTGGAATACGGTTGATTGGTGGATTCGCGATTCGCAGTTCGCGAATAACTATAATGGTATTAGAGGAAACATCGGCGTGTTTCATGTCTCGGATTCAGTCTTCAAGAATTCCACCAGTGGAGATATTTGGGCACGAGATAACGCTTTTATAGGTCTACGCAATAACTACTCTATAGGATCGCCCTACTTCTACCAGACGGGTGGGCCGACCGGTGCTGTACAGATTGCGACAATTCAGAACAATACGATACTTGACGCTACCGATACAGCAATCCAGATTAAGACTCCCGGCCCTGTAACGCTGCTTGACAATACCATCCGAAGTAGTGCGGGAAATTCAAACCCAGCGGTTACGTTCGGTGGGTTAAAGCCGGGCAATGTCGTCGCCGTTGGTAATACCTTTTCAGTTCAAAACCCGATTAAAATCGATCCGGTATATAATCGCTTCCTCGAGCTTGATACTTCTGTTGCGGACAGAGCCGCGATATCGGCTTCCGAGCCAATGCTTCCACCCACACCAAAACAAGCAACGGCTCCCGTAATCGAGGTCGATGCGCTGACAGGGGAAAGCTTACAAGCTGCCATTGACCGAGCCGGGCGAGATTACTCAGGACAGCGCCCGATCGTGCATCTTCCTGCAGGCAAATATGATGTCTCTTCTACAATCGCGATCCCTGCAGGCAGCGATCTGAGGTTAGTGGGCGATACGGCTGGAATTGATAGCACCAACTCATTGTTGGTGTGGACAGGTACTACAGGAGCCGGACCTGTATTGTCCGTACAGGGACCGTCCCATGCCGTCGTCCAGGATATCGGTATTCAAGGAAGCAAGAAAGCACAGGCAGTATTTATGAATAATGTCGATCGGCCAGGCGGGCGCATTCTCCTCGATCGATCGCTTGCCAATCCTTTTGGTGAGGGCACGATTGACATAGGCCTTCGCGTGGAAGGTCTGGATTACACCACTGTTGATGCGATAAACACTACCATTGGGGGAAATCGTGGCGGGATCCGCGTCCTGGGGGGACCGCTGACAAGGGCGGGACAGCCAACCACAGCGCGAGTCCAACTCTATGGGGGTGGGGGCGCGTCGTATGGGACGGGACCGAATTACTATGTAGACAACGGCGGGCGTCTTGTGGTGCGGGATGCCTGGTACGAAAAAGGCGGTTCGAGGACTCCTATGCTCCAACTATCCGGCGGTTCTGGTACCGTGACGCTCGATAACATGCTCCAGGCTTATGCTGAGGGCAGCACACCAACTATAACGATCGACGGATTCTCCGGACAGGTAACCCTTAACGGTATTGATTTCACTAACAACTCAATCATCGAGGTAAAGGGAAATAATCCCGCCACGAACGTGTTGCTCCTCTCTTCAAACTTCCAAGATAACTCCCCCCCAGTATTCTCCAACTCAGCTACAGCTGGGCAAGTTTCAGTCCTCGGAAATGGGGTTTCTGAGCAACAGTATCCAAATCAAGGAACGACAGATCCTACCTGGCTGCGTTCGATGTTAGCGCCGCTTAGGCAAGAGAAGCTAGCCGATCGCTCGCTTCCCCTACCATCCGATGTCACAGATCTCACTTTCCTGCGACTAGGATTAGAGGGCGTTACCGATGGGTTTGTCATCATGCCCTAGCAGAAGAAGGAGTAACTACATCAAAGCTTTCGCTGCTTGATGGGTTGAGCTGGATTACCTGCGTAGATTTGCATGGGCTCTAAGGATCGTCCAGCTACACTGCCTAAGCCCAAAACTGCGCCTTGCCCCACTGTTACGCCAGGACCAATTACAGCCCGCGCCGCAATCCAACAACTATCTTGGATATCGATGCTAGCTGTCATTAGTTTAAAAGCTGGATGCCCCCAGTCGTGATTGCCCGTACAGAGATAGACAGCTTGAGAAATACATACATGATTTCCTACGGTCACCGGAGCCAAGTTATCTATCCAGGTATTCTCACCAATCCATACATAGTCCCCAACGGTCAAACGCCACGGAAACTTGATTTTGACACCAGGTTTAATTCGTACGTGTTTGCCAATCCGCGCGCCAAAGCACCTCAGAAGTGCCACTTTAAAGCTGGAAAGTGGAAGCCAGTAGCTTTGCACCAGCGGACTGCCGATCGAGTACCACATAGCTTGCTTCCACACAGAAGCACCAGGACTATAGGTGCCAAGGGTATATTGGTCTAGGTGCATAAGACTTCAATTTTTAAATATCATTTCTACTCTACTGTTTGTTAATTTCTTGCTCTATCAAGCGTATAGATAAGAGGGTTTCGGCTAGCATGCGTTGTAGCGCATAGTACCACCCCGCCCAGCCATCTAAGATACCACCCTTAAGTATTAGGCAATAAAACAGAACAATAAAGGGCGCAATAGTTTTCTGCCTGCGGAGGCGATCGCTCCAACTCAGCTCTCTTAAAGGGGTTTCTACTAATTTCTTTGCCTCAATGACCATGTAGCGATCCTGCGCCCAAAGCCAACGACCTAGAGGTTTGCGATCGTCATGATATATGTAACCATCCAGCGTCGCCGACTTTCCCTCTACCCAAACTCGATGAGCGTGTCCATCATCTTTGTAAATTGCTTTTTCTCTTTTGTAGATTACTTGTCGAGGTGGCAGTAGAGCACCGCGTAGAGGTTTGCCAAAAACGCAATACTTGAATCTAGCACTGTAGACATCTACATCAGAATCTGCTGGTAGTGCATTTATTTGATTAATTAGATCGTCAGTTAAAACATAGTCAGCATCAAGCGACAACACCCACTGCGATGAAATCTTTTCTAGCCCATAGTTACACTGATCGGCAAAAGAATCAAACTGCCTTTGGTAGACTTGCACTTGAGGATATCTCTCTAAAATTTCTAGAGTTTCATCTGTGCTATAACTGTCAATTACAATAATTCTGTTTGCCCAGGTGAGTTGCTGTAGAGTGCGATCGATGTTGGGTGCTTCGTTGTAGGTAAGAATGAGTGGAGTAATTTCTTGGAGCATCCAAAACCTCAATATTTTCTTAAAAACTCAATTCACAGGTTTTTTGATCCTCACGAAAAGGAGAAGGAAGTTTTCCCATATTTTGCTGCGAAACCCTGTAACTGGGATATGTAAACGCTCTAGCTGTATATTTTTGGGTAAATAACGCTTTAAATCCCACAAGGAAACCCAATGAATTGCATCGGCATCACAAAACCAGGGACGATGAAAAACCGCAGGATCAAAGTGGAGTAGGAAATCAGGATTACATCCAACTAAAACCCGTAATCTGCGCCATTGCAACCAAATGCTAATCTGGAAACGTTCAAACAACGAGAGATGTTTGGCCGATGGGCTCAAATAAAAAGGGAAATCATAGCGAGGAGATGCAATAAATATACTACCGCCAGGATTCAACAAGGTAAGTAGATGATTAATGACAGCTCTTGGATTAGTAATGTGTTCCCACACAAAGGTAGAAAAAATTATGTCATATTTGTCCTGGATATTACATAAATCACAAATGTAGACATTATCTGCTTGAGTCAATAAATACCCTTTATTACTTGCCGTGACATCTTGAACATCAAAATTTATACTTGTCCTCAACTCTTGTAAATAATTTGCAAATCCTGTACATCCTGCCCCAAATTCAAGGATACGACATGAGTCAGTTTGCTCTATAATTTCTTGTAAATTAGCTTTGATTGGTTGCCAGAAATTCGGTTGTGAGTTTGCTTCATGAAAAGGCGTATATTCTTGTGTCTGGGAATAGAAACTATCTAAGCCTTGTCTCAACTCAATTGCTTTTACACTGTCTTCATGACCAAAATTTTTTAACATATTTATTTATTTTCCAGAATTTAGTAACTCTTCAAAATCAGAAAGGTATAGACTAGCAATCTGCTCATAACTGAATTCAAGTGCTTTCTGCCTAGCTTTAATACTCATTTGGTATGTCTTCTCTGGATTGAGAAGTATTGATTTCAATACTGTTGCTAAATGTTTTGCAGCATCAGGGCTACGGTGATCGAAAAAGTACCCTGTTTCACCCTCTTCAATAAAATCCTTGAAGCAAGCTAAATCTGAGACGATGGGAACAAGTCCTGATGCCATTGCTTCCAAAGGAGCTACCGGAAATGCTTCCCCTTGGTCAGCAAGAGAGGGGTAGCAAAATAGGTCAGCTTCACGATAAGCTTCAGCTAGCTTATGAACATCAAAAATTGGTTGCAAAAATTCAACTTTTAACCCTTCAGCCTTCAGTTTAAGCTGATTGAAATACCCTTCACCACCTCCACCTTGACTTACTTTTGTCGGCCCTAAAATCCTTAACTTGACTTGAGGAATCTGTTTAGATAGTAGGGAAAATGCATCTAACAAAAGATGAATTCCTTTTTCTGGGTGAAGTCTGCCTACATATAAAATTACTTTCTCCGCTCGCTCTGGTTTGGGTTGGATAGGTGGATGGAAGACGCGGGTGTCAACCGGATTGGGAATCAACCGCATACGTGGAATAGCATCAGGATACTGTTGTGCAATTCCCTCCCAAATTGCCTGTGACAATACTGTAAACATATCTACACGAGCGTACAAAGGGTACTGCCCTTTAGGAAATCGACCGACACTGACGACAATTTTGCCAACTTGAGAACGCAGTGGAGCAAACATTGGCAACCAAAAATCGTTGATCACTAAAATATCAGACTGGGGTAAGGCAGGAAAAGTAACCAGAGCATAAGCCAAATCTTTCAACAGATCTAGCCAGATATTTCGACTTTGGGAAAAACCGCCTCTACGGATATAATCAACACCATTGATAGTTTCTGTATGAGGTTGACCTGGATAGGAACGACATAAAATAGTTACTTTATGACCGGCAGTAGCAAATTCTTCTGCCAGACCCTGCCAGAGACGGTGATGCGCTCCTCCCTGTATAGTAGGAACGGGGAACGAGGGGCCTGTCGCAATAACAATTTTCACGTTAATTTTTTGACCTCTTCTAAGCGCTTCCGCACAATTGAATACAATCGGGAGGAGTACCCCCATTTAGAACCCAACGGTAAACACTTGCCATATCCTGACCGACAGATTCCCAAGAATATTTGGTTTCCACTAAGTACCGCCCTTTCATACCCATATCTTTGCGTAGTTGAGATGACATCTGCATTCCTTCAGTTAAGGCTTCAGCCAATGCCTGTTGGTTATTTTCTATCCACCAACCACACTTATAGGTATTCAAATCCTCCCAAGGGGTGCCTTTGGTAGTTATAACTGGGACTGCGTATGCCAAAGATTCTGGCACAACATTGCCAAAGTTTTCTGAATGGGTTGGTAAAACAAATAAATCAGCATTAGCGAAAGCTGCTGCTTTCTTTTCCCCAGAGAGCATACCAGTAAAAGTAACCCGTTTTTCTAAACCGAACTCTGCTATCAATGACTCTAATTTTGGTTGGTAATTTATAAGATCAGGACCAGCAATAACGAGATGCCAGTCGGAAAACTTTACAGCCAGCTTATGCCAAACATAGAGTAAGTTATCTAAGCCTTTTTTAGGGTGAAGTCTGGATAAAAATAGTAGCCATCTTGTCTCTGAAAGTTCAGGGAAAGCCTCCGTTAAAATTTCTCGATCGGGCTGATTTTTTAGGTCAGGCAAATCCACACCATGAGGAATTAGAGCAATAGGTTGCTGAAAGCGGAGACTACGAATAGATTGAGCTTCTGCAGTAGATGCAGCGTGGAAAATGTTAGCACTATTTAAATTTTTGCTTTCGTATAGAAACCAAGCTAATTGTTTTTTAAAGATACTACGTTTAAGAGACCAAGGCTCAAGCATCCCTTCAGGGGAAATCATTAATGGAATATGGTTTCCTACTGCTGATTTACGAGCATAAAGATTAGGAAACATCCATAACCCATAACTATGAATTAAATCTAGTTCTGCTGATGCTAATTTCCATAGTGCTGCCTCTAAATTTGGATAAAAACCTCTAAACCGCCGTGCAAAAAAGTTGGTTGGATAGCTATGTAATTTGACACCTTTTACAGGAATCTGATTACCGAATTCTGGATAATCGAGAGTAAACAAATGGCAGTATATTTTCTGTCTCGCAATGACATCAGCGAATCCTGCAATTGCCGGAACTATACCACCTGTATCCTCATTAATGCTGGCAACAACAATGCCAACACAAGGTTGATCGCCTACCATTTTTCAATTTGTCCTTTTATTGAGTTATATCTGGCGACGGCTTTGTTGCATAAATAAACCTGTAAAATCAATGGTTTCAGCCAAAGAAGTGGCAGCAAAGCCTCGCACATACCTAGCCAAGAAGTTTGCAGGATAGCTATATAGTTTCACATTTCTAGTGGGAATTTGACTACCAACTTCTTGATAGTCCAGTGTGAACAGATGGGATGATATTACTTGATTTGCCACAGACTCTGCTAAGTTAGCAACTACAATTGAAGGACCTCCAACATCTTCATTGATACTTGCAACTACATGACAAACTTGGGCTTGGCTTATAGGATTTTTTCGTGGTTTAACAACTGAAGAATTAAGTATCATTGAATAAAATACAGAAACTACATCTCTACATCTGATTATTCAGAGATGCCTGCAAAAGTTTGTATAAGTTCTGCAAGCGTTTGTTTGAATTGTTGAAAGCCAAATTTATCAATCACTTTTTGCCGTAAAGCTTCAGGCTGATACATTAGAGCATTGGGATAAGTACCTTCCAAAATCTGGGTCAAGGTTTTAGCAATTACCGGTAAATCCAGAGGGTCAACTAAAGTTCCCAGCTCGCCGTGACATAGAGCATCTATCCTACCATCCTGATTTCCGCCCACAGTCAGTTTACCACCTTAGTGGTGCAGAAAACTTTTCCAAGTATCAGGAAGAAAACACGGTGATACGAGAGAAGGTGATACGAGTATCTAAGGAGGCTCGTTTTTTGAGAGAAGCAAAAGCAGGAGGGGGATTTGGTAGAGGCAAGGTTGCTAATGATGGTAGAGGAAGTCTTTGATAGCAAAGGCGTTGGATTTCACGCAGTCTCAATTGCAGGAAACTGAGGCCACGTTGAGCATGCCAATCAAGCGAAGAGCGACGACCTTGAGTGACAAGTAGCACAGCAATTGCAATCGCAATTAACATGGCGGTAGCCAGGAGCATGAGTAGACAAGTAAGTGCCCTGGGGTGACGTATTTTAGAGCGGATCAGCTCAAAAGCAGCCGATTTGTAATCCTTAAAATGGGGTTCGATGCCACCAAAGCGCTGACCATAGGAGGCAAAAGTCTGTAAGGAGGGGGGTCTATCGCTGAGCACCGCCCAAGCCTCGCCCGCGATCGCCAGATTGGCGGTGGCTAAATGGCAGTTAATATCTTGTAAGACCATGACATCGCGGTAAAGATAGGCTTCTTCCATTGGTGGTAAGAGGTCGGCAACCGCAAAGTTGCTGCTGTTGCTCAAAGTCACTCTTAAGTCTGATTTGGCCCGAATTGCCCAAGACCATCCCTGGCTGCGTAACCAACGGATCAACGCGCCGTGTTCAAACCCTCGGTCGGCTAATAAGGTAACCTGACATCCGGCGGGCAACAACTTCAGCGTTGCTTCTAAAACTGGGTGATAGTCCTCATAAGCGACAGTGGCACTGCCATGCTCTATCACTGTTTGCCCTAGAGGAATTGACCGTCCTCCCCAAATCAAACACACTTCAATCAGACAATATCGATCCCACAATACGCTCGTATCCAGCGTCAGCGTCACAGATGCCCCTTCCCATGCGCTCAGAAACTCTTTGAGCAACGGAGCATAGTACCGATCAGCACTGATTTTGGGATTATGCACAAAATAGCTTAAGCGCTCCATGTGGCTGCGGGCTTTACAGTCCCGATGGCTCAGATAGGGCAGCCAATGGGCTAGACAGGCACTCTGTGCTTGCAAAATCGCCGCTACGTTCTCCGAAAATACTTGCAGGTGTCGTTGGTCTTGGGGGCTGATCCATTGACTTAATTGAGTTTGCAGTTGACTATAAAGTAGGGGTATTGTCATGGTTTTTCGCTTTGTTCTCAAACTTGAGCATGCCATACTGTACCCCACTCTGTCACCTCTGGCTTATACCAATCCCTTCCATATCAACCGTTGAAGACTTTTCTGCACCACTAAGGTTTACCACAAGCCAGTGCCTCTAGGTAGACTATACCAAAGCCTTCTCCTTGGCTAGGCATGGCAAACACATCGCAAAGATTGTAACTGTTCGATCCTGGGCTGATCGTCGCCTTTACCAGCAATTAGTAACGAACATCTGAAACATGCCGCTTAAAGAACACCATAAAAACTGTTATCAAGTATCTCCTCAATAGAAAAAGGACAAATCATTGGATACTCACTTTTATTGGGGATATGCACTCCAAAGTTGGCATTTTTACTTTCTGTAATTGCTAAATCTCTTGCATCTGGATAAGCTTCTTGAATAGCGGTGTCTAAATAGGATTTTAGCGAAGGAGTATCTTTTAAATTCTTTTGGACGCGCTTGCGATGCTCGTTCACTGAGTTATACCAACTCACTTTCATCATTTCTGGCACGTCTTGTTGGACTTGCAACTTGAGTAAATGAGCCAAAAGAATCATCAGGTTACTTTCCAGTGTCCTTTTCTCTGATTTCCCCAAGTCTTTCAGTTCCTCGATCAAATAGTCAATATCTAAGTCTTCAAATTCATGTTTTTGTAACTGGTTGATGGTTTTCTCTATCCATTGCTGGAAGTCTCGATCATAGAGTGCTTTTGCCATTGGAGTTTGCATGGGTAATTTCAGTTTAGCTTGAAAATCGGCTTTTGCTGAAGGATGTCTGTATAAACTTGTTGTATGTCTAGGACAATCTGGTAGTTAGGCACAGAGGGAATAATGTGGAGCGCTCTCATAACTGAGAGCCGATGGGAGAGTTTTGCATTAGTTCGGCTAGAGTTTGTTTGAACTGCCCAAATCCAAAAGTATCAATTACCTGCTGGCGTAGAGCCTCAGGTTGATACATCAGAGGATTGGCATAAGTACCCTGCAAAATCCGGGTCAGGGTTTTAGCAATTGCCGGTACATCCAGAGGATCGACTAAAGCTCCCAACTCGCCGTGACATAGGGCATCGATCGCACCATCCTGATTTCCACCCACAGTCGGTTTACCACAAGCCAGTGCCTCTAGGTAAACTATACCAAATCCTTCTCCTCGACTGGGCATGGCAAACACATCGCAAAGATTGTAATGGTCGCAAACCTCATCATCGGGAACAAAACCTGCCAAGGTAACGCAATCTTGAAGATTTAGCTGAGCGATCGACTGTTCGATCCTGGGTCGATCGTCGCCTTTACCAGCAATTATGTAACGAACATCTGAAATATGACGCTTAATTTCAGGGAGAGCCTGAACGATTTTGTCATAACCTTTGTAGCTATCGAGACTTGCTAATCGCGAAACGGTTAAAATAACCGGCTGTTGGGGTTTTAGTCCGTATCGCTCTAACAAGTATTTCGGTTTTTCAGCTACTTGGAAGCGGCTAGCATCAAATGTGTTGGGTAAAAGTACAATTTTGTTGGGGTCTAGGTTTTGTTCTTTGAGCAGGCGATCGCGCGTGTAATTGCTCACAGCTAGGATGCGATCGGCATGCTGGAGAGCTGTTTGAAGTTTGGTATTCGTAATATTCCAAGCATCTAAGCCATGGGCAACGGCCCAATAAGGTATGCCAGTCAGTTGTTTTAGCAAGTAGGCAACAACTGTAAAATTCACATGAGATGAAATAATTAAACTCGGGCGTTGCCAAAATGCAAGGCCTAAAATCTGGGCAGCAAATGCAAACGTTCGTATAGCTAGCGGCCAAGCTCCGGCAAAATGAAATTGTGTGTTAGCTTTTAACAAAAGATTGGGTGGGCAGCAAGTATCGTGTTTTAAAAATACATCATATTCAATTTCGGGATATAAGCATTGTAATGCCTCAAGCAAGAATGCCGAATAGACTTGAATTCCACCTTTAAATTCAAAAATATCAGGAAACCATAGGTGTAGTTTTTGATGATGCCCTTGACGTTTGTAATTTTCCATAAAAACATTATGAATCCAAAATACCTCTCTCCTAGACTTTCCTCTCAGAAATTTATGTCATCAAATTGAATTATTCATATTTTAAAAAGACTCTATTGATGTAGGGATCGAATCGATTTCGATCTGGGCAAGGCAATAAAGGAGCTTTGGGTACAAACGTTTGTGGGAAGATAGTGGCAGGCTGTGGGAAGAAGGTGTAGGTGACTGCGACAATCGACCGATGTTTTTTTGTTGGCATCGCACCTCGGTGCAGCACATAACTATCCTCAAGCCAGGCCATTCCAGCTTCGCCAGTTAGAGTAACTAAATTATCCGCAATAGGAAAATCGGGATCGTTGAGGTATATCGCTCTCGATTTAGGTGGCAAAAACCATTTATGTGACGATCTGATAAAAGAATGCGGACCAGAACTTTCATCGACATCAGTCAAGTATATAAACAGTTTTATTTGCGACCAGTCATCCACATCCCTATGAAATTCTCCAGGACTATAAGAATACGTTTCATATAATTCACGCGCATTTGCTTCTGTATCAAATCCGTAAAACTTCCACCAAACGCCAAGCATAGAAATTGTCGGCTTCGCGCCAAATTTATCCTCGATCGCGCTTAAAATCTTCGCTCATCTAGGTAAGTAGGTGAAATGGCAAAATAGGAGAAAGCCGTTTTCATAAATTGTCAGACATACCATGATAAAGTTTCCCCTGACCCAGTTGTTAGATGAGCAAGCTTGCTATGAATGGTTATTAAAGATCCTACATCCG
>CALRKB020000018.1:0-77667 GCA_943367755.1 Rhizobium sp. Q54 | reverse complement strand
AGAGGTTGGAAAGGGACTAAAAGTCCCAAGAGTCGGTTTATGGCAAACATATCGATCTGTCATCCCGTACATTCTGAATAGAAGTGTGTAGCAGCTAAAGCCTCCCACTAAAGTGGGTAGTTTTGGACTAGCGTGCTGGGACAATAAAAAATAAAGAAGGAAGAGCAATTGACTCCTCCTTCTGCTATTGCGAGATCGAAAGATCTCCTATCCCTGAATTAGTACAGCATCAGTAATGGTATCATCTATTCTAGACCTTACATCGCCTTCCGATGCATCTAGAATTACTCCTAGGATCAGTCCTGAGCTAGCAATACTGATTACAGTATCGCTCTGCCCGCCACCACCAAAAATGCTGGAGTAGTCAGTACTGCTATCAAGTATGATTTCAGATGTACTGATGCGGGAATCTAAACCGATGCGATCGCCTTCAAAAACATTGAAGTCTAGAACTACATCGGCATTGACCACACCTTGGGCAGCGGTATCGGTTCTGAATATAAAGGTGTCTAAGCCACTGCCACCTGTCAAGTTATCCGCACCAAAATCCCCAACTAGCAGGTCATTCCCATTGTTGCCAAACAGGGAGTCATTACCTTGCCCCCCTCTAACAAAATCACTACCGTCACCGCCCTGGACAAAGTCTTCATCGCGGTTGCCATTCACCGTATCATCGCCTGATTGCCCATCGACGAAATCATTATTGGTACCACCCCGCAATTGATCGTTGCCGCCGCCACCAAGCACAACATCATCCCCAGAGTTGCCGTTGACCGTATCGAAGTCGTTAGAACCTTGAACTGTGTCATTACCATCAAGGGCACGAACACCAAAGGGGCGACCAAATAATTCGCCAGACGCGATAAATTCGTTGTCAGAGCCAAAGCTTAAATCGAGAAATCTTGGATCGAAAACGGGATTTTGACTGTCAGGTAAACGTGCCATATTTAATATCTCCTCATCGAAATAGAACTAAAATTATCTTCTTCTGGTATTACGTGCTTCGGCGCTATTAGCAAGTTCAGCACGCACTTGCTGTAATGTCCAGCCGTTACGCAAAGACTTAGTATAACTGTCTAGTCCACTTGAGTCAGCATCGCGACCCAATACCTGTCGGTAGACACGGTTAACTGCATCCCTAGCTTCACTGCTTTCGGCTAATCTCTCTCGCACCCATGATAAAGATTTCCCATTATTGAGATCGTTGGTATAGGTACGCAAACCGTTATCGTCAGCACTACGTCCTAGCACATCACGATAGATCTGGTTTATCTGACCATAGAGTCCATTGCGATCGCCATTGCGATTATCGTAACGGTTGTCATAGGGGGCATTACCATAGGTACTATCGTAGATGTCGCTATAAAGATCCCGATCGCTATTGTCGTCGTAACTATTGTTGTAGCTATTGTCATAACGGCTATCGTAGGGATTCTCTTGACGATTATCATAGCGAT
Source organism: Rhizobium sp. Q54 (assembly GCA_943367755.1). Lineage (GTDB taxonomy): Bacteria > Cyanobacteriota > Cyanobacteriia > Pseudanabaenales > Pseudanabaenaceae > PCC-6802. Next base: position 76,210 of record CALRKB020000018.1, on the reverse strand, counting down.
CGCTCTGAGGATTGCTATTCATATCTTGACAGATCATCACTTTATTTTCCCACCGACACTTGGTTTCGGCTTGAACATCAGTCGTAAAAGAAGCTCCCAAGCCAACCAGGAGTACAGTAGTAGCTAGAAAACTATATCTCATTTCCATATACCGCGCAGAAATTTACATACTAAAGCACCAGCACCGCAGTTAGCATTACACTAGCTGAAGTCCTCCTCCCCTCCGAGCCACCCTAGCAGCAGAAGAATGTAGACACTTGCTTTGCTTAACGAATTTACCTGACGAAGGCATTACCAAATAAGTGCCGCAAAATTGCTCTTCGATAGGCAAAAATTGGTAATTGATAGTACTCGGTCACAAATGCTGCCACGAAATACAGGTGACAGATGCATGTCAGCACCGTCCACACTGGTGGTACCCAGCCTAACGGACTATCGTCTAGGGGGGCGAATGTATAGCCTGCCAGACCAACTAAAGCCGTTGGCAAGACTACCAGTGTCACCCCAATTAAGGCTGTAAACATACTTAAGTTCTCGCCCTGCCGCTTAGCATTTTGCCAATTCTGTCCATCCCATTGCCAAAGGATTGGGGCCGCATTATCTGCCATCGAAAGCGTACGGCGATCTCGATCGATCGCAAAGACATGACTGCAAAAATTACAAGCCAGCACCTCCATCATAGGCATAGCTGCAACCTGCCCTCGGCGACAGATGGGGCATGGGTATATTTCACTTAAACTAAGATCTCCATTTGACTGATTTAAACTAGACATAGAGCTACTCATATATGCAAGATGAACTTTAAACCTGAACGTCATCAATTTATCGAACTATGGCTTGAAGAAGTCCGCAACAAAGTTGATATTGCTATTGAACAACTAGATCGGGGTGAAGGCGTAGATGGTGAATCCGCCATTGCTCAACTTAAGGCTAAGCTTCAACAAAGGCGCAAAGCTTAATAGGGTCATTTTCTGGCTGGTTTAAACTATAATTTGTAGTCTGTTCTGCCAAATTATAGTCGCAATCCTGCGAGTAATGAAACCCTGCATCTTCTATGAATATTGACAATCTACCCAAACAATATACCCCCCACGAAACCGAAGCAAAATGGCAAAAGCGCTGGGAAGAGCAGGGTCTTTTTGTGGCAGAGTCAGTCAGCGACAAGCCACCCTTTAGCATCATGATCCCACCGCCGAATGTGACGGGCAGTTTGCACATGGGACATGCCTTTGAGGAAGCCTTGATTGATGCGCTGGTTCGCTATCACCGCATGAAGGGGTTTAATGCACTCTGGTTGCCTGGCACAGATCACGCCAGTATTGCCGTCTCGGCCTTGTTAGATCGGCAACTCAAGGCAGAGGGCAAAACTCGCCAGCAATTAGGCCGCCCTCAGTATCTTGAAAAAGCTTGGCAGTGGAAATCTGAGTCAGGTGGCACCATTGTCAATCAGCTCAGGCGGTTAGGTTTATCGCCAGACTGGAGCCGAGAACGCTTCACCATGGATGAGGGCTTATCCAGTGCCGTGGTCGAGGCGTTTGTGCGTCTATATGAAGACGGCCTCATCTATAGAGGTGAATATTTAGTCAACTGGTGTCCGTCTTCTCAGTCAGCGGTATCCGATCTAGAAGTAGATAAAAAGGAAGTTCAAGGACATTTGTGGCATTTTCGCTACCCCCTCGCGGATGGTAGCGGTTATCTGGTGGTGGCAACTACGCGACCCGAAACCATGCTGGGCGATACAGCCGTGGCGGTTAATCCCAATGATGATCGCTATAAGCACATCATTGGCAAGACAGTTATGCTGCCATTAATGAGTCGAGAGATTCCCATTGTGGGGGATGAATATGTGGATAGTGAGTTTGGTACTGGATGCGTTAAAGTCACGCCTGCCCATGACCCCAATGACTTTGAGATTGGGCAACGCCATCATCTACCTTCGGTTAATATCCTCAATAAAGATGGTTCGATTAATGAAAATGGTGGTGAATTCCAAGGGCAGGATCGCTTTGTCGCACGGAAGAATGTGGTAGCGAAGTTAGAAGCTCTAGGATTACTCGAAAAAGTGGAAGACTATGTCCATACCGTACCTTACTCCGAGCGCGGCAAAGTACCAATAGAACCATTCCTCTCTACGCAGTGGTTTGTGAAGATTCGCCCGTTGGCTGACTTTGCCTTACAGGAATTAGATGAAAGAAATTCGCCGCAGTTTGTGCCTGAGCACTGGAGTAAAGTCTATCGCGATTGGCTGGTCAAGCTGAAAGATTGGTGCATTTCACGCCAACTCTGGTGGGGGCATCAGATTCCTGCCTGGTATACACCCGATGGCGAAGTGTTTGTTGCGAAAACGGAAGCAGAGGCATTAGCACAGGCAAAAGCCAAGCTGGGCAAAGATGAGATTACGCTAGAGCAAGATCTCGATGTTTTAGATACATGGTTCTCATCTGGACTGTGGCCGTTTTCGACATTGGGATGGCCGGAATCAACACAGGATCTGGAAACTTTTTATCCCACCAGTACGCTGGTGACTGGGTTTGATATCATCTTTTTCTGGGTGGCGCGGATGACGATGATGGCGGGCTATTTCACCAAGCAAATGCCCTTCAAGACCGTCTACATCCACGGGTTAATTCGGGATGAGAATAACCAGAAGATGTCGAAGTCCAAAAATAATGGCATCGATCCGCTGATCCTGATTGATAAGTACGGTACAGATGCCCTGCGCTACGCTCTAGTCAGAGAAGTAATTGGTGCAGGTCAGGATATCCGCCTCGACTACAATCGCAAAACCGATGAATCAGCAAATGTGGAAGCAGCGAGAAATTTTGCGAATAAGCTGTGGAATGCCTCACGGTTTGTTTTAATGAATGTTAGCACTCAGCAGTCAGCGGTTAGCGGTCAGCTAGAGGAAAGGGCTGAAAGCTATGAGCTGAAAGCCGATTGCCCTTTAGAATTATGCGATCGCTGGATTCTGTCACGCTTTCATCAAACGGCCTTAGAAGTAAACCGTCTGATGGATAGCTATGGTTTTGGCGAAGCAGCCAGAGCTTTATACGAATTCATTTGGGGTGATTTTTGTGATAATTACATCGAACTGGTCAAGTCACGCTTGCAGGGAGAAGATGGTGAGTCGAAGCAAACCGCTCAGAAGGTTCTCGTTTCAGTTCTGGATGGTACTCTGCGATTGCTGCATCCATTTATGCCTCACCTAACTGAGGAAATTTGGCAGGCGATTAATAGTAGCGATCGCGAAGGTTCCGCAGGCTATCTCGCTACTCAGACTTATCCAGAGGGCGATCCAAACTTAGTTGACGATCACTTGGAAGCGCAGTTTACGCTGATCTTTGAGACAATCCGCACAATTAGGAATCTCAGAGCTGAGGGCGAAATCAAACCAGGTTTGCAGATCAAAACCGTGTTGCAAACTGAGAATGAGCAAGAACGTCAAACTTTGCTCCAGGGTGAAGGTTATGTTAAAAATCTGGCGAAAGTCTCCGATCTCTCAATCTGCCTCGATCTACCAGATAACTTGGGTCAAACTATAGCGGGTGTTGTCGATACGGTACAGGTATTGATTCCACTCAGTGGAGTTGTCGATTTAACGCAATTGAAACAAAAGATAGAGAAAACTATAGCAAGGTTGGAGGGTGCGATCGCATCTTTACAGGGGCGATTGAGTAATGAAGGTTATGTCAAAAAGGCACCGCCAGAAGTTGTGGCAACGGCACAAGCGGAGTTAGAATCCTCTCAGCAGCAAGTATCTATTTTGGGATCGCGCCTAGCAGAACTGACTGAATCTGACACGTAGCTGGGTTAGGGGCAAACATGTATGTCTGTCACGATCTGCCCCCTACGATATCTCTGGCAATACGAATTCGGCATAGGGAACATCCCAGATCGTGGGATGGCTGACGCGATGACCAAAGTAATTATCTTCGCCGTAGGCTGTACCGTGATCGGAACATAAAATGCATAAAACAGGCGATCGCCGCTGAAGCGATTCAAACAGAGGTGGTAAATGTTGATCGACATATTCCAATGCCGCCGCATGGGATAAGAGCGAATCTGAACTTGCTCCAGGCAAAAAAATGCAGTTGGGTTGATGCAGAGCAGAGATGTTAATAAACAGAAAGACGCGCTGCGATCTAGGCAGGTGATCGAGAATTTCTGTTGCCAGTGCCACTTGATTTTCTGTGGAATGTGCATCTGTTACTCCCAGAGCAGGATTCCAGTGACTTTCTGCAAACATTCCTGGCAAAACATTGCCTAAAGGACTCTGTTTATTAAAGAAGCCAACACCACCAATACAGATCGTGTGATATCCCCGACTGGCAAATCCTAAAACGATATCTGAATTATCAAAAATGCAGGTATTAGTATTGATTGTTTCGCTACCAGGAAAACTGACTGCAAATAGGCGTGGATGCTTTCCTGGCGCTACAGGCGTGGGGAAGAAACCCGCGAAAAAGGCATGATGAGCCGCATAAGTAAAATTAGCGGGCGAGTGGCGCTTTTCCCAGGTTTGTTGCGGTAATATCCTCGCTAGATTAGGCGTTCTGCCCTGCTGCAAGCACTCTTGGGCAACGTCATAGCGCAAAGTATCGAAGCTGACGAAGAGAATATCGTGGGAGCCGATGAGACGATTGGCCGCGATCGCAGACTGGCTCGCATCATCGATCGCCGGATCTTCGGAATTCTCAACTAATTCTATTCCCATTTCTGGCTCTCCCTTGGTGTTAAAGCAGCGATAATCTCAGTTGCGTAAGTATCCAATCCATTATGAGTACTCCCTGGGAGCAAATCGCCAAATGCGTTCGCTTCTAAGACTAGAGGTTGCTTAAATCCGATGGGAATTAGTAAATCTATGCCTGTATAAAGACTATCGGGAAAAATCCTGGCAGCTTGTTCGCAAGTGTTGATCGCATTTTCCCATGCTTTGGCTCCCATCTTGGCGATCAGAGTAGTTGGCTCGCTGCGTTCGTTTTTTAAGTGCAAGTTAGTCATGGGACTCTTGCTCGATCGCACAACCACATGTTTAGCCTGCCCCGAGATCGCCACAACCCGCAGATCGAAGACGCGATCGCCCATGCTAGCTTTGGGTACCCAGGCTTCCACCTGAACGCGATCGCGACATAGCGTATCGATGATCGTGGCAATGTCCTGTAAATCGTGATAACGACGGATGCGCCGAGAGTTATATAGTTTCACTTCTCCATCGGCTACTACCAACTCGACCGTCGTAATTGCCTGAAACTGCCTGCCATTCGTGGCAAAAGCAACTACTCCCGATGCCGATGAGCCATGCGCCAGCTTAATGAAAACTCGCCACTGTTTCATGGCGTGCATCCCCGCCATTAGATCGTCAAAAGAGGCGATCACTCCCAGGCTTTTAGGTATTGGCACGCGATCGCGCGTAAAAAGTGCGTGACACTGCACCTTATCAAACATCACGGCAATGTCTGACGGTTGATTCATGCATTGATGTGGATTACAGCCAGTAAGCTGACTCTGCAATTCCTTCAACGCGGCACAGAATCCCAGATACCACTGCCGAGGATAGAAAATCCGCCCGCGATCGAACTCAAGTTGCATGGCAGCATCGCGGCTAATCCAGGGAGAATCTTCAGCATCAGCCGCATCTGCGCCCAACCTGAGCAAGAGTTTCTCGACTTCAAAATCCCGTCCTGGCGATTCAATTCTGATTATGCTATTTGGACGAACTACCTGCTCTAAATGCGATCGCCCGTTCAGTAGATCTATATACGCAATAACATCAGCAGGGGGGAACCCAAGCTCAGCTAGTGCAGACTGAAATAACGTAACTCGTCGATTCTCAGGATTGCCCACAATGACAAAATGCGGAGGATGTTTGCCGTACATGCCGAACTATTCAGAAACGGCAACATAGAAATAGCTCTCATCTCCATATTCCTCTTCTTCCTGGCGATCGCTAGCATCCAGCTCGATTCCTAACTCTTCAAGTCTAGTAACGAGTTCATCTGAAACGTAGTGATGATGGATATCTAATTTCTCCAATTGCGCGATCGCGGGATTATTGAGTAATGCTTCTGCTCCAACATCCCTCAATGTTCCCAAGGAAAGGTCGAGGACTTTAATCTGTTCCAGAACGGACGCATCAGCTAGAGCAATAGCAATTTCATCGGCAATTTCACTATCGCGTAAACCCAGATAGCGCAATTTGGGGAACAACTGATCTGTGAGAATTGGCTGCAAATCATCAACCGTGGTATCACCGCCATAATCTTCAATCCCTAGCCAGAGTTCTAAATGTTCTAGTTCAGGTAATTGAGCGTTACAAACTTCGCGCACGACATCAACGCTTAGCCCCCCTGTTTCCACAACTAATGACTTCAAGCGATCGTGTTGGAGCGCACCTAAGCTAAGTCCTTGATTGCCTCGTACCTGGAGATATTCTAGTTGGGGATAAGCAGTAAGCAATGGCGAAACATCGCTTTGCACGATCCAGGATATTTCTGCTTCTTCATAGGTCATATCGCCTAAAAAGATAGCTTTCAGGTTTGGGAGTTGCTCCCGTGCTGCTGCCAAAGCTTCAACAATTTCTTCGCTCGACTCGTCAACATCTGTAATCCAACAACCGATGACTATGCCTGAAATTTCGCCAACTCGCGGATCTTCCAAGAATGTGTTAAAACAATCTACAATTCCTTCCTCGGCATCATAGTGAGTGCTGATACGGTAAATTTTATTTGTCGGATCTGTAATACCCGTTTCAGGGGAGTAATCCTCAACCGTCTTACCAGCAAATTGCTCTGCGTGTGCGCTAATAGTCATAGTGCGATTTGAGTGCGATTTAATACGACTGTGCAAATCCTACCAAATTACACGAAAGCAGCTTCCAAAAAAATGGGAGCTAGCAGCTCCCCCAGTTCTATTCTTAACAATTAGATTAATTTATCAGCCAGATACCATCTTGCAGAGGTGTTGAAAAGATCTGCTACTAGCTAATGGAGCGCAATACACTGATAAAGCCTTCATCAGCACCGTACTCAATGATTAGCAAAAGTACAAAGCCAAGCATGGCAAAACGACCGTTCCACTTTTCTGCAAACTCAGTGAAGCCAATACGAGGCTCTTCATCAATGTAAACGGGGGGTTCGTAGGCAAAGTTATTCAGTAATCCGCGATCGTCCGTGATAGAAGTTCGTTGAGCCATGTCTTTCAAGTAGGTAAATCTTATATTAAGTAATGTAACAAAATCTTAAGTCCGTTACATCAATCTAAGGACATAAGAATTAGCCTTTTTTATTCGGTGCTTGCACCTCTGAAGGTACAGGGAAGCTCTCCACTGGACTTCCTGCCAGAGCTCTATCCATAAAATTACGCCAGATTGGTGCTACATAAACACCACCTGTTACACCATGCGACATCGGAGAGTAGTCATCATTACCAATCCAGATCGCGGTTGCCAATTGGGGGACATAGCCCACAAACCAGGCATCGCGGAAATCAGAAGTTGTACCTGTTTTACCTGCAACCGGACGACCATCACTCAGTGCCGCTGCTGTACCCGTACCGTTAGTAATCACACCTCTAAGCACATCAGTGGTTTCAGCAACAGCCACGGGATCGAGTACGACTTCGCGCTTAGGAGTGTTATCGAGGATGATATTGCCATTACTATCTGTGACTTTGGCAATTAAAGTGGCTCTCACTTTATATCCTCCATTGGCGAACATGGCATATGCTCCCGCTACTTCCATAGGTGTGACATCCGCTGCCCCTAATGGCAAGGAGATTACCGGATCTATTGGGCTATTAATCCCCATTTTGCGACAGATGTCGACCACCTTCTTGAGTCCGACGTACTGACCTAGCCTGATTGCTGGAATATTACGCGAAACAGCTACAGCCTGCCTAATGCTAATTGGGCCCATGAACTTGTTGTCATAGTTGCGAGGTGAATAGGTCTCATCGCCATCAGGATAGCTAACAGGAGTATCTTCTATGGTTGAGTCGGGGGCGTAGTCTTTCGTGGCAAATGCTGCATAGTAGACAAAAGGCTTGAATGACGAACCCATTTGACGGCGAGCTTGCAAAGCACGATTAAATTGATTTTTTTGGTATGGGCCGACGCCTCCTACTAGCGCCTTGACAAAGCCAGTACGTGGATCGATCGCCACCAGAGCTAGTTGATCGGCATATGCGCCCTGGTTGACGAGATCGTTATGCCCGCGATTAGCTGTCTCTTCGGCTATGCGCTGCATCTTTAAATCAATCGTGGTTTGGACGCGCAGACCACCTTTGAGCACCATATCCTTGCCAAATTTTTCTTCTAATTCGGCGGCAACAGCTTGTGTTACATACGGTACACGGCTAGCTTCATAGGAAGTTCCCTTTCCGATCTTAATTGGCTGAGCTTTAGCTGCTTTTACTTCCTCAGGTGAAGCCCAGCCCACCTCTTGGAGACGATCCAGCACCAAGGCCTGACGATGTTTAGCGATTTTGTAGTTGTCGAAGGGATTGAATACAGAAGGAGCCTGAATAATTCCTGCCATCATTGCTGCTTCTGCTAAGGTAAGGTCGGCAGCAGATTTGTTGAAGTAATTCTGAGCAGCAGTTTCAGCCCCGTTGGTATTTCTGCCCCAAAAAACCTGATTAAGGTACATCTCCAGAATCTGATCTTTGGTGAAGATTTGCTCCACCCGCATTGCCAAGACGGCTTCAGCTAATTTACGGCTAATACTTTTTTCGTTACTTAAAAATAAATTCTTGACTAGCTGTTGAGTTAAGGTCGAACCACCCTCAACTGTTTCGCCGGATCTGAAGTTAACGAGTACAGCACGCCCAATACCATTAGGATCGACACCTTTGTGGGTATAGAAAAAGGCATCTTCGATCGCCAAAACAGATCGTTTGAGGTGGGGGGAAATGCGATTAAGTGGCACAACCTCGCGGTTTACATCGCCATGCAATCTCGCAATTAGTTGACCGTTGATATCATATATATAGCTGGTTTCCGTGGGTACATAGCCCTTTAGTTGTCTGACATCTGGCAAATTACGAAAACTAACCGCCAAACCCACTAATCCGCCAGCGATCGCGCTACCGCTCACCAAGACTAATGCTAGTAGGGTGCCACCAATGGATTTAGAAACTGTTCTTAAAACATCACTTTTCACGGGTCTCGGCTGTTTTAAACTATTAGGTGCCACTGTAATATACTTGGTCAACAAAACCAATCCTGCTTGTGAGTTTAACCGACACTGACCCAAATATGCCACAGCCCCCAACTAAGTTATTGATAGAGTTATTGCTAGAACGGGGAGTAGTTGAAGTTTTTCCGAATGCAGTAGGCACTCTAGGCGATAAAGCAAGCGATGCCTTAACTTTAGAAGCCAAGCTTAGGTTAGCCACACAAGAAGGTCGCAGCCTACGAATTAAGCTGGGCATAGATCCGACTAAACCCGATCTACATCTAGGCCACACAGTAGCACTGCGCAAGTTGCGCTCTTTTCAAGATGCTGGGCACATAGCCATATTAATTATTGGCGATTTCACTGCCCAAATTGGCGATCCGACAGGCAAGTCAGAGGCACGTCCACGCCTAACACCTGAGGATGTAGCACATAACGCTAAAACCTATCTCGAACAAGCTCAGAAAGTGCTTGACTTTAGCCCCGATCGCCTGGAGTTACGCCACAATAGCGAATGGCTCGGCAAGTTAGATTTGCCATCAGTAATTAGCTTGCTATCCAGCATGACCGTAGGACAAATGCTAGCCAAGGAGCAGTTTGGCGATCGCTATGGGAAGGGCACTCCGATCTATCTCCATGAATTCCTCTATCCGCTCATGCAGGGGTATGACTCAGTTGCGATCGGCTCTGATGTTGAGCTAGGTGGTACTGACCAAAAGTTTAATATTCTCGTAGGGCGGGATCTGCAAACCCGTAATGGCGAACATGGGCAATTTGGCATGTTGCTACCGCTTTTAGTTGGCCTGGACGGCGTGCAGAAAATGTCCAAGTCTCTAGATAACTATGTCGGTCTTACTGAAGATCCGCTATCGATGTATTCAAAGCTAGAGAAGGTGCCAGATCATTTGATCGACAGCTACTTCGAGCTATTAACTGATCTGGATATCGCTACGCTACCTGCTAATCCGAGGGAAAAGCAAAAGCAACTAGCGCTTACGATTGTCAGTCATTACCATAGTCCTGAAGCCGCAAAACAGGCACAACAGGATGCGGAAAAGATTGTGCTATCAGGCTCTACGGATAATTTAGGTGAAGTCCCAGAATTTGAGCTATCGGCAGTGCAATTCCCCACACCTTTGTTTTATTTAGTCAAGGCCAGTGGTTTGTGTAAAAGCAACAGCGAAGCCCAAAGTCAAATTAAAAATGGTGCTGTGCGTTTGGATGGAGAGAAGCTGCAAGATTCAGATTTGAGTTTTAGTTCTGTCGAAGAACTGCAAGGTAAGGTACTTCAAGTGGGTAAAAAGAAATTCCTGCGCTTGGTATAAAAACAATGGAACAGATAGTTAACACAACATCTATCGCATCTTCTTTATATGACCGTGACCTTAACTTGTGGGTTGAGGATACCCTTGCGCATTTGAAGGCAAAGAATTTTGACAATTTGGATGTAGAGAATTTAATTGAGGAGCTAGAAGGCTTGGCAGGAAGAGATCGGCGCGAGCTTAAAAATCGACTAGGTGAATTATTGGAGCATATCCTTAAGCGTACCTATATCTCTATGCCAGAAAATTATCGTGTCTGGATTGAGTCGATTAATAAGCAAAGGATTGCCTTAAGGGACTTATTAGAGCAATCACCCAGCCTCAAACCTTATTTTTTGCAAGTCTTTGACAAGACTTATCAAGACACCCTGAAAATCCTGCGAGATAGCTATCCCCAATACCAATTTCCCGATGAATGGCAGTTTAGCCGAGATATTGAATCTTTGCTGCATGTAGATTTTTGGGAATAAACGCCCTAAAACTGCCGATTCGCAAATACTAAAATTGCGATCGCCAACACCAGCAATGCATAAGCGAGGGTATAAACGCCATTGTTCAACAGGTCGGTAACGCTGGGTAAAATACCGTAGACAGCCTCATTTTTTAGATTGGTGCGGGACAGATCGGGCAGGACTAAATACATCGCGCGGGCGAATGCTTGAAAACTCTCACTTTTGGATATTTCACCTAAGGCTAAAAGATCGCGGCTAAAATTGCCCACCAGATAGGTAGCAAGTGTCAGCATAGAGGCAAGCAAAGAGCTAGTAAAAGTGCCAAATAAAATCGCAAAAGCACTTAAAAGCATGAGTTGCCAGAAGGTAAAAAAGCTGGACACAATTACCGCATGGGAAGGTACAGAAATATTTTTGACGGCTGCAAACCCAATAAAAATTGTTGACATAATTGCCACTAAGACAGCCAGTACGGCAGAAATTCCTAGATGTTTGCCTAAAATGAATTCCACCCGGCTGATTGGCTTAGCTACCAGGATAAAAACTGTACGCTTATCGATTTCCTTGTTAATCAGATTGCTACCAACAAATGCTGCCACGATCAGCCCAAATAGCTCGATCGCAGCCAGACCAAAATCCGCAGTTAATTTATTTTCTCCCCCCGCTGCTAAATGCGGCAGCAAAGTAATCGACGCAACTAATACCAGTGTAAATAACAGGACTAGATAAAGTACTTGTTCGCGCACGGTTTCGCGAAATACATTACTGGCAATGGCAATAACTCGGCCTAAATTCATATGTCAGGGCTACAGCTACACTAAATAGGTTGAAGCAATCGCTAGGATATTTCCTAGCACAAAGCACATATAGCAATCCTAAATCATTCGCGGATAATGACATACTTTAGCTCAGCTCTAAATTCAAGCTTATTTCTAGCGGTGTCGGTATTGTTACTGGTTGCGTGTAATCCTGCACCTGCTAATAATTACCAGAAGGAAGCCACATTCACAACTTCGCCGGGTGCTCCGCCACTGTCCAGTTTGCAAACAAACGAGCAGGTGCCACTAGGGCAACAGTACACCTATGCTCGGAGCAGTATATCAATACAGCCACCCAAGGACTGGATTAAGAAGGAGATTTCAGGTTTGGACTATGTGGCTTTTGTTTCTGATGCCACAAATACGCCTTCTGCAAGCATTGCGCTGTTTACAGAGGCATCCCCCAGTCCACTGGATGAATATATCAAGATCAATATTGGAGCTATCTCACAAGCTTTCGAGCAGTTTAAAGAAATTGGCAGATCTGAGTTTAAAACTAACTCCGGCATTGTAGGTGTGGCGATCGCGCTTGACTCAGAACAATTAGGTCGGAAAGCCAGACAGATTTTTTACTTTTTTTCAGGTAAGGATGACAAGAAAATCGTGTTTACCTGTTCTTTCCTAACCAAGGATTCCGAGAAGCTAGGCCCTTTGTGTGCGGCCAGCTTGCAAACCTTGAAATTTGGTAATTAGCTGCGATGCTGATTTTGATAGCGCACCCGCGCCCCTGTCCACAATAGCTTTTCGCGCAAAGCCTGGTAATAGGAATAGTTTTCTCTCAGGATAATAAATTGTGCCTGATAATCCGACATGCGAATGTCGACGCGCTGGCCAGGTAAAACAGAAGTTGCCAAGACCCCATCTGTCCATAACTTCAGACTGAGGTCGTTGTTGTCTAAAGGCCAAATGCTCACTAAGAGCCTTGGTGGCAACACGATCGCCCGACTAGAAAGGCTCAACGGACAAATCGGTGTAATTGCGATCGCATCCATACCGGGATGCAAGATCGGCCCACTAGCTGCCACGGTGTAGGAAGTAGATCCAGTAGGCGTCGCCACAATTAATCCGTCACCATGATATTGATCGACAATTTCGCCTTCAATATCCAGCTCTAGGGCGGCGGTAACCATGCGATCGGTCGAACCAGGCTTAACGCACATTTCATTCAGGCAAAGAAAAGGGCCACAATTTTGTCCTGCTGACTTACCATAGCTAGGATCTACGGTGATCACCTGTGCTTGCAACATCATGCGTTTTTCAATGGCAAAGCGATCCTCAATCAGTCTCTGCCATAAAGCTTCCGTATCTGCACACTCTTCTGCCGATTGAGTTAAAAAGCCAAGATGCCCGCCTGAATTGATCGCCAAAATTGGTACCGATCGCGATGCTAGATACCTTGCCGCTCCTAGGGTCGAACCATCACCTCCCAGGACTAAAGCCAGATCGATATCTTGCATTGACTCTAGAAATACAGGGTAGGGATTATCGGTAGCTCCACTTGGCCCCACCAGCACTTTACAGTTGAGCCTTTCTAGTTGTTGAGCACACTTTTCTGCCAAACTGTGGCTTGTATTACTTCCAGATTTGTAGGCAATGATTGCTTTGCTGAGTCTCACAAATATTACGGCTTAGGTAAATGATTTTTGGGTGAGGATCGCGCTAAGCGCGGCACATCCTCACTTCTTTAGAACTACTCAGAATTTGAGCGGTAGGTATCGAGCTTTGTAGACAAATCTTATCATTCACGACTATAAACCTATCTTTGTGCTAAATTTCTGTGAGATTGATTAAATGCTGTCTTATTTCTGCCAGAAAATTCTTTTACAATTGTGAGCGATCGCTCCTACGCTAGATGTCGAAACGTAACTAATTTGAGTTTTGTATCGTCTGATAACACAAAAAGCCAATTCTAGGATAGGATTTGCAAATAGCAATGTTGTTTTCAAGCAAGAACACATTATGAGTCAGGCCGAATTTGGTAATCCCTTGGAGGTAGCCCCCATATCTCACCAGGCAGAGTGCACCGAACAGGATCGAAATCTTTTGCAGCAAGAGCTTCACAGTTGTAACCAGAAATGCGAGCAAGCCTATCTGTTACTCCAGCAAACCCAAGAAAAGCTGGATCTATCGCAGCAGGTGATGCAGCGACAGGACGAATTAGCCCAGCATTTTCAGGGACGGATCGCCGAGCTAGAGCAAGATCTTGAAGATAGATGCGAACAATTAGAACAGGTAAATGCTAAGTGCGATTATCTGCGCACCCACCTCAAACGCGAGCAGAATCACACCTCACAACTCAAAGCACTACTGGAACGCTTTTTAGATGATGAGCAAGCAGATTCCCCTGAGGCCGTAACCGATACTGAGTTTTCTGCTAACGTCAGTGACGCATGGTCATCCTCTGTCAGCCCTTCTCTATCTATAGAAGAGCAAGTTATAGCTATAGATGAAATAGATGAATCAAATCCGCCAACTCCACAAATTGTTGCTAATCAAGCAGCAGATCCAGAGTTTGAGATGTCAATTGCTGAGATGGAGCGACTCACTAACAAGCTCGATTTACCTTTAGAAGACTTATCTGCAAGCATCACCGAGCCGGTGCTACCATCCCTAGAGGAGATGCCAATCGATGTGCCTGCATCCCATATCCCTAGCCAAATTAGCGATTATCCTCACAACCTGATTGTGCCGCAGGTAAATACACCTAAGTTCATTCAAGTGCTCAGTACTATTGCAAAACAAACCGAACCTGCTCCCTTAATCGATCGCAGCAAGCACAAGGTATCTACCTCTTTTGCCTCTGTCCAGTTACCTAAATTCCCACCGCTAAAGCGCCGATGATTGGATACATGCGTGGTGCGATCGCGCTCCTGAAAGCACAAGATTCATCGCGTAAATCATCCCCTTGCTATATCCTGACTCTAGATGTTAGAGACATTGGCTATGATCTGGTCATAACAGCCAGTGCTGCTAAGCAGTTACCACCAACGGGTGAAATGGCTCAATTATTTACCCACATGCAAGTGCGGGAGGATCAAACTGTTTTGTTTGGTTTTATTAGTGCAGCTGAGCGGGATTTGTTTCGCCAACTGATTAGTGTGTCGGGGGTGGGGGCACAAATGGCGATGGCGTTGCTTAATACACTGGGATTGCAGGATCTGGTCAAGGCTATAGTAACTGGTAATATTCGCGTACTCAGCCTTACGCCTGGGGTGGGGACTAAAACAGCGGAAAGGTTAGCTTTAGAACTAAAGACTAAGTTAGCTGATTGGCGACAGCAGGTAGGGGGGATAATGCCTGTCATTTCAGCCGTGCAGGAAGACGTGGAGATGACGCTTTTAGCATTAGGCTATACGCCATCCGAGATCGGTGAGGCATTGCGCAGTGTGGGGGCTTCCGCAGTACTGTCACAAAGTCAGGATGTAGAGGCGTGGTTAAAAGCGGCAATTACCTGGCTAAGCAAGAGTTAGGTGGGCATATAGAGGGGCAAACACATAGGTCTGCCCATACAGATGGGTTGAAGGAATTTGGGTAAATTACCATCGTCCGCTAAACTAGGTTTCTGTCGAGGCATTAGCAATTTTGGAGCGATCCTTGTGACAGAAACAGCCCCCTCACTCACCCCCAAACCATCACCCCTGCGTCCATTGCTGACGTTTGTCTTTCGTCTTTTAGTGCTGGGTATTGGCACGGGTGTGGCAGGTATAGTTGGTGTCTGTGTTGCGATGTGGCAACCTGGACTGATCTGGCAACCTAATCCAGCCGTGCTCAGCCCCCAAAAACAGGTATTTACCCTTTCAGCCGATGCTCTGTTTGAACCTAATAAAACTACGATTTTGCCCGATGGCTTAAAGCTTTTAGATCAAGTAGCAGCGCAGTTGCCGCTATCCGGTGGTAAAAGCATCCGCATTAACGGCCATACTGATGTCGCCGCGATCGCACCAGAATCTAATGGTCAAGCTAGCAGCCCACTTGATATTTCCTATCAGCGGGCTTTAGCCGTGAGGGATTATCTCATGCGATTGCGGGGTGAGAATTCCTATGACTGGATTGCGGTAGGTTATGGAAATAGTCGCCCTATTGCGAATAATGACAATGAGGCACATCGTAAAAGCAACCGCAGAATTGAAATTACGATCGGCAACTAGATCGCTTTTTAGATAAGCAGCTAAGCACTTCAGCGATCGCCACTTCAAACTGACGATAATTTATCCAGAATACACGGGTACAATTTATATCTATAAGCAATATGACTCAGAGGGATATCCAACTCTCTCTGTCATAGGTATTTGATTTGAAATAAAAATCTCAGCTAACTCTAAATTAATCGAGAGAGTAATTTTATGTCATCTGTTTCGCTCTTACCACAGTGTAAAGACTTGCAAGCTCAGGTTGAATCACTGCTCGATCTGCTCCGTCAAGAACCAACTCTAAGAGCACAGGATACTACTGCTGTGCAAGCTTCTTTAAGGAAAGCCATCTCCCCGACATTTGAGATTGTATTTGCTGGGGCATTTAGCGCAGGCAAGTCCATGCTGATTAATGCCTTGTTAGAGCGAGAGTTACTTTATAGCGCCGAGGGACATGCTACGGGTACGGAGTGTAAAATTGCCTACCCTGACTCCGACCAAGAGCGTGTAGTACTAACCTTCTTGAGTGAAGTTGAAGTACGCGAACAGATCAATGCCTTGTGTCAGCGTATCGGTCTGGCTGCTCCCACTAATATCAATCAAAGTGATTCGATCAAGCAGCTCCAAGTCCAGGCTAGTGCAATCATCGAGCAAGAAGGGGGCAAAGCTAAATCTGAAAGTGCCAAGCAAGCTGATGCCCTGTGCCTTCTGCTAGAAGGGTTTAGCTCAAATCGCGATCGCATCCAGACGGTAACTAATGCTACCTATTCCATGGAGCAATTCAATTTTACTAACCTCAAGGAAGCCGCTAGCTATGCAAGGCGTGGTGCTAACAGTGCAGTTTTAAAGCGCGTTGAATATTATTGCAAGCACCCATTGTTACAAGATGGCAATGTGATTATTGATACACCTGGTATTGATGCGCCTGTTAAAAAGGATGCGGAACTGACCTATAAAAAAGTCGAACATCCCGATACATCAGCAGTCGTATTCGTACTCAAAACTGCTGCGACCGGGGAAATGACCTCCGAAGAAACAGAGTTGAGCGAGACCATTCAGCGGAATTCTAGCATTCGCGATCGCGTATTTTACGTATTTAATCGTATTGATGAAACATGGACGAACGATCAACTGCGCGATCGCCTCAATGGAATTATCACTTCGCAGTTTCGGGATAACTCCAACAGAATCTACAAAACCAGTGGTTTACTCGGGTTCTATGGTAGTCAAATTAAAAATACGAGTGCCAGCGATCGCTTCGGGTTGGATTCTATCTTTACAGAAAGTGTGAAAGCAGTTGGAGGGCAGGAAGGTACTCCTCAATTTGTGAATGAGTTCAATAGTTACTGTCTGGTATCTGGGAAATTGGACATCACTAAATTCCCAATTCCATATAGTGTGCTAGAAACTAATGTCAAAAACGAAAAATATGTCAGATTGCTGGGTAAATTGGAGACTCCCCTAATCAACCAGCTGATTGCAGATAGCGGTATCGAGGAATTTCGCTCGGCAATTAGCCGTTACCTCACAGAGGAAAAGCGCCCACTTTTGTTTGCCAGTCTTGCTGACGATCTACAGCCCCTATGTATTGCGCTGAGGCAGTCATATTTAAATGCATGGCAAAAACTGGAGAGCCAACCCCGCGATATTGATGCGATTAAAGCGCAGGAATTACAGCAACTCAGCCGCGATCTCAAGGCGATCGGAGATGAGTTGAGGCAACATATCGCACAAGAAGTAAATGAGGCAGTGGCAAGCAGCAATAACCTAGCCTATGAAGCTGACTATCTCAAGTTAAAATCTCGCATGGTACATCGGCTAGACGAATTAATTGCTAACTTCTCTGTAGGTGCAGTACATCAACGTGCTCAAGCTAGTCATCGACGCAATTCTGTTGTTCCTGTTTTAGGGATTTTGGCCGAAGGATTTTATTACTTGGCAAATGAACTAGAGGATATTTTGGTTGATTCCACCAAGGAATTAATCAAGAACTTCTTCCAAAATTTAATCGATCGCGTCAAAAAGATGGATTATTATCGCGATCTTTATCGCTTGCTAGGTAATGATTGTGGGGTTGAGTTGTATTTCCTCCGTCTCCAACACAATGTGACTGAGGCTTTGGTAAATGAGGCCATAGTTGAATGCGATCGCTACGTGCGCGAAAGGCCAGAGTTTTATGCGAATAGTCCTGGTACGCTCGGTTTTTACCAGCTCCAGCAGACACTCCAGCAAGCCTGTCGCGGTTACGATTACCAAAGTATGATTGAAGCAGAGCCCGCGATTCGGCAGTTGCTCAAGTTGGATTTTGAGTACAAGGTTAAAGATTCCGTAGTACGGACTTTTCGGCAAACTATAAACCAAACTCTCAATACCCATTTGCTAGCTGGCGCAGATCGTCAAGCGGAAGAAATATTACAGAACTACGATCGCGCTCGGGATTACCTGGAGCAAACTCTAGAGAAAGAAGCCGAGGAGAAGCTGAAAGCTAACCAGCAGCAGCAAACAGAAGTTAGGGCCAATATCGATGCCTACAATCGATTTGTCGCCTCTATCAATGCTTGTCTGGAAGCAATGCAACTAGGTCGCAAAAAGTTGCCTTTAGTCAGTCAATCAGACTTGGTAGTCGTTCCCGCAGAGCCTGACTTATCTCAAGCTAATCTAGAGTTAGTAGAAGATGGATCTATTGTTGCAAATCTCGATCAAACAATTGATGTTATCTCAACTGATACTTAGTATTTAAAGAGCATCCCGATCGCTGCATTTTGAGCTACAGCGATCGGGATATTAAAACTGTAGATCATATAGTGGCGTTAACATTGGGCGGTCCAAACGATATTAGCAATTTGCAAACTTTTTGCCATCCCTGCAATTCCCGCAAAAATGATAAGGTCGATCCGCGCTTCCAACGGCGGTTTTGCAATTAATTGTTTGCATGAGGTCAGAGAAAGCGATCACAGCCCTGACTCCCCAACCTCAAGCCCTTTCAGCCCAAATGATCTCGCACTTATCTGCTTACGCTAGTCCAACTAACTTGGCGCTCAACTCCCACATCAGTTTCGCCTTAGCCTCGTTGCTAGCTTCGTCGGAAACCTCCTGCTCGAACACCTCACGACCGTCCTTTTGGCGATTTCCCCAGCTCCAATAGGCTCCAGATTTGTTGAATTTAGGATCGGCGACTACGGCAGCAACGCGATCGCCTGACAACTCTTCAGACACATACCCCCCCGTAATATTCCTTTGGAAAATTGGGAAGATACTCTGAAATAAAGGATAGTGATTGCGGAAGAGCGCCGTGGTTGCCACACAACCAGGATACAGCGAACTGAATGTAATCCCTGTTGACTCATGGTAGCGTCGATGCAACTCCAGCATGGTCATGACGTTGCAGAGTTTACTATCCTTGTATGCCTTGCCAGATTTAAATTTCTTACCATCGATCATGGCGATCGGCTCCTTAAAGCCTGCGGCAAAGCCGCTGAGATCGCCTAGATCTGGGGGAGCCGGAATCGGGATCTTGCCACCTAATTCCTTGGGATTGGCAGTTACGGTACCCAAAATCACCAAGCGTGGCTCTTTTGCCGATGATTTTTTCAGATCCTCTAGCATCAAGTTACATAACAGGAAATGTCCAAGATGATTGGTGGCAACGCTCAATTCATACCCATCCACGCTGCGTTGTGGTTCCTTGGCGATCGGTAGGTAGACAGCCGCGTTACACACCAGAGCATCAAGAGATCTGCCATTAGCTCTGAATTTATTCACAAAGTCCCGGACGCTAGCCAAACTGGCCAGATCGAGGTGCATCACTGTGTAGGTACCCAAAGCCATTCCTACTGACTCCGCCGCTTTCTCAGCTTTGTCTAGATCGCGACAGGCCATTACCACAAACCATTGCCCTGTTTGCGCTAGAGCGCGTGCGGCTTGCAAACCAACCCCCGATGAGGCACCAGTAATTACCACTGTTGACTTCCGATTCTGATCCACTCTAGACAATCTCCTTGAAATATCGTTAACTGTCTCTAGGATCTCATAGGATCGGGCTATTTGCAGAAATCGTTACCACTACTACTTACATTTCACAGATCGTCCCCCATAATTAGCTAACTATAGCGATCCTATTAGGTAATTGAAGATGCCAACAACAATCAACAATAGTCTCGATCTTCATCGTGTAGCGATCGTGGGTGGCGGATTTGGTGGCCTCTATGCTGCTAAGGAGTTAGGAAGCGACACCATCCAGGTCACTTTGTTAGACAAACGTAATTTCCACCTATTTCAACCACTGCTCTACCAGGTAGCGACGGGGGGGCTATCACCAGCGGATATTGCCTCTCCTTTGCGATCGGTGCTGGCTAAACACAAGAATACTCAAGTATTAATGGGCGAAGTCGTTGATATCAATCCCCAACAACAACTAATAATTACTGGTAACGGCGAGAAAATTGCCTACGACACCCTCATTATTGCTACTGGTGTCAGCCATCACTATTTCGGTAACGACCAGTGGGCGGAGGCAGCACCCGGACTCAAAACCCTAGAAGATGCGGTCGAGATGCGGCGGCGGATTTTACTGGCATTTGAACGGGCTGAAAAAGAAACCAATTTAGAAAAGCGGCGTGCCCTCCTAACTTTTGTGGTAGTAGGAGGGGGGCCAACAGGCGTAGAGTTGGCAGGTGCGCTTGCTGAGCTGGCCTACAGTACGCTCAAAAGTGACTTTAGTAGCATCGATACCACAGAGACGGAAATAGTATTGGTTGAGGGTACCGATCGCCTACTACCGACCTACCCAACTGACCTATCCACAGCATCGCAGAAAGCTCTGCAAAATTTAGGCGTAAAAGTCAGGACACAGGCTTTAGTTACAGATATTAGTAATAAGGTTGTAGCGCTGAAGAGTGGCGATCGCACTGAATATATAGCGGCGGAAACGATTCTGTGGGCAGCGGGAGTCCAGGCGTCACCCATGGGGAAGGTTTTAGCCGCCTGCACAGGAGTAGAGCTAGATCGCTCAGGCAGGGTAATGGTCGAACCTGATTTAAGCATTGCCGATCGTGCCAACATTTTTGTGATCGGCGATCTGGCCAACTACACTCATCAGGATCGTAAATCGCTGCCTGGGGTAGCTCCGGTTGCCATGCAACAGGGCAAATATGTCGCAGAGTTAATCAAAGCTAGGCTTGCAGGTAAAACTCTACCTACTTTCCGCTACAACGATTGGGGCAATCTAGCTGTAATTGGCAGAAATGCAGCGGTGGTGGATATGCGCTTTATGAAATTTACAGGTTTACCCGCGTGGCTAATCTGGACATTTTTGCATATCTATTATTTGATTGAATTTGATAATAAGCTGTTGGTATTAACTCAGTGGGGTTGGAACTATTTCACCAAGCAGCGAGGTGCGCGACTAATTACGGGCAAACAGGTGCATGATACTGGTGAGGATATTCCCAAAATCAGTTATGCCACAGTTGGCGATCGCCCTGCAAATGAAGTCTTATCCACATCAAATCAAGGGGAAAGTTAGAGTGTCACAAGGGGTATTGTACTGAACCTTTGGATTGCTATATTCATCTGGAATTTAGAAATATCGAGATGATTCTGGCATACTACTTGGCATTACGGTGCGATCGCCATATTATGTGGCAGGTGCAAAGCGAAATAACTGCTTGCATTGCCTCGGTAAGTAATCGAGTCATAATGTGGGAGAATAATCTTCGACTTTGCGTCGATAAAACTAGGTTTATCAACTAGATACGATTTCCCTCAGGCTATTCAGGTTAAGCACATGCATCAACAACTACTGAGATCGCTACCAAAATTCACGCTTGCGACTATTTTTTGCCTTTCCCTGGGTGCGATAGGTGCGATCTCTCAGGTCAACCCAGCACAAGCCAGAGAGAAATCAGCAGTCTCGCCTGATATTGTGATTCCAAGTACTGAGGAAAGCGCCCCCACTCAGATTGAGTCAGCACCAGAACCTGCGCCTGCTAATGTCGATGCTGTAGCAGCGCCGCCTGCTCCGGTAGAAGTACAAACTCCTCAAGCGCCTGAAGTTCCTCAAGAGGTTAAAGCTAGCAGAAGAGTAGAATCTGAACCTGTAATAGTTGAGGTAAAGTCACGCAAAGAACCAAGTAGGAATGTAGCAGTATCTGCACCTAAAAATTCACGGGAGCGCGTAGACATAATTATGGAAAGCCGCACCTCTGGTTGCCGCTCTCAAGTTAATGACACCAGCGGTTTGCAGTCAAATCTTTGCGCACCTACTGCCGTGCAAAGGGACTATCGCGGCTATCAAACAGTCGCCACACGCCCTAGCTTTGTCTACGAATCTTCATCGGGATTCAGAGCAGAGGTCAGGCGGCTCAGCCCACGCGAAATCAAGGCGATGAGTCGTCCCAGCAATGGCGATAAACGCATGCAATTCCCGCTGGCAATTCCAGCCTTTATTAGCTCTAGCTTTGGCTATCGCACCCACCCGATCACTGGTCAAACGCGGTTTCACCAGGGTACGGATATAGCTGCTGCCGAGGGTACACCCGTACTAGCTGCCTACAGTGGCAATGTCGAAGTGGCAGGTTGGTTCGGTGGACTAGGCTTAGCCGTAGTAATTAGTCATGGCAATCGCCACGAGACCCGCTACGGTCATATGTCTGAAGTCCTGGTTAAACCAGGGCAATATGTCAAGCAGGGTACTGTGATTGGCTTGGTTGGTAGTACGGGATTTTCCACCGGCCCGCATCTGCACTTTGAACTGTGGGAAGAAATGAAGGGAGAGTGGCTTGCTGTCGATTCAACTGACCAACTCACCTTAGCACTTGAAGAACTTAACCGTTTCCTAGCTCAGTTGAGCAAGGCATCTGTTAAGGCATAGTGCCTCAAAGCAAGTGAAGTTCATAAACCTTGCTCGATCTGGCATACCTATAGCAAACAAAATATTCACCTTGAAGCCTTTTAGTACCACCTAGGAGGCTTTTAAGGTATAATGGCTTAGTGTTTTGACGTTAACAGACCAAACAAACCTCAGAACAAACTTTTGGAGTTGCACCACCAATGCCTGAAATGATGACCGAGACTTATAATGCCGATCAAATTCAAGTACTAGAAGGCATAGAGCATGTTCGCAAGCGTCCGGGTATGTACATTGGCTCTACAGGGCCTAAGGGCTTACATCACCTCGTGTTTGAAGTCGTTGATAACAGTGTTGACGAAGCTTTAGGAGGACACTGCGACTTAATTAGCGTTGAACTTTTACCCGATGACTCAGTCACGGTTAGGGATAACGGGCGTGGCATTCCCACGGATGTGCACTCTAAAACCGGCAAATCTGCCCTAGAAACTGTAATGACAGTACTTGGGGCCGGAGGAAAATTCGGCGGGGAAAGTGGTTACAAGGTGTCTGGAGGCTTGCATGGCGTCGGGATTTCTGTGGTCAATGCCTTATCAGAATGGGTTGAAGTTAAAGTATGGCGGCAGAGTAAGGTACATCAGCAACGCTATGAGCGCGGCGTGCCCATAGGAGGTCTAGAGGTCAGTAATGCTGATGACCCATCCGCTCGCGGTACTCAGGTCAGTTTTAAGCCGGATTCGCAAATTTTTCAGACCGAAACCGCCTTTGACTTTACGACTCTCTCAGGTAGGTTAAAGGAACTGGCGTATCTCAATGCTGGCGTCAAAATTCAGTTTAGCGATCGCCGTGGTGAAGAAATCCACACAGAGATCTATCACTACGATGGTGGCATTCGTGAATATGTCGCCTATATGACCCGTGAAAAGGAACCAATTCATCCAGACATCATTTACGTCGAAGGGGAGAGGGACAGCGTCCAGGTAGAAGTGGCGTTCCAGTGGTGTGCTGATGCCTACAATGACAATATCCTGGGCTTCGCCAATAACATCCGCACGATTGATGGCGGCACACATCTAGAAGGTCTGAAAGCAGTTCTAACTAGAACGCTTAACTCGACGGCACGTAAGCTCAAAAAACTGAAGGAAGGCGAATCTAATTTAGCTGGGGAAAACGTGCGTGAGGGTTTGACCGCAGTAATCTCCGTCAAGGTGCCTAATCCTGAGTTTGAAGGTCAAACAAAAACAAAGCTAGGTAATACAGAAGTACGCGGCATCGTTGATTCCTTCGTTGGTGAAGTGCTGAATGAATATCTAGAATTTCATCCCACTGTCGCTGTTGCGATTTTGGATAAAGCGATCCAGGCTTTTAATGCTGCCGAAGCTGCAAGACGGGCGCGAGAATTAGTGCGTCGGAAATCCGCATTGGAATCTTCTACACTACCTGGAAAGCTTGCTGATTGTAGCTCTCGCGACCCGCGCGAATCCGAAATATTCATCGTGGAAGGGGATTCAGCGGGTGGTTCGGCAAAGCAAGGTCGCGATCGCCACTTCCAAGCCATCCTCCCTTTACGCGGTAAAGTGCTGAATATTGAGAAAGCGGAAGAAAGTAAAATCTATAAGAATAACGAAATTCAAGCTTTGATTACTGGCTTGGGTATGGGGATTAAAGGCGAAGAGTTTAACGTCGCTCAACTGCGATATCACAAGATTATTCTACTAGCTGATGCTGACGTTGATGGAGCGCACATTCGCACGCTCCTATTAACTTTCTTTTATCGCTATCAGCGCGAACTCGTCGATCAAGGTTACATCTATATCGGTTGCCCTCCCCTCTATAAAGTGGAACGCGGTAAAAACGCTCAATATTGCTATAGCGATCGCGATAAGGATGCTCATATTGCCACTTTCCCCGCTAATGCCAACTATAATATCCAGCGGTTTAAAGGTCTGGGTGAAATGATGCCGCAGCAACTTTGGGATACTACGATGAATCCAGCCACGCGCACGCTCAAACAAATTACAATTGAAGATGCCGCTGAAGCCGATCGCATATTTACGATTTTGATGGGCGATCGCGTTGCCCCTCGCCGTGAATTCATCGAAACCTACGGCTCAAAACTCGATCTCTCCGATCTAGATATCTAAGGTGATTGAACTATGGTTATTGCAAGCTCCCTATCACCACTAACCATTCTTGAAAACGGAGATCGCCTAAATCGAGACGAATTTGAACGTCGCTATTCCGCATCAAACATCAAAAAAGCAGAACTAGTTGAGGGAATCGTATACGTGGCATCTCCCTTACGTTTTACCTCTTATGGTAAACCTCATAGTCAAATCATTGGCTGGTTAGTTACCTATCAATCAATGGTTGCAGGACTAGAAGTTGGAATCGAGCCAACAGTTCGTCTTGATAATGAGAACGAACCGCAACCCGATGCCGTGTTATTCCGTTTGGGAGGCAATGCCCAAATCGATGCCGATGGCTACATTACAGGTGCGCCAGAGCTAATTGCCGAAATTGCTGCTAGTACTGTTTCCTATGATTTGCACAGTAAGAAACTTGCCTACGAACGCAATGGTGTAAAAGAATATATTGTCTGGCGCACTTTAGAGCAACAAATCGACTGGTTTATTTTGGAAAATGGCAAATATAAGAACCTAAACACTGATACAGATGGAATTATCCGTAGTCAAGAGTTTGCGGGTTTGTGGCTCGATGTCAATGCAATTTTGAGTAATGATATGTCCGTAGTTCTCAAAACACTACAGACTGGGCTGGTAGATCGCAGCTAAAGTTTAGATCTTCAGGACAAATTTTAATTGGGAATGAAAGGGCATTGTCCCTACGGAGGGGTAAAACCCCTCCACTTCATCCTCTGGGGACGATCTAAGCCATAAATTCGCGGGGATCGGTGACGTAACCTGTGAGGGCTGAAGCTGCCGCCGTGTAGGGCGAGGCCAAATAAATTTGCGCTTGCTTATTACCCATGCGACCTGGGAAATTGCGATTGGTGGTAGAAACACATACCTCTGGCTCATTTAGGCGGCCAAATGTATCTTGAGGGCCACCAAGACAAGCTGCACAGGAGGGTGCCGCAGGTTCGATACAACCCGCTTGCAAGAAAATCTCAGACAAGGTGATGCCATCAATCTTTTGTGCGAACAGATCTTCATACACTCTTTGGGTTGCAGGTACGAGGTAGGTGGGCACCTTTACCTGTTGTCCTTTCAGTAGTTTCGCGGCATTCATGAAGTCAGTAATTTTACCACCTGTGCAAGAGCCAATATAAACGCGATCGATCTTGACATCTTTGCACTCGCTGACTGGTGCACGATTATCAGGGGAATGAGGCTTTGCCACAACTGGCTCTAGGGTCGAAACATCATAGTGCTTGTAGTAGTAGTACTGGGCATCGGCATCAGCATATAGAGATTCAAAGGGCTTATCTGTCCGAGCCTGCACGTAGTCAAACGTGGTTTGGTCGGGAGCAATTACGCCGTTCTTGCCGCCAGCTTCGATCGCCATATTACAAAGAGTCATGCGCTCCTCCATCGTCATGCGCGCGATCGTGTCGCCCTCGATCTGTAAGGCTCGATAGTTGGCACCACTGACACCAATGTCTCCAATCACATGCAAAATCAAGTCTTTAGCTAGTAAATAGGGTGGCATTTCGCCATCAAAGACAAACCGCATCGAGGCAGGTACTTTGAGCAGCAGCTTACCCGTACCCATCACAAATGCTGCATCGGTATTCCCAATCCCTGTGGCAAACTCACCGAATGCACCAGCATTGCAGGTGTGGGAGTCGGTGCCAAACAGGACTTCACCGGGACGGGTGTGACCTTCTTGTGCGAGGGCAACATGACAAACTCCCTTGTAGTCAGGGTTGGCCTTAAAATTAGATAGGTCAGTAATGTCGTAGAAGTATTTGATCCCCTGCTCTTTAGCAAAGTCCCGCAAAATATCGACGTTGCGATTAGCGCGGGCATCTTGAGTGAAAATGTAGTGATCGGGGATCAGCACAATTCTGTCGCGATCCCAAACCTTGGCATCAGCGCCAAATTCCTTCTTGAATACCCCAATCGTGCCAGGACCGCAGACATCATGGGTCATCAGCAGGTCGGCATTCACCCAAACATTTTCACCAGGGCTAATGCTGGAGCGCCCTGCCGCTTTTGCCAAAATTTTCTCGGTGAGTGTCATTGCCATAGTTGCGATCCCCAGGTTAGGCGAAAAT
This sequence comes from Rhizobium sp. Q54, assembly GCA_943367755.1. Classification (GTDB taxonomy): domain Bacteria; phylum Cyanobacteriota; class Cyanobacteriia; order Pseudanabaenales; family Pseudanabaenaceae; genus PCC-6802. The sequence continues at coordinate 49,228 of CALRKB020000018.1, read as the reverse complement.
AGATAAGCTGGTCTAATGTGTAAGGCTATATTTTAGCTGTTGCTTAAGCCATCCGGCAAATAGCTCAGACAGAATTTGCCTAGTTAAAACCTGGTCGAGCTGAGGTGCGATCGTCTCCTCTACTAAAATCAGATGCGCTCCATGGGATGTCACAATTGGTTTGAGCAGTTGGGGAGGTTTAGCGGCAAACACAGCGGCAGAAATTTCCGGTTTGAGATCGCTGCGCCGCAGTGGTTTGCGGTAGCCCGACGTACGTCGTAATTCTCGATCTTGAATATATTCGTGCCCAACTTGAAAAAAATTCAGTTCGCCTTCCTCGATCGCATAGAACAGTTCCATGGCCAGATCTTCGTCTTCTAAAATAATCTCGTACATAATTACTTGAGCATAATCAAGCTGGCGTTCCACAAATAAAGGCTCAACCCGATCGGCAAACAGATGGCTAGCTAGCTTTGCCGCAAGTACATTTGCACTCAGCATTTCTTCGAATTCATCGAGAGACAAACCATGTATCTGCATCCACTGCCAGGCATCCTCACTACGTTGCAGGCGATTCTCCAGTCGAAAAGCATCTGCTGCCTGTTGTAGTTCAGTTACTTCTACTTGAATGCCTGCTTCGGCAGCAGCACTAAGAATCACTTTGCGTGTGGCGATCGCTTCAATTATAGATGGAAGCTGACAAGAGAGTTTGATGTGTTGAAAGATATCCTCTGGGGATATGACGGGAGTTAATGAAGTAGGTGGCATATTATGTATTCCTTGATTTTGACAGAATGCTAAAGTTTAAGTCCATCGCTTTGGAGCTGTTTAAACGGATCGAGGATCAGATCGATGATGCGGCGCTGGCGCACAACTACCTCGGCCGTTGCTGTTTGTCCAGGAGTGAGAGTTATGCGTTTATTTTGAGCCTGAATGTAAGTGCGCTCCGGGATAATCTCAAGCTCAAAGGTTTCTACTTGCGACTGCCCAACCTGGGTAGTTTTGGAGTCCGGGGAAACCCAGTTAACCCGCCCCGGCACTACGCCATAGTCTTGGAAAGGATAGGCATCAAATTTAAGTTGGACGGTCATGCCAACTCGCAAAAAACCACTCTCAGAGATTGGCATTTCTGCTTTAATCACCATGGGCACATCGCTGGGGGCAATTTGCACAAGGTTTTGACCGGGCTGGACTACCGCCCCCGCTTTCTGAATCGGCAATTGAAAGATCGTGCCTGCTACTGGTGCGCGAATGATGCGTTGCTGTAACTGCCAGCGGAGAGATGCGATCGCTTTTCGAGTTTGCGCCATCTCCGATTGCAGATCGGAAACTTGAGTCTGTAGCTCCTCAGCTTGCTTTTTACTCTCAACTACAGCTAGCTCACCAGTGCGTGTGACGCGATCGCCACTACTTGCCTGTTTCTTTAACTCAGTCTGAGTCTGTTGGATATCGGCTTGGGCTTGCTCTAATTGCCGTCGACTCTCACTGGCAATCCGCTCGATCTCAACTAATTTCACCTCTGGTACGATGCCTTCCTGTGCTAAGCGGCGGTAGCGCTCCACTTCACCAAGATCCTGATTGAGCCTCTCTTCTGCTAGTCTATAAGCTCGTTGGTTTGCACTAAGCCGCGTTTCCACTTGATTAGTTTGGGCTAGCTGTTCCGATATCTGCGCTTGACTTAAAAGTAGCTGCGTGCGCGAAGCTATACTTAATTGATTCTTAACTTTCTCTAACTGCGCAATCCGATTTAATTGACCTTCCAACTTGGCTTCAGATTGTTGCAGTTCGGTTCGCACTAGATCCGATTCTAAATTGAGCAGAGGTTGGCCAGCTTTGACCGTGCTACCTTCCTTAACATCAATCGCTATCACCTTCCCTGCAACAGGGGAATCTAACTTAAATGTCTTACCTTTTGGTTCTAATCTACCTCTAGCAACTCCAGTCTGATCGACTTGAGAGAACATCGCCCACGGTAAAACAATTGCGGCAAAAACAACTAAGAGATAGAGTATGCCTCTCGTCCATACCCTTGGCATTGCATCGATCGCGTCTTGGGTTAAAGAAGACCAATCATCGCTAGAAGGTTTGGAGGAGAGAGGAGATGTAGTGGAATGAGGGGATTGGGAAGATTTAGAGGTTCTATCTCTTGCTGATAAATCATCACTCTCAGGCATTTCTATAGGCAAGGAATGACGAGTTAAGTGGCCGTTGCTTCGAGCAATTTTTTCCGTTAAATTTGATGAATTAGTCATGGTGAGTCATGGATTAATTACTAGCTGTAGCAAGTTGTTGTTGGTTGAGATAGAAGTATTTACCGCGTTGTGCCATCAAAACCTCATGGGTACCACTCTCAACAATGACACCGCGATCCAGGACTAAAATTAAGTCCGCATTACGTACAGTAGAAAGACGATGGGCAATCACAAAAGTTGTACGGTTGTGCAGAATTGTACTGAGGTTGTTTTGGATAATCCGCTCCGATTCTGCATCCAGATGACTGGTTGCTTCATCTAAAACTAGCAATGGTGGATTATTTAATAGAGCACGGGCGATCGCCAGACGTTGCCGTTGGCCACCGGATAGCATACCTCCGCCTTCGCCAATTTGTGTCTCATACCCCATGGGTAATTCTTCGATGAATGCATGCGCCCCTGCTTGCCTAGATGCTTCGATCAAATCTTCTAGGGTTGCTTCTGGGTGACCCATACTGATATTTTCGCGAATAGTACCACCAAACAAGAAAGTATCCTGATCGACAACACCAATTTGCTGGCGCAGCGATCGCAAATTCAAGTTGGCAATATCATAGCCATCGATTAGAATTTTACCTTCAGTGGGTAGATAAAGTCCTAAAAGTAGGCGAGAAAGAGTTGTTTTCCCAGAGCCACTGCGACCGACTAGAGCAACGGTCTGTCCCGGCTTAACGTCGATGTTAATATTCTCTAGTGTATTCACATCACTCTCGGGATGATAGCGGAAAGTGACATGTTCAAAGCAAATATGTCCGCGAATTTCTGGTAATGTCAGTCGGGCTTGCTGTTGAGGGTCTTCCTCTGCTTCTGCTTCCAGTACATCATTTATGCGCTCAACGGCAATTACTACTTCTTGTAACTGATTCCAGAGTACAGTTAAGCGACGGAAGGGATTGATCACGTTCCCCAGCAGCATATTAAAAGCCACGAGTTGACCGATTGTGAGTTCATTTTGAATCACCTGCCAAGCTCCAAACCACAGCAACAATGCCGTAGCTACTGTCTCTATCGTGGCGCTAAAAATTTGCAGTGTATTACCAATTATTTGCCCGGAAAAGTTAGTTTTAATTGAATTTCTAAATAATTCTTCCCATCGCCAGCGTACTGTCTGCTCGATCGCCATGGCTTTGACTGTCTGCACACCTGTTAGAGACTGAATTAGATAGCTATTCTCAGTCGCAGAGGCATTAAAAATCTCGCGCGAAACGCGTTGCAGAAATGGAGTAGCAAATAGGGCGAGCAGGATAAAAGGCGGCACAACTACAAGCGCTAGTAACGCCATCTTCCAGCTATACCAGAACATCAATCCGACGTAAACAAATACGGTAAGTAGATCGAGGGATATTGATAGTGCTTCACCTGTGAGGAAGCGTTGAATCTTATGATTTTCCTGAACTCGTGAAATAATATCACCGACATAACGAGATTCAAAGAAACTTAAAGGTAACTGAAAAGTATGTTTGATAAATCCCACAATCAGCGCTAAATCTACCTTGTTCGCTGTATGATCGAGTAGATATTGTCGCAAACCAGTCATAGCAACGCGAAATAATCCGAATATTAGCAAAGCCAACCCCACGGCCGTGAGTGTGAGAGGACTGCGTTGTACGACTACTCGATCCAGAAGTAACTGCGTAAATAATGGTGTCAGTAAGCCAAAAATTTGAATTAGGAGAGAGGCAATAAATACTTCTAATAAGACTAACCAGTGAGGGCTGACTAAATTGAGAAATTGCCAGAGAGGTTGACTGGCTTCTGGGGTATCTTTGAGAAAAGCTGTCGGTTGAAGGAGCAGCACGTATCCCGTCCATCCCGCTTTAAACTCAGCGTGACTGAGTGTGCGTTGCCCGATCGCCGGATCTCCAATCGTCACCTGTTTGCGCGTAATCTCATAAACGACAATATAATGCTTGCCTTCCCAGTGGGCGATCGCGGGTAGAGTTTGTTCCGCTAGCTTGCTCAGTCCAGTTTTTACGGGTCGGGTGGAAAATCCAATACTTTCTGCGGCGGCGGCTAGACCCCGTAGAGAAGCTCCATTGCGATCGACATTAGCCAGATCGCGCAGGCGATTGATACTCAGTTTTGTACCCCAATAGCTGCCGATCATAGCCAAACAAGCAGCACCACAGTCAGCCGTACTCTGCTGTGCGAAAAATGGATAGCGGCGGATCATGCGCTGCCACCAATGTCCAACCACTACGGAAGGACTAGGGAAATATACTTTGCCGACTTTGCTACGGCCACCATTACTGGAGGTATTGCGACCATTACTACGATCAGTATTACGATTCGTGCTACGGATATTATTTTGACTGACAAGTGGTTGGACAGTTGGTTTAGATTCTATTTCCTGATTATTCTTGATTAGTAAATCTTGCTTAATTGCCTGCTGATGGATGTATTCTCTAAATTTAGAGTTCTTATTAATCAGCGCTTGCAACACCTCATCAGCAATAAATCCGACTTGTGCATTTAGCGAGGATCGACTTGAGTAAGTGGTGAAATGTTCAGAGGGAAATAGGCTCATCTCCCCGAAAGACTTTCCAGCTTCCAGAGAAATCACCAGGCGATCGCTACTATCTAGAATCCGCACCTTACCGGCCAGAACTATATAAATCCCTGGGGGAGAAGTTTGTGGTTGCCAAAATCGGTTACCTGCTGGTGGCTCAAGAATCTGCATCTTATTGATGCAACTATTCAGCTCTTGCTCGTTCAGAATGTTTCCCAACACCGCGCCCACAGTTTGTGAGATAGCGATCTGCTGGTTAACTGATAATAGTGGCTGTTTCATAGTTTTCTCTTATTGACCTAGAAACGCGAGCATGGAAACATTAGGACTGAAACGGTTCCAGTCGATCTTGATTGGCTGATAATCCCTTATCTCCATTACCTGAGGCACCCCTCCACTTTGATTAGGCATATTCACAAGATCTGAAGCATAAAAAAATGATTCGCGATCGCTTTGTTGGGGTGAACCAGTATTAGGCAAATCATGAATCGTGACTCGATCGGCAGCAATCCCATGCAGTCTAGTATTTGCTTCGCTCGTTTCAGTTCCCTTGCGGGTGGAAAGACCCATCGACTTCAACAGACGATTAATGTGGCGATCGCTAATGCTAATGCCGAGTTCTTTTGCCAGATGCTTGCTCAACCACATGGCTGTCCAACGCTGAAACGCATAACCATAATCACGGGGGCTATGGCCAACTAATTCTTGTAACCGCCGACAATATTCCTCATTAGCCGACTTAGGTCGTCCAACCGTGAATTCACTCCAAAGATGCGCTTGCCCAGATTTGGCGATCGCTACCCAATATCGGACTGTTTCCTGAGAGCATCCCAGAGTTTTACGAATTTGCGACTGAGTATGACCGCGATCGGCCAACATCATAATTTCAATCCGGTGCTGATGCTCTGGACACAAATCTGTTTGCAGACTCTTAATGAGCAGTTTTCGCTGAAAAGGAGTTAAGAAAAGCCCTTGCTCGGGGACATTATTTTCTAAATCCGGGTCGTTATGATTTTTTGTCATATTGTTTACCACTAAACTATCAAGCTGGAATCTCTTTGGTTAATGCCTCAGCACCGTTGACATTAACGCTATTGCTTGTGTCAACACAAAAATACTTACTAGATGTTAAAGAGATATGGAACATCTAAGAAAACTGAGGTCTTTGAGATTTGTTTAAAGGTATTCTGCATTTATTATGGGTATAATTCCTGCTTAAAGCAGTGACTAGCATCTAGCCCCTCACGTGATACGAATCACAATCTATATCCAGCTTTGACTTAACCCATAAGCAGTAATATTTCTATCAATCTGAGATATTTTCTATAACAAATTTTAAAAGACATTATTCAAGTGATTATGTCCAATAAACAGCTATCTAAATGTTGACATTGGCAATCTCTTTTTAGAATATGAAGCAAGAGCAAATTCAGTAACCCAAACTAAAAAAACAATTCTCAAGGAGAAATCAAATGTCTAATATCTCAATTTCCAGCTTAAATCCAACAGGCTCTGAACTATTCGCTGACAATGAGAGCTTCATGGCGGATCTAACCGAGCAAGAGTTTAGTAGTGTCAATGGTGGACTGATTGCCGATTTTCAAGAGCTATCTCCTTTTACACCAAGCACTCCAGTGGTGTCTGTTAACCTAGGTAGCCCAGTACAAAATATTTCCAAGGTGATTTCTGCGCATGTATATCGCGGCTAGTATCAGAATAGTATGAATTGTATTAAGGAGAGTTCACATGTCTAACATCAATATTGCCGACTTGAATTCAGCGAATGAATTCAGAGATCTATCAGATCGAGAGCTAGACCTCCAGGGTGGAAGCATTTGGAGCTGGATTAAAGATGCAGCCAATTGGGTAGTAGATCATATTGGTTTCGTCTTTACTGATGGTGGAGGAATCATTTCCGTAAAATTCTAGATTTCATTTGTTTGGTTTAGTAGCAAATCAGTCTTGGATAAAGCAACAGCTTGTATAAGACTGATTTTTTAAATCAAACAGGACTTACGCAAAAGCCTTGATGGTTCACCACTTAGAACATAAGTAGTAAATTGGCGATCGCATGCAGATTGGACTTATTATCTAAGTAAAAAATCCTTGGGTGAAATTGCAGTGAAATCAATAATCATAAATCCCCTATGGTATTTCCTGTTCATGGGTGTAGGAAAGCAGACGAGGAGAAATAATCATTCTATCGAAGAAACAGTGTCGAACACTGTTATTTGAATCTTTAGGGGAAACTTTTGAGGATTCCTAAATTAACCTTGGCGATTCCTAATACTAGAGGTGTTCGTGTTTGCTCCTCAGCACTTTTTCAGAATAGGAAACTTTTTCTCCACTGTCAATCAGAAAAGTTCAGAAAAGTTCAGGAAGGATCTGGTCAAAAGATCGGAAAAAATCGGATTGTTACAAAGAAGTTCAGATCGCACTGACTTAGAGGCTGTTTGATAAAGTATAAATACTCAATATTTCCTGCTACTACAGGTACCATATGCGGCTGGAAACCCTTATTCTTTCGCACCTAAGTTTTGCTAAAAGTAGATTTTCTTGAATTCACAAACAGCCTCTTACCTACGCAAAAAAACTACCTTCGTAGATGATTCAGCCCGCGCAGGCAATTTTCATGTTTTAGAATTATCAGGACTTACGCATCACTGCCCAAGAACTCAAGTTCTTGGCTCAAAGCTAAAGTCAGAAGAAAGCAGACTCAGATAATGTCTACAATCAATCTGTTTCAACAGGTTTAAGCTTTTAGCCTGAAATTGATTGCAAGGCTTTTGCGTAAGTCCTGTCAAATTAAAATTGATAAAGGGCTACATTACTTACGAAATAATTCGAGATATAACTACTTGAATTATGTCCGATAAACAAGCTAAATAAGCTTGACCAACCCGCTTGAATGGAATAGAAATGAATTAGATGAACCAAAAGTTCGTAAATAAAAAACAAGAAATTTTTGGAGGCTAATTCCAATGACAAATATCACAATTTCCGATCTACATCCTACTGATTTCGATCTGTTACCTAACTCTGAGAGCTACATGAGAGAATTATCTGATGCAGAACTCGATGCTAAAACAGGAGGACTCATAGACACATTAGACACAGTAAGTGCTCTTGTGCTAGGGGGGGTGATTGGGACAGTCCTTAGTGGCATCGGAATGCTCTTGGACTACTTGTTCGATTAAACAGAATGATGGAAGAAGTTCAGCAATAAATTGAGGGGATTTTTGCATTTTGCAAAAGAGCAAAATTCCTCTTTTTTAAGACTTTCAGGCAACCTTAACAAGAACTATAATCATTTATCAACTACTTCAGTTTGTTCTCGCCATCCACTCTCAGCGATAATTGCTAGCGTAGAGACTGCATATTGATGTTTATGAAAATCAGATTAGTTCGTCAATGATTCTCTATTTGTTTTGGGCATTATCAACTTAATTAGGTTCAATTGAGACCGTTTAGACTCTTGACTTCTAATATCCATTTATGGGATATGAAATGACACTGTAAAATCTTAAAGGAGCACCCCAATGTTCAATATCAGCATTTCAGGCTCAAATCCAGCAAATGAGATCAGAGATCTATCAGATCGAGAACTTGAAATCCAAGGCGGAAGAGAACCCACATTTCATCCTGCTCAAGTTACGATACCTGACATCAAATTGACATTAGCAATTTCATTTTGGAATATGTAGCAAGAGCAAATTCATTAGTTCAATCTAAAAAGTTATCCTCAAGGAGAATTTACATGTCTAATATCAACATTTCCGACTTGAATTCAACGAATGAAATCAGGGATCTGTCAGATCGAGAACTTGAACTCCAGGGTGGATTTCGGCTCTCCTTTTTTAGCCTGCCAGTAGATCTATGGCTTATCATTCGTCTCGGCATCGGCCCAGACGCGTAATTACACTGAAAATTGATAGAAGCATTTAGTTGGCAATCCAATGGCTCTGTACGAGCGATCCTGAATGGCGATCCCCTGCTGGAATTCGTGCGACTGCATATGCGGAGCTTATTCTCTTCATATTTTCTATTGCGAGTTGACTCTAAGATTTCAGACGCGATCGCCTTAATTATGTCTTAATGAGTATCGCTAAAGACTTGTATTTATCCGCTCAATTGTAGAGAATACAAATGTAATATACCTCTATAAGGAGAATTCAAATGTCTAATATTTCGATTTCTAATTTGCATCCTACTGGTTCAGAACTATTTTCTGATAACGAGAACTTTATGTCTGAAATATCAGAGAATGATTTTGCTAGCATTGCTGGTGGCGGCATGGATAAAACCACTTGCGATTTCACGGTAGTTGTATACACTAGGCTCGATCCGATAGGTACAGTGGTGCCTACACCTCCAGTAAAGTTTCCTCCTGGTTGCTAGTCAAGTTTCGAAAAAATGTGGGATTACTAGATTCGTGGAAATCCTTCTCAAAAGATACGAATGCTTTAAATTCTAGATTTCTTTGGTTTGGTTTAGTAGCACAATCAGTCTTGTATACAGCAACTGCGGGTATAAGACTGATTTTTTTTAAATCCAACTAAAGGCAATCTCGATAGTTCGCAGAAAAACTAATCTACATCACAAGTAAATCCGGCATAATTATCTTGATTATATGAAGTTCATAGTTCGCAATCTCTTTACATAAGAAAAGCTAGTAAGCAGATTCGATTGAGTGGTGCTGGGGATAAAGTATTTTCTGAGCTTCTCCAAACTAGAAGCATTTTTTAGCTTAAATCCAAAGACTATATTCAGGTGATTCCATCCGATATATAGGCTTCAAAATATTGACAGTAATAATCTCATAATGGAATATGAAAACAGAGTTAGATTAGCTTCTTAGCTCAAACAAATTAACTTTAAGGAGACAAGTAAATGTCTAATATCAATATTTCCGACCTGGAAGTATGTCATGATTCTACATTATTCACAGGATGTACACCAGAAGAAGCATCTGCTATTGGAGGCGGATTTTGGACAGAGATTTTGGGAGCCATTGGTGGTTTCGGAGGTGCTGGCAGGGTTTTGGCAGGTCTTTATATTGGTGCATTGATTGACGGCTATTTATAAGATGTCCATTTGATAAGGATTAAAATACCGCCGTTTTAAAACGGCTGTAACTCTTGAAATAGCAATCTTAACTTCCCAATTATATGAAATAATTTTCTAATAATAGTAGAAGACGCGATCTCGCGATGGTATTTGCTGGAAAGCTTACTCCCCCAGTTAAAACTCCTCCTGAGCCAGCTCCATTTCCAGAGCCAATTCCAACATCACCAATTGTTATAACTACTAGAGTCTATTAAGGAGAATTCAAATGGCTAATATCGTAATTCCAAATCTATCCCCCGCTGGATCTGATCTATTTCTAGATGGCGAAAGTTATATGGCTGACATTAGCGATCGCGATTTAGAGCACGTTGTTGGTGGTGGATCGGCAATTCCCCCCGATACGATTCCTCCAGTTACTCTCACCTCGGGAGACTACAATCTCACAATCCTTAGAGAGTAAACCCAATTGCTTCTTTGCTGACATCAAACGAATTTATTTCTTCGATAAATCAACACTAATTCTATATCAAACTCTCAAGATAGTAAAGAAATTCAAACTTATGAATGTCTTTACTCTTTTTTTAAGCTAAATCGCTTTGATTATGTCTAAAAAAACAGATCGAAAGACTTGTATTTATCTGTTCAATTGCAGAAAATACGAGTGTAATATACCTGCATATGGAGAATTTCAATGGCTAATATTTCAATTTCTAATTTGCAATCAACTGGTTTCGATCTATTTTCTGGTGACGAGAACTTTATGTCTGAAATGTCGGAGAACGATTTTGCCAGCATTACTGGTGGAATGGATACTCCCGCCACAGATTGGTGTACCACGACTAGAACAACAGTTCTTCCTACCAGGACTACCATTCTTACTGGGACGTTCACACCACCTGTAAAAACTATTGCATTCTAATTCAGCTTAGTGGATGAGCTAGATTAATAATTTGGCTAAAGTCTTTCGCAATGATACGAATACTTTAAATTTCTAGATTTCTTTGGTTTGGTTTGTCACACGATCGGTCTTGTACACAGCAACAGCTTGTATAAGGCCGATTTTTTTAAGTCATATACGAATTTGCTCTTACCTCTGCATTTCTAGGAAAAGGAGTCCTCAAAAATATTCAAGACACAAGTACTTGAATGATGTCCAATAAACAAGCTAAATAGGCTTGATCTAACTGATTTAATGGAATAAAAATAAGTTTGACGAACCAAAAGTTCGCAATTAAAACTCAAGTATTTATCGAGGTTAATTCTAATGGCAAACATCGCAATTTCCGATCTACGTCCTGCTGATTTCGATCTGTTATCTGACTCTGAGAGCTATATAAGAGATCTATCTAATGCAGAACTCAATACTCAAACAGGAGGAATCGCTCCTTTTGTTGCTGGTTACTTCCTTGGGGTAGCCGTTACAGGCGCTGCTACATTTGTCATAGGTGGAATATTAGACTGGCTGTTCGACTAGGAGTAATACTACAATGGGTGGTGGCATCTAAGCTATTGACAAATGAGAGATCGATCCAGTAGTTACTACCACAATACATTGCAGCTAATTTCTTCAGTTAATTATTTGAACAGGATTGATTAAAAAAGAAAGGGAATTTTTGCTCATTCATAAAATACGAAAATTTCCTACTCAATTACTAAACATAAGGAGAACTCAAATGTCCAATATTTCTATTTCCGATCTTGCTAGCAACTCCGAGCTTGATTTAGCTGATTTATCTTGTAGTGAGCTTAATCAGAAAGGCGGTTTCTTCAGAAGCTTGCATAGGGGCATTGGTAGAGTTGCGAGGGTTGTTGCTCCTATTGCCTAACTGGCTCCTGGCAGTACCATATTCAGAGCGTCGAGAGTTAAGATTTCCGTTTGCAAGGATTTCACAACTCTCGCTTTTCGATTGCAATATTAATTTCGATACTAAAAATCCATTATCTAGCATTACTCTGAGATCGCAAAGAATCAGACAAATTGGAAAGACTTAGACTTTTTTATCTTGATTATTTCTGGCAAATAATCTTCAATCTCTTTACAAATGAATTTTGCTTATTTAGTATTCAAATATAGAATCAAACAATATTGTTTATTCCTAAACTAACTAATTTCTAAATGGAGATTTCAAATGTCTAAAATTTCAATTGCTACTCTACAACCTATCAGTGACGAAAGCATTAGCCCGCTTTCAGTTGAAGAGATGGAACGCATCTCTGGCGGCAATATTCTTATCTACGGCGGTCCAATCGTCGCCGGTTTCGCCGTTGGGACTGCGATCCGCATGGGTATCGACGCATTCGTGGATTGGCTTTTCGACTAAGCGTAGCTGCCCGCGCGGGAACCAACTGTCGGGGGTATGCTTAGCTTCCCTCGAAGTGATTTTTGGAATCCAATTAAAATCGATAAAAGATTCCATAACTTACAAAAAATCAAGACATAATTACTTGAATCATGTCCAATAAACAATCTAAAAAAGCTTGATCTGCCTGATTTAATGCAGTAAAAATTAATTTGATGAACTTTTAGTTCATAACTAAAAATCAAGTACATTATGGAGATTAATTCTAATGGCAAACATCGCAATTCCGGATCTAAATCCTGCTGGCTTTGATCTGTTATCTGACTCAGAGAGCTACATGAGAGAACTATCTGACGCAGAACTCACTGCACACGGAGGAATCACTCCTGTTCTCGCAGCCTCCTCTGAACCATGTGGGATGGCTGTCGCCTTCGGTGCAGCTGCACTAATCGATTGGCTGTTCGACTAAAAAGGGCTTGCAGAACTAGTACTGCGATGCATGGTGGCATCCTAGCTATTGACGAATGAGAGATCTAGTTAGTAGCTACTACAATACATTGCAGCTAATTCTTCAGTTTACTTTCTGAACAGGATTTCTTGAAATGGAAAGGGAATCTTTGTTCATTCAAAAAATGTAGACTTTCTCTACTCAATCACAAACTATAAGGAGAATTCAAATGTCTAATATTTCTATTTCCGATCTTTCTAGTAACTCCGATCTTGATTTAACAGATTTATCTGCTAATGAGCTGGATCTGAAGGGAGGTTGGCTCTGGGTTTTCGCAATTGCTTGTGCGCTTCTTTTAGAGCATGACTAATTTGTTGCATTTCTGTCAATACTGAGTTATTCAAAGCAACGAGAGTTAAGATTTCTATTTACAGGATTTCAAAACTCTCGTTTTCAATTCAAAGATTAATTTGATGTCACAATATGTTGTCTAAAGCTTCTCTAAACTTGCTAAATTTGAGAGATTTAGACTCTTTTAAACTGAATATTGCTAATTGATTGTCTACAACTTCTTTGCGGCAATACAGTATTTCATCAGTTGATAGTTATGGAATTAAACAATATTGTTTATTCCTTCATTAATTGATTCCTATATGGAGATTTTAAATGGCTAATATCGTAATTTCAAATCTATCCCCCCGCTGGTTCCGATCTGTTTTTAGATAACGAAAGTTATATGACTGATGTCAGCGATCGTGACTTAGAGTTGGTCAGTGGTGGATTATTTGCCTCGACTACTATCACTCATACTTTAGTTACTCTTACCTTTTCATCAATAATTACCAAATAAGCCATTCTGCGCCTTCGTTTTTTAGGCCAAATCACAACAGTTAAGTCTTAAAAAAATGAGCAAAAAGCTGGAAACTATTAAATCAATTGATTAGTATCTAATAAAAGAATTAAGCTTTTAGTTTGGTTCTGTATAACTCACTTCCTACAAGGAGATTTCCAATGGCTAATATTTCAATTCCAAATCTGAATCCATCTGGCTCTGATTTGTTTTCCGATACTGAAAGTTATATGAATGATTTTACTGATAGCGATTTAGATCAAGTGAATGGTGGGATATATACTTCTCCTATTTATTCTCCTTGGACATTACCTCGTCCTTATACTCCTACTATATGTTAAGCTGACCAACATTTAGTTTGCATTTCGAATCTATCGATAGCGGAAATATCTTACGATTGTAAATTTCAATGGGAGTAGCGTAACTCCCATTTTTTGTGATCGCTATTCCAATTATTTCAGCTTTTTTCTCGCATTTCTCATACTCTGCAAAAATTATCCTGCTGCCTCAACGCTCAAAAAATCAAACTTTATCTTTGCGATCGCGTCTTAAGTAAGGACTTGAAATAGGTCAAATCACATTAATTATGTCTTAAAATATTAAGCAAAGAACTAGAAATTAGTAAATCAGTTGATTAGTATCTAATAACAGAATTAAGCATTTTGTTTAGTCCCGTATCATTCACTTCCTACAAGGAGATTTCCAATGGCTAATATTTCAATTTCAAATCTATCCCCGCCTGGCTCCGATCTATTCTTAGATTCCGAAAGCTATATGACTGATATTACAGATCGGGATTTGGATCGCATCGATGGAGGATTAAATGCTACGTGTGCCACTTTGCTTTTAGCTATTCTTGCCTTTACAACTATAGTGTAATAATCCATTTGCTTCTTTGACTAATTCGCATAGCAGAATGCAAATTGGATTAATTGTGAATTGAAATGGAAATCGAGCTTAGTAAAATCACAAGCTTGACAATCGGTTAAGCCTGTAAACTGCTTAGCATCACGAAAGATGAATTCAATCTGAAAACGAGCTTTGTAGAAATCTAGGATCTCAGATGCGTCAATATTGCCTACCTGATAATTCCTTAAGCGTGCCCCCGATGCAGGTAAGGTGATAATTGCGGCGGAACGCATCCTGTAGGGAATCGCTCTAGTCTGGGCTATTTCAGTTTTGTTAGTGGGATTTGGTAATTAAGGCAGTGTTCAGGTATGCCAATTTTGGGGACTGGCAAGATGGCACAGGATCGCGATCGGCAAGTTCAGCAATTTAGCTGAGATCTGTGCTGCAATTTATTTGAGCAACCTGGGTAATCTTAGATTCATAAGTCTCGGATAATTCCTCGTATAGCGTGGTGGTAGCTAATTAGCTCTACCCCGCTATTTTTTTCGATTTAGTTCGTGCGGAGGAATATAGCCAATCGGGGAATTTGTTAGAATGCGATTGTGTTATTCGGTATTGATAACTTATGCAAGACCAGTTGCAAACGGCGATCGCTCCTTACTGCAAGTCAGTTGACTATTTGGAAGTTCGTTTAGAACAGAGCGAGTCTACCAGCATTTCGTTTCAAGGTCCGCAACTGAACGCGGTCGATCGCAGCTTTGGTTTGGCTGGTGGCATCCGCGCCTGTCATCAGGGCGGTTGGAGCTTCGTCACATTTAACGATCTCTCAGAACTTCAAGATCGGATTGAACAAGCAATTTCCCAGGCAAAACTAATTGGTAAAGAAACCACGCAGTTAGCTAAGGTAGATCCCGTAGTTGCAGAGGTGAGGGTAGAGCTAGGCAACGATCCGCGTGGTATATCGCTTGAGCGTAAGCGCGAAATCCTCGAAGCCTATAACCAGATGTTGTTGGAGTTCGATCCCAGAATTCAAACTACGATGACGGGCTACCGCGATCGCTTTGGCACATCTTATTTTGCTAACTCGTGGGGAACGGCGATCGCCCAAGAGCGCCTAGATGTCACGGGACGCTTTGGCGTAATTGCCCGCAACAATGGCACCGTACGACAGGGCTTTGACTCGGTGCATTCGCGCGCTGATTTTGACATTATGCTCTCCCAGGAAGATCTGGTGAGGGAAACTGCGGCGCGTGCCGTCCGCCAACTAGATGCGAGTCCAGTCAAGGGTGGGCAATACACGGTGATTCTCGATCCGTACTTGGCAGGTGTATTTATTCACGAAGCTTTTGGTCATCTCTCAGAGGCAGATTTTGTCTATGAGAACCCTAAAATGCAAGAATTGTTGACACTGGGTAAATCAATTGCCATTCCCGATCTAACCGTGGTTGATGATGCTACCATTCCTGGCTTGCCAGGTAGTATGGTCTACGATGATGAAGGCGTACCAACACAACGCAAATATTTGATCAAAGATGGCATTCTCAACCAAAGGATGCATAGCCTGGAAACCGCTGGGAAGATGCACGAAGCTCCCACTGGTAATGCCCGTGTTTTAACCGCTTCCTACCCGCCGCTTGTGCGCATGACTAACACAGCGATTGAGCCCGGAAAGCATTCCTTTGCAGAAATGTTGGATGGTGTTGATGACGGTGTGTATGCGGTGCGGATGTTGGGTGGTCAAACCAACGGTGAAATGTTTACTTTCGCGGCGGCAGAAGGCTATGCCATTCGTGATGGCAAACTGGCCGAGCCGGTCAGCGATGTGACGCTCAGCGGCAACGTGTTCCAAACCTTAAAAGATATTGATGCGATCGCATCTGACTCTGTTTATCGCAATGGTGGCTGTGGTAAAGGCGGACAATCTGGCCTACCCGTGAGCGTGGGCGGTCCCCATGTACGTATTCGCAACGTCGTGGTTGGCGGACGTTAAGGCAACTCCACAGAAGTTGGTTTAGAAATGTGGGGTAGACCCCAGCCCAGCTTTTCACGCAGGACCTGGAAGAATTCGCCCCGCTGGAGCCGAATAAAGCGCGCATAATACTGCGATCGCTCGATTTTGACGTGATAATCGGGGTAAACATAGCAACCAGCATTACCATCTACGACCATAACTAAACGATGGTGGTTGGCGGGTGTTACTACCACAGTTTCCGTATTGGCAAATACCAGTGCCCGTGATGCCATAGAATGCGGACAGATCGGAATCAGCTGAAATACGGGAATACCCGGCTCTATAACTGGGCCGCCAGCGGAAAGGGCGTAGGCCGTAGAACCTGTGGGAGTAGAAATAATTACCCCATCGGCAGCGACATCGACAGGTGCGTGATGTCCAATCGCTACTTCAAAATGGCACATACTGGTAAGAGGTTCGCGGTGAATCACCATCTCATTTAGGGATAGCGCTTCCCACAACAGACCTTTGCGATCGTAGACCCGCACAGACATCATCGATCGCTGCTCGACCACGTACTTACCAGCAATAATCTGAGCTAACGTTTCTTGCCAATGTGCGAGATAGGTCTCGGTCAAGAAACCCATGTGGCCGGTGTTAATTGTCAATACAGGGATACCACAGGGAGCAACCTGACGAAATGCCGACAGGACTGTACCATCTCCGCCCAGGGAAATTGCAAAGGCCATATCCTCATCAAATCCTGGTGGCACCAGACTCTCCACCGGAATATGACACACAGGACTATCGGGCTTGGCGTAACCTAAAATACCGCCCCAGCCTGTTGCAACTACAACTTCCCAGCCCTGTTGCGTCAGCCATTCTTTAATTTCTGCTGCTACACGTTGGGCTACAAGTTTAGAGTCATTGAAGATAATGCCTGCTTTTGGCACGCTACAAAACCACCTGATCGAAAATTCTTATGTTCCGAAATTATACGCTTCTTATTGCCACAAAGCTTCTGCTAAAAGCCGATACTCGGATGGTTCATTATAGATTTGGGCAGATATCCTGACCCAGAGACGATCGGCAAAGGGGATAATCGGTACTTCGATGCGGTGAAATTCCCATAGGTAGTCGTGTAATTCTTGATGGCTATATGTGCTTTTTTTTGCAGGTACCTGTACGGTTGTCATTGCCCCAATTGTGCTCGATGGCGTGCTGGTATGTCCACCCCAAGCATGTACGAGTAACTGTCCTGCCCATACAGCCAGATTATGGTTGTGTTGATATATTTCGGTAACACCTAGTTGACGTGCAAAGGCGATCGCCTCCGTCACAGCTAACCAGGCACTAAAGTCACGCGTACCTGTCCAGTCAAACTCATGGCAGTAACCTGACCCTAAACCATGCGAAATTACGGTGGGGTGGGTTTCCCGCTGCCGTTGCGGCGTTGTCCACAGAAATCCACAACCCTTGGGTGCAAACAGCCACTTGTGGCAATTGCCCACATACCAGTCAGCATTTAACGACTCAATCTGGAGGGGAATCATTCCCGGCGCGTGGGCACCATCGACTAAGACAGGAATATTTTGGAGCTTGGCCAAACGA
This sequence comes from Rhizobium sp. Q54, assembly GCA_943367755.1. GTDB lineage: Bacteria > Cyanobacteriota > Cyanobacteriia > Pseudanabaenales > Pseudanabaenaceae > PCC-6802. The sequence continues at coordinate 31,412 of CALRKB020000018.1, read as the reverse complement.
ATTATTTCAGCTACGGGAAAAATCAAGGCAGTGGGTGAAGTAATGTGGTCGATCGCGAGTAGCTTGACATTGGAATTGAGTTGCGTGGCGATCGCGGCGACGATCTCCGCCTCATTACTAATTGGGAAAGGCACCCGTGCCTCAATTAATTTCGCACCTGTGCGTTGGCAGACAAATTCCAAGGTTTTGCGAACGGCACCGTAAACGTGGTTGGTAGTGACAATTAGATCGCCTGGTGAAAATGACAGCGATCTCACTACGGCATTAATGCCAGCCGTAGCATTCTCCACAAAAACAATATCTTCACCCTTAGCTCCGACAAAGCCAGCTAATTCCGCCGCAGCAGTTCTAAGGGCATCGGGCAACTCCTGCGACATAAAGCGCACGGGCTGGAGTTCCAGGCGCTGCCGCCATCGCGTTTGAGCATCGAGTACAACTTTGGGTGTAGCTCCAAATGACCCATGATTAAGGAATACGCAATTTCCCTCTAACAACCACTGCGAACGAATCGACTTACCAAACTGCATAACCGCATAGTTGCCTGAGATTGCCTGCAATGTCTAGTTTAGCGGCTAGCAGAAGTAGATGTTGGTATGTTTGGCAACAGTGATTCTATCCTGGCCACATATGCGCTATGCCTTATGAGTATCTAGGCAACCGGAAAAGCTTTGATGGCTTGCTCAGCAATTGATACCTGAACGCGCGTTCCCACTGACAAAATCTGCTGATTTGTCGTGCGGGCAATCAGTTCTTTGCCTGAGTTCGTGCGCAGGTAATACATCAGTTCGCGTCCTAAAAAGCAGCGATCGCGAATCACTACTGAGTTGTCCCCATCTGGCTTAAGCATTAAATCTTCTTGTCGGATCATCAATACTGCTCGATCGGAGCCATTAGCAGGGCGATCGCTCAGGCTTTCGTCTAGGGCAAAACTACCCAGTTCTGTTTCCCAGACGCGATCGCGATACTGGGCAGGCAAAAAATTAGCTTGCACCACAAACTCAGCCACAAATCTGGATGTGGGTTGATTGTAAACTTCTTCTGGTTTACCAAATTGCTCGATCTGACCGTTACGCATTACGGCAATCCAGTCAGAGATCGCCAGGGCTTCTTCTTGATCGTGGGTAACGAAAATGGCGGTTGTACCCGCAGCTTTCAGGATATCCCGCAATTCCTGTCGCAGGCGCATGCGAATTTGGGCATCTAAATTGCTTAATGGTTCGTCCAGTAGTACCAGGGCTGGTTGAGGAGCTAAGGCGCGGGCTAGAGCCACCCTTTGTTGCTGTCCGCCTGATAATTCGTGGGGATAACGTTTCTCTAAACCCTCTAAACCCACGAGTGCGATCGCCTCTGCTACTAACTTCTTGACGGTTGACGAGTTTAAAGTGGGTTTAAGACCATGTCGATCTCGCCGCCTGCGCAATCCAAAGGCAATATTCTGACTGGCGCTCAGGTGCGGGAAAAGGGCGTAGTCCTGAAACACCATGCCGACATCGCGTAGCTCTGGAGGTATCCAAGCACCATCTCCAGCAACTTGCTGCCCAGCAATTATAATTTTTCCTGTTTGAGGTTGCTCAAAACCAGCAATTAATCGCAATAGTGTAGTCTTCCCACAACCAGAGGGACCTAATAATGTGAGCAGATCGCCTTGATAAAGTTGTAAGTTAACATTCGCAACGGCAGGAGTTGTGCTTTGGGAAAACCGCTTTGTCACGTCTTCCACGTTCATAATCACAGACTGAGTCATGCTGCACTTATAAGGTTGATTGGTTAATAGTTACTAGATGGTGAGAGATCTAAGAGATCGGTGAGTACTCATTATATTAAAGTAGTTTGATGCTAAGTATTCTCATTACTTTTAGCAATCCAAATTTAGCTTAATAGTGCCTGTCTCGCCCTATATGAATTTCTTACCCAGCCATACCTTCGCTCTTTGGCGCAATCGTAGCTTGACCGCCTTAGTAATTGCGATCGCCGCCCTCATTATGACTCCCGTACTTTTTGTCTTGGGTAGCATCTTCGCTCCAACTCGCGATGTGTGGGATCATTTGGCCTCAACCGTGTTAACAGGCTATATAGCCAACTCGTTATGGTTAATTTTGGGGGTTGGCTGTGGTGTTTTAGTCTTGGGGGTGAGTACGGCATGGTTGGTTACCATGTGCCGCTTTCCCGGTGGGCGCATGTTTGAATGGTTGCTGATCTTGCCACTGGCTGCACCCGCATATTTATTAGCTTATGTGTATACGGAGTTGCTGGAGTTTTACGGGCCAGTGCAAACCTGGCTACGCAGTATCTATGGCTGGCAAAATGTTGGTGATTATTGGTTCCCACCCATTCGCTCTCTCCCAGGGGCGATCGCTATGCTCAGCTTTACCTTATATCCCTATGTCTACCTTTTAGCCAGAGTGGCGTTTTTGGAGCAGTCCACCTGCACGCTAGAAGCTAGCCGTTCGCTTGGCTGTAGTCCCTGGCGCAGCTTTACCCGTGTGGCATTACCAATCGCGCGCCCGGCGATCGTGGCAGGTTTATCGCTAGCCCTGATGGAAACTCTAAATGACTACGGCACAGTGCAGTATTTTAGTGTGGACACATTCACCGTTGGCATTTACCGCACCTGGTTTGGCATGGGTGAGCGCGATGCCTCAATGCAATTAGCCGCGATTTTGACGATGTTTGCTTTGTGGCTGATCTTGCTAGAGCTTTTGTCTCGGCGACAGTCCAGGTATTACCAAACTTCCAGCCCTCAACAACAGCTTTCTAGTTATCACCTCCACGGATTTAGAGCTATTGCTGCGATTCTGATTTGCCTTTTGCCGATCGCGATTGGATTTCTCATCCCCGTGGGCTTACTGATCCATATGACTGCTACTAGCGGCATTGAGAGCATAGATGAGAGTTTCTGGGAACTCACAAATAACAGTTTAACGCTGGCGGCGATCGCTGCTGTCGCTGGTGTGGCGATCGCAATCCTACTAGCATACGGGCAGCGTCTATATTCTCATCTCGTAATGCGATCGGCGATCCGCGTAGCGGCGATCGGCTATGCCATTCCAGGCTCGGTAATTGCGGTGGGGATTATGGTGCCGCTCGGTCAGCTTGATAATGCGATCGATGCCTGGATGCAAGCTAATTTCGGCATTTCTACAGGACTGATTTTGAGCGGTACGATCGCCGCGCTTATATTTGCCTATCTTGTCCGTTTTCTTGCCGTTTCCTTTAATACCGTGGAAGCAGGTTTAGGCAAAATCGAACCCCATCTCGATGATGCATCTCGCAGTCTCGGCCAGGGAAGTATTAGTACTTTGCTAAAAATACATGTGCCTCTAATGTGGGGAAGTTTGCTCACCGCTGGCATGCTGATTTTTGTCGATGTGATGAAAGAACTGCCAGCTACGATTATCATTCGCCCCTTCAACTTTGATACGCTTGCCGTGCGTGTCTACAACTACGCTTCCGATGAACGTTTGGTGGAAGCATCTGCACCAGCTTTGGCGATTATTCTCGTAGGAATGCTACCTGTAATGTTACTCAGTTGGCGCATTGCTAATTCGCGTCGTAGAGATATCAATCTCCAAAAGTAAAGCCTGCTGTAGCAGGCTTTACTCGCTATCTAATAATTAAAATCGAACGATCTTAACGATCTTATTGATGTCCATTCATTTGAACCAGAGTATCCGGTGCGAGGAAGTGGGCGATGTGATATGCCCGTTCTTCAGTACTAATAGTTTGCATCTTCATAAACACATGATAAAAATATTCTTCTTTATTAAGAAAACATCGCATAGAATTCCTACACATATGCCAAAGAAAAAATCTGTACCTGAAGGAATATCACTTTAGGGAGATTAAGCATACATAGCTAAACTGCTTAGTTTGTCTATACATCAGTGTTGCACTATAACAATACCGCCAAAGTTCTAGTATCTAGATCTAAAAATAGCTCTCGAGTTTATTGCATATTATTTTCATTTAAGCTATGCTCTAAATCAGGTTAAATACTTGCAAATTTGTGCCTAACTATCATCAAGGTATTGAGAGCAGGGACTTAGCAGTTTTTGTATATTCGTTCATAGAGGACTAAAGTGGCTGCCAGTTCATCAGAAGCAAATCAGATTGTGAATATCAGGTGGGGCGATCGCTGGCAAGCTTACCGCCGCCTCCAAGAATTAGGAATTCCTTGCTCCTGTACCAGCGGTCAACCGCTACAGGTAACAGTCAATAACCCTAGTGCCGCAGTTCAACTTTGGAGTGTAATTCGTCAATTTAATGAACCACGTCACCAACTGGCAGTTTGGTTAAATAACTGTTGGCAGCAAGCAGTTTAGCTATAGCTCATAAACATTCATAAATTACTCTCGATCGCAGTGCATAAACGAAATGTCACACATGGGTAAGTTTCATCACAGTCAAACTTCTGACTTCAACTATGAAGGTGTTTTCTTAGGTTTTACAGCTCTCGAAGGTTACAAGCTGAAATACGTCAGACTGACTACTGCTGAAGGCGATCGCATCATCAAAATTCCCAAAGAGCAGCGCTTGGAACTATATCGAAGCTTAAAGCCAGGCGACCTCATCCAATGCATGGGCGAACAGAAGCTGAACTTAGAAACAGGGGAGCGCAAGCTCAAAGCTTACAGTATTCTCAAAACGGTTGCCAAGATAGTGCCACAGGTGCAGGAGAGAGCAGAAGTCATTCACCTTAACGAGCGGTCTGTTCAAAAACAGCAAGTAAAACTAGCAGCGAAATCACTTGTCAACGTTTTGGTCTGCCAGAAATCAGATTGTGCAAAGCGCGGCAGCGGTCAGATTTGTAATGCACTGTTAGATGCTCTAGAAGAGCAAGATCTAGCAGGCTACGTCAAAGTCAAATCTACTGGCTGCTTGAAACATTGTAAGAGCGGTCCACATCTAGTTATGATGCCCGATAAGTCTCGCTATAGCAATGTCAAAGTTAGGGATGTTCCTGACATTATCGCAGCGATTAGAAATCAGGTGTCAGTGCAGACAATGCCTGCTGTGGGCTGAACGTACATAGCTAAAAATAAAAACGAATGCCGTTACATAAGCAAAGATATCCCAAGTAATCCAGTAAAGGTTACTGAGATATTCAGATATCTTGATCAATTTTTAAATCTTATTAGTAATCTTTATTAAAACTAAATCTTTAAAAGTTCTGCCAGCAAGCAAATGTATGTCATTTTGTGATTATATAATTAGTAGTTATTAGCAATAAGCCTGAATTAAAAGCCGTTAACTAGCTCAGGTGGCTATTTAGGAAACCCAATTCATCTCCCTAATTACGAATAAATCAAATAACTGAAATAAATGAATACAAAAGTCCGTAGGCGTGCATTTATTGCCCTATTCACTTCACTGGCTGCCGTGGCAGTTGGTCAGGTTTATCAACTCACATCAGGAGTAGCCCAAGCTAATCGTGTCGTTAATGTGTATTCGGCGCGTCACTACGACACTGACAACGCTATATACAAAAACTTTACCAAGAAAACTGGTATTAAGGTAAATTTGGTGGAAGCCGATGCCAGCAAGTTAATCGAAAGGATTAAAAGCGAAGGAGCTAACAGTCCTGCCGATGTAATTATCACGGTTGATGCTGGAAACCTCTGGCGTGCTCAGAATGCTGGCATCCTGCAACCAGTGCGCTCTAGTGTTTTGGAAAGTGCGATCCCCGCGAACCTCAGAGAAGGTCAGGGGTATTGGTTCGGTTTATCCAAGCGCGCTCGGGTGATTATGTACAACAAGAGTAAGGTGAAACCTTCTCAACTCTCAACCTACGAAGATTTGGCCAATCCTAAATGGAAAGGTCGCATCATTGTGCGTTCATCCAGTAATGTCTATAACCAGTCTCTCGCAGGTTCTATCCTAGCTGCTAACGGCGCGCAAAAAACGGAAGCGTGGGCAAAGAGTTTAGTTGCTAATTTTGCTAGACAACCAGAAGGGAATGATACCGCCCAAATCAAGGCTATTGCTGCTGGTGTAGCTGACTTGGCGATCGTGAATACGTACTACTTAGCAAAACTAGCGGAATCCAAGAAACCAGAAGACCAAGCTGTGGCTGCAAAAATTGGCGTTTTCTTCCCAAATCAAGGCAATCGCGGCACCCACGTTAATATCAGCGGGGCTGGCGTTGTTAAAACTTCGCGCAACCGCGATGCTGCGATTAAATTTATAGAACATCTTGCCAGTCCCGAATCTCAAGTTGTTTTTGTGAAGGGCAATAATGAATATCCCGTAGTGCCTGGTGTACCCTTGGATCCGATTGTGGCCAGATTTGGCAGTTTTAAAGAGGATCGGCTCAATGCTGGCGTATTTGGGAAAAACAATTCTGAAGCGCTCAAGATTATGGATCGCGCTGGCTGGAAATAGAATTAGTCCGATTCATCTTCCCAACCACACTCCTCGCAGTACCAGTTGACTGGTGGTAGTTTAAACCGTGAAAATGGATGCCCGCACTCCGGGCATCTTCCCGTAAATAAAGGGTGCCACATTAGATCTTTAAAGTTGTAATCTTTATAATTTTTTGGATCTTCTAGTTCCCATAATTCTGCCGTCTCAAAATCTCGACAGTACTTTCCCTCTGGGCCTGAAGGGTGAACAGCACAGACAAGATACTTGGTATGTGAGTATAGCTTGCAGCGATCGCAATCGGGTATCTTGGACATTTTCTCAAAACAAGTAGTTGAAGACTAAAGATTTAGCCTAACTAAATTTTAGCGATTAATTTTTAACTAAAGCGCTTAATCTCGATTCCGTTAGACACGACTACAAGCTCTAAAGATAAAGGGCCAGAAAGATAAATAGGTTCTTTGGCGACGGCTCGAATTTCAAAATTAGTTTTATATGCCCCAATTGTTTCCATCAGATCGGAAAGGGCATTAGTAGAAAAGCTGCCTAAATTACCAGTGATGGGGTCTGGTAATATCTCTTTACTATTAGCCCGAAACCTGACCAGGGAGAACAGACGGCTCACCCTCTCCGCCGTTTCTTGGGGTTGCAGGCTTGGCTTAAATTGCAAAGATGCAATCACCTCACCCTTATTAAAAACTTTTTTATTAAGGATTACATCAGCGGCGATCGATACTTTGGTTTCGCGGCGGAGATAGTTACGGGTTGAGAGAATCCGCACGACATAGCTACTGCCATCTTTAACACTATCAATTAAGTTATCGATGTCGGATTGTGTAACTTCAATCACAGCATCCCCCATATCCCCTTTAGTTGGTAGATATAGTAGATTGCGAGCCTGCAACTCAGCGCGTTGGAGAATACTGTAAACAGCCTCTTTGATCTCCTGAGATGAAAGACCTGGCTTAATTACACTTGAGGCCAGTACTTGTTCGGAGTTGATCGCGACATTGCCGCGACGAAACGCCTCAATGCTATTGGATAAAACTTCCTTACTAGCTTCTAGCGACTTGATATCACTACCTAGCTTTGCGACATCGCCCTCTAGTTTGACCCGTTGGTCATTGAGGGCAGCAAGCTGTGTTTGCGATTCTGCTGCTTGCTTGCGGAGAACTTCGCGCTCTGTGGCTAGTTGATCCCGCTCTTGTTTTAGTTTGTTACCCTCAGCGATCAGGTTTTCTCTTTCTAGATTTAGTCCTTGCACGCGATCGCGCAGATCCCTCTCCTGTTTGAGGACTTTTGCCAGCTCGCTATTTGCCTTCTGAAACTTTGACTGCACCGATGATAACTTGGCTTGCGTCTCGGCTTGTTTGGAGACAGCATTCGACAAGAATTTATTAATGCGATCTAGTCGATCTTGGGCTTCCTGTCTCTGCCCGCTAGCTACACGCAGTTCTTCTTTGACCTTTTTTTCCTCATTCTGCGTATTTTGTAACTCAGCACGAATGCTATCAAGGCGAAATAACCCATCACGCAACTGACTGCTAGTAGCAATCAAAATCCCCAACGTCGATGCGGAAATTAATCCCCCAGTTAGAATTGTCACCAGGGTAGCTGTGCGTCGCGGTCTAAGATTAAATATGCTGAGTCGTGCCTTGCCAACTTTTGTGCCAATGCGATCGCCTAATGTGGCGATGATGCCACCTAAAATTAAAATTGCTAGAACTAGCGTGTAGCCAGCCATGCCTGCTCCTCACACCTGATGCTGCAATCTTAGCACTTGCCGTTTACTGTAATCCGCATGAAATTACCAACTTGACTCGCTACCATAACTTCCAGTCCAAATCCGCTTGGCGTTGTTTACAGCTATTATGCGAAAGCTATTACAGCTAGCAATTTTTAGACGCGTTCCTGATATTGATTGTTGCACCTATAGCTGAATTCAGCGATTTACCTAATGCTATCATTTACCAGTCAGGCTGGAGACCTTAAGTAGATATGACCACCACTACACCTGTTAAGACTAAGTACGAAGCTGTAATCGGCTTGGAGACCCACTGTCAACTGAGTACTGCCACCAAGATATTTTGCGGCTGCTCTACCCAGTTTGGTTCCTCGCCTAATAGTAATGTCTGTCCGATTTGCTTAGGTATGCCTGGCGTGCTGCCTGTGCTCAACGAAAAAGTACTGGAATATGCGGTCAAAGCATCGTTAGCACTCAACTGCAAGATTGCAAACCATAGCAAGTTCGATCGCAAGCAATATTTTTATCCCGACTTACCCAAAAATTATCAAATATCTCAGTTCGATCTGCCCATTGCCGAACATGGCTGGCTAGAAATTGCCAAGGAAGACGGCACAACTAAGCGGATTGGGATCACTCGCCTGCACATGGAAGAAGATGCGGGGAAATTGGTACATGCAGGTTCCGATCGCCTGTCTGGTTCCAGCCATTCCTTAGTCGACTACAATCGCGCGGGCGTCCCGCTATGCGAAATCGTTTCCGAGCCCGATCTTCGCTCTGGGGCTGAGGCTGCGGCCTACGCCCAGGAAATGCGACGCATCATGCGCTATTTAGGTGTATGCGATGGCAACATGCAGGAAGGCTCCTTGCGTTGCGATGTGAATATCTCCGTGCGTCCGGTCGGCAGGGAGAAATTTGGCACGAAGGTGGAGATCAAGAATATGAACTCCTTTAATGCCATTCAACGCGCGATCGATTACGAAATTGAGCGACAAATTGAAGCTCTTGAGTCGGGCAGCGAAGCGATCGTGCAAGAAACTCGTCTGTGGGAAGAGAATTCACAGCGCACGATTAGTATGCGCTCGAAGGAAGGTTCCAGCGACTATCGTTACTTCCCTGAGCCAGATTTAGTGGCAATTGAAGTACCGGAATCGACACAGGCAAAATATCGCTCTGAATTACCGGAATTACCTGCATCAAAGCGCGATCGCTATGAGCATCAGTTGGGGTTAAGTGCCTATGATGCGAATATGTTGGCTGACGATCGCAGCGTCGCCGAGTATTTTGAGGCGGTGCTAACCACTGGTGCCGAGCCTAAGCAAGCTTTTAACTGGATTATGGGAGATATCACAGCCTATCTCAATGAGCACAAACTGAGAATTACAGATATTCCTCTCACTCCAGTAATTTTAGGCGAACTGATTGCGCTGATTGCCGATGGCACAATTAGCAGCAAAATTGCCAAAGATATCTTACCGGAGCTATTGGAGAAAGGCAGCTCTGTCAAATCTCTGATCCAAGAGAAGAACCTTACTATTCTCTCTGGTGCGGAACTGGAGGAAATCATCGACCAGATAGTTGCGAGCAATCCCAAGGAAGTCGAGCAATATCGCGCTGGTAAAACCAAATTGCTAGGCTTTTTTGTCGGTCAAGTGATGAAGCAAACCCAGGGTCGTGCTGCCCCTCAAGCTACAAACGAACTTTTAGCCGCAAAGCTTAGTTCGTAGAAAGATAAGTGTCATATTGAGTCAGATGCAAATCCTTCATTGAACTTGGGAGAGGCTTTATCCAGGGTCATTTGGATGGAAAACTAATGCGCCGATAGATTTCTTGCATCGGGATCTCTATGTTAAGACTCTGTAAGGTGATTGTTCGATCCGGCCGATCGCAAATTTGCAATTGCCAGTGATTGCTACTTTGGCGATCGAGATTATGATATTGCTCAACATAAGGTTCCGATTGACTGACAAGCAGATATTCACAAAAGCTACCAAGAGAGCGGTATTTCCTAAACTTGTCACCACGGTCGTAAGCCTCAGTGGAAGGAGATAGAACTTCAACGATCAATAAAGGATTGAGAATTTCATCATTGCGATCGCCATTAAACTCTAGCTCACCATCGATCGCGAAGACATCAGCATAAGTTCCATGATTGTAACTAGGAATCCAAATCCGCAGATCGCCATTGTAAATTTGAAAATTAGTGTCCCGAACGGCAAGATTTAGAAAAGTCGAGATATCTACGGCAATACGGCTGTGTGCAGGTGAGCCTCCAGGCATAGAAATAATTTCTCCGTTGCAATATTCATAACGTTCCTCAGCAGTTTCTGAGAGCGCACGATATTCTTCTAAGGACATGCGAATTTTGGCATCGGGAGATTTAGATTCTGGAGATATATTTGGTGGTGCCGATTTACCTTGAGCAATGACCACGATCGCACCTCTGAAGATACTCTTTGATAATTTTACATCCGATTTTAGCGATCGGAGCGTGTTTGAAATTAAGGTGCTATTTACCTAATATGGGCGGCAATATTATGATGTAGCTAAAATCTGTTACGAGAATATTAATTTGACCGATCTACATTCCCAATCTTCCCATGCTGCGCTCTCCCTCTCAGAGAGGGCAATGCATACGAAGGAATCACAAATTCGCGAGGCTTCACGCTACTGCGCCAAGTTTGGTGCAATTAATCTAGCGCAAGGCTTACCAGATTTCCCTGCGCCAGAAGCGCTTAAACAGGCAGCACAGGAAGCGATCGCGGCAGATTGGAATCAATACGCAGACACCTGGGGACTCGAAGCTTTGCGCGTGGCGATCGCGGCCAAAATGCAACGGGACAATGGCATTATCGTCGATCCTGATACCCAGGTCACTGTGTGCTGCGGTGCGACAGAAGGCTTGAATATTGCCTTGATGAGTATCATCGATCCAGGCGATCGCGTCCTGATTTTTGAGCCGTTTTACGAGAACTATATTCCCAACCTGGCAACCGTGGGCGGCATTCCCGAACTGCTAGTATTACAGCCACCACAGTGGGAAATCACCGCAGAAATGCTAGAACCATATTTTCAGAAGGGTCTGAAAGCCGTAATTGTGAATACGCCTGCCAATCCTACGGGTAAAGTGTGGACGCGGACTGAATTGGAATTGCTGGCATCTTTTTGCGATCGCTATGGTGTCTATATCATCACCGATGAAATTTACGAGTACATTCTCTACGAAGGCGAACACGTCAGTATGTTTAGCCTGCCGGGTATGGAGGAGCGCACGATTGTGGTTAATGGCTTCTCTAAAACTTTTTGTGTGACGGGTTGGCGACTAGGCTATACGATTGCTTCCGTCGAACTGACGGCTGCCATGCGCCGCATTCATGACTTCCTCACGATTTGCGCCCCCACACCCTTACAACACGCCGCCTTAGCCGCGCTTAACTTTGGGCGTGAGTATTATATCCACATGGCAGCAGACTACAAGCGCAAACGGGATATGTTGTATCCAGCACTAGAAGCGATGGGATTATCGCCTGTCCTACCGAGAGGTGCTTACTACATTTGGACTGATAGCTCTGCACTGGCGGCGGAATCTAATCAGGCGGCATTTCGTTTAGCCAAAGAGGCCAAGGTGGCAGCCGTGCCAGGTAACTGTTTTAGCGATCCGAATCGCAAACTGGTGAATGGGTTGCGGTTTTGCTTTGCCAAAAAAGATAGTACGTTGGAAGCAGCGATCGCGCAAATGCAGAAGTTTAAGGCATAGGGCACAGGGGCGCAGCATTCGGCAGATAATTTTTTGCTGTATCCCACAAATTAACGCCCGAATGCTGCGCCCTTACAAAGATATTTCGCCTCGGTCGAATACCTTGCCATCGGTACCTACGGCTTCCGTGACGATCTGGCGATCGTAAACCTCTACTACCAGAAAACTTTGCTTGGCGATCGCATGGGCAGTAGTAGCCTGCTTACCAACTGGACGAGTATGCGATCCGCCACCATGCACAATGTAGGTTGTACCCTGGATATCTTTCGATCGCTCGTAGTCATGATCGTGGCCGCAGAGATAGAGCTGCACATTGTATTTGGCAAATAGGGGCGAGAGATCGTCGATAAATGCTTGGGTATTACCATAGAAGCCGGAGGAATAAATGGGATGATGCCCAAACACGATTTTCCAAGTGGCATCGCTGGCCGCCAGATTTTGCTCCAACCAAGCTAATTGCTTCTTCCAGGGACTATTCACATTGGTATCAATACCAAAAAACTGTACTGGCCCCTGACGAAAAGTATAGTAGCGATCTGGCATGTGGAAGGGAGCATAGTTGAGTTGAGGGACACCATTGTCGGTAATAATGTCGTGGTTGCCGAGAACGGCGTGAAATTCTACACCCTGTGAGAGTAATGGCTTGTATGGCTCTTCAAAAACGCTCTTGACTAGCTTAATCTCACCATCAGGATAAATATTATCGCCAGCGAGAATGACCAGAGGATAGGCTTTTTGTTCGTAGTATTTAGCCATGGCATCCGCAACAGCGTACTGCCCTGAGTCGCCCGTCCCTGTATCAGCGATCGCCGCAAACCTGAGTAGAGGAGTATTAGTTGCTTTAGACTCTGCCTGAGCAGGCTGCTGGGAATAAATGCTATCTGGAGATTTAGTCTCTGTTGGCAGTTCTGCGCGTCCTTGGGACGGAGATTGCGTCAACTTTGCGATCGCACCACCTGTAACGGCTGCCCCAAGTCCAGTTCCCAACAGGAGCAGCATGCGTCTGCGTTTCATAGACATAACTAAACTATCTCAAAGCTAAAACTTTGTTATTGTAACGGTATTATGACAAACAGTTAGCGATCGCCTGTGTTAAGTGCATGACTACCGACATAACACACAGCCGTATTGATGCAGTTATATTGGGAGATATTAAGTAGGAAATCAAGACTCATGGGAAATGCCAAGAACGAGTTTGAAATCAATAAAACTGAGGAAGAGTGGCGGCAAATCCTAACGCCAGAACAGTTTCAGGTACTACGCAAGCACGGCACCGAACGTGCTCGTACTAGTCCTTTAGATAAGGTATATGACAAGGGCACTTATTTTTGTGCGGGTTGCGATCTGCCGCTGTTTACGGCAGGGACTAAATTTGATAGCGGTACGGGCTGGCCTAGCTTCTTCGATCCCATTGAAGGCGCGATCGCTACATCCACGGATCGCACTTTGTTTATGACCAGGGTTGAAGTGCATTGTCGCCGTTGTGGTGGGCATTTAGGTCATGTATTTGATGACGGCCCCGCCCCAACTGGCAAACGCTATTGCATGAACGGGGTGTCGATGAAGTTTGTACCGGACAAATAATTATTGCTGGGGAGGGCCACGCGCGGCACTTCCCCACTTTTAGTTTGCTTTGGTACAGGAGTTTAGGCTAAAGGCTCTAAAAAACTCTAAAATCCTAGAGTAGACAAGCAGTATAAGAAGAAGTTTATGAAAATTTTGGTCATGGGTGGCACGCGTTTTATGGGCGTGGCTCTGACAAAGAAACTGGTTGCCCAGGGGCACGAAGTCGTCTTGTTTAATCGCGGCAATAAACCCGCACCCGTCGAAGGTATCAGGGTTATTAAGGGCGATCGCACCGACGCGCAACAGCTTAAAGAGCAGCTCAGCGGCGAGCAATTTGATGCGGTGTTTGATAATAATGCCCGCGAACTGAGCGATACCCAGCCCCTAGTGGAAATTTTTCGCGATCGCATCCAGCATTTCGTCTATATGAGTTCGGCAGGCGTATATCTGGAATCTGATGTACTGCCCTATATAGAAAGCGATGCCACCGATCCCAAGAGCCGTCATAAGGGAAAACTGCATACCGAGGCATATTTAAAATCAGCCTTTACCAGTTATGGCTTCCCCTATACTTCCATTCGTCCTACCTATATCTATGGCCCTCAGAATTACAACGATCTAGAAGCCTGGTTCTTTGATCGAGTAGTGCGCGATCGCCCGATTCCCATCCCTGGCAATGGAAAATTCATCACCCAACTCGGTCATGTTGAAGATCTAGTCGCAGCAATGGCTGCAGTATTGGGCAAACCGCAGGCGATCGACCAAATCTACAATGTGTCCGATCGCCGCTACGTCACTTTTGATGGACTGGCGAAACTCTGCGCTACCGTTGCTGGTAAATCCCTAGAAGCAGTGAAAATCGTGCACTATAACCCTAAAGAGTTTGACTTTGGCAAACAAAAAGCCTTCCCCTTCCGCTTGCAACACTTTTTTGCATCCGTCGATAAAGCCACCAGCGACTTAAATTGGCAGCCACAATTCGATTTGTTAGCAGGTTTAGAAACTTCATTCCAGCAAGACTATTTAGCATCGGGTCGCGATCGAGCCAGTATGGACTTTGCGATCGATGATACGATCCTGGCAAAAGTAAATTAGCTAGTTTTCAAGAAGTTCATCTCATCCTACATCCAACCTGGTCAGAATCCAATGAATTAAGATGGCTCTCTGTCAAACAACCTAATGGTTGATGAGAGGGAGTCATCATCAACTATCCTGGCTTTTATAGAATAATCAATTTGAGAAATGCTCAAAATGAATGATAATCAGCGCTACATGGCCACCATGCATTTGACCGCAGTTACTAACCAGCCAGTTCGCGCCTTTTTTACTATTGATTTTGGACGCGAACAAAATAGCAATTGTGTATCTGCTCTTGTCCCAGAACAGCGAAGTTTAGAACTGTTATCTCAGCTGCGCGAAAGCCTTGAGCCAGGTTGTGTCGCTTTCATTGGTACAACGCGATCGCTAGCTGAAAATCGGTATCCTGGATTGGTCGAATTAGTTGTTGGTCTGGGCGAGTCCCAGTTTGATATTCTAAGGTTAGCTGCAACTGATGCAGTGAATTATAACATGCTCACTGAGGATATTATTGAAAAACTTTTGGACATAGATCGTCGCTACGGCATCGACATTTTTCAGGCAGAAACCGACACTATTGTATTTGGCCTCAGAACATCTCCCGAAGACATGACTGCCTTTGCTGAAGAAATCTACGATTTCTGCCCAGATATCGTAGATCAAGGTGTGGGGACTGTTGATGCACTCGCTGATGGAATTGATATGGGCAGATGTGTCAGTTTATGGTGGGATTGATGTAGATTTCTATTTACCTGGCATCTTCGTTAAACTTTGAATTTTTGTTGGTAATTAATTTTTATACCAGGGGCTCTCTAGGTATTAATATGGAGTGGCAACGGTGTAAGGTGAGACAAGTGAATGCATAACCTAAAACTCTTTTTTGCTGTACCAGCAGTGGCTTTGACAATGTTTCTGGCAACAGCGATCGCCGCTATTGCCAGCGAACTAGATACCGAACTCACAATTAGTGACTCAATTACCGAAGTAACAGTTGCCGAAGCTTCTATACCAACAAAAGCGACGGTAACTCGCATCCCGCAGGGAATTGCTCCTGCTGACAAGGACAATCAAGAATTAAGCTTAACTGAGACTTTAGACCGCGATCGCTTGGGACAAAATCCCGATCTGAACGCCCAAAATGTCACTTCTGTATCGCAGCTCAGCGATGTGAAACCAACTGATTGGGCATTTACAGCCCTACAGTCTTTGGTGGAAAGATATGGCTGTATTGCTGGCTACCCCGATCGCACCTATCGCGGCCAACGAGCTATGACCCGCTATGAGTTTGCGGCTGGTTTAAATGCTTGTTTAGACAAAATTAACGAAATTATTACGGCGGGGCTGGCTGATAAGGTCAGTAAAGAGGATCTAGTAGTGCAAAAGTTGCAGGAAGAGTTTGCCGCAGAACTCGCAGCATTGCGCGGTCGGGTCGAGGCACTGGAAGCAAAAAATGCCCAAATCGAAGCGCAACAGTTCTCGACTACGACAAAACTCAACGGGCTAGCCTTCTTTAATATCACTGGATCGAGCGCAAATCGAGCGGTACGACGGGAGATTGGCCGTCGCGATCCGGTCACAGGGGCACCATTGTCGGAATTGAGGAATAATCCCAACGTCACCTTCAGTAACCTCGTATGGCTAAATTTGCTGACCTCCTTTACAGGCAAGGATTTGCTAGTAACGCAATTGGTGGCAGGTAATGGAGACTCGCCCAATAGCGAAAATGGCTTTGCCAGCGCTGGGTTACTAAATACGTGGGGTACTCCTTTTACTGAGCAAACTCCAGCGGGGGCAGGCGCAAATAAGGTTGCGCTCCAGGAGTTTTCTTATCAGTTCCCGATTTTTAATGACAAAACTCAGTTAAAAATTGGGCCAGCGATTGTTTGGTATCGGGTGTTCGATCAGAATCGCTTTACCCTATTCCTCAATGGTAGCGGTACGTTTAACTCGATTAATAGTACGCTGAGCAGTCCCGTCAAGCAGGGAGCTGGCGCGATCGTTTCGACTGCTTTGAGCGACCAGCTAGGGTTGATGGTGGGGTATCTGGCAGAAAATAATACATTCCTACCTGGAACTAGATCGGCGGGAAATCCCAATGAAGGTCTATTTGGAGGTACAAATATTCTGACCGGTCAGGTGACATTTTCCCCCAGTCGCGATTTCAATCTGCGCCTCTTATACAGCCATGTTAACCAGCAGCCAAATCCCTTTAATGGGCAAGTAGGTGGACTTGCTCCCATTAATGGTCAAGCGGATGATGGTTTCGGTGGGGCCTTAAATAATGCTCAATCGGATATCTATATAGCTAACTTTGACTGGTTGGTCAGCAAGGGTTTTGGTCTATTTGGTCGCTATAGTTTTAGTAATTCCAATCTCAATCCTTCCAACGGTTTGCGAAGCAGAGGTAGCATCTCAGCACAGTCTTTTCAGATTGGGTTAGCTTTTCCCGATTTGTTTAAAGAAGGCGCACAGGGAACGATATCTTTCGGCATGCCATTCAACTATACTAGCGGGAGAAACTTCCTGGTATCAGGTGGGGGTGATGGGGGAATTCAGTACGATTTAGAAGCGACCTACTTTTTGCCAATTAGCAGAAATATCGCGATCGTGCCAAATCTCTATGTCATCTTTAATCCCAATAACTTCAGCAGTAATCCCACTGTATTTGCCGCAAATATGCGCATGCAATTCAACTTCTAGAATCATCTCTAGGGTAGTGTTATACCATTTTCAAAAAAGCTGCTATGCAGCTTTTTTGAAAGGCTCTGCGTAGCGCGGAACTCAAATCTCGATCTGTCGCTTATTCAATAGATTTTTGCGATCGCACCCCAGAAACCCACACTATTTAGCTTGCTCCAGGCTTTTCTAGGCGCACAGCATACCATTGCCAAACCCCATCATCACCACAGTCAAGATCGCAGGCAGTTTTAATTAGTCTTTCGACCTGTGCTGGAATTGTGGGAATATTTTGTAGGTCGTAGGGCAAGTTATCCTGTATTTTTGTCAGCAAGTTGCCGAGTATATCCTCTAGCTCAGGCAGAGTCACAAACTGCTCCGTCATTCCTGGCGAAAGTACGACGAAATTATCCTCGTAATACATCATAGAATCTGGCATAGTTTCAGACGCTCCTACAAATACCTGATCGTTACAGCTACAATCTTGACATGACTAGCGAATATAGAAACATTTGGAAATACTTAAATCTCTATATTTAGAATGAAAGATATTAAAGATCCAACTGGTGCACTTACTAAAGGTGAAGAAGTTGTGGTGAGAGGAATTGTTTTACATGTAAGTCTTGAACCTATGACCTGGTGCGGTGATGGCAGTATAACTATATCCACTCAGAATCACAGTGAGTTGGTTCTTCAGATTGTGGGAGGACGAAGACCTCAATGTCCGCGTGCAGATGTGCGGGAAGGGGATTCCATTGAAGCGTGTGGAATTGTAACTGAAGAAAATGCGATCGCACTGGCTAACCCAGAAAAACATTACCTGTGCAGAGAATTATGCTAAATCTTGAAAAAGAGCTAGTGGTCAGGATTTGACAAAGTTTTAGCTCAAATTGACTAGCTAAGGGCTAACATTATTTTTAGCTATTTACTAGGTAATAACCATGCAATTTCAAACGCCAGCACAAGAAGCCTGCTATGACAGGATTGCCCTATGGATGCGGGAAATTTTTGATAAGTTTCCCTGCGCTAGGCAAGATGTGCCAGGCTTGGGACTATTCATGGGTTCTGCCCTAGTAGAAGTTTTAATTTTCCCCTGGAACGATGACGATGCCATTATCAATACGCGTTCCTATGTAGCTATGGATATAGAACTGAAGCCAGATCTGATGCGTTTTTTACTGGAAGAAAATGCCAAGATGATGTTTGGGGCATTTGGGGTTGATGTGAATGGGGATATTATTTTCGAGCATACAATCGTCGGCTCAACCTGTGACAAAAAAGAGTTGGAATCGTCGGTAAGAGCAGTATTAGAAGTTTCTGATGATTACGATGATAAAATTATCGAACAATGGGGAGGTAAGCGGGCACTCGATCGCATTAGGTAAAAATTGCACCACCCTGTAAGCGTTGGTAATGTCGATCAAATTCTGCTTTGAGTTGCGGAAAAGATGCCAATGTCGGATCTTTTTTAATGATTCTCTCGGCTGCTTCCCTCGCAATTTGATAAATTTCCTGACGAGCAGCCTCATCTGGTAGGCGATCGTCGATCGAAAACCCTGTATGTCCTGACTGCTCTGTGCCTTCATCCTTACCCTTGCCACGCATCTGAAAATCGCGTTCGGCAATAAAGAAACCATCCTGGGATTGTTCCAAAACCCTTAGACGTTCTTGGGCTGTTTCTGTCTTGGAACTACTCATGAGCAAACAGTAAGATTGAGCAGCACCCCGACCAACTCGTCCTCTTAGCTGGTGCAGTTGTGCCAACCCGAATCTCTCCGCGTGTTCGATCATCATCACCGAGGCATTGGGAATATCTACTCCCACTTCTACTACTGTTGTTGCGACAAGAATTTGAGTGGTGCGATCACGAAATTTAGAAATCGCTTCTTCTTTCTCTGAGGAAGTCATTTTGCCGTGTAATAGACCGATTTGGAAGCTAGGAAAAACCGTTCCTTGTAGGTACTCTCGTTCTTCTACTGCGGCTTTAATATCTTCCATTTTCTCGGACTCTTCTACTAAGGGCAGCACGACATAGACTTGATGCCCCTTGGCAACTTCGCGGCGCATCAATTCGTGGGCTTCACGTCGCTGACTGGGTCTGAGCAGCGTAGTCTGAATTGGTTGCCGTCCTGGCGGTAGTTCGTCAATAATACTGACATCGATCTCAGAGTTAGTGAGATAAAGCGTGCGCGGAATTGGCGTGGCGGTCATGATCAAAACGTGGGGATCTTCCCCTTTTTGCAAAAGTCGCGATCGCTGATCGCGGCCAAATCTATGTTGTTCGTCAATCACAACCAAACCAAGCTGGCTAAAATCTACACCATCCTGAATCAGCGCATGCGTACCGATCGCTAGTGGTAATTCGCCTGTTGCCAGTTGACTGAGAATCTCCCGCCGCTTCGCTGTCCTGGTAGAACCAGTCAGTAACTCTACAGGAAGATGGAGTTGGTTGAACCAATCGACGATTTTGTGGTAATGCTGTTCTGCTAAAACTTCTGTCGGAGCCATCAGGGCAGTTTGATAGCCCGCCTCAATTGCTGTGAGCAGCGCATAAACCGCCACGATCGTTTTGCCCGATCCAACATCCCCTTGCACGAGTCGATTCATGGGGGTATCGCCTTGCAGATCGTTGCGGATATCGGCGATCGCTCTTTGTTGGGCCCCTGTAAGTTTAAACGGGAGCATTTGCTCTAGTTGTTCGATCCGGTTGCTTTGCGGTATAAAGTGAATCGCTTTCTGTTGTTGTCGCCGATAGAGCGAGACGAGACGGCGATAGAAATATTTGTCAAATGAGAGCCGGGCGATCGCGGCGTCAAGTTTATGACTATCATCGGGATAGTGAATTTGAGCTACAGCCTCAGCTAGACCAATCAGGTTGTAATCCTTTTGCAGACGTTCGGGGATAGGATCGCCGATCCTATGTGCCACAGGTAGACATTGGATCGCTACGCGGCGGATGAGTTCAGGACTGACACCTTCGGTGAGGGGATAGATGGGAACAACCCTACCAATCGTATCCGACTCAATGCGATCGTGGCTGTGCTCTAGGACTTCGATCTCAAATTGCTCTAGCGTCAGGCCATATTTACCTTGCTTCACCACACCCGAAGCGGCGACCGTTGCGCCTTGAGGGTATAGACGTTTTTGTTGCTCCTGCCAGCCTTTGTTGCTATAGCGCTTGCCCGTCCAGAAGCGATTCAGCTTAATCTGGGCGGTATGATCGCGCAGGATAATCTCCACAATTGTGAGATTGGGATTTTTGGGACTGGTAAAGCAGTTATAGCGTCGGATTGTGCCAATCACGGTGACAGTATCGCCAGGATTGAGATGGGCGATCGCAATCTGACGCGCATAATCAATATGATCGCGAGGATAGTAGTGCAGCACATCCTCAACGGTGTATAGCTCCAGTCGCTCTAGCCTTGCCGCCACATGGGGGCCAACTCCTTCGAGGTATTGTAATTGCAAATCTAGAGAGAGCGATCTCGATTTAGGCTCGACTAGGGCTTCAGTTTTGGGCTTTTTCTCTATTTTCGGTGGGGGTGATGATTCAGTAATTTCGCGGCGGCGCACCTCATAAAGCAGTCTTCTGGTTTCGGCAACAAGGTGCTGGCGATCGCTCAGGGGCAATTCAGCGTAATGACTATATTTGGTGGCGAGGGTTTGGGCGCGATCGCGTTCGGGTTGCTCCCACTTGTCTGGGATAGATTCTCCTAGGCTAAGGCTAAGGAAGTCTGCAAAATAATATTGTTTGCCCTGCAAATTGTTAAACCCATTCTCCGCCTCTACCGTTAAGGCTTGCTGCAAGCGGTTGATATCAATTTGCGGGGTGGGAATTTCCATAGTAAGAGAATATACAGGTGCCGACTTAGTTCTGTATGCGATGTCTTGATTATCTCAGTAGTTTTGACATTTCATTTTAGCAACCTCATGAATCCAGCTTGCTCGAAGTGGTGGTCTGTAGTGAGTGCTTGGATCATATTATTCTGTTGCATGACGACGAACGTCGAGCAGTCTACTAAGCTCCATGCTTTATCCTCGCGGCTGGAGAATAGTTCCCATGCTTTGCGATCTAAATCTTTACTGATGTGCAGAATTAGCACGTACGGAGAAGTTTTTAGGCTCTGGATGAAGGCTATAGCCTTTACTCTAGGAATGCGGAGAGGACTAGCAAGCAGGGCAGCAAGTTCAGTGATGATGTAGTTGGTTGTTATGATCTTGTGATTCGCTTGACGAGCGGTACGGTAAATATCGGCAGCAAGATTATGGGTTGGCTGAGTCTTGTCAATGATATTACCCCAGCCAGAGGTATCGACAAAGAGGTTAGCCATCCACTTCTGCTGCTCCAATGTTCATTCCAGCTTGACCAAGGTAGCGATCGTGATGCTCTACCCAATCAGGAACATCGCTAGTGAATGCTCCTATGAATTCCTCTAAAGGATCGTCATTGACGCTATATACTGCGGTAGAAATGTATTGTATTGCTAGTTCCTCAGCAGTTATTCCTGTTTTTTGGGCAACTTTGATCAGCGATTGGTACAAATCATCTGGTACATGCAGTGCAAAAGTAGTCATATTTCAGTTCTCTTAATTTTCAGTTAGATATCAATCCAGTCATTTATTAGTGGCGGCCTTTGACAAGCAGCGATCTCAATTTTGTATAGTCTTTAGTTTATCTTTGGATGCGATCAAGAATAATTCCAGGATGTCAAGAAGCTGAGAATTAGAGGATAGTCAAATAGGTATCAGTGGGGCTAATTGGTAAGACCTTCAGGATTTGATTTTTGAGGTCAATCTCTAAGCCTAGAGCCTCTAGCGGAATTACGCCTAGTAATGCATGATCTCCACCAGGTAATTCCAGACATTCAAACGTCCCTTCTCGCCCTTCTAAAGATATTTTGGCATCTTGAAAAACTCTGGCCTTGCTAATGCCTGTAGCGGTAGTCACATCAACTTCTTTGAGTAATTTCAGTCCTAAATTGGCGATCGCCTTAGAAGGTAAACAAAGGGTCGTAGCGCCTGTATCTACCAACACATTCTTTAGCTCTACGGATCGCACGCGATCGGCAGCGATCGCGCCATCTTCAAAGCGAATTTGATCGGCGCGGTTGGTAACAGTTAGCGTAACTAGAACCTTACCCATTGCAGTTGCTTTTGGTAGTGGCATAACTACCTCCTATTAATGATGTTGGCGCATACCTAGGATACAGCATCAGCTTTCTTCTTGGGGCGACCTCCTTTCCTACTCTTTTCCTTAGCCAACGACTTTTATCTCGACTAAAACTGAAAAATAGCTAAAATTAAGAACTAGTAACTTAAGTTGCATTATCCTGCCATGACTAACCTTTTCCTCGAACGCCTTCACAGCAGCGATCGCCCCGTAATTGTATTTGATGGGGCAATGGGTACGTCTTTGCAAATGCAAAACCTGACGGCTGAGGATTTTGGTGGGCCTGAGTATGAGGGTTGCAACGAGTATTTAATCGTTACTAAGCCTGAGGCGATCGCCAAAGTGCATCGCGACTTTTTAGAGGCAGGGGCGGATGTAATCGAAACCGATACCTTTGGTGGAACGTCGATTGTGCTGGCTGAGTACGACCTTGCGGATCGAGCCTATGAATTGAGCAAGAAAGCCGCAGAATTAGCGAAATCTGTTGCAGCAGAGTTTTCCACTCCAGAAAAGCCGCGCTTTGTGGCAGGTTCAGTCGGCCCTACTACCAAACTGCCAACACTGCTGCACATCGACTTTGACAATATGAAGCAGTCGTTTATCGAGCAGATCGAAGGACTGTATGACGGTGGTGTAGACCTGCTGATTATCGAAACCTGTCAGGATGTCCTGCAAATCAAAGTGGCGATGAATGCTGTAGAAGAAGTATTCAAGCGTAAGGGAGCGAGGTTGCCTGTTGTGGTATCGCTGACTATGGAACAGCAAGGCACGATGCTTGTCGGTACGGATATCAGCGCAGCATTGACAATCTTAGAACCATATCAGATCGACGTACTAGGGCTGAACTGTGCCACTGGCCCCGATCGCATGACAGACCATATTAAATACCTCGCTGAGCATTCTAAATTTGCCGTCTCCTGTATTCCCAATGCCGGATTGCCTGAGAACGTAGGTGGCAAAGCTCACTATCGACTTACACCCAGCGATCTGCGCGGACATCTCTCCCACTTTGTCGAAGATTTAGGCGTGCAGGTAATTGGCGGTTGCTGCGGTACTACACCCGCCCACATCAAGGAGCTAGCAGAGATCGCCAAAACGCTCAAGCCCAAACAGCGCGACTATGTCTACGAGCCTTCAGCCGCATCAATCTACAGTTCTCAACCCTACGAACAAGATAATTCATTCCTGATTGTGGGCGAACGGTTAAATGCCAGTGGCTCCAAGAAGTGCCGCGATATGCTCAATGCCGAAGATTGGGATGGCTTAGTTGCTCTGGCGCGATCGCAAGTTAAAGAAGGCGCTCACATACTCGATGTCAACGTTGATTATGTCGGGCGTGATGGTGTGCGAGATATGCACGAGCTGGTATCGCGTTTGGTGACCAACGTCACGATTCCCTTGATGCTCGATTCGACAGAATGGGAAAAGATGGAGGCGGGGTTAAAGCTATCGGGTGGCAAGTGCTTGCTAAATTCCACCAACTATGAAGATGGTGAGCCACGCTTCTGTAAAGTCCTGGAACTGGCGAAAACCTATGGAGCGGGTATCGTAGTCGGTACGATTGATGAAGATGGTATGGCGCGGACTGCTGACAAAAAGTTTGCGATCGCCAAACGTGCCTACGATCAAGCCACGCAACAATTTAGTATTCCACCCTACGAGATTTTCTTCGATACTCTAGCATTACCAATTTCTACTGGGATTGCCGAAGATAGACGTAATGCAGCGGAAACTATTGAGGCAAATCGCCGCATCAAAGCCGCAATGCCTGGTTGTCATATTATTCTGGGCGTTTCTAATATCTCCTTTGGTTTGAATCCAGCATCAAGAGTAGTGCTGAATTCCGTATTTCTGCACGAAGCTCAAAAGGCAGGTATGGATGCGGCGATCGTCAATCCTAGTAAGATTTTACCGCTTAATCGCATCGATGCTAAGGAATTGGAAGTCGCTAGGCAACTTGTTTACGATGAACGTCAATTCGATGGTGATATCTGTACCTACGATCCCTTAGGCGAATTCACTACTCTATTTGAAGGAGTTAGTACTAAACGCGAGAAATCGGAAGATGCCAATCTACCAATCGAAGAACGCCTAAAAAATCATATTATCGATGGCGATCGCATGGGATTAGATGATCGCCTGGCGGAAGCTCTAAAACAATACGCGCCACTAGATATCATTAATAATTTCCTGTTGGATGGCATGAAAGTTGTGGGCGAACTGTTTGGATCGGGACAAATGCAATTGCCATTTGTGTTGCAGTCCGCCGAAACCATGAAGTCTGCTGTAGCCTACCTGGAGCAATTCATGGAGAAGGCAGAAGGCTCGAATAAGGGAGTGGTAGTGATCGCTACTGTAAAGGGTGATGTCCACGATATCGGCAAGAACCTCGTTGATATTATTCTCTCTAATAATGGCTACAAGGTAGTCAATCTCGGCATCAAACAGCCCGTAGATACTATTATCAATGCCTATGAAGAGCACAAGGCTGACTGTATTGCCATGAGTGGATTACTGGTTAAATCCACAGCATTCATGAAAGAGAATTTAGCAGAATTTAACAATCGCGGTATTGAAGTACCCGTAATTCTTGGTGGTGCGGCGCTAACACCGAAATTTGTGCATGAAGACTGCCAGAATACCTATAACGGTCAAGTGGTATATGGGAAAGATGCTTTCTCCGATCTCAACTTTATGGATGCCTATATGCCAGCCAAAGCGGAAGGTCAATGGGATAATACTAAGGGCTTTCTGAATGGTCATGGTGCATCATTTGCGGTTGCGAACTCATCTGATATAGTAAAATCTGAGAAACTCGCTCAAGACCAAGAACCTAAAGTTAAGGAAGACTTACCTGAAGATCCACGTCGCTCTGAGGTAGTTGCGGCTGACATTCCGCGTCCCACCCCACCTTTCTGGGGTGCCAAGATTATCACTGCGGCAGAGATTCCCTTAGAAGAGTTATTCTGGTATCTAGATCTCCAAGCCTTGATCGCTGGACAATGGCAATTCCGCAAACCCAAGGAGCAATCGCGAGAAGAATACGATGCCTTCCTCGCTGAAAAAGTCTATCCCGTTCTGGAAGAGTGGAAACAGCGCATTATCACGGAGAAATTGCTAGAGCCAAGCGTGGCTTACGGTTACTTCCCCGCTCAAGCTGAAGGAAATGATGTTTATATTTATGATTCTGCTCAAATTGGAGTGCGATCGCTGGCTGAACTACAACCCATCCAGAGCTTTAAATTCCCCCGCCAGCGATCGATGCGCCGTCTCTGCATTGCAGATTTTTACGCACCAAAAGAAATGGGCACTATCGATGTGATGCCATTACAAGCGGTAACAGTAGGACATATCGCCACCGAATTCGCTCAGGAACTATTCAAATCCAACCAATACACCGACTATCTCTACTTCCACGGCTTAGCAGTACAAATGGCGGAAGCCCTAGCGGAATGGGTACATGCCCGCATCCGTCGCGAGTTAGGTTTTGGAGCAGAAGATCCCGATAACATTCGCGATGTGCTGGCACAGCGCTATCGCGGCTCTCGCTATAGCTTTGGCTATCCCGCTTGCCCAAACATGCAGGATCAGTATAAGTTGCTGGACTTACTAGACGCGAAGCGCATTGACCTGATCATGGATGAAAGCGAGCAACTCTATCCCGAACAGTCTACGACAGCCTTAATCGCCTATCACCCCGAAGCCCGCTATTTCAGCGCTTAGATCGATAGCATGGAGTAATTTGGTTTAGAATTAGATAATATTGTGAAAATTTCACAAAAAGTGGCATTTGAGTGTCGCGAAACCTATTTATGCTTATTGAGTTTAGTGTAGGGAACTACAGATCGTTTAAAGAGACTGTTACCTTCAGTATGGTAGCGGCCAAGATCTCTGCTAAAGATAAGAAGCTTGATGAGAATAATGTCTTTATAGTTGACAAACAGTTAAGCTTGCTAAAAAGCGCGGCAATCTATGGGGCTAACGCTAGTGGGAAG
Organism: Rhizobium sp. Q54; assembly: GCA_943367755.1. Lineage (GTDB taxonomy): Bacteria > Cyanobacteriota > Cyanobacteriia > Pseudanabaenales > Pseudanabaenaceae > PCC-6802. Next base: position 5,067 of record CALRKB020000018.1, on the reverse strand, counting down.
AGCAATCTAGCTAAGGCAGTTGACTTTATGCGGTGGTTTGTTCTTAATTCCTCAAAAGAAACTCAAACCAATGAGGCAATCAGTGTTGAGAGATTTTTACTGAGTGAAGTAACTGAACATGAACCATCTTTTTTTGAAATCATTTTTATACTGAATGGAACAAGATTTAGATACGGTTTTGAAGCCGATTATCAGAAAATCATTTCCGAATGGTTGTTTTATGTGCGAACTAGTAGAGAAGCAAGACTATTTGAAAGAAATGGAGATCAAATATCTGTATCAACTGCTTTCAAAGGTGGAAAAGGTATTAGAGGAATCACCAGAAGTAATGCTCTCTTCCTTTCAGTTGCTGCCCAGTTTAATGTTGAAACAGCCGAGAATATTTTAAGTTGGTTTTCTAATAACTTGAATATAAGCGTAGGGATAGAAAGTATTGATTATCGTATGTTTACGATCCAATGTCTAGAAAATATAAAATATAGGGACAAGATTATCCATCTAATTAAAGAACTAGATCTGGGTATTGATGACATCCAAAAACTTACTGCATATATACCCAATGAATGGTTGCCAGAAGATGGGATAACAGATCATTCTGGTTCTGAAAGACCTATAATGGCGACAATCATGACTGCACATAAGATATATGATTATGATAATCATCATTCCTCAAATGCATTACTTGACATGAAGAGGAATGAGTCAGAAGGAACTCAGAAACTATTTACTATAGCAGGTCATCTTATTAATGCTTTGGAGAATAGGAAGGTTTTACTAATTGATGAATTAGATGCAAGGCTACACCCACTGATCACTTCTACGATTATTGATTTGTTTAATTCTAATGTGACAAACCCAAATAATGCACAACTAATATTTATGACTCATGACACTAATTTACTGAGTCACAAAATTTTCCGTAGAGATCAGATCTGGTTTACTGAAAAAGATAGATATGGAGCAACCCACCTTTATTCTTTAGCTGAATATAAAGTAAGGAATGATGCTTCATTTGAGAGTGATTATATTGAAGGTAGGTATGGGGCTGTTCCTTTTATAGGTAGTCTGAACCATTTAGTGGGTTAAGCGAATGGTTAAGAGAAAGAATTATGGGCAGTCATCTCGGGGTTATTCTGACAGAAAAATTAATACACGAGAAACTATTCCAAAATTTCTGATTGTTTGCGAAGGGGGAAAAACTGAGCCAAACTATTTTAGGAAGTTTCCAGTGCCGACAAGACCGAAGGTGATTGATGTCGATATTCGAGGGGTGGGGCGTACTACCCTAAGCTTAGTTAAAGAAGCATTGAGGCTAAAAGAGGAATTAGGGCTAAAAATTGATAGAGATGGATATAAAGACCAAGTATGGTGCGTGTTTGACCGAGATTTCAAACAGGAAAATTTCAACGCCCAAAATTATAACGAAGCTATAACCTTAGCAAGAAGCCAAAAACTCGGTGTTGCCTATTCTAATGATGCGTTTGAATTATGGTATATACTTCACTTTGAATATTATGAATCTGAGACACATCGGCAAGGATACAAAAGAATACTTGAAGCCAGACTAGGTCATAGATATGAAAAGAATAGTGAGACTATGTACGATGAACTAAAAGATAAGCAGTCCACAGCAATTAAATATGCGAAAAGGATTTTAGACAAGCACGATCCGAAAATGACAGGGACTCATAACCCTTCGACTACAGTACATCTATTGGTTGAAGAGCTAAACAAGTTTATTCCCTAGATACCAGTAAAATTGATTGACCTCAAAACTTCCAAAGCTTGATGATAGATATATTCACTGAAAGGAAACGGCTGTAGAAATCTTTACTAATTCTAGAGATTAATTTATCGGATCGCGAATGCAGCATAATAAAAAGTAGTTCATTCATTTTTTTGACAAAGCTCGACATTTTTGCCTATTTCAAAGGAGGATTTAACTATGGCACATTCAGAATTGTACAAAGGCGATTCTAATGAAGATGTAACCCAATTACAAAAATTGCTAGGAATTAATGCCGATGGTATGTTTGGCGACCAAACCGAGGCCGCTGTTATCAAATTTCAAACCGAGCATGGTCTCGATGCTGATGGTATTGTTGGAGCCCAAACATGGGCTGCTTTAGAAGCTGCTGGGGCTAAAAAAGCCTCTGCACCTGCTACTACAAGCGCTTTTGGTGATATTAGCAGCGGATTTGGGGCTTCTCTAGGCGATCAATCTTAGGCAGTTAGAGTTCACAATATTCAATTACGTATGATTCGCCCCTCACAATTCTTCAAGAATTTTCATAATATAGATGTGAGGGGTAATCAATACCATGGAGGTCGTAAACACATGGGTGAACTAGAGCAATTCGAGCAGCAATTGCAACAGGAAATGATCGCACACCCGCAGGCAGAAGAGGCATTGCGGCAGTCTGAAGATGAGTTAGAAAGACGAGTGGAGGAGCGCACCGCCGAGCTTTTGCGCGTTAACGCACTTTTACAACAGGAAATCAGCGATCGCAAAGATGCAGAACAAAGCGATCGCAAACAGATAGAGGAGTCATTACGAGAAAGTAATGAACGCTGGCACCTGGCGGTGCAGGGCAATAATGACGGGATTTGGGACTGGAACGTGAAGACTAATGAAGTCTTTTTCTCAGTTCGCTGGAAGGAAATGCTGGGTTACAAAGATAGTGAAATTGCCAATCACCTGGATGAATGGGCAAAACGCGTCCATCCAGACGATCTGGGCTGGGTTACGCAAGCTGTACAGGAGCACTTTGCTAAGAAAACGCCATATTACAGTACCGAGCATCGGGTGTTGTGCAAAGATGGCACCTACAAATGGATTCTGGATCGGGGTCAGGCTCTATGGGATGAAACAGGCAATGTTGTGCGGATGGCAGGCTCTCATACCGACATCAGCGATCGCAAGCAAGCTGAAGTAGAAATACGCGAATTGAATGCTGCGCTAGCAAATGCTGTGGAAGGAATCTCGCGCCTAGACCAACAAGGTCGCTATATCAACGTTAATAAAGCCTATGCCCAAATGGTTGGCTACCAACCGTTTGAAATGATTGGGAAAGACTGGAAAGAAACAGTCTATCCTGAAGATTTGGACAAGTTGCTTGTGGCTTACCAGCAAATGCTAGCGGATGGCAAGGTAAAAACTGAAGCTAGGGGCGTGCGAAAAGATGGCTCTATTTTCTACAAACAACTGGTGATGATCTCTGCTTACGATGAGCAAAAGCAATTGACTGGACATCACTGCTTTATGAAGGACATCAGCGATCGCAAACAAGCAGAAGAAGAACTAAAGAATCAAAGACAAGAACTCATGCGCTCCAATGCCGAGCTAGAGCAGTTCGCCTATGTAGCTTCCCACGATTTGCAAGAGCCATTGCGCATGGTCACGAGTTATCTACAGCTTCTAGAGCGGCGATACAAACACAAGCTTGATGCTAATGCCGATGAGTTCATTACCTATGCTGTGGATGGAGCGAGTCGGATGCAGGTGTTGATTAACGATCTGTTAACATACTCGCGTTTGAGTCGGCCCAGTCAACCCTTTAAGCTCGTTGATTGCAATCTGATTTTAAATGATATCTTAGCCAACCTACAGATTGCGATCAAGGATAATAAAGTTGTGGTGACCCACGATACTCTGCCCAAAATTATCGCGGCTCCAACCCAACTCAGTCAGTTATTCCAAAACCTGATCGGCAATGCCATCAAGTTTCGCAGGGAAATACCACTACAAATTCACATAACAGCAGAGCATCATGGGGTCAAATGGTTATTCTCAGTGCAGGACAATGGAATTGGCATAGAATCGCAATATATCAATCGCATTTTCCTTATTTTTCAGCGCTTACACAGCCGGACAAAGTATCCAGGTACAGGGATCGGATTGGCTGTCTGCAAGAAGATTGTCGAACGTCACGGTGGAGAACTTTGGGTTGAGTCGGAACTAGGTAAAGGTTCAACTTTTTACTTCACTATTCCCAATGACAGAATTCCAAATAATGGAGAAAATCGCTTATGAGCTTTGGCGTAAACGGCAAATTTTTTGAAGTATTGTTGGTTGAAGATAATCCTGGTGATGCTCAACTCACTAAAATTGCCCTAGAAGAAGGCAAAGTGCGGATCAACCTAAATGTAGTTGAGGATGGGGTAGAAGCTCTCCTATACCTGCGCAAAATTGAGAACTATTCTACAGCGACCCATCCAGACCTGATCCTGCTTGATTTGAATCTACCTAAGAAAGATGGACGCGAGGTGCTGACAGAGATCAAAACTGACGAAGCCCTAAAGCGCATTCCTGTGGTCATTCTGACGACTTCTCAGTCCGAAGAGGATATTCTTAAAGTCTACAATCTCAATGCAAATTGCTATATCACCAAACCAGTTGATTTCGAACGCTTTGTGAAGATCGTACAATCTATAGAACATTTCTGGTTCACCATCGTCCAACTACCTTCCCAATGAAGACACTGATAAATCGCCCCATTCAAGTCTTGCTGGTGGAAGATAACCCCGGCGATGCCCGTTTGTTGCAGGAACTTTTGAGTGAAGTCACCTCTATCCAAGTCGAATTGGCGTGGGTGGAGTTGCTAGACAAGGCTCTGCTATGGCTGGAGACGAAAAGCTGTGATGTTGTTATCCTGGATCTCTCACTACCAGACAGTCAGGGGATAGAAACTCTTGTCAGGGTCAAAGCGCAGGCTCCTACAATTCCAATTATTGTGTTGACTGGGCTCGATGATGAGACCCTCGCCATTAGCACCATGCAGGAGGGGGCGCAGGATTATTTACTGGAGTTTAGACTAAAAGATTAAGAAAGCCCAGGAAGAAATATCCCAATAGATAGGAACTATTGAGATAGAAGATAGAAGAGAAGGAGTGCAGCTACAAGGCTGCTGTTTTGGCCTTTTTACTAGGCTTGGAATAGCGTTTTTTGACAGTGGGATAACGAATGCGACGAGTCCGTTTTCTTCCAGGAGACCAACCAGGAGACTTACCGCGAGGTTTAGGGTCAGGAGCAGGAGAGCCAATCCTGACCAAAACTAAAGCAAAAGC